>DCVL01000044.1:20724-56626 GCA_002328035.1 Geobacter sp. UBA2189
TTGTTTATACTGAATTGTGTCATTTCCCTTTTATCAACGTGACAAAATAGTGACAATAAAAACCGATTTTCAACTGCCACTCAACGTTGATGATCACTCAGTTGACAGACCATTTTCCTCATCAGGATGGTTAGTGTTGTAAAGCTCCACAAAATTCATTGGCTGGAGCAACATCTGGCCTATACCCGCCCTTCTGGTTATTTCGGCAATTGCCTCCCTGACAAATGGAAACAGGATGGTTGCACAGTTGATTTCTGCAATCCGAACAATATCATTGGGAGCTGGTGCCTCATCAACAAATAAAAACACCCCGCCATATTCAACCATCAAGTTAAAGGGCGACTCATTACCGGTCACGTTTACAACGTCAAAAGGCCGTCAACCTGACGATAAAAATCACGTATTTTTCTGTCAGATTCTTTCAGGCACTTGCTGTCTACGATCTCCTCACCGCAGGAGCCGCAGGCATAGACAACATAATTGGGATACTCAAGTGATTGCCCCTTGTATTCAAAAGTTTCTGTAACTTCCCGACGCTCAAAATTTGAGCCTCCACAGATTGGGCACTGATTCATGTCTTTCATCACTTCTCCTTGAAAGAGATAATAACCCCTTTGCCATTAAACGAAATCTGAAGTTTGATGTACAGTTTGCCATGTGCTTTATGGCACAGCGCTTACCATGCTCTATATATGGTGTGCCACGCCATGCTACCACTATACATTGATATTGCATAACTTGAGGCATTACGGTTTGATATACGCATTCAGCCCGATAGTAATCGGTTTTCCGTCCACTTCAGCAGTGGTAACAGCATTCCCTCGCGTACTGGCAACCACCAGGGTTTTGCCGGATGCAGATGGTGTCGGTTTCTCCAGGTCAATTTCGATGCAGAGTTTGTTGTTTTTAATTTCGACAGTCATTGCCATGATGATGTTCTCCTTTTGTTGGTATAAATTTTGACACTTATGATGAATGGTCTGCCAGCGTCCGCAGCTTTGTCCTAAAATAAGAAAAACTGGGAGAACTGTTCTGCTCTACATTCATATATGGAGTAATAGACTCTGCCCACTTGGATTTTTCAATCCCTATGCATTGCCAACCCTGTGATTTAAGTGCTTTTGAGCCTCCGGAATAAATTGCATCGGCCAGGGTTTCCCATGTGCCGCAAATAGAGTCATTATCATACGCACTGAAAACCGTGTCTTTTCCTTTTGGATACGCAGCCTTTATTGCAGGTATATCTCCGAGAAACCATGCCTCACCTTCTTCAATTGCAATACAGAAACGTGTTTCAGGCGGTGGATTACAGGTACTCAGGATAGTAAGCAACTCTTGCCTGAAAGACTTTAGACATTTGTCATCAAGGTCACAAACAACAATGACTGCGCCTTGGCAGTTGGCGGGCCAGCTGGAAAAGGTTTTGCCATAACCTGCAAGCAGTCGCGGTAATCGATCAAGTAGAATCCTTTTCTTTGGGTCTGTCTTGCCGCGCAAACTTTTCGGTATGTGGCCTATTCCTTTGTAGAAGTGTACGCAAAAGGTATGTTCTGTTCCGATAATCTTGGGAACCAAAAGATCCAGCATTTTTTTGCCTGATTGGTCTTCAACGAGTATCTCAAAATGCATCCTGTTACCTCGCATCCAGATAATCGCTGTACCATAGGCCACCAAGGGGAAGTCCCTCTGAAACCATGTTTTTAACGAGTTCATCGTCGCTAACGCGCTTGATTGCTGAGAAACCATCACTTCCTTTTTCTAATATCCAAACTTCATTGGGTTCCAGTGAATCAACAAAATAGGGATGATGGGTTGTCACAAAAACCTGAGAACCGCCTTTCCGGGAAGTCGCATGGTTACGAAACTCCATGGCCAAGGTCTCAAGAAGCTTGTGGTAAAGACCGTTTTCCGGCTCTTCAATACAGATAAAAGGTGGCGGTGATGGATCTTCAAGTAACAGAAGGTAGGCAAAGACTTTCAACGTGCCGTCTGACATCTCATGTGCATAGAATGGGTCATGAAAACTTTTGTCGTTAAATCTGAGCAGAATACGGCCATCTTTTGTTTTCTCTGTATCAATCGTATCAACCCCAGGAATCTTCTCTGCAATGCTGTCCAGAATAGATTGGAATTTTTTAGGGTGTTCACGCTCCATAAACTGAACAACATTGCCAAGATTGTCGCCATGGATATTCAGATGCTTTTGAGGGCCTGCTAATGGCAGGCTGCGTGCTGCATCCGGTGTGAAATAACTGAGGTACCATCCTTCTACAAATTTTCTAAAGGCTGCTACACGGGGATGCTGCTTTAACGAACCGAGTGTAGCAATTCCTAACTTGCGCTTATCCTCAAGCTCCACCACCTCAGTCTCTTTGCTTTCCTCAAGGTATTCACCAGCCTGCAATGACTCTATGAAACCAAACAGGTCAAAATCGCCCTTGTGTTCATCAATCTGACGACCAATTACCTCCCCCTTCCAGACTACCCCTTTACCCTCGTTCAATACCAGGAAGGAAAAAGGCCAACCATGTTTCTGACCAATACGGCGTTGTCTCAGCCGCTCTTTTTGCACGTACGGTCTGCTTGTTACATCAAGGTCAATGGTGAGTTCATAAGTAAAGGGTCGGGCGTTACCCTCCTCCTTATAATAAATCTCAAACTCAACTGGGCCGGATTCACCCCTGGAGCGGATTTCCTGAAACCCTCCCCGTCCCCGTGCATCGCAGGCTTCTTCCACACCGTTCTTCAGGCAGTCTGCCAGAAAGCCAAAGGCATCAAACAGGGTGCTCTTACCCACTCCGTTCTTACCTATAACGGCGGTCATTGGGGTAAGCGGCTCAGCTTTTTGCAGGTTCCAGAGCTTTCCGAGGGTTACATCCTTGAGTGCGCGATAATTTTTGATACGAAAGCCTTCTATTTTAGCCATATAACCTCCTGAATACGGCAACAGTATTTCAAAAAGCGTATACCACGAAAAGCACGAAAGACACGAACAATCATGGGGAGCCTGTTTCTTCCCCCCACACCCGCGCCAGGGTGGCCTGAATCTTCTTTTCAAAGCGTTCTATCAGTTCACGGTTAGCGTTGACCAGTGCCTGTTCGGCTTCGATCTCGGCGACGATGGCTTGTTGGGTGGCAAGGGGTGGGAGGGGAATCTTGATAGTTTTAATATCGACTAGATGAAGGTTCGTTACCGTACCAGATTTTGAACGAGCAGTAGCCTGAGCGTAGGCTGTATCTGAGTTAAGGAAACACTTCAAATAGTGAGGGTCTAGCAACTCCTTCTTCGGCTTAATCAGGCAGAGGCTTACGAATATGCTGAACTCCCAGTCCCAATCAACAAGCTTCGCAATGCCAATAGTGCCGTTTTTTGAATAAAGCACATCTCCTTTTTCTGGGCGGCAGCGTTTTATCAATTCATTATGTTCTTCCTGCGGAATGAATTTTTTAGAAGTATTACTCTCTGTAATGTCGGTAACGCGTAGAAACGGAACACCTGCTTCGACATAGGTCGGTGTGAAATGGGCACCGTCAGTTATTTTTGTAGTTACTTCACTCAACTCAAAAATCGGCCACTCAGGATCAATAGGTATATGTGGGCGGTAGTTATCAAGGACAGCGCGTGCACCATTGATGACTCTCTGGTAGCCCTCAATCTCCGCCACAATCTCTTTCTGCACATCCAGCAGCGGCAGGGGGATTTGAATAGTTTTTATCCGTTCAAGAGAAAGCTTAGGAACTCCAACTGCATGAGTAAGCGAAGCAATCTGTTCCTGAACGAAGGCAGCATTTCCGATAAGTGCTAAAAAACGATTGTCTATCCGCTTGGAGTCAATGATGAGTTTTGCAGCATTTTCAGTAAGGTTTGCACCTTCGAGAAAATCTGGGATTGTGCCCATTAAACCTATGGTTCCAGCAATCGTTATGTAAACATCGGCAGAAGAGATTGTATATCGCCTGATTTCATTGTGAATTTCTTCAGTAATATATTTTAAGTTGCTTGTATTAACTGTTGCATTACCAAAGTCAGTAACTCTTAAATATGGGTGAAGTGTTTTTTCTGAAGCGTATGGTTCCCCTTGCGGAAGACGCTTTCCACCTTTTACTTCACATATTTCACCGAGGAGCACATGCTGAAACTTCGACAGTGAAACGCCGCCCTCCCGATACCGCTCCCCACTCAGATTATAATCCCCATTGACCGCAATCTTCTCCTTGGCCACAACCAGCCCAAGCGACAATTGAAGATCATCAGCCGCCTGCCCACTCCGAACCGCCCGCAGATACTCGGCCAGCTCTGCCTGCACCTGCGTAAGCTGCTCTCCATCAGTTGCCCGCCGCTGAGCCCCAAGCCCAAACCCGTCATTCTCAACCTTGAAGAAGGCTATGGTATCGGTCTGCTTTGCCAGTGATTTATCAAGGATCAGAATCGACGTCTTCACCCCGGAATAGGGCTGAAACACGCCAGCAGGCAGCGAGATAACTGCAACCAGCGAGTTTTCCACCAGCATCTTGCGCAAATCTTTATAGGCGGTCTGGCTCTGGAAGATGATGCCTTCGGGGACAATGATGCCTGCGCGGCCAGTGGGGGTCAGGTGTTCAGCCATGTAATCCACAAACAGCACTTCACTACGCTTGGCTTGAATGGAGAAACGCTTGTGCGGCTTGATGCCACCTTTTGGAGACATAAAGGGTGGATTGGCAAGGATCACATCGGCAAACTCGTTCCAGCGATCTTCAGAGGTAAGGGTGTCGTATTCATAGATATGCGGATCAGTAAAGCCGTGCAGATACAGGTTTACCAGAGACAGCCGAACCATATCTGGCGAGATGTCATAGCCCTTGAAGTTAGTGGCAAGCCGTCCCTTTTCATCAGGGGTAAGTGTGCTGTGCCCTTTGGCATCGCTATTGGTGCGGAGGATATGCTTCCAGGCAGAGATAAGAAAACCAGCCGTACCACAGGCAGGGTCAAGGATTGCCTCACCCTTTTTGGGGGCCATCACCTCAACCATAAAATCTATAATGTGGCGTGGTGTACGGAACTGCCCTGCATCCCCCTGAGAACCAAGCACAGAAAGCAGATACTCAAAGGCATCACCCAGCCTCTCGGAATGGTCATAGCTGAACTCATCAATTATCTTGAGGAAGCTCTTGAGGGTTTCCGGGTCACGGTACGGTAGATAGGCATTCTTGAAGATGTCACGGAACAACGCAGGAATGCCGGGGTTCTGCGGCATGGTGCTGATACCTTCACCATACAGGCCAATCAGCTCATGGCCGCCTATCCCGGCGCTCATCAGCTTGGCCCAGCCATAACGGGCAAACTCACCGGTAAAGAACTTGCGCTTGCCGCCCAACTCCTCGGCATCGGCGTCCATGTCATCCATGAATTTGTAAATCAGGGCGATGGTGATCTGTTCAACCTGTGATTTGGGGTCTGGCACTTTACCAACAAGGATGTCGCGGGCGGTATCTATGCGGCGTTTGGTATCTGTATCAAGCATTTAATAGGTTCCTTTAGAAGGCGTTTTTAAGATTGATGAAAGGCTACCACCTCCAACCCCTTTACCACCCCCCCGACCCCCTCCTTGAAAAGAAAGGAGGGGGAGAAAAAACAGGGGCTTTTAGCCTTTAGCTCCCCCTCCTGTAGTTAAGGAGGAGGCTGGGGGGTGGTGCCTTTGACGTTAATCTCCTCCAGTATTCTTTCACAGACAGCATTCAGATTATCGTAAACATCGGTGTTCAAAAAGCGAAGTACCTTGATATTCAGGGCATTCAGATAGTCTGTGCGTATTTGATCGTACTCCATTGCATCGTCAGTAAAATGAGAATCACCGTCAAGTTCAATGGCCAGCCTTTCAGAAGGACAGTAAAAATCAAGAATGTATGAGCCAACGCTGTGTTGCCGCCGAAATTTGTATCCGCCAAGATTGCTATGCTGCAACATGCTCCAGAGCTTTATTTCTGCTGGAGTGGCACCGTTTCGCAGCTCTTTACGACGGGATTTTAATACAGGCCGATTATAGAGCATTTAATGCGATCCTTAAGGTTGATGAAAGGCAACCACCCTTTACCACCCCCCAACCCCCTCCTTGAAAGGAAGGAGGGGGCTTTTAAGCCCCTCGCCTTCAGCTCCCCCTCCTGTAGTTAAGGAGGGGGTCGGGGGGTGGTGCTTTACGCTGCAAACTGGTTCAACGGCACATAATCCTTAATGTAGTCAGGTATCAGCTTCCTGTACTGCATTGGCACGGCCTTTAAATCACGCATCGAGAAGATCGAATTGGTGGCAAGGTCGGTGTACTCTTCAAACTCTATAATGTGGCGAATCTGGTCGCTGGTGACGTATGCCTTGAAGAAGTTCTTTATGGCCGGGATAGATTCAGCCTCCTGCGGCTTAAAGTCTGCAACAAACTTGGAAAACTCTTCTTCCAGCAGCTCATCCTTGGATTTAAAGCGGGGGATCAGGCCGAATATCTTTTCCAGTATCTCACGCAGACCAAGACGACGATCTACAGCAGCAGCTTTCCGCAGCTTGTCGAGCGTATAATATTCATTAGGCTTGTCGAACACTTCACGGTTGACGTAATCAATAACCTTATCCCACTGTCCAGCCTCGACAGCCTCCACGATGGTTGCATTCTCCCGGATCGTGTCCTCAAACTTCTCGTAGAACATCCGGTCGATCTTCATTCCCTCATAGCCGACCGCCTCTTCCTTAATGGTGGAGATTATGTCAGCGCCAAGGTGCTCGTAGGTTGAAACCTCTGTGCCGGTGTCATCGCCTCCGTCATCACCTTTCACTTTGCCTTTTGGTTTCGGCAGTTCCAGGATTTCATCGTAGTTGTACTCTTCCTCAAAATATTCGCAGTTGGCAAAGAAGTCGAACAGCTTGTAGGAGGTTTTGCTCGGCTGTTTGACAAGTTCCTTATGGCCATCATCAAAAAGCTGTTCAAGGAAGTTATGCTTGCGCGTACCTCGCCCCTTGATCTGGATAAAGTCAGTAGGCGAGAAGATTGGACGAAACAGGCCCAGGTTCAGCAGATCAGGACAATCATAACCGGTGGTCATCATACCGACCGTAACGCAGACGCGGGCCTTGCTGGTTTTGTAGCTGGGCAGGAAGTTGGCAGAGCCGAGCAGGTTGTTGTTGGTAAAGTTGATGGTGAACTGCTGGGCATCGCTGATCTGTGAGGTAACCTGCACAGCAAAGTCTGACTGATATTTGCCCGGAAACATCTTGTCGGCCATCAGATTCAGGATCTGCGCAATCTTGCCTGCATGGTTCTGGCTGACAGCAAAGATGATGGATTTACCGATCTCGTTACTAATCGGGTCGCGCAGGGCATGTTCCAAAAAGGTTTTGCAAAAGAGCTGGTTGGTTGCATCGGCAAAGAAACGCTTCTCAAATTCACGTTGTTTGAAGGTCTCTTTCTGATCCTCGCCCTGGTCGTCCTTAAATTCGACAACAAAGCCATCATCCGAGAGAAGCTGGGTGGTTATCTCGCTGCGGGCATCCACCACCGTCGGATTGATCAGAAAGCCATCCTTTACGCCATCAAGCAACGAGTAGCGATAGGTTGGCTGGCCATCATCACAGCCAAAGGTGCGGTAGGTATCAAGCAGCAAACGCCGTTCAAACTCCCGTGGGTCTTTGGTGGTAGGCTTGCCCTTCTCAAACTTTTTCAGGTAGTCACGCGGGGTGGCAGTCAGGCCCAGCTTGTAGCCGATAAAGTAATCAAACACAGCACGGGCATTGCCGCCAATGGAGCGATGGGCTTCGTCGGATATGACAAAGTCAAAGTCGGTCGGTGAAAAGAGCTGCTGGTATTTGTTGTTGAAGAGCAGCGACTGTACGGTGGTAACAACAATCTCTGCCCTGCGCCAGTCATCCCTGTTTTCTTTGTAAATAACGGTCTGGTAATCATTGGCAAGCACCTTGCTGAACGCCTTCTTGGCCTGGTCTTCCAGTTCCAGACGATCCACAAGAAACAGCACGCGGCGGGCATTGGCGGTACGCAGAAAGAGCTTTATGATTGCGGCAGAGGTAAGGGTCTTGCCTGTTCCGGTGGCCATCTCAAAAAGAAAGCGGTCTTTGCCATCCTTAACCGCACATTGCAGGGCGTATATGGCTTTTTTCTGGTAGGGGCGGAGAAAACGCAGGCTGTTGGCTTCGATGAAGCCGGGCCGTTCCGCTTCATTCTTCCAGGCGACCTCAGCAGCATAGCCGGGTCGCTGTGTAAGCACGATGTAGTCATCGTCAACCAGCTCCTCAACAAGTCGCTTTGGATCAGGAACTGTCTTCTGGTAGCCGCTGACTGATGTGGGTGTTGGGAAGGTGGTAATGACGTAGGGGTTGCCACGCTCCAGATCCCAGAAGTAATGCAGGTTGCCATTGGAGAGGATGACGAAACGACAGTTTTGGGAACGTGCGTACTTGCGAGCCTGTTCCTTGCCCACCAGCGGGCTTTTATCTTCTGACTTTGCTTCAAGGACGATGAAGGGAAAGCCTTTCTCATTGAGCAGCAGAAAGTCGATAAAGCCCTTTGAAGACTTTTCAAAGTTTTCACCCAGGGCATCAAGGTCTTGCGTCTTGATGGTGATGCTGGGTTCAAGCTGGATATTGGCAGATAGAGGGCCATCGGCAAAGAAACGCCACCCGGCTTCCTCAAGCAGCTTGTTGATTTTGATGCGGGCAGTGGCTTCTTTTACGGACATGCTTGGTTCCCTAACGACCGGAAGATTAATATCAATAATGAAACAAGCTGTGAAATTACAACAAAGTCCCAATACTATCAAGGAAACTACTCTGTAAAAAAGGATTGACTGAAGAATTTGGATTTAAAGGGCGGCGGACACTGAGAGTAACATAAAACTTCAGTGCACAATGGGTAACAAAAAAGGGACTTGCCGTTTGGCAAGCCCCTTTGATTTTTTTTGGTTGCGGGGACAGGATTTGAACCTGTGACCTTCGGGTTATGAGCCCGACGAGCTACCAGACTGCTCCACCCCGCGATAGGAGGAAAGACTTTATAACAAAAGACTCTTGTTTAAGTCAACCTGTTTTTATATCCTGCTTAACAATACCACAGCATGGGCAGAGATTCCTTCCTGCCTACCGGTGAAACCAAGTCCTTCCTCAGTTGTCGCTTTTACATTTATCCTGTCAATTTCAACAGAACAGACCCCGGCTATGTTTTCACGCATAGTCTTGATATGCGGTGCCATTTTTGGTCTTTGGGCTATGATGGTAGCATCCAGATTGCCGACCTGATAACCCTTTTCTCTGACAAGGCCTACTACATGCGCCAGAAGCTTCATAGAATCTGCCCCCTTGAAGGCAGGATCCGTATCAGGAAAATGCTTTCCTATATCACCCATGGCAAGAGCACCAAGAAGGGCATCGGCAATCGCATGCAGCAGTACATCAGCATCTGAATGCCCAAGTAATCCCTTTTCCCAAGGGATTACAACCCCTCCAATGATAAGCTTTCTATCTTCCACCAGGCGGTGGACATCGTAGCCATGCCCTATTCTCATATCTCACTTTTCCTGATTGTATTAGGATCCAGTAGATGTCGCGGCTGGACATTCCGAAGCGATGCAAGAAGACTGTTCCTGATCTGCGGAATCTCACGTTCTAAATCGCTTAGAAGCTGCTTAATCCTGAACCGGCTCTGTTCCTTATCGGCAATTGGACATTTTGTTGCAAAAGTGGTTACTCCAGCCTGTTCCGCCACGCTGATTATATCCTTTTCAGACAGATAGACAAGTGGACGGATTACAGTTATGTCTCCATCGTCACAGACTGTTTTTGCAGCCATAGCCTTAATGGTGCCGACAAAGAACTGGTTCATCAGCAGTGTCTCGATGAAGTCATCACGGTGGTGACCCAATGCAAGCAGATTACAGCCCAGACGACGGGCTACCCCATACAATGCGCCCCGTTTCAGTCTGGCACAGAAGGAACAGTAGGATGAGCCGTGGCGCAGCTTGCTGTTTATCAACTCTGCATGCCCCGTCTCTTCAACAATCAGTTCAAGCCCCAGCTTTTCGACAAAACGGCGGATTATACAAGCATCAAATCCGGCAAGTCCGTTATCAATAGCCACAGGAATGAGTTCATAACGGACAGGCGCTCGCCTTTGAAGTTCAGCAAGCAGGAGCAACATAATCAGTGAATCCTTGCCTCCAGACACCCCCACACAGATCCGGTCACCATCGCTAACAAGAGAGAAATCACCTATTGCCCTCCCTGCTCCGTTTCTCAGCCTTCTCCAAAGTTTGGGATCAACCCCTTCAGGTGACATCATCCGTCAGTTCTGTGCCCGTTCCAGCAAATTTCGAACCATCGGGCTGAAGGCCTCATGTTCAAGGAGAAAGGCATCATGGCCATATGCGGACTGAATCAGGTGATATTCTACATCCTTGCCAAGTGTTTTCAAGCAGTTAACCATATCTTCAGTTTGATAGGGAGGATAAAGCCAGTCTGAGCTGAAGGCAAAAAACTGAATCGGGGCTTTAACATTGGTGAAGGCATCCGCCATTGATTCAAAACCCATTGAAACATCATAGAGGTCAAGGGATTTGGCCAGATAAAGAAAGGAGTTTGCATCAAAGCGATCCACAAAGTTATATCCGTTGTAATTCAGGTATCGCTCAACCTCAAACTGCCCGAAGAAGTCAAAGAGACCGTCCCTGGCCGAGAAACGACGGTCAAACTTCTGCCACATCGATTCATCAGACAGGAAGGTTATGTGACCGATACCACGAGCCAGAGCAAGGCCATCTTTAGGATTATGCTTATACTCCCCCTTTTTCCAGGTTGGATCGTTGTAGATAGCCCAACGGGCAACAGCATTGAGGGAAATAGCCTGTGGAGAAGGCCGCGGGGTTGTGGCAAGGGCAATTACGGAGGCAACCCGTTCAGGATACTGTGTAGCCCATTCCAGAGCCTGCATTCCACCCATGCTCCCACCCATTACAGAAAGAAGTCTGGTGATTCCAAGACTGTCGAGGAGGAGAGCCTGAGCCCGAACCATATCCCTGACTGTTATTACAGGGAATGTGAGGTTATATCGCTTGCCAGTTTTGGGATTTACAGAGGCAGGACCGGTTGAACCATAGCAGGAACCAATTACATTGGAACAGATCACAAAATAACGATCGGTATCAAGCAGACGGCCAGAACCGACAATGGCATCCCACCAACCTGGCTTACTCTCCTCCTCTCGCCTCTTTCCAGCAAGGTGGGCATCACCCGTCCAGGCATGCTCCACCATTATGGCGTTGGATTTATCAGCATTCAGCTTGCCGTAAGTTTCATAGACAAGGGTTACAGGCGCAAGTATCCTTCCGCTGTCAAGCCTTATTCCCGAATTGAATGTTATTGTCTGCTCTTGCACAATTCCTACAGACATGAAAAGCCCCTGTTCATAATGAGCAGGGGCTTTTGGATTTCTCATAAGCGCCTCGCTCATCTTCGCCTTTCGGCAGGATTTAGCACCTGACGCCCCAATTAAAAGGAACCGGTTGCTGTGGTTTCGTCGGGCCTTGTCCCTCCACCACTCTTGATAAGCAGGTTGTAACGAGCAAAATACGTTAACAGAATTTAAGAGTCAATCTAAATCCTGATTGTAATTTTTCAGGAATGTATTCTTGAGTTTAGATAAGAGTTATCGCTTTTTTCATTTTTAGAGCCAATTCTCTGCTTGCATTTTTTCCTGCCAGAGGTATTATTCAAAAAGTTTAATGTATCCCCAAACACAAGGAGGCTATAATGGCCAGCGATGCTGTTCTCACCCTGACCGATGCAACTTTTGACCGTGATGTTCTACAATCAGACCTGCCTGTACTCGTTGATTTCTGGGCAACCTGGTGCGCCCCATGCAAGGCCATTGGGCCACTGGTTGACTCTATCGCTGCAGACTATGCCGGCAAGGTAAAGGTAGGCAAGGTTAACGTAGACGACAACCCCGCTACACCTGGCAGGTATGGTGTTCGTGGAATCCCCACTCTTATCCTATTCAAGGGCGGTAAAGTGGTTGATCAGGTAGTAGGAGCTGTTCCCAAGTCACAATTGGATGCCCTTATAGCAAAGGCTCTCTAGGTGCCAAAGCTCTCTGGAATCTTCAGCAGGACTGTGACTCTATTACTCACAGCCCTGCTTTTTTTTGCAATCCCCGCCAAATCGGAAGCTGCTACAGTACTTAACCAACCTGCTCCTGCCTTCAAGCTGTTTTCTATTAATGGAGAGCCTGTCTCAACTACCGGACTTAAAGGTTCAGTAGTTCTGATTGATTTCTGGGCTACATGGTGTCCGCCATGCAGGGAGTCACTGCCGTTTATGAATGAGCTCCATCGTAAATATGCCAAACAGGGGTTGCAGATAATAGGTATGAATGTTGATGAAGGCGGAGAGCGACAAATCAAGTCTTTTATCGCTGAAAAGGGGCTAAGCTACACCATCATAATGGCACCCCGCAAATTGCAGGACGATTACGGCGTACGCGCTCTGCCTGTGATATTTGTGCTTAACAAAAAAGGAGTTGTCGTTAGGCAACTCCTTGGCTTTTCACCTTCTCATGGTAAATATATAGAAAATCTGATCAAAACACTTCTTATTGAATAACGCGCATTACAGTTCATATACTTTTTTATAAACAGCACATCTTTTCCCGCAGATAATCGCCAAATTCCTGCTTGAACTCATCGCGCTTCAGAGCCAGATCCACCGTTGCCTTCAAAAAACCCAGCTTATCACCACAGTCATGACGCACCCCTTCAAACAGGCAGCCATACACAGCCTCATCAGCTGAAAGCCTCTTTATGGCGTCTGTCAACTGGATCTCCCCACCCCTGCCAGGTTCCTGTTTCTCCAGAATCTGGAAGATGGCAGGAGTAAGCACGTATCGCCCTATAATTGCCATGTCCGAAGGAGCCTCTTCTCTTTTGGGCTTCTCAACCATATCGGTTATTTCCATAATCCTATCTGTAATCCTGTTGACAGCAACACAGCCATATGAAGAGATCTGCTCCATCGGCACCTGCTCAAGCGCAAGCACGCTTCCCCTGTAATGCTCGTAAAGATCCAGCAACTGCCTGAGACAAGGAACAGAACCATCAATAATGTCATCGCCAAGCAGCACGGCAAAAGGCTCGTTGCCTATAAAATCTCTGGCACAGAGGATCGCATGCCCGAGCCCAAGTGCCTTTTTCTGCCGGACATAGAAGATATCGACCATATCGGCGATATCACGAACCGCCTGCAAGGTCTTGTCCTTACCCTTTTCTTCAAGGTGGCTTTCCAGCTCGGGAGAACTGTCAAAATGATCCTCTATGGAACGTTTGGTTCTACCTGTCACAAAGATGATCTGCTCGATCCCTGCTGCCACAGCCTCTTCCACAACATACTGAACCAGAGGCTTGTCAATCAACGGCAGCATCTCTTTAGGAGAGGACTTGGTTGCCGGAAGAAAACGGGTTCCAAGACCTGCTACAGGAAATATCGCTTTACGTACCTTCATCATTTGCCTCCGATTGTCCGCTGCGCAGATTCCAGTGTATTTTGAAGCAGCATCGCAATGGTCATAGGACCAACGCCGCCAGGAACAGGGGTAATGGCGATGGCACGCTCTGCAGCGGCTGCATATTCGACATCGCCAACCAGCTTTTTCTCTCCTACGCGGTTTATTCCCACATCAATTACAACCGCTCCAGGCTTTATCCAGTCTCCTTTTACCATTTCAGGTTTACCAACAGCGGCAATAACAACATCTGCCCTGCGTACAACATCTGCAAGATCCTTTGTACGTGAGTGACAGATAGTAACGGTTGCATGACGGGAGAGACACATAAGGGCAACAGGCTTACCAACAATATTTGAACGACCAACCACTACAACCTCTTTGCCATTCAGATCATAGCCTATTTCATCCAGCATCACCATTACGCCATATGGGGTGCAAGGTTGCAGAATCGGCTTGCCTATAGCCAGCCGCCCCACATTATATGGATGAAAACCATCAGCATCCTTCATTGGAGAAATCGCCTCCAGCACCTTATCAGTATCAATATGAGCCGGTAACGGGAGCTGAACCAGTATCCCATGAACCCGCTCATCTGCGTTCAGTTGTCCAATCAGAGCCAGCAGTTCTGCCTCAGAAGTGGATTCCGGCAATTCATGGTCAGCAGAATACATCCCCAGTTCAACGCAGATCTTCTTTTTCATTCCAACGTAAACACGACTGGCCGGATCATCTCCTACTAGCACTACTGCCAATCCAGGCGTGAAGCCCTTTGCCTTAAGCAGAGCTACTGTACTCTTAATCTTTTCCCTTACCTTTGCAGCAATTGCCTTGCCATCAATAATCCGAGCCGCCATACTTTTATCCTCCAATATCAACTGATTTTCCCCGATAATACGGTTCAAATGGGCAGATGTAAAGCCGTTGAATCTATTTTTCTCTTTAATCTTGCCATTAATAAAAAATATGAATAAATGTAAGGCAAAACATACAGTTTAAAACGGTCTCATTTATAGTCCGTTCCAGATTAATCAAGATAGTGGAGAATTAAAATGTCCACTGCCTATTTAAAAACATCTGAGTAAACCTCGTGGAAATAATGAAACCCCTCTTGCTGGTGGCTAGAAACTGGAGGTTATAAATTCAGAGGATGCTGGCTCGAAATACCCTGGCAGGTACAGATTGAACAGACCGATAAGATAGGCCTGGAAGCAGAGAGTATCTAAATGGTAAAACTATGATATCTGGCAGTTTCAGACAAAAGCTGATCCTCTACTTTAGCATATTTATCACGCTTCTTCTTGCAGGGATAGCGTGGGGGACATACTCCTGGTTTAAGTATCAAACCAAGGAGATGATATACCGTGAACAGTTTTCAATGGTCTCATCCCTGGCAGGAAGCCTTGACGACAAGATTCTGTCAACCCACAACGCCTTAATCGCTGTTTCAAAAGTAACTCCGATAAATGAGATCTCAAATCAGAAAAAGATCAAGGCCTGGCTTGATAATCGTACCGGCATCCGTTCAATATTTGATCACGGAATCTTTTTATATAACGCAAAAGGAACCATGCTGGCCTCCAATCCAGACAATTCCACACTTACCGGCAACTCCTACGCTTATCGCCCTTACTACAAAGAAACAGTCCGATACAACCGGCCATACATAGCAGCACCCCATATTTCAACTCTAAACGGCAACCCTGTTATTGCCATGACAGCACCAATATTTAACAAACAGGGTAAGCTTGTCGCAATATTGGTTGGCGCCATCGATCTGTATGCCGAAAACACAATATTCAAAGATATAACCAAGATAAAGATAGGCAAATCCGGTTATCTCTACATGTATGGCAAAGATCGCACCATGCTGCTCCACCCTGACAAGAGCAGGATTATGAAGCAGGACGTCCCAATAGGGGCTAACCTGCTTTTTGATCGTGCCATTGAAGGATTTGAAGGGACTGGAGAGACTGTAAACAGCAGGGGCAGGCCTTTTCTCGCCACCTTCAAACACCTGAAATCAACCAGTTGGATTCTGGCTGCAAATTACCCAATTGAAGAGGCTTATACCCAAATAGACCGTTTCAGAACGGCCTATCTCTGGGGCATGGGCATAGCTGTACTGGTTGGGATTGCTGTTGCATGGTTTTTGGGTCAGACCATTACCAGAAGAATAAGCGCCCTTGTAAACCAGGTGCAACAGCTGCAGAACAGTTCAACCTCGTCCGCCAAAGTCGCTCTTAACGGCAATGACGAATTGAATATTTTGGCTGATTCCTTTAATGAGCTGCTAGAGGCAGTTTCAAAGAGGGAACAGAAACTGATCGATTTTTCGGTAACCATGGAACAGAAAAACGTTCAGCTTGGAATGGCTTTAAGCATAGCAGAAGAGGCCACAAAAACTAAAAGTTCATTCCTTGCCACGATGAGCCACGAGATCCGGACACCGATGAATGGCGTCATAGGAATGACCGGCCTGCTACTGGACACAAAGTTGACTGACGAGCAGCGCAGATATGCACAGATTGTACGTAACAGCGGGGAAAACCTGCTTGAGATTATTAACGACATCCTTGATTTTTCAAAGATAGAAGCAGGCAGGCTTGAACTGGAGGAAATGTCCTTTGAACTGAGAGCTACCATGGAAGATACAGCCGAAATGCTGGCTCAAAGATGCTTTGACAAAGGACTTGAGCTTATCTGTATCGTTGCTTCTGACATCCCCAGCGAACTGGGCGGGGATCCAGGGCGTTTACGCCAGGTTCTCCTTAACCTTGCCGGAAATGCGATCAAGTTCACAAGCCACGGCGAGATAGTAATCAGGGCAGAACTGAATTCTGCAACCGACACTCTGGTTAAAGTCCTTTTTTCTATTGAAGATACAGGGATAGGAATTCCGGCAAATCGCCTTGAGGCTATATTTGACCCATTTACACAGGTTGACAGCTCCACAACCCGTAAATATGGCGGCACTGGACTAGGCTTAGCTATCTGCAGGCAGTTGGTTGAAATGATGGGGGGTACAATCAGCGTAAGCAGTCAGGAAGGAAAAGGTTCCTGCTTCAGTTTTACGGCATCTTTTAAGGCTGTTGAACAAAAAGAAAAGCCCGAGCCACTTTCAGCAGAGCTTAAAGATCTTAATCTGCTGGTTGTTGATGACAATGACACCAATCGCCAATTGCTGATAACGCTGCTTTCGGGATGGGGCTGTCAGTATGATACAGCCGGAGATGCATCAACCGCCTTGGGCATGATCCAGGAATACCATCAGGCAGGAAATCCCTTCAAGGTTGCATTAATTGATTACAGTATGACCGAAATGGACGGTTCGGCTCTGGCTCATCTTATTCGTGAGAATCCAGATTACGCCAATTTGATTCTTGTACTGCTCAGATCGATTGGAAGCAGGGAAGAATCCCTAAAAACGGATGGAACTCTCTTTTCAGCCTGCCTCACAAAGCCTGTACGCAAACAACAACTTTATGAATGCCTCTCATTTGTGCTGAGCCAGAAGACAGATTCCGGAGTGCAAGCCCTTAAACCGGAAAGCATCCCGGTATCAACAGGCTCAAAACATAAAAACAACCTGATACTGCTGGCAGAGGATAACCCTGTAAATCAGACTGTTGCCATATCCATGCTGAAGAGACTTGGCTATAATGCGGATGTTGTCGGTGACGGAAAAGAAGTGATTGAGGCTCTCTCACGGATAAATTACGAACTGGTTTTTATGGATTGCCAGATGCCGGAACTTGATGGTTTTGAGGCCACAGAGATTATACGGAACGGCTCATCATCGGTTCTTGACCACTCTGTAAAGATAATTGCCATGACAGCTAACGCCATGAGTGGAGACCGTGAGCGTTGTATAAAAGCAGGGATGGATGATTACCTTTCAAAGCCTGTAAAGCCAAGAGATCTCGAAAAGATGCTCAACAAGTGGCTCGATAACAGTACCGTTGAGACAGTTCCCCTCACAGTCGCCGAGCCAGTAGAGACGGTGTCATCAGAGATGCTTGCAGTTTTTGATGAACAGGAGGTATTGGAGAGGCTTGGTGAAAACAGGGAACTGCTTCAGGAGATAATCGAAATGGCCTCTCAGGATCTCCCCCTCAGGTTGGAGAAGATCCGGCAGGCGATAAACAGCGGACATACCAACGACCTCCGGCATGAATTCCACACTATCAAAGGTATTGCCGCAAATATTGGTGCACCACGCCTGAGTATGATTGCCAGACAGCTTGAAAATCAGGCAGAAAAAGGCACAATTAAGAATTTTAATTTATCTTTTAAAGAACTGGAAGGAGAGACAGTAGAGCTTTTACGGCTACTAAAAGATCACCGCTAGAAAGAGTTGCCGCTAAAATTTATAACTTGCCATAATTGTGAAGTTACGCCCATTTTCAGGAATCCGTGAAGCCATGCTGATAGGATCCCTCTGGTAGTAAAGAGGCATAACATACCGGCAATCGAAGATGTTATTCAGGCTGCCTGTCAGCACAAATCCCTTGTAGCGTCCCCCCAAATTCAGATTGGTTATCGCATAACCTGGCATTGATGTTTCGTTAAGCGTTGGATCAAAGCGGTTCTGCCGCGCAACCAGAATCTCACTTACACCTGCAAAAAAATGGCTATTATCATATTTTATTCCCAGTCTCCCCCTCAAGGGAGGCACCTCCGCAAGAGGTCTGTGATTACTCTTGTTTTCACCTTCACTGTAAGAAACCATTGCCGAAAGCTTGAGTTTGGTCATTAGCTGTAGTGATCCGTCAAACTCGATTCCCCAGATGATTGCGTCAATATTGGTGGTGCTGCGCGCCTGCAATACCGGCCCCGTTCCATCAGGATCACGTTTTACCGGTAGGATAAAATCCGTTGCCTCCCCGTAAAAAGCAGCCAGCTCTGCGGTATGCCCTTCTTCTGCTTTCCACCTTATCCCTGCATCAAGCTGGTTCACAACTGTCTGCCTTAAAAAAGGATTACTGACGAGGTTGCTACCCTGACGCACCTGTCCCATATAAAGCTCGCTTGCATCTGGCAGTCGAACCGCTCGCCCCCCTTTAAGAAACAGCTCTGTCTGGGGCAACAGCTTCCAGAAAAACTGTGCGTTTGCACTCCAGTCCATATAATCCCGTCTCCCAGGGATTCCTTGTCCAGGATAGTATGGCTGGTATAGCGACTGAATTCTGTCAGCGGTTAGTCCATCTGCTCCAACAGTGCTGAAATCAGCACGAACTGAAAGAACTGATCGCAACCTTTTAGCAAGTTTCGCGTCGTATATCATAAAAATACCGAGGTTTTTTGTGCTTACATCCGGTATCAACGACTGATTATCGTAGTAACGCCAAGGTGTTGCCCCCTGTTTCAAAAGTGAGGAGTAGGTGCCGTTCCAGTCCCTCTGATAGAAATCAAGCCCGTTTTTTAAGCATCCTGAACCAATAATATGGCTGGAAGAAACCCTCCCGCCAAACGTTGTCGCTTCAAACCGGTTCGACATTGCATAACCACGGGTTATAAAGGCACGGTATGGCAGAGCTGCATTCGCAATATCAGAGCTTTCCCTCAGCGAATCATCTACCAGTGTCCTTGACTGGCTCCACCATCCCTGCAGCCTAATCTGACTGATTAATGCAGAGATGTTATCAACTGTAAGGCGTCCGTTAAGTTGGTGTACCTGTTCATCAGAGATATCAAAATTCTGAGTGGGGTATTTTATGGCGTTTCCATTTAAGAAGGAGTAGGAGATCTCCAGGCGGCTGTCTTTTCCAGGACTAATTCCTCCCCTTAGCCAAAAATTGTTCATTCGGTACATATCCTGTTCTTCCACACCTGCACGATAGTTGTTGTTTGGATTTGGATATTGCATACGAAGCAGAGGAACACCTCCACCAGCATCAGGCACCCCAGAACTGCTGCCACGATATCCGGCGCTCAAATCTGCCCGCTGATCACCAATGCCAACCGCTGCAACCCCTTTTACCGCATCAAATGAACCATATGATAAAGAGGCTCTACCCGAGAAACGTCTTGGATTTTCAGGTGACCTAACCTCAACGCTACCACCAACCCCACCAGGGTATTCCAGATTGTAAGGCCCTTTGTTAACTATAATAGAACCTATATCACTATTGTTGATTATTACCGGAGGTGAATCTGTTCTAAACGGTGCAGCTCCGAAATAGGGAGCGCCATCAAAGGTAATCATCAGATTCTCCCGCTGGTAACCCCGCATCACAATATTTGAAAGCGCTCCTTTATCAAAAGAGTTGATCCCTGATCTATGAAAGACCTCACGTGGATCAGCAGACGTAGCAACCAATTCAGTGGCAGACTCAGCGGCAATACTTGGATTGGGAGCAGCCTGCATCATCAAGCCCGCAATTATAACACCTGCCAATGTTCTATGATATCCAGGCGACATCGAACTTCTCCTTTTGACAATCATGTAACCGGTAAAATTATACCTTAAACATGGCAGTTTACAACTTCGGGTAGGGATGGTCTTATGTTAATTTTACGATAGAAACATCATTTGAATAATGTTATGTGTATGAAATATTGGAGAGAATGTGACAATCATTTATGACTCTACATCGTATATCCTTATTCCTACTTACCTGCGTTATTTGCATTTTTTTAAATCCAAACAACTGCAAGGCAGCGCAAAGCCCCAAAAAAGATTATTTGATGGGGGTTTTTCCTTTTCTTCCGGTATCCAACCTGGAAGGTATCTTTGCGCCTATCGCCTTCGAGATATCCAAAGAGATTGACAGGCCTGTTAAATTGCGCTTCACCACAACATATGATTCTTTTATCTCGGCGATAAAGGAAGAGACCTTTGATATCATCTATATTCATCCTTTTGACTATGTCAGGTTCGGATACAAATCCGGATACCGTCCTGTAGCGGCAAAATCCGACAATCTATATGCACTCTTCTCTGTAAAGAGTTCTTCCCCAATCAACAGGATAACCGATCTCAAAGGAAAGACTGTCGGTCTGCCTCCAGTTACAGGAGCCGTAACCTACCTGGCTCTTGATGCTCTTCGTAAAGTCGGTTTATCCATAAACAGGAACATTACGGCCAGAAACTTTTCAAATCATCTCGCCTGCCTCCAGCAGTTACAGATTGGGAATGTAGATGCATGCGCTACAAGTTCATCCACGTTAAAGACCTTTGAAACCCAGTTTGGACTTAAATTGAAGAGGATAGGGCAATCAACTTCAATACCACATACCATGTTTGCGGTACACAAACGGGTTCCTTCCCAAGAGCAGAAAGTAATAAGAAGTTTTATGTTTTCATGCGACCTTTTACCGGTTGATCCGAAGCTTAGGGAACTGTTCATGGAATCTGCCAACATAACAACAGGTCATTACTTTAAGGAGGTAAATGACAAAGACTACAATGTTGCGAGAAAAATCCTCAAGGGACTGAACCTCCCTTGACAATTATCTCTCTTAAATACCGTATTGCCCTGGTTCTGTTCATCCTGCAGCTGGCAATAATCTCTCCCTTACTCTGGTTCACCTTCTCATCCTATAGAAATGCCGAGATGAAACAGATGGAGGCCAGGGAAGATATCTTTCTTGAATTAATCACCCAGTTTGGCCGCAAAGCCCTGTTGACGGAGGATTCTTCTGATTTTCAGCTTTTTATTGCCCCTTTCACCAAAGACCTCCATATAAAAAGCCTGATCCTTCTTAACCATGACCAGATCGTGGTAGCCAGCACCAACCCGTTGGAGCTTGGCTCTGCATATAAAAGTACAAAGGATGAAAAACGGACTGTCTGGAAAAGAAAAGAAATCGATAATGCTACAGAAAAACTCGGCTCTGTAGTTATACATTTTTCCAGAATTGATCTTGAAAAACGCCTTGAGGCTCTTCAGTGGAAGGGTGTGGGAATCATCATCGCTGGAATATTCATAAGCGCGATTGTCGGTGTTGGAGTTGGAACCTTGCTAACCCGTCGTCTTCAGGTGCTTGAGCGCGCGACCAGAGAGGTTGGCGAAGGAAATATGGATGTTGCAGTCTCCGTACCTGGCCATGATGAAATTTCAAGACTTGCCCTGGTTTTTAATGAGATGTCTGCAAACCTTCGCAATCAATTCAAAGAGCTGGAACAGGCTCAGCATGAGCTGGTTTTTCAGGCTCAGCATGATTTACTGACCGGACTACCAAACAGGCTGCTTTTTGACCTTCACTGCTGCCAGGCAATAGCAAACGCCAAAAACAAAAATCACCGCCTGGCACTTCTGTTTTTTGATCTCGATAACTTCAAAAACATAAATGACAGCTACGGTCATCAGATGGGTGACTCCGTCTTACGGATAATTGCAGCCAGATTAACCATGCAATTTAAAGATGAAAATCTTGTTGCTCATCTGGGTGGTGATGAGTTCTGTCTGCTTATCGAAAAAATTGAAAATGACGATGATGCCGGAAAAATAGCACAGTTGATACTTGATACTCTTGCCGTTTCCGTTGAGTGTGAGCAACACGAGTTTTTTCTTTCCGCCAGTATCGGAATCTGCCTGTATCCACGTGATGGAGAGGATGAAGTAAGGCTCCTCCGTAATGCCGATACTGCAATGTACCGTGCAAAAGCCTCTGGTAAAGGCACTTATCGTTTCTACTCCCGAGAGCTCACATCCTCAGTACGCGAAAGAACCTCTATGGAAAATCGCCTTCGCAAGGCGATAGACAGGGGTGAGTTGCGACTGAATTATCAGCCTCAAGTCTGTCTTGAAACCGGAAATATTATCGGTGTAGAAGCCCTTGCCCGATGGTCAAGCCCTGAATTTGGACTGGTTTCACCTGAAAAATTCATTCCTATTGCGGAGGAAAGCGGACTGATTCTGGGTATGGGGGAGTGGATTCTTGACGACGCATGCCGCCAGATGCAGCAATGGAGGACAGCAGGCAATAAAATTCCGCGGGTTGCAGTTAATCTCTCCGCGTTACAGATACAAAGAAGTGACATTGCTGTTCTGGTCAGTAAAACCCTCGACAGCACAGGTTTACCTCCCAGCTGTCTTGAGCTTGAAATAACCGAAGGGTATATCCTTCAGGATGCTGATAGGGCGATCAGGGTCTTACAACAGTTGAGAAACCTCGGCGTTTCTATTGCTATTGATGATTTTGGCACTGGATTCTCATCCCTTTCATACCTGCACAGATTACCGATCGACAGAATCAAAATAGACAAATCGTTCGTCCAGGAGATAGGAACAACCTCCAGAGCCGCCCAGGTTGCTCAGGCAATGGTCAACCTAGGTTCAACGCTAGGACTTTCTGTCATTGGTGAAGGTGTTGAAAAGACTCACCATGCAGAAATATTAAAGAGCTGGGGGTGTCAAGAAGGACAGGGATTCCTGTACTCTCCTGCACTAATGCCGGATGAGCTTTCCAAAATTCGTGATTTCAGGACAAGAACTTGAAAACTGTCATCCAAAGAGTCAGTTCGGCCTCTGTAACGGTTGATGGAGAGGTCGTTGGACAGATTGGAGATGGTCTTCTCATATTTATTGGGGTTGAAAAGGGAGACAGTGAAAAATCAGCAGACTGGCTGGCAGAAAAAATTTACTCACTCAGGATTTTTGTGGATGACTCGGGCAAGATGAACCTGTCACTAAAAGAGACAGGTGGTGCGATTCTGGCTGTATCGCAGTTTACGCTGGCCGGTAATTGCGCAAAGGGACGAAGGCCTTCATTTGACACGGCGGCCTCACCTGAAGAGGGAAAACGGCTTTACAATTATCTTGTCGAGGCATTGCGTGGAAAGGGAATACCTCTACAAACCGGTATATTTCAGGCTGATATGCAGGTATCACTTGTAAATCAGGGGCCTGTAACTTTTATTCTGGAGCGATAAAACATATATGGACGAACGTTTACTTAAAGCGACATTATCACTGCCATTTTGTGTCTGCAACATAATGACCTGGCTTTTACTTTTTGGAGCAGCAATTCACCTGATATCTTTATACTATGTCAGAAAGCTAAGCAATGAACTCCCAATAGGCGTAAACCGAAAGAGCTGGCATCTGCTCGGAGTCCTTATACTTTTTTTCATAGCCGGTTATCTAGGCTTTTATTTAATGAAAAGGGGCACCCATTACAGCAAGCCTGAGATGCTTGTGCCTCTGATTTTTTTCTTTGGAGCTATATTCGTATTGATGGTCTGCTTTCTTGCCTACAGGACAACGAAAGAATTAAAACGTGTGGTAATGCTGGAACATGAGACTCTTACAGACCCACTTTTGGGAATCTTTAACAGAAGATGCCTTGACAGGCGTCTGCATGATGAGGTTCTGCGTTCAAATCGCCATAACTTATCCTTTTCATTGTTGCTGATTGATGTTGATTACTTTAAGAAGGTGAATGACACATGGGGACATCAGATAGGGGATCTTGTACTTAGGCATCTAGTTGAAATACTTGAAGGTACAGTTAGGCAGACCGATATTATCGCCCGCTTTGGAGGCGAAGAGTTTGTAATACTACTACCCCACACTCAAGAGACTGAAGCATACAAGCTTGCCGAGCGACTACGCAGAAATGTTGAGCATACACCGCTTATGATTACTGTAGGAGAAAAACTGGAGGAGCTCAGGATCACCGTCAGTATCGGCTGTTCATGCCTGACAACAGATGACACCCCTTATGATATGCTTGAGCGGGCTGACAGGGCACTTTATCAGGCAAAGCAAACCGGCCGCAACAAGGTTGTACGGTGTGAAGGACATGAAACAGGCTGTTCTTAGATGAAAACCGGCAGCATTAAAGATGCGGCTGCAACAGGAGGATTCTGGTCTGCCTGGTTGCTACTTGCAGCTGCTTTACTGATACCAAACCCAACAGCAGCCTTCTTCCTATCTTTTTTATCTGTCACAGCAGCGGTCGTTCCACTGGCCTTTGGCAACGCAAAGCTCAGAATTTCCTCCATCATTGCCCTGTTACTGGCAGTTGCGCTCGCAAGTTCGGTTGTTGGCAAGGCCAGGAACGACCCGTATTTCAAAAAGAATCGCGCTACCCCTTCTCTTCAAAAAGGTTGAGATTCTGGAGAGCGCTGAATGGCTGGTTGCCAAAACTGTTTTTCAAAGGTTTTTGTTTTTCAGGCTCGGTCAACGGTTTTTCTGCAATATTCACCGGCTGTTCATCAGGCAGATTCGCCTCCTCCTCCTCATCCATTCCGTTATCGGTAAAGAAATAAAGATTGTAGAGGCGGTGATGGCTCGTCCATCTGCTCCCCTGAATCTGTTCCTTGGCGATATGGGCGGATATTCCGTTTATCTTTGAATCCATATCATCAAGGTAGTGCAGTACTGTCGCCTCCACAGTCTTCGGTCTTTTCGGAGAGCCATATTCATACTGGCCATGGTGAGAAAGCAGGAGATGTTTTAGCAACATTGCCAAATCCCTTGGAAAGTCAGGGATTCCTGAAATCCGCTCGGTCAGCATCTCAACCCCTATACTTATATGTCCAATCAGTCGCCCTTCATCGGTATATTCAAAGGCACGTTCGTAAGAGAGCTCTGCCACCTTGCCTATATCATGCAAAAGGGCTCCGACTACGAGTAGATCCCGATTAATACCCTTGTATTGCGGAACAATAGCATCCACAAGCCTCGCAACGGAAAGTGAGTGTTCCAGAAGACCACCAAGATATACATGATGCATCCCTTTTGCTGCAGGAGCCTTGCAGTATGCACCCAAAAACCCTGGATCCTGCAAAAAGGCATTCATCAGAGATTTAAGATAACGGTTTGTGAGTGAACCCACAATATCCAGGAGTTCAGCCTTCATCTCTGCTAAAGGTACTGGCGACACAGGAATAAAATCTGCCAGCTCTACTCCATCTTCTTCAAGATGGCTTATCTTTTTTACCACCAGCTGCATCTTGCCCATATAAACAGAGGCTGTCCCATGTATCAGTACGAAATCACCCTTCTGGAACAGCTTGTCCAGCTCATCAACATTATCCCATATCTTGCCGTCTATCTCGCCAGTCTTATCCATAAACTTCAGATTCATGTAGGGTTTGCCGTTCTTGGCCATAGCCAGGGCCTTTTCCTTAACCATGAAAACTGAATTAATAGCGTCTCTATCCTTAAGCTCCGCAACAAACTGTTTTGACATGAGGTTCCTTTCCGGTTTCCAAATCGTTAAACTGTACCAGAAAGTAACTATCCGCAATCAACATATTTTGCAATATGTAATCACTTTTTGGAATTCTGCCGTTCCTCCATGATAAGTTTTATTCGGTTTTCAGTACGCAGTCGCAACAGCATCAATTCTGCCTTTAACTTAGCATATTCTCCCACAAGCTTGCCGATTAAAACCTCATCAAACGGTCTCTTTCTGGACGCTTTTCTGATGGCAGATCCATTCAAATGAAGCCTTTGAATCAACGGGATTGCCTGTTGCTGTTCCGCCTCCAGCAATTCCTCCACCTGCTCCTGAAGCACAGAATCCATCTGGTGGATTGGCGGAGGAGGAGCAAACTCAAAGAGCGGTGGCGATGACAATGGATTGCGGAACCCATCATCAGAGGGCTGATGTGCAAAAACGGATACAGCTCCAAGAGAAAGCACAGAAAGCACTAAAGTAGTTACAGTCCTGAATCTCATTTTTCTCCCCTTTCTATCTGTTTCATTTCCAGATACAAATAGTAACAGAAGGTTCGAAAAATTACGGTAAAGAGGATTGCATAATAGGTAAAAATTGGTAAAGAAAGGATGGATCACTACCCAAGTTTTTGCAAGGACAGATAGTTGCAGATTAAAACACTCCACCTGCAAAATACTCATATTCATCAGCAGTTGTATCCATCTCTTTACCGCTGACATCTTTTCCCATAAATTTAAACACAAGGTGAGATGGATCTATTGTAGCGTTTCCGTTTGCATTTTGGCTAACGGAGAAAGTGACTGTAGCCCGCAGCGTTACTGGATCATAGATAACCATCTTCGGAATTGGCGAAAAGAGAGCATCATTTCTATTGCTAGAGTAGATTCCATTATTGTAGAGCCCCTCCTGAATGCCATTTGCCTTCCTTATGCTCCACTTGGTCTCATCCATAACAGATGAAACATCCATTTCAGTATCAAACTGGAACTGTACGGTAAAATCTTTTGAGCTATTCGGGGCAGCGAGGGAGATATCGAGAAAATAGAGCGGGGTGGACGCGCCCAGCGCCTTTAAAAATGTTGTTCCAGAATCTACTGTATCCAGTATTTGAGGCTGCCTGATATCTTCTTCCAGAATATCAGCATAACTGGTTGTTTCTGATGTATCGGCATCATTAAGAAAATCAATTATACTTTGTACACTCTCTTTTTCTCCAAGCCCTACACAGGAGATCCCAAGCTCATACTGTGCAGCATAAAAATCAGACCCTTTAAGATATATTGCCTTTTGTAGCTGTGTAACCGCTTCAGAGTAACGTCCAAGTTGGTTATACGCTTTCCCGAGAGCATAATTGATGTTGCCATCATCCGGTTCAAGTTTGCTTGCCCTGTTAAATTGAGTAATAGACTCAGATGCCCGATTATTATTAAGTAGAAACAAACCATATGTATATGGAGCAAGAACCTCTGTAGAATCAGCTTGAATTGCAGCTTTGTATTCTTTTTCGGCTTCAGAGGTCATGTTTTCAGACTCATAAACAGTGCCAAGATTGACATGAGTTTCTGCTTGGGAATTATCCAGCTTCAGAGAATTTTTATATGCGGTGATCGCTTCCCGGTTATTGCCAAGCTGAAGATAGGCTGATGCCATATAGTTATAAGCATCCGTTGATTCAGGGTCATATACCAATGAGGCCTTAAATGCTTGTGCGGCTCTACTGTAATTTTCATCTTCCATATATGTAATAGCTGTAGAAAGTATTGTAGTCGCTATGCTGCTCTTGGTCTCCTGCGTAGAAGCGAGTGCGGTAAAGATCTTATCGGAAGCAGAGATTATCGTGGACATGGTTTATCCAACTTTTATTTTGGAGGCAGCTTTGGAGAGCAGTAGGGACCATATCTCTGACTACTCTCCAAAGCGAGAAATCACGAAATAACATTTAAAGACTGACTACTATTGTTTGAACTGCTCTTCAACATCTTCAACAAACTGGAAATGCTGTTCTGATCACTGTTTTGAAGCAATGAGGCAAGCGTATCCTGCAGGGTACTGCTACCCGTATTTTCCGTACTGCTATTGTTGGCCTGCTGAGGAGGAGGGGGGGGTGGCCCCATAGACTTCATCATGCTATCCATCTCCTCACTGTTTAGCACCCCGTCACTATCACTGTCATACTTTGTGACAAGCTCTGACGCATCTTGTGACTGTCCGGTTACCTCAGCCATTTTATCAAACATGCTCTGCAGTTCATCCGAGGAGAGAGCGCCACTGCTATCGCTGTCAAGTTCACTGAACATCTCTTCAGAGTTGGGAGGCGGTGGTGGTGGTGCCCCTTGCATCCCTTTTACCTGCGAAGCAGCAGAGCTTGAGCTTTCTTCCTCCTCTGACAGAGAGCTCTGCAACTTTTCCAGCATTGAGATAAGGTCTGAAACAAGATCCTGTCCCGAGTTAGAAAGGTAGGAGGCGAGCGATGTAGTATCAAGTCCGCTGGCTTGACTGCCGGTCTGTTCTTCGTTGTTCAGCATCGCATCACGTTCATGCCTTGGCTTGATGCTTTCCATCAGAGAGTGCATTTCGTCTTCACTCAGAAGGCCATCGCTGTCATTGTCATACTGCGAAAGCAACTCTGCTGCATCAAGGCTCTCTTCGCTATCTTCCGAGATCTTACTGGTAAGCGCGCTTAATTCAGCTTGCGAGACTGTGCCATTAGCATCGCTGTCCACTTTTTTAAACATCTCCTGACGCATCTGAGCCATTCCATAATCCGTACTGCCAGCAATACCGCTTATACTGCTCATCTGAAACCTCCTTAATCGTGGATTTACTGAAAATAGTGTCGTTACTTATCCTATCGGGTTTATCTGAAAGGCATTTCGTTAAGTCTGACACCGTTTATGTAAAGTTTTGTAGGCAATATGAAGATTACAATTCTTTACAGACTAACTTGATTAAGCACTTTATAATCTGTTCATTCCGCTATATGGAGGATAAGCCGTGTACAACCGGATTTTTGTAATAGATGATGATCACGAACTTTGCACACTATTGGGTGAATATCTTAAAGGGGAAGGCTTTGTAGTCGAAACAGCGGGTGAAGGGTTACTTGGTTCTGTAAAGGCATCCAGCGGCGAATTTGATCTTGTCGTACTTGATGTAATGTTGCCAGGCATAAACGGCTTTGAGGTGCTAAGAAGGATCAGAAGTTCTTCCAGCGTGCCAGTCGTTATGCTTACAGCACGCGGTGAAGAGGTGGATCGGATTGTCGGACTTGAGTTGGGAGCAGACGACTACCTCCCTAAACCGTTCAACCCCCGGGAGCTTGTTGCGAGGATCAGGGCAATACAGCGCCGCCAGACCAGAACAGATAAAACCGAAAAAGAATATGGCCGCACCGTGATTGTAGGAGATATGACCCTCGACCCGGGGAGAAGGACTGTAATGCAGGGTCAAAACAGTATATCGCTTACCTCTTTAGAGTTCTCGGTTCTCGAAATGCTGCTATCAAAGGCCGGGCTCGTTATCAGCCGCGAAGAACTCTGCCAGCAGGCTCTGGGACGGCCATTAAACTCTTTTGACAGAAGCATTGATGTACATATGAGCAGTCTTCGAAGGAAACTGGGACCGGCTTCAGACGGTAGCGATAGAATCAAGAGTGTTCGTGGAATCGGTTATATCTTTCTGCGCCCATCAACAGAGGAGAATGCGAGATGAGATCTCTGTTCATAAGACTCTTCCTCTGGTTTTGGCTTACAGTTGTTATCTCTGGCGGTATTTTTTTTATTGTAGTGATCAAAAACAGACCTTTCCCACCTCAACATCACCATTTCACCCCTGAACCAAGACCAATCCCTCCCGTAACCACCGACCCGATACCTTCAAGCGGACATCAACCACCGAGGCATCCAAAGGCTTCAGGACCACCTGGCTTCCCTCTGTTTGTGCAACTCCTTATATACTTTGTTGTGGGCGGACTTGTCTGCTACCTCCTCGCATGGCGTCTGACCGCTCCGATACGTCGACTTCGAACCGCAACACAACGTCTGGCGAATGGGGATCTGACAACCAGAGTTGGAATTGGAGACAAAGGAAAAGGGGATGAAATTTCTGATTTGGCCAGAGACTTTGACCGGATGGCTGAAAGAATTGAGCTACTGCTTCTATCACAGAAACAGCTGGTTCGTGATATCTCTCACGAGCTGAGATCGCCGTTGGCTCGGCTGGGGGTAGCTTTGGGACTGGCTCGCAGAACAGCGCCCCCTGAAGCAGCCAAGTCTCTTGACAGGATTGAACAGGAAGCTTCACGTCTTAATGAGATGATTTCAGAACTTTTGACTTTGAGCCTGATTGAAACTGGTTCCTCTCTTAAAGAAGCTGAACCGGTAGAATTTGACAAACTTTTGCTGGAGGTTGTAGAAGATGCCGACTTTGAAGCAGCAAACAGTGGCCGCTCTGTCCGGCTGACACACAGCTGCAAATTGAAGTTATCAGGCAATCAGGAGCTGTTGAGGCGATCCATTGAGAATGTCGTCCGTAACGCGGTCAGATATACAGCTGAAGGCAGCGTCGTAGATGTTGCTCTTTATGAATCTAGTGACGGCGCAAATGCATATATCAGCGTAAGGGATCATGGCTCGGGCGTGCCTGATGAAGCCCTGGATTCAATCTTTAAACCATTTTTCAGGATAGAGGAAGCACGCGATCGCCAAAGCGGGGGTACGGGTCTTGGGCTCGCAATTACGGCAGGCACAATCAAACAACATGGTGGTACTGTTAAGGCGGCAAATCACACAGGGGGCGGTCTGCTTGTAACTATTACCCTACCGGTAGCAGGCTAAATTCATTAAACTATAGAAGCTTGGTGGAGCTGAAGAGGATCGAACTCTCGACCTACGCGTTGCGAACGCGTCGCTCTCCCAACTGAGCTACAGCCCCGGAAGATTTTTACTGAAGGTTCATCTACCACAAGAAACGGAGGACAGCTTAGGCAATACAATACTAAACTCAGCGCCATTTTCAAGATTACGAACGGTCAAAGTTCCACCATGATTCTGCACTATCCGGTTTACTATCGCCAGCCCAAGTCCGGTTCCATGACGTTTTGTAGTGAAAAACGGGGTAAATATTCTATCCATTAAATCTTCAGTAATACCTCCACCGGTATCAGCAATGGTAACAGCTATCTTGCGGCATCCACCTTCTTCAATCTCATTCAAGGCCAGGTGCAGTTCCCCTCCGCCAGGCATGGCCTCCTGGGCATTAACCAACAGGTTTATGCAGATCTGTTTCAACTGGTTCGAATCGCCCAGCACTGTCCAGTCAGAATTTTTGAAGTCAGTCGTTGCTGCAATCTTATGTCCAATAAGTGTAGCTTCATAATCATCTATACACTCTTCAAGGATAGCCTTCAAGTCGCAGCACTGATAGCAGATGGTTGGTTTGCGGGAAAAAGCGAGAATATCGCCGAGCAGCTGTTCAAGACGGTGAGATTCATTGATTATGGTATCAAGATAGTGACGCTGTCTGTCCCCCTCAGGAATCATTTTCCCAAGGCGTGCGGCAAAACCGCCTATAGTGATAAGAGGGGTCTTTAACTCGTGGGAGATTGAAGCAGCCATTTCTCCAATTGCAGCTAAATGTGCTCCATGAATCAAACGCTCGCGGGTAGTCTGGAGTTCTTCGTGGGCTTCTTCGAGGTTTTTATAAAGCCTGGTGTTTTCAATAGCCATGCCGGATTGATTTGCAAAAAGCTGTAAAAGCTGTAGTTGTTTACTTGTAAAAGGCTGATTCTTAAACGGATTGTCAACAATGATGAGGCCAATCAGGTTTTTTCTGGTTAAGAGTGGCACAACTGCAAATGCGTTAATCCCCAGATCAACCAGAAAGTCACATCCACTATTAGCTGGTAATTCACTCGTATTAAAATGGCAGAGACGCCTCTCTTTGATCAGCTCGTCAATAAGAACACAGTCATCGTTCAAATCGACCCTTATATTTCTCACTTTGGCACAAAACTCGGAGTCCCACTGCTTCTTCATCTCTAATTCATCAAGCTCCCAATGGCCTGACAGCGGATTGTCCGGTTCCTTGGACACCAGATGCAATCCGTCTGCATTTGTTCTACAGACAGCCAGCATTCCCTGCAACGCATTGGTTTTTTTGTTGTAAAGAAAAAGGAGTGAACGACAAAACAGGGCGTTATCTTCATAAACAAGGGACGAAAGTATAAGGTGCAGCAACCTGTTAAGCTGCATTGTGGAAAGAAGCGTTGAACTAAAGAGATAAAGCAGCTGTAGTTCCTTTAAAGACTCAAAGGAGCTGTCTAACGCTTTGGAGGACTCCTGTTCTGTTTTTTGTGGCATGCGGAAATCCTGAATAAAAACGGCCAACAGCCAAGCTGTTGGCCAGATATTTTTGTTATGGCCTCTTTTCCTTCTTTTCTGCTTCCATCTTGCAATCAATGCACTGGGTGGTCACAGGACGCGCTTTCAGGCGTGCCTCGCTGATATCTCCGCCGCAGTCTTCACAGATCCCGTAAGTTCCATCTTCAATCCTTTCCAGCGCTTCACGTATCTTGTTAACCAGCTTCCGTTCACGATCACGAATACGCAGCTCAAATGTTCGATCCGATTCCTGGGTAGCCCTGTCAGTCGGGTCAGGAAAATTGGAAGCATCATCTCCCATCTCGTGGACTGTCTTGTCTGCTTCAGACTGCAGAGCTTTCATCTCTTCCAGGAGCAACTGCCGGAATTGGTCAAGTTTCACGGCGTCCATATTTCTCCTCACAGGTATCAACTATAATTTTATGAATACTAAAAGCTTTAATTAATCAAGTCCAGTAAAAAGTGTGTAAAAAACAGGTTACAGCAAAAGCTGCAACGCCTCCTGTACTGTTGATACGCTATCCAGCTCCATACCCCCAGGCGTAAGACGCTTCATATTACCTGCCGGAAGCAGACACCTGGAAAAGCCCAACTTTAGAGCCTCGCTAATCCTCGGTTCCGGTTGGGTAACTGCCCTTACTTCACCGGCAAGTCCTACCTCACCAAAGACTATTGTCTGATTCGGCACAGGCCGATCCAGATGGCTGGAAGCAACGGCCAGCATCATAGCCAGATCCGCTGCCGGTTCATTAAGCCTTGCACCTCCAGCTACATTAAGGAAAATATCCTGTCCTCCGAGATGCAAACCGGCCTTTTTCTCAAGTACCGCAACAAGAAGCGCAAGCCGGTTACTGTCCACACCTATGGTTGTACGGCGCGGAGTCCCATATGTACTGGCAGTAACCAGTGCCTGGATCTCTACCAATAATGTCCGGCTCCCTTCCAGTGAAGCGGTTACAACTGAACCTGGCGCATCAATAGGGCGTTCTGACAGAAACAGCTCCGAAGGATTTGATACCTCGTGCAGCCCGCCTGACTTCATCTCAAAGACTCCTATTTCATTGGTTGAGCCAAAACGGTTCTTTACCGCTCTCAGAATCCTGTATGGATGCCCCCTGTCTCCTTCAAAATAAAGAACCGTGTCTACAATATGCTCCAGCACCCTGGGTCCGGCGATAGCCCCATCTTTGGTAACATGTCCAACAATGAACACCGGGATGCCACTCCCTTTTGCCAACATCATCAAACGTCCGGCAGATTCCCTAACCTGACTAACGCTACCTGGTGCCGATTCAAGTGACTGTGTCCATACCGTCTGGATAGAATCAACCACAACCGCCCGTGGTTTTAAACGCTCCACGTAGGATATAATTTCCTCAAGGCTATTCTCTGCAAGCACCAGAAGTTGACGACCATAAACTCCCAAACGCTCTCCACGCAAACGGGTCTGAGCCGCAGACTCCTCACCTGAGACATAAAGAACTGCTCCATCCAAAGCCAGATGATGCATTGCCTGCAATAGCAGAGTTGATTTTCCTATACCCGGATCACCCCCTATAAGAACCAGAGAACCTGGAACCAGTCCTCCACCCAGAACGCGGTCAAGTTCAGATATGCCGCAACCCATCCGGGCTTCCGCCTGTGGCGGCACATCACCTATTGGCATTGCAACGCTTTTGGCAGAGACAATCCTCCCCCCGCGTGCCGAAGGAGGAGACTGCTGCTCTTCAATCATGGTATTCCATGCCCCGCAGTCAGGACATTTGCCAAGCCACTTGGGAGATTGGTATCCACACTGCGTACAGCTGAAGTTGGTTTTCTGTTTCATCATTCACCTTCTTATCAATAAAGCTACTGCTGAAACTTATATAGATCTGAGCTAGCTCTACAAAGGACAAATTGCATCTTGTATACATCAGATCCGTTTGTTATAGTTTATTAATTACAAACGACATAAATGGTCTTTTTAATTTATCGTACAAGGAGATTTTATACATGAAAAGCACAGTTGAAATCAAACAAGGCGTACACTGGATCGGTGTAACTCATCCTGATTTACGGATCTTTGATGACCTTTATCCAACCGAACATGGCACAACGTACAACAGTTATCTTATTCAAGGCAGTGACAAGATAGCTGTCATAGATACGGTGAAATTCAAGTTTGTAGATCAGTTTATGGAGAATCTGAAGTCACTGATCGACCCCTCAAAGATTGATTACATTGTTGTCAACCATTCCGAGGGAGATCACTCCGGTTCCCTTGGAACACTCCTTGATTATTGTCCCAATGCTGTAGTGGTCTCTACAACGGCGGCCAAAAACTTTCTCACCAACATGATACATAAACCGTTTCAGTCAAAAACGATAAAGGACGGAGACACTATTGATCTTGGCGGGCGGACACTTCGCTTTATACCAGCTCCGTTTCTGCACTGGCCAGACACCATGTTTACCCGGCTTGAAGAAGATAATATTGTTTTTAGCTGCGATGCCTTCGGTGCGCATTACTTTAATCCAAACAGCATCTTTAATGATGAGATAGAAGACTTTACATCTGACCGTGAGTTTTACTTTGACTGTCTGGTACGACCTTTCAAAGGGAAGGTGCTGGCAGCAGTTGAGAAGATCCGCCATGACGTGATTGACATGATCTGCCCAAGCCACGGGCCGATTATCCGCAAGGATCCCTGGAGGGTAATCCAGCAGTACGAAGAGTGGAGCAAACCAAGATCTACCGGTAAAAAGGTTGTTATTTTCTATCTCTCTCCTCACGGCAGCACGGAAAAGATGGCTGTAGCCCTGGCCGAGGGCGCGGCAAGAGAGAATCTGGCGGTTGAAAATCATCATATTGTGGGGATGGACGAAAACAGATTGCGGGATATTATGGAGGATGCTGATGCCATGGCATTTGGAGTACCAACCATCAACCGTGACGCTCCCAAACCTGTCTGGGAACTGTTGGCCAATCTGAGCACAGTTACGCTAAAGACCAATATTGCAGCTGTTTTTGGAAGTTACGGGTGGAGTGGTGAGGCATGCAAGATGGTTGAGGAAAGGCTTAAAGGGCTTGGATTTAAACTGGTCAGCGACCCTGTGCGCGGCATGTTTACACCCACTCTGGAGTTGCTGGAACAGTGCCGCTCACTCGGCAATATACTCTCGGAAGAGGTGGCAAAGAAGAATTAGTCTGTGGTGGGGGCGATTCTTGAATCGCCCCTACTGCTCTCCCCACCGTTTGAACAGATTATGTTTAACCCCCACTTGATCAAGAACCTTTCCAACTACAAAGTCCACCATATCGTTAACAGACTCCGGTTTTTGATAAAAGGCCGGCATTGCAGGGATAATCCGAGCACCTGCCCTGGACAGTTTCAGCATGTTTTCGAGATGAATGGACGAAAGAGGGGTTTCTCTTGGCAACAGCAAAAGTGGCTTCCCTTCCTTAAGCATCACATCTGCTGCCCTTTCAATCAGGTTGCCGGATATACCTGAAGCTATCCTTCCCAGCGTGCCCATGCTGCATGGCGAGACGATCATGGCATCTGGCACGGATGAACCACTTGCCTCAGGTGCCCAGAAATCGGTCGGTTTTCGGATTGTCAATCCGGCTTCCGGAAGATTCCAACGGCTCTTTAGAAATTCTGCGGAATCACTGGATAGATTGATCCCTGTCTCAAAACTGCAGACCTCAATACCACTGTCACTAGCTGTCAGCGTAACCCGTCCTCCAGACCGGAGGAATTCTTCAACAATCCTGAGCCCGTAGATACTTCCAGATGCACCAGTTATAGCTATAAGAAGGTTCATCCCTTACCTCCTGCAAAGATCGGAATCAATTTTATCACCTTAAAAACGGAT
>DCVL01000061.1 GCA_002328035.1 Geobacter sp. UBA2189
CAATCATTTTGCAAGAGGCTCATACATATATAATTAAAAAATATTTGCTTTATATACATAGCAGTGGGATAATGAGGGCAGGAAGAAGGGGGGTGTAAAATGAATGTTTCAGATATCGCAGGGTCAGCTGCAATGGTTCAATCATCACAAACACAACAGGCACTTTCGACTGCAATGATCAAGATGAGGGCTGATTCCGATGACCAGATAGCGGAAATGGTTCGGAAGAATGCACAACAAGCTCCTCAGCCTACCAAAAGCTCTAGTGATGGATTTTCAACCTACGCATGAGGTCGCTAAATTGAGTCATGCTTATCTGGCCGGCTTGTAAGAGTCGGCCTTTTTTATTTGGGCTATTCGGATTTCATGGTGCAAAACCGTCAGTCTGACAGTAGTTTAAGTATAAACAGGCTAAATTTCGGCCATACGCATGTAATACCAGATGGTTACAAGGTCAGTTGTGTGCAACCCTGCCTATGCGGACTTATGTTCATCACCACCCCGTTACGCTCTCTCCGGCAGGATTTGGCTTCCTGCTGCTCTGTTTATTTAATAGTATCCCTTCGGCTGCCCTGATACCGCTTGCCCATGCACCTGTAATGCCCCGTGAGGTTCCGGCACCGTCACCAACCATATATACATTTTGAGATACACGGAAATGGTTATCCAAAAAGGCAGGTTTATTGGCGTACATCTTGATTTCCGGGTAGTACATGATGGTGCTGGGATGCAGCAGACCGGGGACAATGGTATCCAGTTTTTTCATGGCAGCCCAGATATGGCGCATAATCTTGGCAGGTACCACCAACCCGAGATCACCGGCGGTAACCTGGCAGGTTGGAGAAAAGGAGAAAAGGTCTTCATTGAAGGTCTCTATGCTTGAGCGTTTGCCCATGCGGAAATCACCAACCCGTTGCATGATCGGTTTGCCTCCGCCAATCTCATTGGCCAACCGCGCAAGAAAGATCGCCATCTGCTGACCGCTGCGTACAGGGTTCTTTAAACCTATAGTCTTGAGCAGGGCAAAATTGACCAGGTTATTTGCAGTGCGCTTTTCAGAAAGGGCATGACCATTGACCAGACTGAAACCATGGTACTGTTCAAGTACCACCCTGGCATGGCCGGAGTTGGTACAGAAGGTTCTGACCTTGTCAGGGAACAGGAATTTAGGGTCGTAGTAATCAGTGACGATCGGATAGTTTTCCAGCCGTGTCTCTATACGGATACCAATGTCAACTTCATTATCAATGTAGGAAATCCCCATCCGCTCCATCACCTGCTGGAGAAACTCGAACCCCTTTCTTCCTGGGGCAATAATCACGTTACGGCAGTGGAAGGTCTCACCATTGGCCATAACGACACCTGCGCCGTTACTGTTATCAAAGACATCTTGTACTTCCTGTTCAAGAATGAAGCGTACGCCGCGCGACTCCAGTTCGTTTCTCAGCCTCAGGATCAGCTCTTTACTCCGGTCAGTTCCAACATGTGCCTGACGGATATTCAGCAGTGAAACTCCTAACCGCTCGGCACGACGCTGATAGACGGACAGGTTCTGTTTTTCCTTGATGTTCGGTTTCAGGCACGCTTCCACCTTGGGTAGGAGTCGTTCAGCCTCTTCTCTGCTCCAGTTCCCTTCGGCAAAACCTGTTGGATAGGTATAGTTCTGCTTGCAGTCGTTTAACAGACCGCCGGAACAGTATTTTTCACGATCAATCATCAGGATGGAAAGGGATGGAGCATTTTCAGACAGATAAAAGGCTGCGCCAAGCCCGGCTGGGCCGGTGCCAACAATAATCAGATCTGCGTCATGGGTTTGCATGGCTTATCCTTTCACAAGGAGAGGAAGACTGGCGTTGAGCGAGACAGAGGATGTAAACTGAATTTAGCAATAGTAGACATTATCATTCACAGTTGCAAACCTCTTTGATCTTTGCTGGCAAAAGATTAGAACTACTCTACAGTTTTGTGTGTAGGTAGGGTTATAAACTAAAAAAAGCCTCCGATTACTCAGAGGCTTTTTTTCATCCGGCTTAGCCAGAACTTTTAATTGGTGGGTGAAGAGGGGATCGAACCCCCGACATCCAGCTTGTAAGGCTGGCGCTCTCCCAGCTGAGCTATTCACCCAATTACTATGTTTATCCTAAAATGGCGGGGTTGACGGGGCTCGAACCCGCGACCTCCGGCGTGACAGGCCGGCACTCTAACCAACTGAGCTACAACCCCATATCTATAAGCAGTCACAGCCTTGATTAATTACTTGCTGTTAACCGCATCCTTTAATGTTTTGCCAGCCTTAAACTTGGGAACTGTTGCAGCAGGAATTGTGATCTTCTTACCGGTTTGAGGGTTCTGCCCCTTACGTGCAGCTCGTTTGGTGGTACTGAAGGTACCAAAACCAACAAGGCTGAGCTTGTCGCCTTGCTTGAGGCAGCCGGAAACAGCGGAGATAAAAGCAGCAACAGCCTTCTCGGCCTCAACCTTTTTAAGAGCGGCTTTTTCAGCAACAGCGGTAATCAGTTCAGCTTTTGTCACGTTACACCTCCAAAGAAGTTTTTTGGTTGGAAAGAATCAAAAGAGAGAAAGTGTCTATCAGATTGAGTCAAGCACTGTCAAGTTTTTTTTCAGCATTTATGCGGCTACAGCCGCTATTGATTGATCATAAACCAGCAAAGGCTTCTCTTTGTGGTAGATAACATCTTCGCTTATAACTACTTCTCTAACTGTATTCTGTGAAGGGATCTCATACATTATATCCAGCATCGATCCTTCAAGGATGGCTCTTAAACCCCTAGCGCCTGTGTTACGCTTTAACGCTTCTTTAGCTATACATACGAGAGCGCCGTCGGTAAAACGAAGCCGTACCCCCTCCATATCAAACAGTTTCTGGTACTGTTTGGTAAGGGCATTCTTGGGTTCAGTCAGGATCTGAACAAGGGCGTCTTCGTCCAGTTCAGTAAGACTTGCCAGCATCGGTAACCTTCCTATAAATTCAGGGATATAACCGTACTTAAGGAGATCTTCAGGAGTAACCTGAAGCAACAGTTCTCCCGCCTTTTTCTCCTGCTTTTTCTTAACATCCGCCCCGAAGCCCAGCGTCTTTTTACCAATCCGTTGCTGAATCACCGCATCAAGCCCGGCAAACGCTCCGCCGCAGATAAAGAGTATATTGCTGGTGTCAACCTTCAAAAACTCCTGCTGAGGATGTTTACGTCCACCTTTGGGAGGAATACTTGCAACCGTACCTTCAATGATCTTCAGCAGCGCCTGCTGCACGCCTTCACCGGAGACATCACGGGTAAGAGATGGAGATTCTGACTTACGGGCGATCTTATCAATTTCGTCAATATAGACGATCCCCTTCTGCGCCCTCTCAACATCATAATCAGCAGCCTGCAGTAGACTAAGGATGATATTCTCTACATCTTCACCTACATAGCCTGCCTCTGTCAGATTGGTGGCATCAGCTATGGCAAAGGGAACCTTTAACATGCGTGCCAGGGTCTGTGCCAGCAAGGTCTTTCCTGAACCTGTAGGTCCAAGTATCAGAATATTACTCTTCTGCATCTCTACATCACCAGGCTTTGCGGGACGCTCAATCCTTTTGTAATGGTTGTAGACAGCTACAGAAAGAACCTTTTTAGCGGTTTCCTGACCTATGACATATTCGTCAAGAAACTCTTTTATTTCGCGTGGTTTTGGCAGTTTTGCCACGTCTGGCCCCAGTGCGTCCTCCATACGGATCTCTTCTGCAATAATGTCATTACAGAGTTCAATGCACTCGTCACAGATGTATACTGCAGGGCCTGCAATCAGTTTTTTAACTTCATCCTGGCTCTTGCCGCAGAATGAGCAGGTAAGATGATGTTGCGAACTGTCCTTGCGGCTCATATCGGCACCTCCGGAGGACGGCGTGACATTACGGCATCAATAAGACCATAATTCATCGCCTCTTCTGCAGACATAAAAAAATCACGCTCGGTGTCCCGCTCCAGCCTTTCAACAGGTTGACCGGACATATCTGCCAGCAGACGGTTGAGTTCTCGCTTCATCCGCAAGATCTCTTCGGCCTGAATCATTATATCAGTAGCTTGACCACGCGAACCACCTGAAGGCTGGTGGATCATTATTCGTGCATGAGGCAAAGCAAAACGCTTTCCCTTTTCTCCGGCTGTCAGCAACACCGCCCCCATTGAGGCCGCCTGGCCGATACAGATGGTTGAAACAGGTGCCTTTATGTAGTTCATTGTATCAAAGATAGCCATGCCAGCAGTTACAACACCGCCAGGAGAATTTATATACAGGTGGATATCCTTGTCAGGATCTTCTGCCTCAAGAAAAAGTAATTGAGCAATAACCAGATCGGCGACGGGATCATTTATTTCGCCACCCAAAAAAACAATCCGTTCTTTGAGAAGGCGGGAATATATATCAAAAGCCCGCTCACCACGCCCGCTCTGCTCTACAACCATAGGCACATACATTATAATAGAACTCCTTTTATGCTGCGGGTACTGCAGCCAACTCGGCAGCGCTGACCTCAGTAATAACAGCATTTTCCAGCAAGAAGGCTATTGCCTTTTCTTCCTTAATCTCAGCTATCATAGAGTTACGGGCATTTGCCTGAGCCTCATAAAATTCCTTTATTCTGGCTACCATATCCTCATTACCGGCAGCTATTTTTGCATAGCGGGCTTCCATGTCACTCTCCTCAACCGCTATGTTCTCTTTTTCTACAAGAGACATCACCAACAGTCCACCCTTTACCTTCTGCGCCGCCTCACCCCAGAAACGCTGTCTAAAGCCATTTTCATCAAGCCCCATCATCTCGAGGGAACTGTTCTGGCCCTTAAGGCGGTTTTTAAGGTTTTCGAGCATAAAGTCTGTCTGACGGCGAACCATTGAATCAGGAACCTCCAGAGGATTTTTTTCAATCAAGGCATCAATTACACGAGTATTAAGTTCAGTAGAGATTCTTTCAAGCTCCTGCTGCTCACGCATCTCCGCCAACTTGACCCGCATTTCTTCAATAGTTTCAAAATCTCCAAACTGCTGGGCAAACTCATCATTAAGCTCAGGCAGTTCCTTCTTCTTCATCTCTTTAAGGGTAATTGTGAATGTGCCTTTGAGACCGGCAATTTCCTTGTTGTTTGTATCATCAGGCATCGTTACAGGTATATCTCTTGTTTCACCAAGTGACATGCCGATAAGTCCCTCTTCAAGACCAGGAATCAAACGGCCGGTGCCGACTTCAATAGTGGCATCCTGACCGCTGGTATTATCATCTTCACGTCCATCAACAACTGCTGAAAAATCAACCGTAAGAACCATACCGTTTTCTACTGTACCCTCTTCTACAGGTGTGAGTTGAGCCATATTTTCACGCATCCGCTCTATCTCGGCATCAACTGCTTTTTCATCAGCAACATAAGTTTCTTTTTTAACTTGCAATCCCTTATATTCATTGAGAAGGATCTGAGGCATTATCTCTATCAAAGCGGAATACTTGAAGGGAGTTCCCTCCTCTATCATTGCAATATCGTCAATCAGAGGCGCATCAACCGGTGCAATCTTGTGTTCGTCAAGAGCAGGGAAAAGGGTCTCTTCATAAAGACGACGCATAACCTCTTCCTGCATGGTACCGCGATAGAATTTCTTTATCATCGGCATCGGAGCCTTACCCTTGCGGAAGCCCGAAAGAGTCGCTTTTTTCTGAATTCCAGAGTAGGATTTTTCGATCTCGGAATTTACCCGGTCAACAGGAACCTCAACAGTTACTTTACGTTTAACCGGGCTGATCTCTTCTACCTGAACCTGCATGACTGTTCCTCGCTTCAATTTGATTTTTTATGGATTAAATGGTGCGGGAGACAAGACTTGAACTTGCACACCGTGAGGTAACAGCTCCTAAGGCTGCCGCGTCTGCCATTCCGCCACTCCCGCAGTTGAAAGAGGGAATTTATATATTATTGAAGAACTTTTTGCAAGCTATCTTACATTTGACAGTCCGCAATTAATCAGAATAACCCTAAATACAGTAGCTGAATTCCTACAGGGCTATTCGTATCCCAACTCTCTAAGCATGGCGGTTCGCTCTGTCCAGCGCTCCTGCACCTGAACAAACAGCTCAAGGAAAACTTTCGTACCAAGCAGACGTTCAATATCACGACGAGCCTGTTCGCCAATCTTCTTGAGCATGCTCCCCTTTTTACCAATGATTATACCCTTATGCGAATCACGCTCTACCATAATGGTAGCGTTAATGGCCACAATACCATTTTCCCGTTCCTGAAAGGCATCCACTACGACAGCAGTGCCGTAGGGAATCTCGCGGGTGGTAAGGCGGAAGACCTTTTCACGTATAAGCTCTGCAACAATAAACTTTTCAGGAAGATCAGTAAGGATATCATCAGGAAAGAGCGGATCACCTTCCGGCAGCTTTTCCCTGACCAGATCTACAAGACGTTCAATATTGCTCCCGCTTTGGGCAGAAATAGGAATTATCTCAGGAAAATCATACAGGCGATTATAACCCTCTATCAGAGTAAACAGCCTCTCTTTAGGTTTCACCTGATCGATCTTGTTCAAGACCAGATATATCGGTGCTCCGGCTTTTCCACAGATATCCTTGATAAACGGTTCTTCAATATTCTGGGTCGCATCAACCACCAGAAACATCAGGTCAATGCCAGTAACTGCAGTCATGGCAGCATCCACCATAGCCCTATTGATCCGGTTGCGGGCATTGTGTATACCAGGGGTATCAACAAACACGATCTGGCTGGTTTCATCGGAAAGAATTCCGCGAATCACGTTACGAGTAGTCTGCGGCTTGTCCGATACCGCCACAATCTTCTCCCCAAGTATTCGGTTTAAAAGGGTGGACTTGCCCACGTTGGGGCGACCAATGATCGAGACAAAGCCTGTTTTGTGCACTGTATCACTCATAGTTTAGTTCTTTCCACCCCAGGTATCACGCAGGGTTACAACACGGTTAAAGACCGGTTTACCCTGCTTAGAATCTTTCTCATCTGCGCAAAAGTAACCCAGACGCTCAAACTGGTAGCTTTGGCCAGGTACGGCATCCAGCAAGGATGATTCAACCCTGCACTGCGGAAGGGTCTGTAGCGAATCAGGGTTAAGGAACTGCCTGTAGTCTGCTCCGCCTCGATCAGGGTTGGCATCACTGAACAGGCGGTCAAACAGCCGCACTTCCACCGTAGCAGTATGGGGAGCAGAAAGCCAATGGATAACCCCCTTGATCTTGCGACCATCCGAGGTCATCGGCCCATTGGTTGATCCAGGGTCGTAGTCGGCATGCAACTCCACTATCCTGCCATCCTCATCCTTTACAACAGCGGTACACTTTACTACATATGAATACTTGAGCTTTACCTCGCTGCCAACCGTCAGACGATGGAATCCCTTGGGCGGACTCTCCATAAAATCATCTGCATCAATAAGTATTTCTCTGGAGAAAGGGAGTTTGCGTCTGCCCATTTCAGGCTTTGAAGGATGGTTTGCAACTTCAAATTCTTCTACTTTATCTTCCGGGTAGTTATTAATAATAAGGCGTACAGGGTTTAGCACTGCCATGGCTCTTTGCGCCTTCCCGTTAAGATCTTCACGGACAGACTCTTCCAGCAGCTCATATCCGATCCAGGCATCACTCCGCCCGACGCCGATCCGATCGCAGAAGTTGCGGATCGCAGCAGGGGTAAAACCACGGCGCTTCAACCCCATTATGGTCGGCATACGCGGATCGTCCCAGCCGTTGACCAGACCGGTCTGCACCAGTTCCTGCAACTTGCGCTTGCTCATCACGGTATAGGATAGATTCAGGCGGGCAAACTCGTACTGGCGAGGCTTGGCAGGTACTGGCAGGTTCTCCAGAAACCAGTCGTACAATGGCCTGTGTGATTCAAATTCCAGGGTACAGATGGAATGTGTAATCCCCTCAATTGCATCTGACTGTCCGTGGGTAAAATCGTACATAGGATAAATGCACCATTTGTAACCAACATGAGGATGAATAGTATGCAGGATACGGTACATAACAGGATCACGCAGGTTCATGTTTGGTGAAGCCATATCTATCTTGGCTCGCAAGACCTTGGCTCCATCCGGAAACTCCCCTGCCCTCATCCTTCTGAACTGTTCAAGATTTTCTTCTACAGTGCGGGCGCGAAAAGGAGATTCTTTCCCTGCCTCTGTCAATGTACCGCGATACTCCTTCATCTGCTCGGGGGTAAGCTCATCTACATACGCCTTGCCTTGAAGGATAAGATATTCAGCCCACTGGTAGAGCTGCTCAAAATATTCCGAGGCATGGTAGAGATGTTCGCCCCATTCAAACCCAAGCCAGGCAACACTCTCCTTGATTGATGCAATGTACGCCGCCTCTTCCTTTACCGGATTGGTATCGTCAAAACGGAGGTGACACTGACCGCCAAAATCACGAGCCAGTCCAAAGTTAAGGCAGATTGACTTGGCATGGCCAATATGCAGGTAGCCGTTCGGCTCAGGCGGAAAGCGGGTCACTACGGTCTGATGCTTGCCGTTCTGCAGGTCGTCGCTGACAATGGTACGCAGGAAGTTTGCTGTTGGGGTGGTGCTTGGTTCGTTCGACATTATCGCCTCATGATTACTTAAAATTGGTTGTTCTGTGCACTGCTGTTCTATAACGGGCACGATGGTTAGGCACTAAACAGCAGTAACTGTGGTATCAATCCTGACATGTAGTGCTTTTTAAATTGTAGCAAAGATAGCCGAAAGATTTTCCAACTGAAATCATTTCTCCAACTCACCCAGCAGAGAATTGGCATATCCTTCCAGGATCTTCACATCCACCGTTTTACCGATCAGGCTTGGTGTTCCTGTCAGATTGACTATCCGCCCACTGTCGCAACGGCCACTAACCTGGCCATGCCGCTTGGCTAGCCCTTCAACCAGCACCCGTTGGGTCGAACCCACATATCCTTCATTGTGGATACGGGAGTGTATCCCTTGCAGCTTCTGTAGACGCCCGAGACGTTCCAGCTTGACTTCCTTCTCAAGATTATCATCAAATTCAGCAGCCTTTGTTCCAGGTCTCGGTGAATAGACAAAAGAGAAAAGGTCAAAATAATTAACCTCCTCCATCAGGGATAACGTCTCTTCAAACTCCGCCTCGGTCTCCCCAGGAAAACCAACAATCATATCACCAGTAATCTTGATATCAGGTCTGGCCTTACGAAGTTTTCCAATTGTATCAAGGTAATGCTCACGTGTATAGCCACGGTTCATTGCTCTTAAAATCCGGTTGCTCCCCGACTGAGCCGGCAGATGCAGTGAGCCGCATAATTTGGGAAGTTCTGCAAAACAGGAGATTAGATCATCAGACATATCCTTTGGATGGGATGTTACAAAACGGACTCGCTCTATCCCCGAAATTGCCGTAACCGCCCTGAGAAGGACGAAAAAAGGTGGCTGCTTAACCCCCTTGATTCCGTAGGAGTTTACGTTCTGTCCCAAAAGGACAATCTCTTTAACCCCGATAGCTGCAAGTTCTGAGACCTCATCCAGCACATCCGTAAAACGTCGACTGACTTCCCTGCCCCTTACAAATGGTACAATACAGTAAGAGCAAAAGTTATCACAGCCCTGCATCACAGTCACAAAGGCTGAAATCCGAGCCTCTCGTCTGATTGCAGAGAATCTTTCAACCTCTGCATTATCATCAAGGAAAGCGGTCTCAACTCGCTGCTTACCATTCTCCGCATCCATCAGCATATCAGGCAGCAGATGGAGGTTATGGGTGCCAACAACAAGATCAACCCAGGGATATCTCTTCAGGAGTTGCTCACCCATCTGCTGGGCAACACAGCCTGCGACAGCAATAAGAATCTTACCCGTTTTTTTACTTTTCAGATTTTTAAGATTGGCAATATTCTGGAGCAGGGACTCCTCAGCACCAGCCCTGACGGTACAGGTATTAAATAGAATCAGATCCGCCTCTTGTCTTTTTTTTGTCTGAATGTAACCAAGCGGCTGCAACATTGCTGCTATCCGCTCGGAATCATTTACATTCATCTGACAACCAACTGTGTTTATATAGATTTTTTTGTTGTTCATAGAGTTGTTTTTTATAGAGTCTTACTTATAATACGTCAACATAAAGAGTCATATTGAACGTAACGTTTTACAGCTCTTTATCTGCGTTGACCTGTAGCTCCAGATAGGCTACCTTATACAGAATTTATCAAATATACAGGAGCCTGTCATGCCCAGACCTACCTGGGATCAGTATTTTATTGAAATTACCCATCTTGTCTCAACCCGCTCAACTTGCATGAGGCGTCAAGTGGGGGCACTTCTTGTAAAGGATCGTAATATCCTGGCCACAGGTTACAATGGAGCCCCATCCGGCATTCGGCACTGCGAAGAGGTGGGGTGCCTGAGGGAACAGATGAATGTGCCATCTGGAGAACGCCACGAGCTCTGCAGAGGTCTTCATGCAGAACAAAACGCCATAATTCAGGCGGCACGTCATGGGATTAATATAGATGGTTCAACACTTTACTGCACGACAATGCCCTGTATCATCTGTACAAAGATGTTGATTAATGCCGGAATCCGCCGGATTGTCTATAATGAAGGGTACAGCGATCAACTGGCCAGCCAGATGCTGGAAGAGGTTGATATTGAAGTTATTCGTTTCGACAGACAGCCGTTAGAGGTAAAAAACAATGAAATGTCCGTTCTGCGGCAATCTTGACAGCAAAGTGATTGATTCCCGCCCTGACAAGGGTGGAACGGTTATACGTAGACGCCGCGAGTGTGAGGACTGTGCCAAACGGTTCACCACATATGAACGGATTGATGAGATGCTGCCTCTGGTATGTAAGAAGGATGGACGCAGGGAACCGTTTGATCGTATGAAGGTAATTTCAGGAATAAAAAAGGCCTGTGAAAAACGACCTGTCTCAATTGAAGCGATTGAAAAGATGGCTGACAGACTGGAAATCAGGCTTCAGGAAAGCAGTGAACGTGAGATACCGGCTTCACTTATCGGTGAATGGATAATGAACGAACTGCATGCGACCGATGAGGTTGCATATGTCCGTTTTGCCTCGGTTTATCGTTCCTTTAAGGATATAAATGAATTTATGGTTGAACTGCAGGATCTGCTGAAAAAATAGAACCAAGGATCCAAAATAGATGTATGCAGCTGATCTGAAATATATGAAGAAGGCTTTGACTCTTGCCAGGAAGGGACTGGGTAAAACAGCCCCTAACCCTGCCGTTGGATGCGTGATTGTCCGTGATAGTGTTATTGTCGGAGAGGGCTGGCATAAAAAAGCAGGGACACCGCATGCAGAAATAAATGCATTGAATATGGCAGGAGACAAGGCCAATGGAGCGGATGTATATGTAACCCTTGAACCTTGCTGCCATTTTGGCAAAACCCCCCCATGTACAGATGCCCTGATAGCAGCCGGAGTAAAAAGGGTTCTCGCCGGTATGGTTGATCCTTTTTTACAGGTTGCCGGCAAAGGACTACAGATACTGCGTCAGGCCGGTATCCGTGTTGATGTTGGTCTGCTTGAGGAACAGTGCCGTGAATTGAACAAGGGATTTATCAAAGCGGTAACAACCGGCATACCATATATAATTTACAAGTCAGCCATGACGCTTGATGGAAACATAGCCACTGTAACCGGCCATTCCCGATGGGTAACAGGCGAAGAGTCACGTCGTCTGGTTCATCGTATCCGCTCTTTATCTGATGCTGTAATGGTTGGTGTTGATACTATTCTTGCTGACAATCCACAGCTTAACGTACGCCATGTAAAAGGCCGTGATCCATTGAAGGTTATTGTTGACACCAGGCTGCGAACCCCTGGAAGTGTTAATGTATTGAATGGAACCGGAAAGACCATAATTGCAACTTGCGAATCAAACCCGGATATTCATGAAAGTTATCAGAACAAGGGGGCAACGGTTTTGGTATGCCGCGAGTTCGATGGTCGAGTTGAAATGAGGGATCTGCTCCACAGACTTGCCAAAAGAGGGGTACATACCATACTGGTTGAAGGGGGTAGCCGTCTGGCGGGAGATCTGCTTCAAAATGGCCTTATTGACGAATGCATCTTCTTTTATGCCCCAAAGGTTCTTGGAAACGGATTTGCCCCTTTTGCAATTCAAGGGATATCTACCATGGATGAGGCAATACTATTCAACATTCAAAAGGTTGCAATGTCCGGTTCCGATCTTGTGGTTTACGCAAAACCTGAGGGTATTAAATGTTCACCGGCCTTATAGAATGTACTGGTTCAATAATCGCTATACGTAGCGGTATCCTTGAGATATCTTCCGCTTTGCCTCTGAATGAAATAAGGGCGGGTGATTCGGTAGCAGTTAACGGAGCCTGTCTTACTATCACCACAATCCGTAACAAAACCTTAAGCTTTGATATCTCGCCTGAGACTGTAATGAGAACAACCTTCGGGATAATGCAACCAGGCAGCAAGGTAAATCTTGAACGGGCTATGAGACTGGGCGGACGACTTGACGGTCATCTCGTCACAGGCCACATTGATTGCATTGGACAGCTTGAAACCCTCTTGCAGAAGGACAACGCAATATTATTACAGTTCAGTATTCCAAAGGAGCAGGCCAGAATGCTGGTTGAAAAAGGCTCTGTAGCTGTTGATGGAATAAGTCTGACTATAAACTCTGTAACTGACAACGGATTTTCAGTTTCAATAATACCTCATACTCTTTCCAGAACCACCCTTTCGGAGATTGTAACGGGTAAAAAGGTAAATATTGAGACTGATATTATAGGTAAATATATTGCTCGTTTGACCGCCCCGGAATCTGTAACCGGTGGTCTCACAATGAATAAACTTATGCAGAATGGTTTTATCTGAGAGAGGAAGTGTAAAAAATGGCTGTTTGTTCTATTGAAGAGGCTATTGAGGATATTCGTCAGGGTAAGATGGTTATTCTTGTGGATGACGAAGATCGTGAAAATGAAGGTGATCTGACAATGGCTGCCGAGAAGATCACTCCAGAGACAATCAATTTCATGGCTAAATATGGACGTGGACTTATCTGCCTCACCCTCACAGCTGAAAAGTGTGAGGCATTGGGGCTTAAGCCTATGGTAAGAGACAATACCTCTCCATTTGAGACAGCCTTTACGGTCTCAATTGAGGCAAAAAAAGGTGTTACAACAGGGATCTCTGCCGCTGATCGGGCTCATACAATACTAACAGCAGTGGCTTCCGGTGCCTCATCTACTGATCTGGTAAGTCCCGGTCATGTTTTTCCATTACGTGCAAGACCTGGTGGAGTGCTGGTTCGCACCGGTCAGACCGAAGGCTCCGTTGATCTGGCTCGATTGGCCGGCCTGACGCCTGCCGGTGTGATATGCGAAATAATGAATGATGATGGAACGATGTCACGCATGCCTGAGTTGAAAAAATTTGCAAAACAACATGGACTGAAGATCTGTACGGTGGCAGATCTGGTAGCTTACCGCCTGAAGCATGAGCAGCTGGTTCGCAAGGTTGCAGAAGCCCATCTGCCCTCCCGTTACGGTGGCGACTGGAAAGTGGTGGCCTTTGAAAATGATGTAGACAATCTGGATCATATTGCTCTGGTAAAAGGTGACATCTCAGGTGATAAACCGGTGTTGACCAGGGTTCATTCAGAATGCCTGACTGGCGATGTAATGGGTTCTCTCCGCTGTGATTGTGGCGAACAACTGCGCAAGGCCATGGAAGCTATTGATAAGGAAGGAAGGGGAGTTATCCTCTATATGAGGCAGGAAGGTCGGGGAATCGGACTGATCAATAAACTTAAGGCCTACGAGTTGCAAGATCAGGGTATGGACACGGTTGAAGCCAACCAGCACCTGGGTTTTAAGGCAGACATGAGGGATTATGGCGTTGGCGCACAGATTCTGCTGGCTTTGGGGATCACAAAGATTCAACTTCTGACCAATAATCCCAGAAAACTCGTCGGATTACAGGGATACGGCATTGAAATTGTCGGAAGAGTCCAGATTGAGGCAAATCCTACCTGCTCCAACTGGAGTTACCTTAAAACCAAACGTGACAAGATGGGGCATTTGCTGGAGAAGCTCTGATGAGGATCCTTTTACATATCTGCTGCGGACCATGCGGCCTCTATCCACTGGCTGCCTTACGTTCTGAAGGGTTGGATGTCACCGGTTTTTTCTTCAATCACAACATACATCCATATCAGGAATATATCCGTCGCCGTGACACAGCTATTCAGATGGCAGAGATTGAAAGTATGCCTCTTATTTTAAGGGACGAATACCTGATGGAACAATTTCTGGCAAACGTGGCAGCGACCCCTGAAAAAAGATGCGGATACTGCTATGCCTCCCGCCTTGACGCTACTGCAGAGCAGGCTAAAAAAGACGGTTTTGATGCCTTCACCTCGTCACTCTTTTACAGCCGTTACCAGAACCATAATTTGATGATACAAAAGGCTGAAGAATCGGAAAAACAGCATGGGACAAGTTTTTTATACAGGGATTTCAGACCAGGCTGGCAGGAAGGGATCAGGCGTTCAAAAGAGCTGGCTCTGTACCGTCAGCAGTATTGTGGCTGTATCTACAGTGAAAAAGAGAGATACACTCCACGGGTCAGAAAGAAAGAGCAAACAGGCTGATTCAGAAACAAAAATGGCTCGGAAAATCCGAGCCATTTTTGTTAAAAACAGTAAGTCTGATACTAGGCGTGAATTGCGCCAACAGGACAGGAATCCACACAGGCGCCGCAATCAATGCAGGTATCTGCATCAATAACGCGCTTGCCGCCTTGTTCGCTGATAGCGTTTACTGGGCAAGTATCTTCACAAGCTCCACAGTTGGTGCAATCTTCAGTAATAGTGTGTGCCACGGTACCACCTCCTAATAGTAGTTGAGATATAATGGCCTTTTTTAATAAGGCGTGGATTAGTTATCACAGCGTCAACCAAATGTCCAGAAAAACTGTATACAAATAGAGTTCAAGAATAACTACGACAGGTTCCAGAGCAACATCTCAAGTATATCCTTGGGGCTCTTTCCAACCTCTGTAACAACGGTTGGCTCAAAACCGCAATGCATCATGCATTGGGCGCAACGTGGATCTTTGCCAACACCGTAGTTTTCCCAATTTACCTTCTCCATCATATCCTTGAATGTCGGATAATGGGCATCAGTAATCAGATAACAAGGCGCCTTCCATCCCTGCGGATTTCTGGTAGGATTGCCCCAAGGGGTACATTGCAGCTTCTTTTCACCCTTTAGAAAACGGAGATACATAGGTGTTGACCAGAAACGGTGTTTTTTGCTCATTTCATAAACCTGCTGAAATTTCTTTTCAATCTCCAACCGTTCAAGAAACATCTTTTCTTCCTCAATCGCCTCATAGCTGAAACCAGGAGCTACCAGAATCCCGTCAATACCCATCTCTTCAAGCTTCTGAAACAGAATCTCCATCTCAACAAGGTCGGTATCCTTGAAGATGGTTGTATTTGTGCAAACCCTGAACCCTCTGGCCTTTGCGACTTTTATGGCAGACATTGCAATCCTGAAGCATCCTTCTCTACCAAGCACCCTGTCATGCGTCTCTTCCAGCCCGTCCATATGTAGATTGAAGGTAAGATTCGGATGCGGCTCCATTTTTTCAAGAGATTTTTCCATCAACAACGCATTGCTACAGAACATTATGTGACGGCCACGGTCAAGTACACCTTTTGTCAGCTCAAATATATGAGGATACAAAAACGGCTCACCACCAGTAATAGTAACTACAGGGGCAGGACATTCATCAACCGAATGCAGGCAATCTTCAAGGGACATCATATCGGTAATAGTATCGGCATATTCACGGATCCTTCCGCAGCCTGCACAGGCCAGGTTACACAAGTGCGTTGGCTCAAGCATAAGTACCAGCGGATATTTTTCAACCTTGTTCAGGTTGTTTTTGATAATGTACTTCGTCAAGTCATAGTTTAAACGCCAAGGAAAACGCATTAGATATAAAATCCTTTCAGTTCTTCAAAAACTCTTCTGTTGCCTTCTCGATACCTTCAGCATCAATACCGACATCCATACGCAGCTGAGCCTGGGTACCGTGTTCAACATACTCATCCGCAATACCTAACCTCTTAACCTTTATATTATTCAAGCCTTTGTCCTGTAAGAGTTCCAGCACGGCGCTGCCAAAACCTCCCTGCAGGACATTCTCCTCAACCGTAATTATCCTACCTGTAGCTTCAGCCTGACTCAGGATAAGCTCCGCATCAAGCGGCTTTATGAAGCGGGCGTTAACAACAGCAGCCTGAATTCCTTTTTCAGCAAGTTTTTCGGCTGCCTTAATGGCAGGCATAACTGTTGCTCCGATACCAATTATAGTTACATCTTTGCCTTCCCTAAGCAGTTCCCCCTTACCAACGTCCAAAGGCTTTATTATTTTGTCAAGTTGCACTCCATAACCAGCTCCGCGTGGGTAGCGCAAGGCAACAGGGGCGTTTAAACTGACAGCTGTTTTAAGCATCCTTCTCAGCTCATTTTCATCTTTTGGAGCCATAAATGTAAGCCCAGGCAGATGTCTCATAAAAGATATATCAAATACCCCGTGATGGGTCGGACCGTCATCGCCAACAAGCCCCCCGCGATCCATTGCTATTACAACGGGGAGGTTCTGAAGACACACATCATGGAACACCTGATCATATGCCCGTTGCATGAAGGTCGAGTATATGGCTGCCACCGGCTTATAACCATCTGCGGCAAGCCCGGCTGCAAAGCAGACTGCGTGCTGCTCGGCTATCCCTACATCAAAGAAACGTTCAGGGATTGCATCAGCAAAGTAGTTCATCCCTGTTCCATCCGGCATAGCCGCTGTAATCCCTACTATCCTGGAATCTTCCTGAGCCAGGTCAACCAGTGTCCTGCCAAAAACCTCTGTGTAAGAGAGAGCGGCAGACTTGGAGGGAGCCTTGCCAGTTGAAATGTCAAATGCTCCAACACCGTGAAACTTGTCAGGGGTTTCCTCTGCCGGGGTATAACCTTTACCCTTGGTAGTCATTACATGAATCAGAAGAGGCGCGTCATATTCAACAGAACTATTGAAAACCTCAATAAGCTTGGGAAGGTTATGACCATCAATAGGTCCTATATAATCAAACCCCAAAGCTTCAAAGAGGGCACCTGGTGTAAAGAAACTCTTCAAAGAATTTTCTGCACGACGGGCAAACTTGAGCATATCCTTACCAAATGACGGTATGCTGGTTAACAGCTCCTTCATCTCCCGCTTCAATTCACGGAAATTACGGGTAGTCATTTTTCTGGATACAAAAGAAGAAAAGGCTCCAACATTTTTTGAGATGGACATCTCGTTATCGTTTAGGACTACAATCAGGTTTTTCTTCAGGTGACCTGCCTGGTTCAAGCCTTCAAAGGCAATTCCACCCGTAAGTGAGCCATCTCCTATAACGGCGATGACATGATTTTTCTTTCTGTCAAGGAGATCAGCAACCACCATTCCAAGTCCGGCAGAGATCGAAGTGGATGCATGACCAACACCAAATGCATCATGCTCAGATTCAGAGCGTTTTGGAAAGCCTGAAAGTCCTTTATACTGACGCTGGCTTGCAAAGTTTTCCCTACGCCCGGTTATTATCTTGTGAGTGTACGCCTGATGTCCTACATCCCAAACTATCTTGTCTTTTGGAGTAGTAAAACAGTAATGCAGAGCCAGGGTCAACTCAACCGCACCGAGGTTGGAACCGAGGTGACCACCGGTTTCTGAAACCGTTTTAAGGAGAAAGGCACGGATCTCTTCTGCAAGAGAGGGTAGCTGCTCTACTGAAAGCTTCTTGAGATCTGCAGGGGATTGTATTTTTTCAAGTAGCATCTTTTTCCCTTAATTAACTAGGCATAATGATTGGCGCGGAACCATTCAACCGCTCTTAGTAATGCTTCTTCAACCGGAGTCTGTGGAAGCCCCAGCTCACTTACTGCCTTGGATGAATCAAAAAACATTATTTTTTTTGCCATTTTCACACCGGTAAGAGGTATTAACGGTTCCTTACCAGTTAGAGAAGAGAGCGCTTCATTGATGTAAGCCGCAATGACTATCGGAGTATATGGAAGCCTAATCTTTGGAGCCTGCAAACCTGTCAGATTTTGAAGCAGGCCAAATATCTCGCACAACATCAGATTACGGTTGCCAAGTATATATTTCTCTCCAATCTTCCCCTTTTCAGCCGCCAGTATATGTCCTCTGGCACAATCTTCAACTGAAATCAGATTAAGTCCTGTATCCAGATAAGCAGGCATCTTTCTGTTCAGAAAATCGACAATAATCTTTCCAGTAGGTGTAGGTTTGATATCATAAGGTCCCACAGGTGTAGAGGGGTTGACTATAATCAGTCCAAGACCCTTGTCAACGAATTTTTCCGCCTCTCTTTCGGCCAGAAACTTGCTCTTTTTATAGTGTCCAACCATGTCGGAGAGAGTTACAGCTGTTGTCTCACTGCCAGGCTTTCCATCACCGGGATTTCCAAGTGTTCCAACACTGCTTGTATAAACAACCCTGCTTACGCCAGCTGCCAGAGCCGCTTCAAGCACAGTTCTTGTGCCATCAACATTGGCAAGATACATAACCTTTGGATCAAGACACCAAAGCCGATAGTCTGCAGCGGCATGAAAGACCCAGTTGCAATCGGCCATACCATCAGCCAGATGTTTTTGATTATGCAAATCTCCCCTAAAGATCTCCAGCTCAAGCCCTTTAAGATTTGCGCTGTTTGAATCTTTTCTGACCAGAGCCTTTACCTGGTGACCATCTTTAAGCAGTTCACGTACTATACTTGCACCGATAAAGCCGGTGGCTCCTGTAACAAAGGCCTTCATCAGGTAGTTGTCCCTCACAAAACGTGAAAGCCTCGGCTCCAGACGACGAGGCTTCCCGCATGACATTTTATGCCGGTTTTACCGCTGATTTTGCCGTCCATATGTAAGACGGCGATATCTGCCAAGTGCCGTAAGTGGAAAACAGTTGCGATATATATGATACTTAATCATAAAATACTTTGGAAAACCGGTACCTGTGAAGGCATCCTCACTCCATGTCCCGTCCGGATTCTGGGTAACCAGCAGGTATTTAATCCCACGCTCAACCGTCGGGCACGAGACCTCGCCAGCCGCCATCAAAGCCATTAAGGCCCAGGATGTCTGGGATGCCGTGCTTGGACCACAACCCATTTGAGAACGATCCAGATATGATTCACACACCTCTCCCCATCCACCATCAAGATTCTGTTTTGATTTAATCCAATTAACTGATTTTCTTATGTAAGGACTTTCCATATCCTCGCCAATCGCCTCAAGACCTGAGAGAACTGACCAGGTACCATAGAGGTAATTGACACCCCAGCGACCAAACCAGCAACCCTCCGGTTCTTGCTCCCTTTTGACAAACTCAAGGGCGGAGACAGCCTTTGGATGGTCTATTGGATAGCTGAAATTACCCATAAGCTCCAGCATTCTACCGGTAAGATCCGAGGTTGGTGGGTCAATCAGCGCTTCAAGGTCGGCAAAAGGGATCTTGTTTAGGAAATGTTTTGTGTTGTCCTTGTCAAAAGCAGCCCACCCCCCATTTTGACTCTGCATCCCAAGACACCAGTCAATTCCTCGTTTTATCGCGTTATCCTTTGCCTTGCTGTTCTTCAGCTTTATATCCTTGATGGATAGCATTACAAAACCTGAATCATCAACATCAGGATACCAATCATTAAGAAATTCGAAGGCCCAGCCACCTGGCTGCAGATCAGGTGATTTTATCTTCCAGTCACCTTTAATCCTTACCTCCCTGTCAAGCAACCATTGAGCAGCCTTTACAAGTGAGGGGTGATCCTCAGGCACACCTGCTTCCTGCATCGCCACAAGTGCCAAGGCCGTATCCCAAACCGGAGAGACGCAAGATTGCAACATTAGTATATCTTCATCCTCAATACAGAAGTTTGCCATAGCATCAAGCCCTTTTGCTACGGCAGGATGGTCATTTGAATAACCGAGACAGTGAAGGGCAAGAATAGAATTAAGCATTGCCGGCTGAATTCCACCCCAATCGCCACTCTTTTCCTCATGCTCAAGTATCCAGTGCTCGGCCATTTCAGTCGCCCTCTTTTTAAAGGGACGGATAGGAGTGGATTCATAGACCTTAAGCAGGTGATCAATACCTATAAAGAAGTTTTTAAGGGATAAGATTCCACCCTCTTTCGAGAAGGTGTAATCTGTAGGGCGCGGTGGACGAACGTAAAGTTCCTGTACCCTTGATGAAGGAGGAAGCTTACAGACAGGACGGTTCGCCATTACAACAGAAAGCGGAATAATGGTTGCCCTTGCCCAGCTTGAAAATTCGTAGACGTTAACAAATGCCCAGTCCGGCAGTAGCATCAGCTCAATTGGCATGGATGGAACCCCCATCCATGAAAACTCACCAAAAAGAGCCAGAAAAATCTTTGTAAAGACACGGGATTTAAGAACTCCACCTTTATCAAGGATAAAGTCTCTGGCTTTGCTCATGGCAATATGGTCAGAAGGATAACCCGCCAGTTTAAGAGCAAAATAGGCCTCAATGGTTGTGGAAAGATCTCCAGACCCGTTGTGCCAGAGAGTCCAATATCCCTCTTTTGTCTGCTGTCGCAGCAGATAATTGGTCATCTTGACTTCTTTAGCCTTGTCAACCATTCCCAGAAAATGGAACAGCATAATATATTCGGCCGTTATTGTAACGTTGGATTCAAGCTCTGCCCACCAATAGCCATCAGGCAACTGCTCTCTGAAAAAGAAATCACGTGCAAGCTCGATCGCCTTGTCCAATGGATTGCCTGCACTACTCTCCATCTTTTTCCAGATCGATGAGGGAAGACGATGTATCTTTGCGGAATCTTTTAATGGAATTTCTGCAGAAAGTTTTTCAAGTGGGGCTATAACGACATTATTAAACGATGTTAACGCATTAGAAATTGGATATTTACTTGACTTCATGGGATTATGTTGTCTCCTGAAGGCACAATCTTGCTGATATAGAGTCACGACCAAGAGCTGTTATTAAAGTTTGTTTTTGTAACACAACTGCAAGACAATGTACACAATCTTTGCCCTAAATAGCTGTAAATGCCGTTAATTTCAGGATAACTATCTAAAAAACAGTATGACTAAAATACGAAAGGCCCGGTTCCCACGCCGGGCCTTTCCGTTTTTCATGGCGGAGAAAAACGTTACATCAAGCTTTTTCTGCTACCGCTTTTTTGGTTGGACCATTCATTCGGATGGCAGCGGCAAACTCCATCCAGAATACAAGATATATAGAGATCATAAGTGAAAGACCAATATTCTGGTTCTCAGCCCCCAGAGCCTTGGTAAGAATAGGTGAGGCAAAACCGGCACCAAGTGTACCTGTTACTCTTTCAAGCATATAGAATACGGGGAGTGTCAGCAGCGTGCCAACCAGCATAATAGAGATGCCAGGGATCCTTTTTACCCAATATTTTGGAGAGAAGCCAAACATGCGCATAAAGATTACAACCCAGATAATCCATACAGAGTAGTCAACAGCAGCGTCAGGAAGAGCAAGTTTGTTTTTAACCAGAGCCACTTCAAGAACAGTAACAAATGCCAACAGAGTGAAGAGCCAGTTAAACTTTTCTGATGCCTGTGTCTGCCAGTTACGACTATCCGGAGCTGGAGCTTCACTGTAAGAATGATTATGAGTACCCAGGGCAGAAAATAGAATAGCAAACCAGATGCCTGCGTTGTGGAACAGAAGCGAAGAGTGATTGCCTGCTATGTTTGCAATACGAGCCATCGGGTCACGGATAAAGTCAGCGGCGATACGCATTAGGAAGAGGTTTACGATAACAGAACAGGATACAATAACTGCAAGGGTAAATATTCTTCTTGGTAACAGATACGGGTCAACCCTATCTGGAAAGCCTATTATGAATGCAAACCAGATAAGATACATGATCAGAGGAATACCAAAGCAGATACCATAAACAGAATTACCAGCAAAATCACCGCTTTGAGCGTAGATCTGGAATTTTTCTTTTATTGTCGGGTCTGTATTGGTTGCCTTTACAACCTCCTTGGGCACGGTCTTAAGGTGTGGCAACAATCCCATGGCATACCAGCCATGATCCCCCTGGGTAGTATCAACAACCCAATAATTGCTTGGACCCATCATATCATCAAGTCCTTGAAAGAGACGCATATTAAAGGCAGCACAGATAACGCAAACTGCCAGGAGCAATACAGCGTGAGATAGCTTCATCGGCATGACAATTCTCCTCTCTAATCCTTGTGGGTGGTCCAGAACATTGAAACGGCATTGGCAGCGAAGAGTCCATATAACCACATCGTGTTCCAGGCCGGACCAGACCAGTGACTGCCGTGACCGCCACCAATTACACCAGCGGCAACGATAATACCAATCATGGCTGTAAATGAAACCATGGCAACTGCACGCAAGATTGAGCTATTACGCCAGGTATGGCGCTCCAACTCTTCAATCCTTTGCATCAATTCAAGCTCTCTCTGGGTCATGTTTTTTCTCCTTTACGAAGATAATAGCCGTAATCAGTACACTTACTGTCAGGGTCAAAATGAAGTGTGCGGGGGTTATTCCGCTTGAAAGCAGGTAAAGCATGGTCTGGTCCTTTCAGCTCGTCTGCATGCAGCAGGTAGCGGGGAAAAGTGTTAGTTTATTAGGATAGCGATCTGCAAGCTCTTGATATTTTGCACATTCGGAGTAAGATTTACTGCAGTATCGAATAATCATATTGACATCATGGGGAGAAATATACCCACAGCCAACATCGCATATTTCATCATTTTTCCCATAGAATGGACAAATTGGTTTATTGGTCATTCCTGTTATCCTGGCTCTGCAATTTTCGATACTGTCACCTCAAAAGCAAATGCTGTGCCATTACAATAAAAAACAATATTAACAAGATGTTAGCTTTATAAAGAAAAAATAGTGCAAAAAAGCATAAATAGCGGCCATTAACTTTAACTACTTATAAATATTAGATTATATTAGATAGGGGCATGATTTTGATTTGCATTTTTGCAAAAAAGTTGGTGGTCAAAGTGCGATGTTGCATAAATGCCATTGAAAGACCTTAAGGAAGTCTAACAATGGCATTTGATTATGAAAGGCAGGTATGTTTTTAACTACAGGGGTGCTCTTAAAAACCCAAATAAAATTGGTTCTATTTGGCTGAGGACATTTGAATCGCCTTTATGAAACTGGCCTCTGTAGCTTGACGTATTTCCTCAATCACTTCAGTAGAAACAGCGGAATCAAGAGAGAGGATAACCATAGCCTCTCCTTTTTTGGCGCTACGTCCAAGATTCATTGAACCTATGTTAATATCATGATGTCCCATTATTGTTCCGATCTTGCCAATCATTCCCGGGCGATCAGAATAATGCAGCAGCAACATGAATTCTTCAGGGGTGAAATCCATTGCATAATCACGGAGCCCAACTATACGTGGCGCCCCTTCAAACAGAGTACCTGCAATCGTACGGCGTTTGCCGTCACCTTCTGCTATAAGTGTAACAAGATTTGAAAAGGCATCCGCAGAAGTAGTCTTGGTCTCAGCAACAACAATACCCATCTGTTCTGCTATAAGAGAGGCATTAACCATGTTGACATCCTGCTCGACAACTCGACCAAGAAGGGCAGCAAGACCGCAGACGGTTAGAGGTGAGCAATCATAATGGGCAATGGCTCCTGCATAGCTGAAGGTTATCTTCTCAGGATGCCCGTCAAGCAGCTGTATGCCAAATTCAGCCATTACATTTACAAGATTAAGGAATGGTCTCATCTGATCCATAAGAGCCATATCAAAGCGGGGTATATTTACGGCATTTTCAAGCGGTTTTTCGTCCAGATAGTTCAGGATCTCTTTGGATACATCCACTGCAACATTTATCTGCGCTTCAAAGGTATTGGCTCCAAGATGCGGGGTTACGGTAAGCTTTGGATGGGCAATCAGCGACTTCAGGGTATCTGTGTTTGGTGGTTCAATACTCCATACATCTACCCCTGCAACGGCGATCTTCCCACTTTGCAGAGTATCAAGAAGTGCCTTTTCATCAATAATTCCGCCTCTTGCAACGTTCATTAGTATTACGCCATCCTTCATCATCTCAAGCTCGCGAGCGCCAATCATCCCCTTTGTCTCATCAGTAAGCGGGGTATGTACGGTAATTATGTCGCAGTTTTTGTATATCTCGTCATGTGATACAAGCTTAACCCCAAGATCATGGGCACGCTTTACCGCAATATAAGGATCACAAGCCAACACCTCGCACTCAAATGCCTTCAAGCGAGTGGCAACACGCCCGCCAACCTTACCCAGACCAATCACTCCGGCAGTCTTGCCCTTCAGTTCAATTCCGGTAAATGGCGCCCTCTTCCATTCACCTGATTTAAGAGATGCATTAGCAACGGTCACATTCCGGCATGCAGCCAGCAGAAGCGACATAGTATGTTCAGCAGCGCTGTTGGTGTTGCCGAAAGGAGCATTCACAACAATGACCCCTTTGGAACTTGCATAGTCAACATCAACATTATCTATGCCTACACCAGCGCGGGCGATCATCTTCAAATTTGTCGCTGCATCAAGAATAGCCCTGTCAACCGTAGTTCCGCTTCGGGTTATAATCACCTCATACCCACCGATGATCTTTAGCAACTCTTCCTTCTTCATCCCCAGACGAACATCCATCTCGATGCGCGGATCTTGTTCCAAAAGTGCAAGCCCCTGAGATGCGACTTCATCAGTCACAATGATTTTCATGGTTGTCTTCCCCGTTGTCTAAATATTTAAGTTTTACATCCTATCCCTGACAGGTAAAAAATGCAAGCGGACTGAAACTGTCTTATGGTATACATAAACTCATGCAAAACTTTAACATTGTCCTTATAGAACCTGAGATTCCACCCAATACCGGTAACATAGCGCGCCTCTGCGCTGCTACCGGAGCGACCCTGCATCTTGTCGGGAAGCTGGGATTTTCCATTGAAGACCGATACCTTAAACGGGCAGGTCTTGATTACTGGGACAAAGTACATCTGAAACAGTGGAAGAACTTGGAAGAACTTAAAGGCAACTATCCTGATGGCCGCTTCTGGTACCTTAGTACAAAAGTAACAAGAAGCAGCCATGACGAGGGTATTTACGAAGCAGGGGATTTTCTTGTATTTGGCAAAGAGACAGCCGGACTACCTGCTGAACTGCTTGACGCAAACCCTGACAGTTCTCTGACTATACCAATGCCAGGAAAAGTCCGCAGCCTGAACCTCTCAAACGCCGTAGCAGTTGTACTTTATGAGGCATTACGACAGACCGGGAACCTATAAGCACGAAAGATATCAGCCTTTTTTGACACCTTTTTTGACATCACTTCTTTTTATGCTACCATCATTACGCCAACTGACTATCAGACCATAAATCAATACAACAGATCTGAAAACCATCAAAAAGGCATGATATTTGTAGGAAGATATTTGTTGAATCTTTTTCGAAGGCAAGCTTCAGCCTCAACAAGTATCAGATTCATTTTAAAAATAATAAGATTAAGTCAACAGGGGGTATGTATCATGAGATGCAGACTTGGTACCTGTCAGCAGGCATTTACCATCGTAGAACTGATCGTTGCAGTGGCTATAATTGGAATTTTGGCCACTATGTCAGTACCTGCGTTTACACAGTATATAAACAAGACAAAAAATGGCAGGTGCGCTGCCGATATTCGTACTATTGAAAAAGATATAACTGCTTATGCAATCGATAAAAATGCACTACCACCAACCTTGCTTGACGCAGGATTTAACAAGCTAGATCCTTGGGATCATCCATACAGCTACAGCGTAATAGGCAGCGGTCCAGCACCATTGGAAGATTTCATTGGCGATCAATTAAACACTGACTATGACCTTTACTCTAAAGGGGCAGATGGAGCCAGCAATAATATAGCGGCAGACCCAGCCATCAATGATGATATTGTACGTTCAAAAGATGGTAGTTTTGCAGGATTGAGGGAAGGGCTATGATAAATACAACAGGTAAAAAAGAACTTACTCCGGCTATTGAAAACGATATGAATGAAAATAACGATTCAACAAAGAAACCTGATTTTTCTTTTTTCGATGAACCAGTAAACAGCAGCCAGGAATCTCAAGAATCCCTTGAAAACGATTTCTCTTTTTTGGATGAACCATTACAGACCAAAGAAACCGTTGTATCAGAAAAACCATCGAATGAAGATTTCAGTTTTGATGATCTGCAAACAGAATCAGGTAACAAAAACCTGTCCTCTGAAGAATCCGTTAAAAAAGCTGCCTCTTTTGAGCAACCCACTAGGCAGAAGATGCTATTCACCTGCCTTAAATGCAACTCAAAAGAAGAAATAGACTTACCTGAACAGCAAGGAGCTGAGTTTAAAACAACCTGTTCATCGTGTTCTTCCGTTATTAAAATTACCATCGAATCTAATTCAAAACGGGCAACACAGAAATCTACAGAAATATATTGCTGCAACTGTGGTTCTGCCTTGCTTCACACTGCTCACTGCCCAGTATGTGGAATATTCTGTCCTGATTACTATATGGTAGAAGATCCGGCTGAAGCTCAACGCAAAGCACGTGCTGCACGCACTAACAACTTCAAACAGTCTATTGAAAATTTGAAATCATCGTTGACTTGGCAACGAAAAGAGGCAACAACCTATACTTCGTCAGCTGCAAAGGGCAGATCAGCCAAGACCGGAAACCTATCCGCTTTTTTACAGAATAATATAAGGCTGTTAGCTGTTGCCTGCGTTCTGCTTTTATCCATATCCACAGTTGTTTTCCTCTACTCTAAAAAACAGATGGAACAGCAGTTCGTAACAAACTACATCAAGGCAACATACGCTATAAATGTAGCCTCTGAAGCAATTTTGGCCTCCATGAACAAAACAAACAATGACTGGAAAAACGCGGTGGTCAACGGTTCTTCATATACTCCCAAAAGTGATTTAGATCTTGAATTGAGAACTGCCAGAATAACCTCGGAACTGTCTAAAATAATGCAGAAGCTTCAGAACAAAGTACCGTCAAAATTCGAAAATCAATATGCAAAACTTCAGTCACTGGAAAATGAATATGAACAGTTACAAAGGGCTTCAAAAACAATGCAACCATCACTTGATAAGCAGACCACTGTAACTAAAACATTTGAACAGAATATAAAGAAGAAAAAACATGATTTAAAAGCAGTTTTGAATGAAGAGTTGCTGAATGAGTTGGAGATTGCAAAGAAGAAATATAGAGGATTTGATGGATTTTAATTTATTCTTTTGCAAGACTGGATAGTTCCGTAACCAGTTGAAAAACTACTGTTCGCCAGTCATTTGACCTTTCCTGCCTGAACAGGCGCATGGTTGGATACCAGGGACAGTCCATCCTTCCCAGCCCCCATCTCCAATCAGGTGCAAACGGCACCAGCAGCCAGGTCTTCTTGCCCAGTGCACCGGCAAGATGAGCAACTGCAGTGTCAATAGTAATAATAAGATCAAGCTGTCCCATTAACGCTGCGGTATCTGCAAAATCATTAACCAGCATAGTTAAGTCTATCAGATCAAAAGAAGGCTTCCTGACATTATTTCCCATCTGTAGAGAATACCAGCAAATATCTGGGAAAGCGGCCAAAGGCATTAAAAGTTCAGGCTCACAACTGCGATGAGGATCCGGATAACCCTTGCCTGCCCAACAGAGACCAACCCGTAAACCTGAACAGGCTGGGGTGACACTTTTCCAGAAGAGAAGGCGTTCTTTAGGAGGGAAAAGATAAGGAACGTCAACCGGTATAGTTCCTAGTTTACTACCAAAAAGATGTGGCAATGAGATCAGCGGGATATGGTAATCAAAATCAGGAAGCTTGTTGCCAAAAGCAATAAGTTTAATACCCTTTCCAACCTTATCCATAAGAGAGATTAAGGGCTGATGACATTCAAAAACAATTTTGGCACCCATTTTTTCAAACATTGGCAGATAGCGGGAAAATTGAATAGTGTCGCCAAATCCCTGTTCTGCATAAACGAGGATCGTCTTGTCTTCAGGATTTTCGCCAGACCAGTGTGGCTTGGCAAACTCTCTAAGAGGTGAACTGAATTTCCGTTTTTTCCAACGCCATTCATACTCTCTGAAACCTGCCTCGTAGTCCCCCCTCAACAGCAGAAGCAACGAATAATTCCAGTGAGCCTCGGCATGAGATGGGTCAGAATCAAGTACCTTCCTACACTCAATATAGGCCCCTTCAATATCACCCATAGCCTGTAGCGCAGTGGCCAATGCAATACGACTATCGTGCAAAGATGGCACAAGATTTAAGGCATGCCAGTAACTGTCTGCTGCCTGCTCAAAAAGACCCTCTTCCAAAAAACTGTTGCCACGATTATTCCAGAGAGCTGCTTCATTTGGCCACCGGATCAAAGCATCATCATACAAAAGCAGGGCATCTCTATAACATCCCCTATCATGGAGCGCTGCACCTTTACACAGTATCAGTTCAAACTCACCCATTCAATTCACCTGATGCTCGAAGTCTCGTTAAAACGGGATAACCAGACTAAGATACTGAAAAATAACGTGCTTCAGGATGAGAAAACACCAGAGCCGAAACCGAGGCCTCAGGATCCATCATATCCCCTTCAGTGAGTTGAATACCAATCTGTTCAGGTTTAAGCAGAGCAAACAATTTTTTCTGATCTGCAAGCTCAGGGCAAGCAGGATAACCAAAGGAAACACGAATTCCTTGATACTCGGCATTGAAGATCTGCTTCAAGGTCAGGTCAGGTGCATCCAGAATCCCCCAAGAGGTGCGAATCCGTTTGTGCAGATACTCTGCAGTAGCCTCGGCCAGCTCCAAAGCCAATGCCTGTAGCAGGTGGGAATTCAGGTAGTCCCCTTCAGTCTTCCATCTCTCTGACAGTCTCCGCACACCCTGACCACAGGTAACGGCAAATAGAGCCATGTAGTCCTTCTCTCCATCATCCATCGACCGGACAAAATCAGCCACACAGAGCCGTTCTCCGCCCTTTTGACGTGGCAGGCTAAAGCGTGCAGCCTCTGAAGCATCTGGATTAAAAAGCACAAGGTCATTGCCATCAGCATTGGCCTGATAGAAACGGTAGATGGCTTGTGGCTTGATCAGGCCTTCCTGGAGTACTCTCTCAAGCATAGCCTCTACAGTCAGGTGCAGTTTTAGAGCCTTGTCATCATTTCCAGACAGCAGTCTCTCCACAGAGCCTGTAAGTCCAAGATGCTTGGTGTAAAGCATCTGCCGGTTAAGATAAGGAATAATCTGGCCGACCGATATGTCACGCATTACATGCTGTTCAAGATCAGGAGAAGGAATTACAGAAAAATCCTTTCGTATAGATGACCACCCTGAAGCGGTCTCCAAAACTTTCTCTGCCGCCTCTTTTGCTGCTTTTATTCCGGCGCTTATCTCCTGCTGCCGCGCAAGCTCAAGCATCAATTCAGCCCGCAGCTTAGGGTCAACCAGCTGATTGGCCAGCTCCAGACCAGCCATGGCATCTTTGGCATACAGGACAGGCCCTCCATACTCAGGCGCTATCCGGTTATTGGCAAACGCACGCGACAGCGCAGCTCCACCCACAAGAAGCGGTGCGTCAACACCTGCGGCCTTAAGGTCAGCGGCTGTAACCGTCATCTGCAGAGCACTCTTAACAAGAAGCCCAGAAAGTCCTATAAAATCTGGATTTTCACGTTTAGCGGCCTCGATTATCTCTTCCGGCCCCACCTTGATACCAAGATTAATCACCTTGAATCCGTTATTGGAGAGGATAATTTCAACCAGGTTCTTACCTATATCATGTACATCCCCTTTAACAGTAGCCAACAGAAGTTTTCCTTTTGAGGCAGACTCCGATTTTTGCAGATATGGCTCAAGATGGGCAACAGCAGCCTTCATCGCCTCGGCTGATTGCAGCACCTCAGCAACTATAAGCTGATTGTCGTTAAAAAGCCTCCCAACCTCTGCCATACCAGCCATCAACACGCCATTGATTATCTCAAGTGGTTTGTCACCCCTGGCCAGAGCCAGGTCAAGATCAGCAGTCAGACCATCCTTGCTTCCTTCAATTATGTAAAGGGGGAGACGCTCATCAAGAGGCAACTCCGCAGCCGGTGCATGCGAGGCCGGCTTCTTGTCTCTAAATACGGCAGCAAAGGAAGCCACAGGGTCAACACCTCGCCAGAAGATAAGATCCTCAGCCAGCTTTCTTTCCTCTTCAGATATTGATGCGTATCTCTCTAGCTTCTCCGTATTTACAATGGCATAGCCAAGTCCTGCCTTTACACAATGGTACAGGAATACCGCATTCAAAACCTCTCGTCCGGCTGCAGGCAGACCAAAAGAGACATTTGATATCCCAAGTATAGTGCTACACTGTGGAAATGCCTCTGTAATAAGCCGCACCCCTTCAATAGTCTCAACTGCAGACCCGATGTAATTTTCATCTCCGCTGCCAACCGGAAAAACCAGGGGGTCAAATATCAGGTCTTCAGGACGCAGGCCATATTTATTTACCAGTAAATCAAAAGAATGACGTGCAATTTCAAGTTTACGTTCCCTTGTAACGGCCATGCCGTTTTTGGGATCATCATCAATACAGCCAACCACAACGGCGCCACCATAATGACGCAGCAGAGGAGCCATTCTTATAAACCGCTCTTCACCATCCTCAAGGTTAATAGAGTTTATAATGCACTTCCCCTGTAGCCTCTTAAGTGCCAGTTCTGTCACAGCTGGATCGGTGGAATCAATCATAATCGGTGCTCGAACCTTTTTGGGCAGATAGCGAAGCATCTGCTCCATATCAGCAGCCTCATCCCTGTCTGGATTTGCCACGCAGATATCGATCACCTGGGCGCCTGTCTTTACCTGAGCCCTCGCAATCTCAGAGGCCTCTTCAAACTGTCCTGCCACAATCATGTTTTTGAATTTGCGGGAGCCAATCACGTTTGTTCGTTCGCCCACCAGTATCGGACGGTTGTCATCTTCAATAAACAGAGGTTCTATACCTGAAACTATCCTTCGTCTGACTTCAATTGGCTTACGTGGTGGCTTACCTGCAGCTATCCTGGCTATGGCAGAAATATGGGCGGGCGATGTACCGCAACAGCCACCAACAATATTAAGCCAGCCTGAATCAATAAAACGAGCCAGTTTTTTAGCCAATGAATCCGGAGTTTCGGCATAATGCCCGTTCTCGTCAGGGAGCCCCGCATTCGGATAGACTGAAGTATGACAAGTGGCAAGCTCTGAAAGCGCCCTTAAGTGATCAGTCATAAACTCAGGGCCGGTAGCACAGTTCAAGCCAATGCTAATCAACCCAAGATTATCTTCAAGATGCATCAGGCTGGCATATAACGCCTCAATGGTCTGGCCTGCAAGCATGGTTCCTGTCGGCTCAATAGTACCGGAGATCATCAGCGGAACATGTTTACCGGTTTTTTCAAAAGCTGTCCTAATACCTTCTGCAGCGGCCTTAAGGTTCAGGGTATCCTGTGCTGTTTCCAGAAGCAGCAGATCAACCCCGCCAGCCAACAGGCCGATGGCCTGATCTCTGAAGGCAGTAACCAGTTGATCAAAGGTCACGCCGCCGGTAACTGAGATGGTACGGGTGGTGGGTCCCATGGAGCCAGCCACAAAGCGAGGCTTGTCCGGTGTACTGTAAGCATCGCAGGCTTTACGGGCGACAACAGCTGATGCCTTGTTCAGCTCAAAGACCTTGTCCTGTAAACCATATTCAGCCAGCACTATATCAGTAGAACCAAAGGAACATGTCTCCACAATATCTGCGCCAGCCTCAAGATAGGCCTTATGGATACCCTCTATCAGATTTGGACGAGTCAGAACCAACATCTCGTTGCAGCCTTCATACTCCTCACCCCCAAAATCCGCAGCTGTTAGGTTGCTAGCTTGCAACTGTGTGCCCATGGCGCCGTCAAGGATCAGGATACGTTGGAAAAGTGCTTGAAGTATGGGGTTGTTGGTCATAATAAGAGTCCTTGATTCTATATGGAAACATCATAAATACAGGAAAATTTAAAAACAATAGACAGTGTCTGTATTCCAGCTAATTTTTGTACTGCGATTGCAGTACAATGGCAATGTCGAGATCTTACGGCAACAGTCCTTCTGTCAGTTCCAGTATGGCTTCGGCCTTGTTAAAGGTGTAGAGGTGAACCCCCTGTACTCCAGCTGACAACAGTTCTTCAGCCTGCCTGCGGGCATGGGACACACCCACCTTTCGTACTTCTGCCGCACCACCGCGCTGGTCAGCAGCCTCCAGGGCTGCCATGAAATCAGACGGGATAAAGGCGCCGGATAACTGTTTTATCCGTTCTATCATCTTAAAATTAAGCACCGGCAGGATGCCAGGGATTATCAGCTTGTTAATTCCACGTTCCTTGGCTCGCTTAACAAAATCAAAGTAAAGCTGGTTATCGAAAAACAGTTGGGTGATGGCAAACTCTCCGCCAAGATCCAGCTTGAGTTTCAGGTAGCCAAGATCTGAATCAGCAGATATCGCTTCAGGGTGTGTCTCTGGATATGCAGCGACACTAATCCCTGTTTCAGGATGAGAGTGGCTTATAAAGGAGATCAGATCCGATGCATAATGAAATGGTGATTCTGTTAACTGTTCAACCGGTGTTTCTTGAGGTGCATCACCTCTAAGGGCAAGGACATTCTGAATCCCTGATTTGGAAAGATCATCCATAAAGAGCTTTAACTTGTCAGCCTGTGCCCCGACACAGGTTAGATGTGCCATTGTTTCGAGCCCAAAATCTTGCTGCATCCTGGTTACAATCTCAAGCGTGGCATCCTGATTGCTCCCGCCAGCACCGTAAGTAACAGAGGCAAACAAAGGATTAAGACTTGCAAGACGCTCAACAACCTTGAAAAAGGATGGCCACTCCTTGCGTTCCTTGGGAGGGAAGTATTCAACTGAGACAAAACGGCGACCAGTTGCAAGTTTATCAGCTATCTTCATTCGTCTGGTTCCTTACAATAAAAAGTGATTAATGCAGAATATAAATCCGGTTCAGGAAACAGTTGAGATCTTTGCGTCTGTCTCTGACTTTTTACGGTTAAGCCAGAGCAACATGACTAGAGCTATTATAAAAAGTGGCAGACTGAGGAGCTGACCCATTGAAAAAAATCCAAGGAACAAGCCAAGCTGACTGTCAGGCTGACGGAAGAACTCAACAATAAATCTGAATAGCCCATAGCCGCCCAGGAACGTCAAAATTGCACCACCAGGCGCCGGATAGCGCCTTGCGACAAAACGGACAAGAAAAAACAGGACGAAACCTTCAAGAAAGGCCTCATACAACTGTGAAGGATGCCGAGGAAGCGATCCTCCACCTGGAAATACCATCCCCCAGGGCATTGTGGTTGAACGGCCATACAGCTCGCCATTTATGAAATTGCCTATCCTTCCAAGCCCTAGTCCCACAGGGGTAGCCATTGAAACCATATCGCCAAGCTGAATGTACGAAAGATTGAAACGACGGGAATACCATAAACCAGCAATGGCCACTCCGCTCAACCCCCCATGAAACGACATCCCACCTTGCCAGATAGCAAAGATATTTAGTGGGTTGGCAAGATAAGAAGCAAAATCGTAGAAAAGCACATATCCCAGTCGTCCACCAATTACAACCCCAATGGCCAGACAGAATATGAAATCGGCAACAGCCTCATTATCCATACCAAGGTTCCTGCGCCTTGATTCATTGCGAACAATAAAATAACTGGCAAGAAAACCTATTACGTACATCAGTCCGTACCAACGGAACTGCAAAGGTCCAAGATGGAAGAAAACCGGATCAATGGCAGGAAAGTGCATTTAAAATTACTCCTCGAATAATTTCAGCAGGAGGCAGGCTCTAAAAAAAATCCATTTTTTTTGATAAATATGCTATGCAATAAAATCGGAGGTTGTTATGAAAGATATCATTTTACTTCTTCTTATTCTTGTTATCTGGTTTGTCGTTAACAGATTTGTCTTGCCCAAAATGGGAGTGCCAACATGAATGTCAGATAGCTGCACTCTCCCGGTTCGGGATGAGAAAAAGAAGAAAAAGAACAATAACAACAAGAAAAAATAATTCAGAAGTTTTCCACAAACAGAAGGCTGGTTACTCTTAGCGACCAGCCTTGTTACGTTTCACCGGTTCTTCCAATACCACAAGATACCCGTCAGGATCAAAACACCACATTTCCTTGACACCATATGGCTTTTCCTCCAGGTGGTACAGGATTTCCAGATCCTCTTCCATAATGGCATCACGAATGCCCTCGATATCCTGAACCTCAAAATGCAAAGTCAGCCCTATCCCCTTTGGAAACATGCTGAAGCGATGCTCAAGGATGGGATGAGTTCTTATTACATCACTCTCTTCAACAAAGATAAGTGATATGCCATCCATATCAACAACAAGGTGCTCAGGAGCGCCTGGCATTGAAAAAGAACGCCGGAAAGGGAGTTCCAGTATACCAGCATAGAAGGCCTCTGTAACGACAAGCTGATTTACAGTTAATTGAATGGAGTGTTCTGAACGGTGTGGCTTAATCATGTCACCTCATAAAAAGCAGATTGGCATATCCTGCGAGTCTGGAAAGCCAGTTACTGAAGATCAGAATGCCGACAAACATAAGGAAGAAACCGGTAACTATCTCAAACAGCCTTATATGTTTCTTGAAGCGGTTAAAGATGGAGATAAAACGATGCAATGCAAGGGAAGAAAGCAAAAACGGTATACCCAGGCCGACAGAATAAAGAAGAAGTAATACTATTCCCTGACCAACCTGCTCTTCAGTGGCTGCAATCATCAAAATTGAAGCGAGAATAGGACCGATACAGGGTGTCCAACCGGCAGCAAAGGCCAATCCGACCAGAAAACTGCCCAGAAAACCGGCAGGTTTCTGCTTTATTGAAACTCGTTTCTCACCAAGAAGCCATTTAAGAGGAACCAAACCTGTAACATGTATTCCGAATACAATTATTAAAACCCCGCCACCCTTACGGAGCAGTTCCATATTATCTTTCAAGAAAGAGCCAATATACGTTGCTGAAGCCCCCAGAAGCACAAATACCACTGTAAAACCGCTGATAAAGGCCAGGGAATGCAGCATCGTCTTTCTTCTTACAACGCTGGTGGGATGCTCGGCATCCAGATCGCTGAAGGAGAGACCTGTAATGTAGGTAATATAGGATGGTATCAGTGGCAGCACACAGGGAGAAAGAAAAGATAGAAGACCTGCGACAAATGCGCCTATATAAGTAATCTGCTGCGTTTCCATTTAATATCCCCTACTTCATTAATCCTTCAAGGAAGGAAATAACCTCAGGGCTGTTCCAATCAAGACCACCGATAACCTTTTTGACAATAATGCCGTTTTTATCAATTACAAACGTCTCTGGAACTCCTGTAATTCCATATATCCTTGCAGCCTGACCGGTTGAATCAATGTAGGCAGGGATAGAAAAACCGGTGTTTTTAAAAAAATCTTCAACGGCCTTTTTTCCACCTTCATCAAGAGAAACCGCTACCATCTGAAAAGGCTTTCCGGCCATAAAGCTGTTCAGCTTCATCATTGAAGGGATCTCTTCACGGCATGGTGGACACCAGGTAGCCCAGAAGTTAAGCAGTACAACCTTACCCTTTAATCCTGAAAGGGTAACTTGCTGATTATCAAGAGAAACTACCGTTATGTCTGTCGCCGGATTCTTCTCGGCAGGAGGCTTCACAGAGGATGAGTCCTTGCCTTTGCTGCAAGCAGTGACAAAAAGAAGCAGAAAAGAGATCAATAAAAGGAATTTTTTCATTGTTTAATTATCCTCCAGAATTTTCAATATGGGATCTTAATGCAGTAGAAAGAGGCTGTGAGATAAGAAAGACTAACGGTTTCTGGTTACCACATATTCGGCCATATCAAGCAATGCATCCTTGCAACTCTCATCTGGAAAGCAGGATAGATGTTTCTTGCAACTGTCAATAAAGTTCCTGGCCTTTGAAACCGTATATTCGATACCTCCGTAGCTCTGCACCAGAGAGCATACCAGACGGAAATCTTCAGGAATAAGTTCATCTTTTCCTATGATGGCTGCTACAGCCGCCTTTTCATCGGCAGTACATGCGCGAAGGGTATGTATAAGCGGCAGGGTTAGCTTTCCCTCTTCCAGATCGTGACCGATGCTCTTGCCAAACTCCTCCTCAGAGGCCGTATAATCAAGAATGTCATCCATAAGCTGGAAGGCAATACCCAAATCCATTCCAAAATCTGCCATTGCCTGTTCCTGCTGCTGAGATACTTTTCCCAATATGGCGCCTGATTGAGCCGCTGCAGAAAGCAGAACGGCAGTCTTTGCCTTCACCACCTCAATATACTGCTCCTCCGTAAGATCAACCTCACCTGTGTAAAGCAGCTGGAGAACTTCCCCCTCAGCAATGATCGTTGTAGCACGGGACATAACGCCAAGTATATCAAGACTGCCAACACCAACCATCAGTGAGAATGATTTTGAAAAGAGAAAATCACCAATAAGAACGGAGGCCTCATTGCCCCAGAGGGTGTTGGCAGAAGCCAGTCCTCTGCGTAAAGAGGCATTGTCAACAACATCGTCATGAAGGAGGGTAGCGGTATGAATAAACTCTACAACACTGGCAAGCGGAATGGCCTGAGCTCCATGATAGTTACAGAGACGGGCGGAAAGCAGGAGCATGGCCGGACGGATACGCTTGCCACCACTGGAGAGGAGATATTCCCCAACCTTGCGTATAAGTGGCACCTCAGATTCAAGGTCTTTTTTAAACTGTTCCTCAACCTGCTTGAGATCTTCGCCTATCAGTTCCAATGCAGCCTGCATGGCAATCCAATCCATTGATAAATTTTGCCTATACTACTTAAGCAAATCTCGTTTTGTCAAAGCATTTCTAAATTTATAAACAGCCAAACCCTTTATAAATTCTAAAAATTTCATAGATATGGATAGTATTTGATTCATCAGAAAAGAGGCCAAATCTCCTGCCTTAAATTAATTTTGTTTAATATCCTCAATTTCTTAACGGTTCATACAATTTCAGGTAGAAAACAGTTTTGTCACATTCAGTGAACCACTGAACCTTGACCATATCGATTGCAGAATGTATAAAAACAAATCTTGATAAATTTATAAAGGCAGGAACGACTTGTAATGACAAAAAATGAGCTCTCCAAAGGCTATGAACCATTTGAAGTGGAAAAAAAATGGTACTCAGAATGGCTGAATAAAAAATATTTTCATTCGGATCCTTCATCGCCGCGCAAACCTTACAGTATAGTTATCCCTCCTCCAAACGTAACAGGCGCCCTCCATATGGGACACGCCCTTAACAACACACTTCAGGATATACTCTGCAGATGGAAACGTATGTCAGGAGAAAACGTCCTCTGGATGCCGGGTACAGATCATGCCGGAATAGCCACCCAGAACGTTGTAGAACGTCAACTGACCGCCGAAGGCAAGGATCGTCACGACCTGGGGCGAGAAGCCTTTATAGAACGGGTATGGAAATGGAAGGCTGAATCAGGCGGTCAGATAATCGGCCAGTTAAAGCGACTTGGAGCCTCATGCGACTGGGACAGAGAGCGTTTTACAATGGATGATGGGCTTTCAAAGGCCGTAAGAACCGTTTTTGTAAGACTTTATGATGAAGGTCTTATCTATCGCGCCAATCGTCTAATAAACTGGTGTCCCCGCTGCCATACCGCACTGTCTGACATTGAGGTCGAGCATGAAGAAAAAAAGGGGCATCTCTGGCATATACGTTATCCGGTAATCGGACAGCCGGGACGGTTCTTGGTTGTAGCAACTACACGTCCTGAAACCATGCTTGGCGACACAGCCGTTGCTGTACACCCTGAAGATGAACGATATAAAGACCTGCACGGGGCGAAGGTTCTGCTGCCTCTTCTGAACAGAGAGATCCACGTGGTTGCTGATGAATATGTAGATCGTGAATTTGGAACCGGCGTAGTAAAGATAACCCCTGCCCATGATTTTAACGACTTCGAGGTTGGAACCCGTCACAACCTTGAAAACATAAATATCCTGGATGAATCAGGGATGATTAACGAAGCCGGTCGGCAGTATAAAGGAATGGAACGCTTTGCCGCCCGCACTAGGATAATTGAGGATCTGGAGGCTGGCGGTCTACTTGAAAAGATCGATGACCATGTTCTATCTGTTGGCGGATGCTACCGCTGCAAAACCGTAGTTGAACCTTATCTTTCACTGCAGTGGTACGTAAAGGTAGAACCACTGGCAGAACGCGCCATGAAGGCGGTAAAGGATGGACATACCAGAATTCTACCTAAACATTGGGAAAACACATATTTCGACTGGATGGAAAATATCCGCGACTGGTGCATATCCCGTCAGATCTGGTGGGGACACCGGATACCTGCATGGTTCTGTGACAAATGTGGCAAGATTACGGTGGCAATGGAAGATCCTGCCATCTGCCCTGACTGCGGAAGCGATAAACTGCGTCAGGAGACTGACGTCCTTGACACCTGGTTCTCCTCCGCGCTCTGGCCTTTTTCAACAATGGGATGGCCGGAACATACTCCAGAGCTGGAAAAGTTCTATCCAACATCCTGTCTTGTAACCGGTTTTGATATACTGTTCTTCTGGGTAGCCAGGATGATGATGATGGGGCTTCACTTTATGGATGAGGTGCCATTCAAGGATGTATATATCCATGCCCTTGTACGTGACGCACAGGGGCAAAAGATGTCCAAATCAAAAGGCAACGTTATTGATCCACTAACGGTGATTGATCAATACGGCACGGACGCCTTCCGTTTCACCCTCGCAGCATTTGCCGCACAGGGACGGGATATAAAACTGTCCGAAGAGCGAATATCGGGCTATAGAAATTTCTGTAACAAGATCTGGAATGCCGCCAGGTTCACCATGATGAATCTGGAAGGGTTTAATCCTGATACGACTGTTTTTGAAGATCTGGTTCTCTCGGAAACAGAAGAATGGATACTTCATCGCCTGAACGAAACAGCCGCTGAAACCGCAAAAGCTCTTGATGAATACCGTTTTAACGAAGCGGCCATGACCTTGTATCAGTTTACATGGAATGAATTCTGCGACTGGTATCTGGAGTTTTCCAAACAGGATCTTTACGGAAACAATCAGCTTCGTAAAACCACAACCCAATATGTACTCTGGATCGTACTTGAAAACCTGCTGCGTCTTCTGCATCCTTTTATGCCGTTTATAACAGAGGAGATCTGGCAATCCCTTCCAAAAGGTGAACGCTGTTCCAGTCGTGGTTCCGGCGGGGATTGGTCCGCATCCATAATGTTGGCTCCTTACCCAATAACCAGGGAAGACTGGCACTTTGAGGATACCGCAGAAAGAATGAGCCAGATAATGGAAGTAATATCGGCTATCCGTACAATTCGTGGAGAGATGGAGGTTCCCCCATCCCGCGAGATAAATGTGATGCTATCCGCTTCATCTCAAGCTTCTGAAGATCTGGCAAGGCTTTTTGAAAACAGGATAAAGGCTCTTGCAAGAGCCAAAGATCTGATTATAGGCCAGAATCTGGCAAGGCCTGAAGATGCCTCTGTTCAGCCTGCCGGCGCATTTCAGATATTTGTTCCTTTAAAAGGTCTTGTTGATGTTGCTGAGGAAGAAAAACGGCTTTTAAAAGAGATAGCCAAACTGGAGAAAGAGGTTGAGATGTTTTCAAAAAAGCTCGGAAATCCAAGCTTTATTGACAGAGCTCCGGCGGATATCGTAGAAAAGGAAAAAACCAAGCTTGAAGAGGTAACCGGTAAGAAGGCTCTGCTGGAAGAAAGTCTGGAGAAGATAAAAAAGCTGGAATAAAATCAAGGGGGGCTGACAAGCTGACTACTCAGGCTTTCAGCCTCAATCTTGCAGAAACAAGCAATAAAGCGGCTAATGCAGTGAAACCGACGCCAAAATTAGTAGCCCAGCCTATTGATGACATGGCTCCGTAATCGGTAAAGGCCAATGAACCGAAACCGGCAATGGTAGTCAGGGCAGATAAAAGCACGGATCGTCCGGCCTGCACAAAGGCCTCTCGCTGCTTTTCAGGAGCCGCCTCAGCACAACGGTGCTGAATATGCAGGCCGTAATCGCTTCCCATTCCTATAATGGTCACCAGCACCATAACATTCATAAAGTTAAGCTTCATCCCAAAAAGCACCATAGCGCCAAGCATTGCAACAGAACCATACAACACAGGTCCAAGTGAAGCAGTGATCCCTTTAAAGTTTTTGAAATGAGTAAGCAACAACAGTAATACCAGTACAGTCCCGATTCCAACACCGTTTACTGCACTTCTCCGCACTGCTGCAAGCAACTCATCACTTACCAGATCCGTACCTGTAACGCGGGCATCCGGCAGAATAACGGCCAATTCGTGCACAAAATCCTTCTGATTAAGCTGATCGGGATTGAAATACAGGTAGGTGAGGCTATGCCAACCACTTTTGTCCTGTAGCAGATGTCTTTCAACCACACCCCTTAGCGGAGACAACCCAAGTTCTCTTACAATTCCAGCTTCATCAATCAGATTGGTAAGACTTCCATCCCTAATCTGTTTAAGATACGGTTCAAAGGAACCTGCGCTGAAACCTTTTAAGAGCAGTTTTTCCTTAAGTTTATTGGCCGTGATGTCGGCAGATTTTAAAACCTTTATGATTTCAATCTGTTCCGACTGACTATTCATGGTCTGTCCAAGACTGGACCATGCCTTAATTTTCCCTTCAGCTCTCAATTCGGCTGTAAGTGAATCAACGGCCTTGCTCCGATGCATTACTTCAGCTTGCGTAGCTCCATCAACCGCAACCAACAGACTTTTAGGAGCCAGATTCAGATGCTGCTCCACAAGCTCTTGTGCACGAAAGGCCTCTGAATGCTGCGGTTGCAGATTTTTTAACTCACCATCAAATGAGATCCGGATGGCAAAAATACCAAATATAAAAAGCAGCAGAGAGGATAAATAGAAGAGAAGGCGGAAGTGGCGACCTGAAAAGTTCCAGAGCCAGACCATACCAACGGTTGGCAACGGTTTGTACACTCTATCCGGTGAATCAATCATCCTTAAGATAATAGGCGCAAGAAAAAGGGTCACATAGAGGGAAAAGATAACCCCCAGCCCTACAAGAATCCCAAGCTCGGACAAGGCGCGCACCTCCGCCCCGGCAAGCGCAAGAAAAGGTAAAGCCGTTGTTGTTGCGGCGGTAAACAGACCCTCTCCTGTATCTACAACTGCCAGACGGATAGCCTCATCCGAACCGATTCCGGCTGCACGTTCAGTATGAAAGCGGTCATACAGATGGATAGAGTAATCGGTGCCAAGGCCAATGATAAGCGCCATAAACGCAAAAGAGATTATATGGATACTGGAGAGAAAAAGCCCGGCAAAACCGAGCGCAAGCAATACTCCAAGCCCAAGAACAAGCGGTATCATTAACGTTGGCCAGACACGACGATAGACTGCATAGAAGATCCCAAGAACAACAACCAGCGAAGAAAGGATGCATGAGATGATATTCGATTTCATGGCCGCTTCATCAATCACGGCGCTTATATGGGCACCGGCACATGAAACCTTTACTTCCATCATCCCTTGACGCGCCTGATTTATCCCTGCAACAAGTTTTCTGGCAAAGACCATATCCTGCACCGGCCTCGAAGGCTCGGCAATCATGATAAGTACCCGGCCATCACGCGAGAGAAAATAAGGGGAGGAAGGATCCATATCCAGAGCCTGGCTGCCAGCCTTGAGCCTTGGCAGAACAAGATCCCTGAACCCAAGCGGGTCAACCGTTGTAACTGGAACAGCAGCAGCACCTATTGAACCGGCCAGTTGCGATATCAAACTATCCAGCGCCTCGTCAATACCGGTATCGGTTGTTTTTTCAGCCAGCAGGCCTGCATCCTTCAAAGGCACAAAGGCAGCCGGATGGGCTGCGGCAAATGCAATCAGATTGGTGAAACGCTCCGCCTCAGACTCCTCGTATATTCGGTATGTAACCCGCTTGAAGGCAGGATGACCGTCAACCTGAAGGGAACGCAGTCGTTCCGCCAGACGGGATGCCTCCGCTGGCAAGAGGTCAGCTTCACCCTCAAGCAGAAAATAGGCCTCTCTGGCTCCACCAGACCAGTCCAGAGATTCAAGCAACAACCTCATCGCAGGCCGATCTGCCGGAAAAAGGCGGAAGATATCGGTTTCAAAACGGACATGGGAAAGAGAATAGAGAGAGAGCAGAATCAGAAGCAGAAAAGAACTGACTACCTTGTATGGAGAGTTACGGGTAATCCGGTAAATCCAGGAGAGATGGCTGATAGTAATATTACTAAAAAATTCAAGCATCCCGTTAAATCGGTACTGACTCATTTATCATTGTGCTTTCAGTTCAGAAAGGGGAAACAGACGGAGACCTTGCAGCCGAATGGTAAAAGCAGTTAGTTCCAGCTCTGTATTTGCTTCCGGATCTTCAAGGTTAAGCTTCACCCTGTCACCGTCAGCTGTTTCCATTTGCAGCTCCATAGGCAGGCAGATATTTGAGAGGTTTTCATATTTTCGATAACTTACCAGTTCACCGCTTTTGAGGCTTTTTTCAACAACCAGACCATCTCTCAGGGTAATACGCTCCAAACTTCCATTTACAGAAGTCCGTCCTATTACACCATCAGCTGGGGATCCGGATTGCGGTTCTGAATCCAGAACCCAGCGTAGCATGGCAAAACCTCGTTGACCGGCTTTAGCTGGCAGATCCTTAATCCTTCCCTGATAAGCAACACCAGTTGCCGGATAGACAATGGTAATATTCTCTCCGGCAACCAGCGTATCCATAACTGTTGTGCCGAATGGGGATAGTATTATCAGACGCAGATGATCAGGACGTCTGTAGAGCATAACCCCACGCCCGGAGATATGCCTGTCAGCAGTGCGAAGTGATACAGTTACTGTAGAGCTCAACGTTTTCACTGCCGCTTTGGAGGTAAGCGCACTGCATGATTTGGAGAGTTCCCTGCCAGTTGCGCAGGCCGATAAGAGAGCGGCAACTGTAATTATCATAAAGAAGCGTAACATGTTTATTCCAGACTGAAATCAGCCTCTGTCAGGCCAACATTCTTCTTGATTTTGTGAAAATTCATCTCGGTTCTGTCACCGGTACGTTCCAGCAGAATCAGCTTTCGAACAGTACCATCATTATGAAGAGAAACCATTAACTCCTTCAACTGACCGCCAGAATTCGGCCTGATTAAAACAGTAGTTTGTTGCCCTGCCTGTTCAGCTCGTATCTCGATCCCATCCGGCACCTTGGTCACGGGTCTGGCAACTGTACTGAACCAGTGGGAAAGTCCCTGTTCAGAAGGAAGAACGATCCGCTGCAGATCTCCATTCTGCCCCATACGCTGTTGGAGTACCGTATCCTTAAGCAGCACCCTGGCATTATACGGAGGAAAAAGCTCCATAAAAAAGAGATCCGGTTTCCTGAATCGGATCTTGCCCTGCATAACCAGTTTTTTCTTCATTACAGAGAGCCGTTTTTCCTGAACAAGGTCGGCGGTAAAATCATTCATACCGGCAAAGGATTTCCTCAGTGCCTCCAACCCTTCAACAGGAGTCAGGCTACGGGCATCTGAGGGGAGTGCTAGAGCAGTAATAAAAAGGACAAACAAAATATTAAACAATAATTTCATAATCTTCCAACTCCCAGGGTAAGGTTGGCATTAAGCAGTTCTTCATCCCCTACAGTCACGGTACCCTGCACCAGACAGAGACGTCCAAAGGACTTTACAATCCTGGCTGAAACTTCAAATGTATCACCTGGCTCGGGCAAGCGGCCAAACTTGGCGTGGTCAACGGCTGCCAGAAAGCCCCCTTCCCCTTCCATCATCGCCGCAGCAATACCTGATAGTTGAGCCAGAATCTCCAGCAAAAATGACTGTGGAATATACTGCGTGGAACAGCTGGTTCTGTATCTTCCAGCAGCGCTTTCACCAGGGTTATGCTCCAGTACCCTGTCAAGCATCAGAAAAGGATGTCTGTGAGGCAGATATTGAGCAGGGTTGGGGCTAAACAGGGTCGCCACCTTCAAGAGTGATCGCAAAATAAGGGCCTTCAGGTGACACAGCCAGATGCAACCCCTGCTCTGCCGGTTGCATAAGTCTGATCAGTATTCCTATTACGGTTCCCCCCATAGCCAGTGACCTTCCAAATGTCAGACCTGGGTATAGTACATATTCTGACTCAAGCTGCTCAAGAAATGGCGCGGCAGACTCTGCAGCACCTGAAACTGTTATCCTGTCAAATTTCTTCTGCCCCTCAAATAGCAGTTCTATTCCTCGCTGTTCATCTCCTGGCAGCAGAAATCCTACACTATTGATCGAGTCAATCCTGGCCTTTATGACTGCCCCCCTTTTTATGGCATGCTCAGCCCGCTCCAGAACGAGTATTCCGGCTCCCTCGCCAAAACCTGCCCCAAACCTCTTCAACTGGCCGGTTGCAGAAAAGCCACGGATCATCTGGGGAGTCAGCTCATCGACCCCGCCTGCCAGCATGACATCAGCACGACCTTCTTCGATAAACCGGCATGCAGCCAAAATAGCAGATTCAGCAGAGCAGAATCTTTGAATAAATGTTATGTTTGGAGCCTTTAAAGCATATTCAATAGAGGTATTGCCAGCAGGTGCGTTTGCAACTGTATTTGGGAAAAGCATAGGGGAAAGACCGGCAATCCCTCCCTGATAATAACCGGTCAGAAGTTCGGATGAATTTGCTATCCCTCCAAATCCACATCCCAGGGCGACTCCTATACGATCAGCAGGTATCTCCCCTTTTGCAATAGAGGCATCCGCAAGAGCCATACCTGTGGTAGCAACGGCAAACTGACTGGCGCGATCGAGCTTTCGCGCCTTTAAGGGAGCTATAAAATCGGTTACCTTGAAATTTTCCGCTCTGCCCCATAGCTGTCCTGTAGTTCCGGCAACCTCTTCTGGAATCGGCTTGAGACAAATGTCACCTTTGCCTAAAGCCTTAATTAACGGCTCCAGACCTATCCCTGCCGCACTGATTGCACTGCATCCGGTTATTACAATTCCGGTTTTAAAAGAGAAACGGGTCATCGCTGTTCCTCCCTGCAAAGGCAGCCTGAACCAAGAACCAGGGAGGTACTGTTTCCACCAAACGCAAAGGAGTTGGAAAGCGCTATCTTTGCATCTGTAACACGGCTACCTTCATGGCAGTAGTCAAGGTCACATTCCGGATCCCTTCCCCTGAAATGTAATGTTTGCGGAATGATAGATGCGTTAAGGCATAGCAAGGTTGCAACCGCTTCAATCGCTCCGGCAGCACCCAGACAATGTCCGGTTACAGGCTTGGTGGAGACAAGAGGAACATTGGTTCCATATGCTGAGAACACCTTTTTGACTGCATTGGATTCAACAACATCATTTAGAGGAGTCCCTGTGCCATGCGCGTTTATCCACCCTACATCGGCGCGGTCAATCCCAGCCGCCGAGATTGCCCCGTTCATCACCCTTGCAGCAGCCGTAGCTGTTGGTTCTGGAGCCGTTATATGGTACGCCTCTCCGACAAGGGCATATCCCAGAACATAACCGAGAATATCTGTTCCACGCTCTATAGCTCTCTCTTCATCCTCCAGAACCATGAATGCAGCACCCTCGCCAAGTGACAACCCCTGGCGCCCCAGACTGAAAGGTGCACATGGGTTTGGATCTACCACCTTAAGGGCATTGAAGCCGGCAAATGTCAACATGGCAAGCGAATCTGCCCCGCCACATAACATAGCCTGCTGGCGACCAGTACGGATCAGATCCGCACCCCAGCCAATAGCTGTTCCTGATGATGAACAAGCCGTTGTAATGGTTCCCTGATAACCGGCAAAACCAAGTGAATGAGCTACTGCCGTTGCTGTGGAATCAGGAAGCAGTGTACGGAGCAGACCAGGTTTCGCACTCTTCCCTGACAATTCACCCTGCAGCCAGCTCTCGGCATTAAGCATACCGCCAACCCCACCCCCGATAGAAACACCAATCTGATAAGGGTCATATACCCCTGCCAGTGAACTCATCTCAACAGCTTCCCTGGCGCTGATAATAGCAAACTGGTCTGTGCGTGAAAGTCGGTGAATACGGTCAGACTGGAAATAATCTGCCGGATTGTACTGTTTTACCTGACAGCCAATTCTGGCAGGAAACGGTGATACATCAAAGAGATCGACAGATGCAATTCCGCTTTTCCCCGTAGCTATCGCTTCAAGAAATGAAGGGGTATCCTTTGCTGCGCCGCAGAAAACCCCGAGACCGGTGATGGCAACACGCCTGCTGCTCAAAGAATACCTCCATCTACAACAAGAGATTGTCCAGTGATGTAAGCAGCCCTGGATGAAGCAAGAAAGAGCACAGCAGCCGCAACCTCATCAGGCTTGCCTATTCGTCCCAAAGCAGAAGATTTAACAATTCTGTCAACCTGATCCTGTTTCAGCCCTGCTGTCATATCAGTATCAATAAGTCCGGCTACCACTGTATTAACCCTGATCCCCATACCACCAAGTTCACGCGCAAGAGACTTACCAAAGCTTATAACTGCCCCCTTTGAGGCCGCATAATTGGTCTGTCCGGCGGCTCCGGTTATACCTGAGACCGATGAAATATTTACGATCACCCCGCTGCGACGGGACAGCATCTTCCGCACCCCCCATTTGCAGCAGTAAAACATCGGATACAGGTTGGTACGGATAACGCTGTCCCAGTCATCATCGGACATCATTGCCATAAAGCCGTCACGTATAATTCCGGCGTTGTTAACCAGTACATCCAGTGAACCTTTTTCAGCGGTTGCTGCATCAATAAAGGCAGCAGCGCCGTTTGAGCTGCTCAGATCCGCCCTTACCACAGTAATGCTTCCTGGCAGTTCCTCAGCATCAGCCTGCAACTTGAGCGCAGCCTCGTCATTGCTCAGGTAGGCAGCAAAAACCGTCGCTCCTGCCGCAGCAAAGTCAAGAGAGATAGCCCGACCAATTCCACGCGTCCCGCCGGTAACGGCAATAACCATATCTTTAAATTCAAGACTCATACAAACTTAACACCTCAAGAGAACGTACAGCCTGTTCCTGTTTTAAATAAAGGGTCAGATTCACTTCATCGGCGATATTCTACTTCTTCCAAGCCTCTTCAGCAACTTCCAAAGCGGCCCCCTTACCTTAAACATCCTCAGAGCCTCAAGCATTGCATCGCTGATGTTTATCTCAAGCCCGGGAACTATCCATGTTTTACGGAGCATAGCCTGCTCTGTAACCAGTTCTGAAAGTCTCTCCTTTATTGCCGGAGCCAGATAAAAAAACGGAGTCAGCAGGTCAGTATCCTTTGTAACAATCCCCTCTTCAAGAGCTGTTCGATGGAGAGTGGTACCCGGATAGATCCTTACACCTGTCATGGCAATAACCGCTGTAGGTTCCAGCTCATCCATCAGCCTGAAGGAGTCCAGAACCGTCTCTTCAGTTTCCCCTGGACCTCCAAATATTATGTAATGTGCAAAGTCCAGCCCTGCATTTTTACAAAGCAGCGAGGCGGTTCTTACCTGTTCAACGGTGAAAGATTTGCTTAAGGTTTTCAGGATCGCAGGTGAACCGGAATCAGTGCCAAACTCCACGGCATCACAACCTGCACGCTGCATTATTTCAAGAAGCGCTGGTGTAATGAAATCAGGGTTTATAAAGGCTGACCAGTTGATGACAACATCTTCCTGAATCATTTTTTTACAGAGTTGCTCAGCAAATTCAACAGGATAGTTAAATATGTCATCAACAAAATAGAGATAATCCACCCCGTAATCCTGTATGAGAGAGCGGATTTCAATAATAATATCATCAACAGGACGGAGCCTGATCTTCCTACCTTCCAGCAGAGGATAGGTGCAGTAGCTGCAACTGAACGGACAGCCCCGTTTTGTCTGGAGATTGGCCATTCCTCCCTCTTCAAGGTAACGGGCAACATTAAAAAGTGTTCTATCTGGACTTTTTATATCTCTCACCAACTGTTGCGGGATAAAGCTGTTTATATCCGGCAACAGTACCCCTGGCAGGATTGAAGGTTCCAGTTTTTTTGAGAGACAGTCCAGAAGCTCTGGTAATACCTCCTCCCCCTCACCCAACAGACCAAAATCAGCATTGCATGCCGAAAGTATCTCAACCGGCATAAGACTAAAGCCTGAACCTCCAACAATTACAGGGATACGCCCCTTGCAGACAGCAACCAGTTCTGTCAATTCAGAGAGGTAGGATTTGGCTCCTGGCCAGGTAACATTATCCAGATTTCTAAGAGATATGATCACGGCATCCGGATTATCGGAAGATAGTCTTTCCTTGAGGGTAGAGACAGGTTCAGACTCAAAGCAGAGATCAAGCACGGAAAGCAGATGTCCGGCCTCCTGCAACGGCCTGGCAAGAAAGGCCAATCCCAATGGGAAAACCGGATAGGGGGTACGTTCCCGATTGGCTGAAACGAGGAGGAGCTTCATTCGGCATCTCCGGCCAGCCAGTCCTTCATCCTGGCGACCCTATCCTCAATTTCTTCGGGCAGCCTGTACTGCAAAGCTCCGGCGCTGTCCGTAAGGACATGCTTTACAACGCCGGATGCCAGCCGTTCTCCATCAGAGGCAAGCATCTCACAGCGGAAACAGAGCATCCCAACTTCATCACCTTCAAGCCTTGTGCATATCCTGACTTTGTCATTGAAGCGGGCAGGTCTTAAATATTTCAGTTCAAGAGAAACCACAGGCCCCAGATATGCAAGTTTCAGCAGGTCATCAGGAGCAAGGCCAAACTGCCTGGAGAGGCTGTTACGTCCTATCTCCATCCATGCAACATAATGCCCATGCCAAGCGACACTATATGAATCAACCTCATTGAAACGAACGGTTATGACTGTTTCGTGGTATCTCACCTCTGGCTGTTCTCCGAATCTATCCATCTGTTGAATTTTTTCAGGGCATTGCCGCTACCAACCTCTACGAGGTTTTTTACCCCTCTGGAGAGAAGCGTAAGATAACTCCGTTCCCACCAAACCGGCTTTAGCAGTTCGTCCAGCAGAAAAGTGGGAATATCAGATGCCTTAAGCCTTGTCTGACTTATATGTTCAATCACCGGAACTACAGGCTCCGCAAAATTGTAATCAGAGACAACAGCTTCAAGTTGAGAGGCTATTACGGCCATCAATGGAGTATGCAGCGGAGCCTCGCAGCTAAAACTACTGGCGTTAAAGGCTCCAGCCTCACGGCATTCAGCAAGGGCTGACTCAATCCCCTCACTTTCTCCCGCCAGCAGGAAATGACTGGAGGTGTTATAATTTGCCACAAAGACCCGGTTATTTCTTGCTGCAGACTCTACCGCTCCAACGGACAGACCGATTGGACAACCAAGAGCATACTCCTTTGTTGCGCTCATAACCCTCATACAGGCACCAAGGCGGGCTGCCAGTTCCAGGGCATCCCCCTCCGTGATGCAGCCTGCCGCATTAAGGGCAGCATAAATGCCCAAAGAATGTTCAGCTATCAGCTCCGGTTTCTCTCCTTTAAAGAGCAGCCTTCGGGCACGGTAGAGCGACATTGCAACCCCGTAGATCTGTAGACAGGTATGTTGGCTTAGAGAACCAGCCGAAAGTGGTTGTTTGTTTTCAAGATCATAACCGCAACGCTCCCTGCATTTAAGATTGATAATCCTGAAATCATCGTCATCTGGTAGAAGAGGCTCATACTGCAACGGCTGCCCTGGAAAGATCCATCCGTTCATGCGGCACTCCCCTCTTTGCCATAAATTCCTCCACGCCTGAGGATATTGTAGAGGAGATTCACCCCTTTTCCCGGACTCTGCATGACCCTTCCTGCAATTGCAGACCAGGAATAAGCCTCGCGCCTGGCATCAACCCACCCCTTATGCAATCGTTCTGGAGACATCTGCTTTGGCTGAAACACCACCTGACTATGGTCATAGCTCTGCCAGTCAGTATGCAACATTCTGCCTTCTTTTTGGTACTGAGTGAAAAGGGCTGTACCTGGATATGGCGTAAGTATATGAAATGTTGGGAGGCTTGCCCTGCAATCTTCAAGATACCGGACGGTTCTCTCGAAAATACCTTCATTGTGATCATCAAAACCGAATATTACAGATGCCTCAACCACAATGCCGGTATCACGGATCCGCTTTATAAGATCAGACTGTTTTGATTTACCTGCAGTCTTTGGATGATTTGCAAACTCGCCATCCGGAGATTCAAGCCCAACAAAGATACCTATGCATCCGGAGTCAGCCAGCAGGCGTACAAGCTCCGGATCCTCGGCAAAACGAAGGTTTGCCTGACCACCCCACTTAAAACCCATTCCGGCCATACCTTTAAGTATCGGTTTGGCTCTCAACGGATCTCCCAGAATGTTGTCATCAAGAAAGACCATAAGACCTGGTTCAAAACTTGCCAGTTCAGCCAGAATATCCTTTGGATCTCGATATCGGAATGTACGGCCAAAATAAGGGGTTATTGTGCAGAATGGACAGTTATACGGGCAACCACGGCTTGCCTGTAGCGTCCTGGTCGTCAAATACTTGCGACTGCCCAGGAAATCAGTCCGAGACCAAGGGATCTCAAGTAGATCACCTTCTGGAACCATCCGATAAAATTTCTTAAGGCGGTTGTTGAGCAGGTCGTCAAGCAGTCCGACCCAAACCGGTTCAGCTTCTCCAATCACAACGGCATCGGCATGTTCAATAGCTTCATCAGGCAGGACGGTAGGATGCATACCTCCCAGTACAACCGGCACCCCCTTCTGCCTGAATCTGTCAGCAATCTGATACGCCCGTACAGCCTGATGGGTCATGGCGGTGATCCCTACCAGATCATAGTCACCATCAAAATCAATATCTTCCTGTACCTCATCAGCCAGCAGAACCTCCCAGGCCGGAGGTGTGGCAGCAGCCACCTGCTTTAAAGAAAGAGATGGGAGCTGAAAGCGCTTTACCCAACCAAGTTTATGTATAGCGGGATAGACCAGCAACAGGCGCGGTTTTTCGTTCATGAATCAACACGCTTTCTTCTGATTGCAGATCGGAATCCGATATTCATAGGGCCAAAGACCTGAACCGAACGATGCAGCTTGAATATCCTGCGATATATGGAACCAAACGAGTAAAAAGATCTGCAGATCTCTTCATAGCCATCCTGCAACTCCTTTACTGTCATACCTTTCGGTCTGAATGTAACATGCTCCATATCGTAATCACGCCAGTCATTGTTGAAAATTCGCCCCTCAGCTTCAAGACGGCTTCGAACCCTGGTGCCAGGATAAGGAGTAAGAATCGGAAATATGGCGGCCTCAAGACGGATATCTTCACAAAAACGAAGGGTCTGTTCAAAGACAGCTGGTGTATCGCCATCGCTACCCATAACAAATGAACCGAGGATACCTATACCGTTCTCACGAAAGAGTGCCGCGTACTCTTTGTATGATTCAGCCTTGTTTGTAACCTTACCCATAGCTGCCAGAGAATCTTGGTTCAGAGATTCAAAACCGACAAACATTCCTATGCAGCCTGATTCTCCCGCAGCCTTAAGCAGTTCCAAGTCTTCGGCAAAATCAATCGGGGCATGTGAGAGCCATTTAAGCCCCATCCCCTTCATACCGGAAAAGAGGGGAAGTGAATAGCGACGATCAGCTACAATATTGTCATCAACAAAAAATACAAATGAGTTTACCTTGCGAAGCTGTTCCAATTCAGACAGCACCTGCTCAACTGGGCGCTTGCGATATTTACGGCCATAAAAAGCGGTGACAGAACAAAATTCACAATCGAAAGGGCAACCACGTGTAGTCTGAATGGTATTAGTAAAAAGATGGCCGGAACCCTTGAAAATTTCACGTCTGGCAGGGGGAATTATTGCTGTGTCAACCAGATCCGTTGCCTTGTAGATGGGACGAAGTCTGCCCGCTTTAAAATCATTCAGCAGCTCTGGCCAGACAAGCTCACCCTCTCCAATCACGACAGAATCAACATGCCGGAGAGCTTCATCAGGGAGGTTACTTGCATGAAAGCCACCCATAACAACGGTTTTACCCCTTGAGCGGAACTGATCAGCAAGTTGATATGCCCGATTGGCCTGGGCAGTCATTGCAGTAAGGGCAACAAGATCCGTATCAAAGTTAAAATCAGTGGGACGGACAGCATCATCGTGGAATGCCAGCTCCCATTCAGGCGGAGTGACAGCCGCAAGAGCCGCAAGCGACAAGGTGGGAAACTTAAAGGCCAGCTCGCCCCATAAACGCCCCCTGAGCCAGCCAGGGGAAAGAAAAAGTACCTTCATCAGGGATGTTTATATTACTTCTGAGTTTCAGCTATATAGTCAGCCATTGCCCTAACCGAGGCGAAGACTTTTGTGCCAACAGCAGCATCCGGCACTACAACGCCAAATTCCTTTTCCATTGCAACCACCAACTGAAGAGCATCAATCGAATCAAGCCCCAGACCCTCTCCAAAAAGAGGAGCATCGCTATCTATCTCTTCAGCAGTCATCCCCTCAATACGAAGTGCATCTATTATCATCTGTTTTACTTTGAAAATAAGTTCTTCGGACATATCTATTGTTCCTTTGCATTATTTTTCCAGAAATCAAAGAAGTTATACCACTGATCAGGGTAATCCCTTATATAGCGTTCAAAAACAGCGGCAAGCTTTTCCATTCCTTGCTGTATTGCCTCTTTATGATGACCATGTCCGCTTTTGAAAAAGATAGGTTCATCCATCAGAGTGGCATAGTGACCACCATTCTCCAAAACAACAAAAACAGGCAGAACCGGTGCTCCTGTTGCCATTGAAAGATATGCAACACCAACCGGTAAAGGGGTGGGACGACCAAAAAACGATACTTCAACCGTATTGGATGAGCCGTCCCTGTCACCTATAAGACAGACGATCTCGTTCCTGCGCAAGGCATTTATTGCTTCGATAATCGCAAAAGGGGAGGTTTCATCACGATCAACATATATGACACCGACCCCCCTCTCCTCCCTGACACGTCTGCGAAGGTCATCCACCTTTTCATCCGGCTCAGGAAAGGTAAGCACGTTGATCTTATAGCCCAAATCCGCCAGTCCAAGCCCACCCAGTTCCCAGGTTCCCAGATGCGGAGATACCAGAATAGCACCTGTTCCGGCTGTCAGAGCCGCTTCCAGAGCTTTTGAATCAGATCTGCGAGCGATAAGAGCTTGGAGTTCTGAGCCTTTCAGGCGAATCATCCGCATAAGATCGCACCAGTTGAGGCTAAATTTATACATAGAAGAGAGCAAAAGTATTTCAACATTTTTACGACCAGTCACAACACGAAGATTTGCCCGCTGTCCTCTGCGCTGTTCAGCTGCAAATACATAGCTTAAGCAGGCGGCAATCCAGGCAAACGGAGGCACAAGAGGTCGTGGAACCAGTCGTGTGAACAGAGAGATCAGCAGGAGATTCATACTGCTGTAAAGAGCCATCCCTGACTAAAGCCCTCCAACGGTTCGTTTGCGAACAGGGTGATCCTGAAAGTCATTTTCCCATGCCTGATCGGCAATCTCTGCATAATTTTCAGAATATTCATCCATCTTGTCTGCCAGAGCTGTAAAGATCTCTTCAGCACCCGGATGGGTTGGATAAACCCCCTTGGAGTTGAAAAATTCACGTCCATAATCAGGATGGTCAATCAGCATACAGGGACGCAAAAGGTTATCATGCTCTCCCTGCTTTTCACGTATAGCACTGAAGAGGGGGGATGAGAGCGCATCTTTCAGCGTGGTCTTTCTTATATTGTCCGATGCAAAATGGCAAAAAACACAGGGTTCGACATCCCCATTGGCATTTATATGCAGATATTTTCTGCCGCCGGCAAGACATCCTGATATAAGAGGCCCGTCATTCCAGAAATCAACAAAAAGCATCGGCTTGGTGGCACGAAAACCGATTGTAGACCGGCGCAACTGATCACGCTGTTCCGGAGAAGGCATCAAGGCGGTATCAGGATGCCTGCCAACCGGCACATATGAGAACAGCCAGAGGGCAAATACTCCCTGTTTCAGAAGAAAATCAATATAGCTCGGATCCGTTATGATATCGGTATTTTTACTGGAATGAGTAAATGAGCCACAAAATGAAAGGCCGTTCTCACGCATCAGTCGCATTGCATTCATAACCTTGTTGAAATGCCCTGCACCACGGCGTTCATCGGTTTCCTTCTCGTACCCTTCAAGCGAAAATGCTGGCATTACGTTACCGACTTCAATCAGTCGCCTGACCATATCATCATCAATAAGGCCGCCGTGGGTAAATACCAGAAAGGCCATATCGCTATGTTTTTTGAAAATATCAAAGATGTCATCCTTAAAGAAAGGTTCTCCACCCGAGATAACAGCAAAATAGTTACCCATCTCCTTCATCTGGATAAGCAGAGAATCAATCTCGTCAAGTGTCAGCTCAAGAGATTTGTTATAATCTCCGGCATAACAACCATAGCAGGAGAGATTACAACGCATGGTAACGGATATAACCACAGTTGAAGGCGGGTAGAATCCATTCTGTTCAGCCCATTCTTTTCGTTTGTTTGTGCCAGACAACAGGTGGTTTATTGCAAGATTGGTTATCCATTTATCACGCTGATTAGGATGAAGTTCCTTTAAAATACGCCTGGGAAACTCTATTGATGGGTGCTTCTGCTGGATAAGATTCCGAATCCAGCGAATCCGTTTTTTATAGTAATCCTTCTTCGGAATAAGCTCCATAAGATGGGTCATCTTGATTAAGGTCTCATCAGAGGAGCTAGTTGCCATGTTGAGCAGATACGAGACCAACTTGTCACGAGTATATGATGTAAATGATTGAAGCATTTACCGCCTCTCTACATATATCTTAAAAATGTCATACAGATATTCCAGGTATCCCGTACCGGACGGTAGTGGCTTGTTGCACGACCATCCGCAACTCTGGCAGGTACAGGTATGGATCCCAATGTAAAACCGGATTTCCATCCCTTCATCAAAATTTCCATTTCAAGGTCGTAACCTGTCTTTTCCAGATGAAGGGTCTTGAGCAAATCTGCGCTATAATACCTGAAACCGGACTGGCTGTCAGCAATTTCGAATCCTGTAGCCTTTTTCAAGCACCATACCCCGAAACGGTTCCATACCTTGCGGAGACCAGCCATCTCCTCAAACTGGCTATGCCTCGAAGCCAACAGACAGCCAAAGTCCCCTTTTACAGCCGCACCAAGCAGAAGCGGAATTGCCGTTGGATCATGCTGCCCATCAGCATCAAGCGTTATCAGCGAATCAAAACCGTTGCTGATCGCCCAATCAAAACCTGTGCGTAAAGCTGCCCCTTTGCCCATATTTGATGAATGGGAGAGGAGTGTAAGTTCGAGTCCTTCAAGGGCAGCAACAGTAGCATCCGTAGAGCCATCATCAACTACAATCAGCGGCAGTCGATGTTGCATGCACTCCTCTACAACTCTACGGATTGTCTCTACGGCATTAAAGGCCGGTATCAGGATGCAGGCTGCCACGTTTTGACAATTTCTCCCAACGGTTTAAATCTGAATTCTGAAAAAAGCCTCTGTAAGCGGTCTTCAGAGCTGGTTCGTGAACCATATGTAGCAAACCCCTGAAATACCCCAAGATTAAGACGAGGGCCTTCAGGGTCAAGCTCCCTTGGATGTACAAAGATAACAGCAGGTTGGCCTCTATCTGCATATCTCCTTATAGTGGCCTGAATTATGGATAAAGGGAAAAACCTGAATCCCCATCCGCCTCCAGTAGGAAGATTTATAAACGGCGTCTTTGTAACTATAGGTGGAACTTCCCATATATTTACCGCTTCCGTCTCAATTATGTGTGGGTATCGAGGACCATTTGGCTCACCAATAGCTGGCAATGGTGTCAGACTGCTATCATACAGATATCCCGACTCAGCCAGTATCTTAAATGCCCATGGTGTATTCAGTCGTGATAAAGACCAGCGTGGCGCCCTGAAACCAACTGGTTTGCAGCCTGTTTGACCTTCAATTACCGAGGCAGTTCTTTCAAGCTCTTCCATGAATTCATCATGGCTCAGTTCAGTAACCAATCTGTGCGACCAGCCGTGTGAAGCTATCTCATGCCCATTATCTGCTATTTTGTAGAGCAGTTCAGGATACTGAGCAGCTACAGAACCAAGCACAAAAAATGTTGCACATATATTATGGCGACGAAGAAGTGCAAGAATGTTCCCCGTGGCCTCAACAACCCTGCCACCTGCCTCTATACCGGACGGCAGCTTAACGCCGCATACATGGTACCAGTCTTCCAGATCAACAGTAATGGAGTGAAAGGATTCAACTGTAGAGAGAAGAGGAAACATTCGCTCTTTTTAGAGCACCTTTTGAATAGAGTCAAGAAATCGGAGTGATATTGTATGCCCCCATACCATATGAGGCTCCTTTGCCAAGATGAAACATACACCCTAATCTTAATAGCGAGCCTAATTCATCAAAAGCGCCGGTTAATTCAAATGAACCAGTTACTCCTCTGGCAGTGATCTTACCATCAGCTTCGGAGGCTGTTATCTTTACAATTTTCACATCTTCAGCCAGTTCGACAAGATTTTTAAACTGATCATAACTGTTAAAAACACCGTAATACGAAAAAAGCGAAGATATACGGCGTAACATGGAACGTATAAACTGTGCAGACTCAAACCTGCGCAGTTCACAGCCATTATGCATGATTCTTAAAGGGGATTGAATATCTATTCTAACGCGTTTACAGGCATTAAACTGACAACTATAGATGGCAAGAAGCTCTTTAGCAGAAAGTATCGGAATATTAACACTTTCTCCTTCGCAACTTAAATCAAGTGCGCTCTCTTTATTCTGATAATCAAGGGTAACTACCCGGCATGATTCCCTGACACCTGCAAGTTCATCAAGAACTGATAATAAGATAGTTAGATGGATGGAAGCTGTTCCCATAAGGGTTAGCAGGAAGCTCTCCGGTTGTCTGTCAGACCTTGAGACTTTTTCAAAGATATATGGGAGTCCAGGTTTCTGGTATCTGCGAACAATTTCCGGATCGAAGGAAAGCTGCCTTCCTGTCAAAGGGGGAATCGGACAGACCTGGCTTTTATCACATTTTTTACAGACAGCACCCGGATAACAGCAATAGAGCTTGTGTAGAGTTTCCTCAAATAAGCGACCCTTGCCTTTTAGAACAGGCATAATAGCTTCCAGAGACTTTGGCTTAGGAGTTATGATTAGCCTTACAATGTTCAAGTCCATAAAAAGCGGGGCGACCGTTGCCGATCGCCCCAATTACTCCATATTCAGCAAATATAAAATCAGAATTGAGCTTTAAAATATTCCCTGTTCATACGTGCGATAAACTTGACGTTGATGCCTTTAGGACAGGCAGCCTGACACTCATAGTGGTTCGTGCAGTTGCCAAAGTTGTTATCCTTCATGGCCTGAACCATGTTCAGAACACGCTGCTTAGCTTCTGGCCTGCCCTGCGGCAATACCGCAAACTGAGAGACCTTTGCGCCGGTAAAGAGCATTGCTGCTCCGTTAGGGCAACCGGCAACACAGGCACCACAACCGATACACTCAGCAGCATCCATGGATTCATCGGCAGCTGGCTTTGGTATCAGTGTAGAGTTTGCATCAGGAACACCACCGGTATGGCAGGAGGTGTAACCACCAGCCTGAATAATTCTGTCCAGAGCCGAACGATCAACGACCAGATCCTTCAGAAGCGGGAAGGCACGTGCACGCCAAGGCTCAACATAGATGGTATCACCATCCTTAAACTTACGCATATGCAACTGGCAGACTGTGGTGCGTTCCTGCCCACCATGAGCCATACCGTTGATAACCTGGGAACACATACCGCAGATACCTTCACGGCAGTCATGGTCAAAGTTAACCGGCTCTTTACCGGCATGGATCAGATCCTCGTTAAGGACATCCAGCATCTCCAGGAAGGAATGATGCCCTGTAATCCCTTTAACCGTATAGTTTTCAAATTTGCCAGTGTCGTTGGCGTTTTTCTGGCGCCACACGACAAGGTTGATAGTCATGGTCTTGTGATCGCTCATTATTTGTAGCTCCTTACGGCGAGATGGATGTTCTCGAATTTGAGGGGTTCCTTATGAAGTTCTGGTTCCTTGTTTTCCCCTTTGTACTCCCATGCTGCGGCATAGCAGAAATCAGCGTCATTACGCTTGGCTTCACCGTCATCATACTGGTGTTCTACACGGAAGTGGCCACCACAGGACTCTTCACGATTTAATGCATCACGAACAAGCAGAGGCCCAAACTCAAAGAAGTCCTGGGTACGCCAAGCAGCTTCAAGTTGCTGGTTAAACTCGGCGCCGGTACCTGCAACTTTGACATTCTGCAGGAATTCCTGATGCAATTCAGGAATCTTTTTAAGGTTTTCTTCCAAAGATTCTTTTGAACGTCCCATACCACAATTGTTCCACATAAGGCGACCAAGCTCACGCATGTAGTGAGTTGGCGTCTCCTTGCCTTTAACATTGAGCAACTTGTTAATACGTTCTTTTACCTCGTCAGCAGACTGTTTGAACTCTGACGGATCGGTAGAAGTACCATATGGCTTGATTGAGGCAAGATAACCACCAATTGTGTATGGAATGACGAAGTATCCGTCAGCCAGACCCTGCATCAGGGCTGAAGCGCCAAGACGGTTAGCGCCGTGAACCGAGAAGTTAGCCTCACCCAGCACAAAGAGGCCTGGAATGTTGCTCATCAGGTTGTAATCAACCCAGAGTCCACCCATTGCATAGTGTGGAGCAGGGTAGATACGCATCGGACGCTTGTAACCATCTTCATCAGTAATCTTCTCATACATCTCGAAGAGGTTGCCGTAACGTTCCTTAATCTTGGCAGCGCCAACCCTCTTGATAGAGGTTGAGAAGTCAAGATAAACACCACGACCACCAGGTCCGACACCACGCTCATCATCACACTGCTCTTTGGCAGCACGGGATGCGATATCACGTGGAGCCAGGTTACCGAAGGAAGGATATTTGCGCTCCAGATAGTAATCACGATCCTCTTCAGGAATATCATTAGGATGCTTGCCACAGTCTTCCTTCTTCTTGGGCACCCAAACGCGACCATCGTTACGCAGAGATTCTGACATCAGTGTCAGCTTGGACTGATATTCGCCAGACTGAGGAATACAGGTCGGGTGAATCTGTGTGTAACAAGGGTTTGCAAAGAAAGCGCCCTTTTTGTGAGCAGCCCAGTTTGCAGTTACAGAACTGTTTTTGGCCATTGTAGCCAGATAGAACACGTTTACATAGCCACCAGTTGCGAGACAGACTGCATCAGCAGCGTAAGACTCAATCTCACCGGTTACCAGGTTACGACAGGTGATACCACGGGCAACACCATCGACAACGACAAGATCCATCATTTCACGACGGGTGTACATCTGAACAGTACCGGCCTTGATCTGACGGGAGAGTGCGGAATAAGCACCCAAAAGTAGCTGCTGGCCTGTCTGGCCACGAGCAAAGAATGTACGGGAAACCTGGGCGCCACCGAAGGAGCGGTTATCCAGGTAACCAGCATAATCGCGGGCGAATGGAACACCTTGGGCAACACACTGGTCAATAATATTGTTCGATACCTGAGCCAGACGCCAGACATCCGCCTCACGGGCACGGAAGTCACCGCCTTTTATGGTATCATAGAAGAGACGATAGACTGAGTCGCCGTCACTTGGGTAGTTTTTGGCTGCGTTAATACCACCCTGGGCAGCAATTGAGTGTGCGCGACGTGGGGAGTCCTGGTAACAGAACGCCATAACGTTGTAACCCAGCTCACCGAGTGATGCAGCTGCAGCTCCGCCGGCAAGACCGGTACCTACCATAATAATAGTGTACTTACGCTTGTTGGAAGGGTTAACCAGCTTCAGATCGAAGCGGTACTTATCCCAACTTTGTTGAATCGGTCCGGTTGGACTTTTGCCATCAAGAATCACGGTATCCCCCTTAACCTTTTATTATTCCAAGCAGAATAGAAAGCGGTATGGACGCAAAGCCCAGAAAAAGAACCAGGGCTACAAAGCGGCCTACAGTAGTAATTGTTGGCAAGGTGCTGTCATTTGCCTGACCAATTGTCTGGAAAAAGCTCTGGATACCATGATAGAGGTGCAGGAAAAGTACCGCAACAAAAGCCACATAAATACCAGCCCCAACAAATGATGTAAAACTGGAGGCAACCATTGCAAACACATCAAAATGGCCGGAAGCATCAGTAACAAGCTTGAGACCGGGAGTAGACCTGAAGGTAAAATGCAACAAGTGGTAAACAATAAAGACGAAAAGCAGTGAGCCTGTCCAGATCATGTTCTCGCTAGAGAAAGTAGCTTTACGATTTGCCTTAAGAGCATACTGGGATGTACGACCTACTCTGTTTTCAAGGGTAAGCTGAATACCGTAGATGACATGCACAACAAACAACGCCAGCATTACTGCCCTGAATGCAACAATAATAGGCAGAGGCATGCTGTGCAGATGTTCGGCATATGAGTTGATACCGCTTGGGCCGACGAAAATGGAACTGTTACCGAGAAGATGTATAATCGTAAACAGGATCATACTGCCACCTGTCACGGCCATAATCATCTTCCTGCCGATGGATGTGTTCAGAAATTCCATAAACTCCCTTCCTTTATGATGTAGTGTTGAAGCCAAATGTGTAACAACGAAAAGGCCAAACAGATGGATTGATTCAGTCGTGTGGCGGACCCCGCCAGTTTAGCTTGCGATAATTCTGCATGGGAAGCCTCCTTGTGGGGTAGGTATACCGGTAGATACTGGTTAAATGCTGAATAAATGCAGACAAAATCAATGCCGTATACTAAACGCCGTTTTAGTAAATTGCAAGGATTTTATTGTATACAGCATGCAATCTACCGGAAGACAACCGCTGTTTGCACATTCAATTCAAAAAACCGACAGGCCAAACTAAAGCTGGTAGACATCATTTAAAACCCATGATATATAGGACGTCCTTTTCGCGGGCATGGTGGAATAGGTAGACACAAGAGACTTAAAATCTCTCGGGGGCAACCCTGTGCCGGTTCGAGTCCGGCTGCCCGCACCACGCACACCTTTCTTCAGCTTTTTTATTTAAATCACAAAATTTTATTAAAAGTTGACGATTTTCCAACTTTTCTCTTTTGTTATTAAAAAGTTGTGTTATAAGGCTTTCATCAATTATCTCCAGAGGGAGGCTCTATGAAGAAATCTGAACTTGTTGCAAAGATGGCTGAAGGGGCTGGACTTACCAAGGTACAAGCAGAGAAGGCTCTGGCAAGTTTTGTTGCCAGCGTAACCACTGCATTGACAGCTGGTGACAAGGTTACACTGGTAGGGTTCGGCACATTCTCAACTATCAACCGCAAAGCTCGCACAGGCCGTAATCCTCAAACAGGCAAGCCGATCAAGATCGCTGCAAAAACTTCAGGCAAGTTTTCTCCTGGCAAGGCACTTAAAGACATTGCTGCAAAAAAGGCTGCCAAGCCAAAGAAAAAATAGTAAACAAAAAAAGACCCCATCAAACGGGGTCTTTTTTTATCAATTCTGATCTACGTTCAGCCAGTTAAATCCCTTCATTTCCCCAATCTCTTTTTTATTGCCTCTACCAGATGGTATGCATCATTTATCGCTGTATATATAAGATTCGGATGTTTTTCCTCCTGAATCATCCCTTCGCTAATCTTCATGTAAGAAGGGGATATAGCCCCACCAACCACATAAACCCCTTTACGCGTTGATTCAAAATCTGTAGTGAGAAGAACCAGCCTGTCTCCATCCTGTGCAACCTTGCATACCCCTGCAGTGCAGGATATTGTTTGTATTCCCAACTTGTCAAAGATAGGAACAGGCCCCTGAGAGCCTATGCATGCAATTACATTCTGCATCGGAAAACTTAGCGCATGATAAAGATCAATCCCGTCCGCCTGCTTGAACTCATTAATCCTGATTGAAAGACGATCAACCTGCTCGTCATCAACCTCGCCGATACGCGGTGTAGCGCCAGGAAGCAAACGGATATTACCTCCAAGAAGTATCTCCTCTCCTAATCGTTGTGCAGTCTCCTTGTTCACATCAAAACGTTCCGACTGATGAGCCCAGTAGACCGGCTGATTGTCATTCTGTTCCCGTTTGGCTTTCAAAATGGCTATAACAACATCTGCTGCAGTGTTTCCGCCACCTATCACAAGAGTTTTTACCCCGACAAATTTTGATGGGTCATCGAGGTTCTTGGCCACCATCTTTGCATCGCCATAAACTGAAAGCTCACGAGGAATACTGCTGCCAAATGCCAGAACAACCTTCTTACCCTTGAAACGCCCCTTATCAGTCAGGACAGTCAGACCATCCCGTTCATCAACAATAGATTCAAAGGTGACTTCATTTCTGATATTCAGATTTTCATGTTGAACAAAGTGCTGGATATACTGAAGGTAACTTTCAACGGTTACTGGCTTGTCCGGAGGGCGCAGTTCGTCCACAAGAAAGGGCTCTGGAGCCTCCTTAGGCTTTGATGCGTAAACAAGCTTCCCCTGTGGATATGTGTTTGCAATCCCCTGAAAAGAAGACTTGCCTGATTCAAGGACAAGATAAGAGAGTCCTGACTTATGGCAAAGATAGGCTGTTGCCAGTCCTGCAGGGCCTGCGCCAATTATGATCAAATCGTATAGTTCAGGTAACATAGCTGCATGAACCTCCGGAAGGGCAAAACCAGACCCTTGTTGCCCCGTCAGTGGGAATCAATCGGTTAAAATAGTCAATGGTTGTAAACTGCTTTGATGGAACAGGTGTGGATGATGAGCTGAAATGACTGATATAAAAAAGATAACGTATCCCGTAACGGTTAGCCGTTCGAAGGTTGGTTTCGCTGTCTTCCCCGAGCATGGTCTTCTCGGGGTTATAGCTGACAAAACGCTGCAGCTCCTCCCAAAAACTGCCATCTTCCTTGGGAACTCCTACCTGATGCGCAGAAACAATGCCATCAAACAGATGCCCTAT
>DCVL01000030.1 GCA_002328035.1 Geobacter sp. UBA2189
CATGAGTATATCCAACGTTCCTTGGCAATAGGCCCAAGCACTAAAGGAGAGTTTTCTTCATCAAATTGCGGATCCGGACTCATGCCGTACACCTCAGATGTTGAGGGGAAAACCACCCGTTTTTTATGCTTTACACATAGCCGGATAATCTTCAGGTTCTCTTCAAAATCAAGCTCAAATACCCGCAGTGGATCCTTTACATATGTAACCGGTGTAGCAATTGCAACAAGCGGTAGCACTACATCACACTTTTTTATGTGATACTCTATCCATTCCTTGTTGATTGTTATATCCCCTTCAAGAAAGGTAAAACGTGGATCGCCGAGTGAACGTTCAAGTTTATCACACGCCATATCCAGACCAAACACTTCCCAGTCTGTAGTTGTCAAAATGCGGTGTGTAAGTGCATTACCAATAAATCCATTAACGCCAAGTATCAGTACTTTCATTATTAACTCCTGGATTTTATCTGAGTATATCCGATTTTTTAATTATAGAACCGGCCAGCTCCGCCCTAGGCTCACCTTCAAGGGTCATATCACAAATTTTTAGCAGACCTTCTCCTGTCCCCACAAGCAAAGGATCTATTGAAGCAACCATCCCTGGTTCAGCAAAACCCTCAACCGGCCATGCTGACCAGATCATAATTTTTCTGCCATTATGTTCCGTAAACGCCCCCGGGTATGGATGAGTGACACCACGAATCAGATTGTATATCTGTACTGCACTTCTGTTCCAGTCAATCCTGCCATCCTCCGGCTTTCTACCTCCAAAATAGCTTCCAGATTTCAGATTCATCGGGATTCGGTCTGCTGTTCCGGTCAGCAATCTGGGCCATGCCCTTCTGATAACAGTTACAGCAGCCTCACTTACCTTGCCAAAAACGTCATGAGCCGTATCGGTAAAGTCAATGGCCACCTTTTCCTGATCAACAATATCTCCTGCATCAGGTTTTTCAACCATGTAGTGCAATGTTGCGCCGGTCTCTGTCTCACCGTTGATCACTGCCCAGTTAACCGGCACCCTTCCTCGATATTTAGGGAGGTAGGAACCATGCAGGTTCAAAGCGCCTTTTGCTGGAATTTCAAGGATTTCAGGCTTTATCATGTTCCGGTAGTAAAATGAAAACAGGAAGTCAGGCCTTAGCTGGTTAACTCGTTTAATATTCTCCGATTCGTTTATACTGCTGGTCAAATAGGGAATATTGTTGGCTTCAGCCAGTTCACGAACCGAACTAAACCAGATCTGCTCATTTGGAGAATCCTCATGGGTAAAGATCAGACTGATTTCAGCTCCTTTATTCAACAGCTCCTCTATGCAACGGTATCCTACATTATGGTAAGCGCAGACTATAAGCTTCATGATTTGTCAAAACCGTATAGCTTTCTGACCACAAAACGTGGCCGTTTTCTGACCTCTTGGTAGATCCTTCCGACGTATTCACCCACAATACCGATACCAAAGATAATAATCCCTACAAAGAAAAAAAGGATTGCAAACAGGGTAAATACACCCTCAACTTCTGCGCCAATCATAAATCTGCGTATAAAGAGAAATATCGCAAATCCAACCGACAAGAAGGATGTCATAATTCCCAAAAGAGCGAAAAGTTGTAACGGAACAACAGAAAAACCGGTCATCAGATCGAAATTAAGTCGAATAAGGCGATAAAAAGAGTATTTGCTCTCTCCCAAGGTTCGTTCAGCGTGACCTACCATTATTTCGGTGGGGTTTGAAGAAAAGGTTTGAGCTAAAGCAGGAATAAAGGTAGTTGATTCTCCGCACTGGTTTATATTGTTGATGATATTACGGTGGTATGCGCGCAGCATACATCCGTAATCGCTCATCTGCATCCCTGTCATCTTGTTGGTGGTTATATTGACTATTTTTGAGGCTGCACGACGAAACAACGGATCCTGACGCTTTTCGCGGATGGTTCCTACAACATCGTGACCCTTCTCAATCTCCTCAATCATGCGTGGGATCTCTTCTGGCGGATTTTGGAGATCTGCATCCAGCGTGATAACTATATCTCCACTTGAACGCTCAAATGCAGCAAGGATTGCCATATGTTGTCCAAAGTTGCCGTTGAACTCGACAACTTTTACACCAGGGTACCGTTCCACATAACCCTGTAGCATAACCAGTGATTGATCCTTTGAACCATCATTGGTAAAGATGATCTCGAATGTCCGTCCAAGTCCGCTAACTACCGGATAGAGGCGATCCATCAAAGGTTGCAACGATCTTTCCTCGTTGTATACCGGTATGACAATGCTTACATAAATAGCCGTCATTTCGGCTGGTTCTCCTTCGCCAGTAGTATAAGCATATCCTTGCCCCACAGGTTCACCTGCCATTGCCTTATTCCTTGCAGCTCCGCAAGCCGCTCAATAGAAGAAGGATTATGTTCTGCAATCCTCTCCAAAAGCCAGTTGGGGGCAATAATACCTGTGGGTAACCCAATCTGTTTACTGTACCCTTCACGCCATTGTTTCAACCTACTCAAGCGCGTCTTTATTCCTGGAGTTGATTCCGTCTTATAACGAGGGTATGAGGGCAAATCTCTTTCCGACAGATTCATACCTCTCTTTACTGCCTCAACAAGTTTTGTTCCATACTGATTAAGCAATCTGGTAGTAAGTCCTGGAACTCCATACATATCCTGGATATTCTGCAACTGCTTCTCAGATATAAACATCAGGGGTTCGGAAGGGATAACCTTGAATACAGGACGATCCATTTCAGAAGCCTGTAGTTCCCTTAATTGCAGTAGTTCTTCCAATATTGCCAGTTGCCTGGGTGTTAGCCTACCGGCTCCTTTACAATGCATAAAAAGTGAAGTATCGGATCTGTTCTGTACACGATTGGTTGTGACAAGGGCACATTCCTCTTCCACCCATCCAGAACGGTTCAGCTCTCCCAATTTATTCCTTAATATATCTGCAAGTCTTAACAGATTGGCTGTATCATTGGCAGCATAATCGGCCATCTCAAGAGTCAGTGGCCTTTTGCTCCAGTCTGCTTTCTGAAAGCGCTTGTCCAGCTCTATCCCGAAGTTTTCCCGCAGCAATGCCGCGAGCCCAAACTCTGTCGCTCCAGTAAATTGAGCTGCAATCATGGTATCAAACATCCGGTTTACCGTAATCCTAAAATCACGGTGCAGCGACCTGATATCATAATCACCGCCATGAAATACTATTAACCGTTCCGGTTCTGCCAGTAATCTGGATAATGGTGATATGTCACTGATTGCAAAAGGATCAATAAGCCAAGTATCCGTCCGGTTAGACAACTGCAAAAGACAAACCTTCTCACGGTAATGATGCAGTGAATCAGCCTCCAGATCCATGGCCAGTTCAGGTTCTTTTGCAAGGTGTCCACAAAGCGTTTCCAGCTTCAGGTTATTTTCTATCAGGGAGTAGTTCAAAATTCCCTTAGAACCTTATATGTGGTGCTACGCTGTGCCGCCTTGAATCCTGCGCCCTGAATCAGCTCCAGTATCTCTTCCTGTGACATCCTGAATGAGCAGCCTGCTGCAGCCACTACATTTTCTTCCAGCATGGTTCCACCAATATCGTTAGCCCCAAAAAATAGCGCCACCTGGGCAAGCTTCGAACCCTGTGTCACCCAACTTGCCTGTATGTTTGGAATATTATCAAGAATAATGCGTGAAAGCGCTAAAACCTTCAGATACTCTACTCCGGTAGCGGTCTCGCCTCCAAGTTCGGTATTTCCGGGTTGATATGTCCAAGGGATAAAAGCTGTGAATGAGCCTCCTTTTGCCTGAAGCTCTTTTATTCTGAATATATGCTCAATTATCTGTTCAGCGGTTTCTTTGCTCCCAAACATCATGGTGGATGTTGTTGGCATTCCTTGTGCTGATGCCTCTAACATCACTTCTCCCCATTTTTCCCATCCTATCTTTCTTGGCGATATTAACTGCCTGACCTCATCTACGAGGATTTCTGCGCCTCCGCCCGGTATAGAATCAAGCCCTGCTTTTTTTAGCCTGGTTATGGCCTCAGGGATGCCTAGCCCCGCATTTTCAGCCAAGTGGCAGACCTCGGCAGGAGAGAGGGAGTGATTTTGAACTTTAGGAAATCTCTCTTTTATAAGCTGGAAAAGCCGCTCAATATACTCAAGTCCTACCTTTGGGTTCAGCCCTCCCTGCATCAACAGTTGTGTGCCACCACGCTCAACAAGTTCTGTAATCTTGGAAAGTATTGTTTCATGATCCAGCAGATATGCATCTGGTGCGTCAGGAGTACGATAAAATGCACAAAAAGTGCAACGTGATTCACAAATATTTGTGTAGTTAACGTTGCGGTCAATCACAAAGGTCACACGATTTTCAGGATGCAGTTTACGCCTGATTGAATCAGCCCACCTCCCGAGTTCAAGAAGATCTCCGTTTATAAGTAGATCCAGAGCCCCTTTTCTGTCCAGTATTTGTATTGGCGATATCACGGCTGGATCTCCCTCATCAAGAGCTCTTTTATCTCCAACGGCAGGCGCTTGGCCTTAAGAAGCGGGGAGACACAGGCAAGGGATACCCGTGCCTCTACCAGTAATTTTTGATCTGAATCACGAAATATCTGCTGAATAAGCGTAAATGAAGAACCTGCAACCTTAATTGGTAAAGTTCGAACAGATAGAAGTTCATCATGACGTGCTGGAGCCTTAAACTCTATCTCCATATGTACTACAGGAAAAACTGAGCCATCAGTCGCCATATCAGAGACAGAGCAGCCTCTCTCACGTATATATTCAGTTCTAGCCCGCTCCATGTAATTAAGGTAATTGGAGTGGTAAACAACACCTGCCGCATCTGTATCTTCGTAATAAACTCTTATCTTCATTGTATTCCTGGTTGCTCACTTTACTTTAGTTGGCTATCCTCTGCAACTGCTCTTCATCTATATCCGCAATTGATTTTCTCCAAACGAGCCGATAATATCCAGAAAACGCTAAATTAGCCTGTCAGGCTCTTTTTAACAAAAACTGATAGAGAGACATAGGAACAAACAAAAAAATGCCTGAAGCCCTTTGAATTTGACACGGCCTATTAAGTTAACAATTATAGCTCGTTACGAAGCCTAACAAGGGTTCTCGAACCAATATTATTTGGAAGGTGGTACTTTATGACTGGTTCAGGCCTAAAACCGGCAGTTTTGATCTTTTCTTCTAGCTCTTTAAGCTCATGTTCGGCATCGGAGCCTCTCATAGATATAAGCTTACCACTCTGGCAAACCAGCATGGCACATGTTGATACAAAGAGAGAAAGGCTACTGAATGCTCGCGACACAACCAGATCAAAACAGTGTAATCTGTTCTTGGCTAATTCTTCAACACGCCCATGCAGTGGCTTGAAATTATCAAGCTTGAGAAGTCTGCTGATATGCCTCTGAAAGCTTATCTTCTTCCCGACTGCATCAATTGATGTAACAAGACAATCAGGTCTCGCAATTGCAATAACCAAGGCAGGAAAACCGGCACCAGAACCTACATCCAGCAGAGACTGATGCAGATCTAGTTCTGGCACCAGATGCAGTGAATCAATCAGGTGCTTGCTTGTCATCTCATCGCCATCTTTAATTGCAGTCAAATTAATCTTGCCGTTCCAGCGACTTAATTCATTCAGAAGTAGATCAAATGAATCATACTGCGGTTCTGTAAGGTTTAGTTTCAGCTCTTTTGTAGTAAGATCCAGTAGTTTACGATTCAACTTTCTGTTCTCCACGGCTCTTCAACATCACAGCAACTATAGCAACAGCCGCAGGCGTTATCCCCTCTATTCGAGCTGCCTGCCCCAAGGTATCTGGCTTGTATCGCTTAAGCTTTTCCTGAACCTCCAGCGTTAGACCCGGAATATTGTTGTAATCAAACTCTTCCGGAATCCTGACCTCTTCCTGCTTACGCATCCGCTCAATCTGTTCCATCTGACGACTGATATAGCCCTGATACTTGATCTGAATTTCAACCTGTTCGCGTACTTCTTTGGTGAGTTCTTTTGAAATCTGATCTATTTCTTGAAGCTGATCATAACCAATTTCAGGTCGCCGTAGAATTTGATCCAGAGTGGTACCTTTCTGAATATCTTTGCAGTCGTGATGACTACACCACTCTTTTTCTACAGGCGTCAAACCTATGCGGGTAACTTTAATCCGTTCCAGCTCTTTATTAATTTCATCTTTTTTATTGCAGAAATCGCTATACGTATCCTCGTCAACCAATCCAAGTCTGTAACCGAGATCCCTAAGCCTTATATCGGCATTGTCTTCTCTTAACAGCAAGCGATGCTCTGCACGTGAAGTAAACATCCGATATGGCTCTTTTACTCCCAGTGTAACCAGATCATCGACCATTACGCCAATATAAGATTCATGCCTTGCAAATCTGACAGGTTCTTTCCCCTTAACCCTGAGCGCAGCATTTATACCAGCCAGCAATCCCTGACCTGCAGCCTCTTCGTATCCAGAGGTGCCGTTAATCTGTCCTGCATGAAACAGATTTTTTATCAATTTTGTTTCGAGGGTTGCGTGCAGTTGAATAGGATTAACGTAGTCATATTCAATCCCGTAAGCGGGGCGCATCATTTCGACCTTTTCAAGCCCCTCCATTGAGCGGTAAAAAGCGATCTGGATATCTATTGGCAGGGAGGAAGACATTCCACTTGGATAATACTCAACAGTTTCCAAACCTTCAGGCTCGATAAATGTCTGATGACGTTCTTTTTCAGGAAATCTTACTATTTTGTCTTCTATAGACGGGCAGTATCGCGGCCCTATTCCCTCAATTACGCCTGAGTACAAGGGAGAACGATCAAGCCCACTCCTGATAATTTCGTGAGTTTTGGAATTTGTATATGCAATGTAACATGGTATCTGCGGCATCGTTATCCGCTTTGTACTGAACGAAAACGGAACAGGATTATCGTCGCTGTATTGTGCCTCCAGACGGCTAAAATCAATAGTTCTTCCATCTAGCCTCGCCGGCGTTCCCGTCTTAAGGCGACCAACATCAAACCCAAGTCCCCTCAGATCATCTGAGAGACCAGCTGACGGAAGATCCCCAGCTCTCCCTCCTGGATAATTAATTAACCCTATATGTATAAGACCACGCATGAATGTGCCGGTTGTTAATATAACGGTCCTTCCAATAAAGCGGATACCGCTTCTTGTATCAACTCCCATGAGTTCGTCACCTTGCATGTAAAGAGCTGTTACTTCACCTTGTTTTACATGCAGATTATCCTGATGTTCCAGAACATATTTCATTCTGAGGCGGTATAACTGTTTGTCTGCCTGCGCCCTACCAGCTCTGACTGCAGGCCCTTTTCTTGTATTAAGCACCCGAAACTGAATTCCTGTAGCATCAATATTTTTTGCCATCTCGCCGCCTAGCGCGTCAATCTCTCGCACCAGATGACCCTTGGCTAGTCCTCCAATAGATGGATTGCATGACATAACGGCCATTCCATCAAGACTCATGTTAAGCAGCAATGTTAGGCAACCCATTCGCGCCGGAGCAAGTGCCGCTTCACATCCGGCATGGCCAGCACCAACGACAATGACATCATATTTTGTCTCATAGCAATGCATATCAGCCCCCATGTTTCACGTGAAACACAATTACTTACTTGCCGATACAGAATGAAGAAAAAATCAAGTCCAAGAGCTCATCTGCAGTAGTTTCTCCTGTTATTTCGCCCAAAGCAGAGAGTGCTTCGCGCAAATCAAGAGACAACAGCTCTGGTGGCGAGTTTATTAACTGATTATAAGAAAACCGCTCCAAAGAAGAGAACGCACGCAACAGAATGTCCCGATGGCGAACAGTTGAAACAAGCGCAACCCCATCAGAACTCACAACAGATGAGCTAACAAAATAATCATAGATAAACATTGTCAGATCATTAATACCAACTGCTTGTTTAGCAGAAACAGGACATATTCCTATAGCATTTTCAAATTTTGCGGTATCAACCATATGTGGCAAATCAGACTTTGTAAGAACCAATAAATATGGTGTTTTACCAAGATTTGAGGCAAGCTCAAGATCCTCATTTAGCACAGGCTTTGAGCCATCTATAAGCAAAAGGATCAGATCCGCAGACCCAACCTTATCTAAAGCTCTGCGAACACCCTCTTGCTCAACAGAATCAAAATGGTGTGAACGTATACCAGCCGCATCAATTATCTTTACCGGTAAACCATAAAGCGAAACCGTCTCTTCTATAAGGTCCCTGGTTGTTCCAGGAAGATGAGACACTATTGCACGCTCGGTACCTGTGAGCGCGTTTAAAAGACTGGATTTACCTGCATTAGGGCGCCCTAAGAGCAAGACTGATACACCCTCTCTAAGAACCTTAGCAGTAGTAAATGTATCTAGCAGCTTCTGCAGAGAGGAGCGCACGGCAGCAATTCGATCAAGAACAGCCCCGATTACCAGGGGATCAACCTCATCCTCAGGAAAATCAATATAAGCCTCAACAAGGGCAAGAGCATCTATCAAAGGAGAACGAAGCTCGGCAAGAGAGCGAGAAAGATGACCCTCCCTTTGGGACTGTGCAAGAGCCAGGGATCTGTCAGTTGAGCTGGAAATAATATCCGAGATCGACTCAGCCTGAGCAAGGTCGATCCTGCCGTTAAGAAAGGCCCGTCTTGTAAATTCACCAGGTTCAGCAAGACGCGCACCTGCGGCAACACAGGCATCCAAAAGCTTACTAACAATTAAATAACCACCGTGACAATGCAGCTCCAGTACATCTTCACGAGTATATGAGCGTGGAGCACGCATCAAAACTAACATCCCCTCATCGATAAGAAAGCCATCTGAAGGATGAAAAAAACGGCCATAGAAAAGGCGGTGGCTTTCAAAGCCACCGCCAATTATTTTTTTAGACCCAGAAAATATTAATTTACCTATAGATTCTGAATCTGGCCCGCTAACCCTTACAATACCAATTCCACCCGCCCCTAAAGGGGTTGCAATGGCAGCAATAGTATCAAGAATATACATATTCCACCTTATCAGTCATTAACGAGCTTGTTTATATACAACTGCTGACCAATGGTCAGGATGTTGTTTACAAGCCAATAAAGCACAAGACCTGATGGAAAGTTTAAAAACATAAAGGTGAAAACAACCGGAAGCGCAAGCATAATCTTCTGCTGCATCTCGTCCATATTTGATGGTGTCAACTTCTGCTGAAAAAACATGGTGACACCCATAACAATCGGAGTTACGTAGTAAGGATCCTTGGCAGAGAGATCAGTAATCCAGAAGTAAAATGGGGCATGACGCAACTCAATGGAATACATTAAAGCCTTGTAAAGAGCAAAAAACACTGGAATCTGGACGATCATCGGAAGACATCCACCCAAGGGATTAACCTTGTGTTCACGATAAAGCTCCATGATCGCTCTGTTCATTGAATCTTTATCATTCTTGTACTTCTCTTTTATTGCCATCATTTTAGGCTGAATCTTGCTCATTCCTTTCATTGACTTATAGCTCTTGTGAGTCAATGGGAAGAATACTATTTTAAGAATTACAGTAATAATAATTATAGCTATACCGTAGTTAGCAATATATTTATAAAAGAACTTAAGTGAATAAAGCATCGGTTTTGCCAAGGATGAAAACCATCCAAGGTCAAGTGATTGCTCCAGAGAACTGCCTTGGGATTTAAGTATATCAATCTCTTTTGGGCCAACAAACAACTTGTTGTTAATAGTGACCGCCTGGCCAGGAGCAACAGAAAATGCTGGCGTTGTCGCTATGGTTTCGAGAAATCCAGCGCTATTTTTCTTTAATTCAACCGAAGCAATGCTGTTGCTCACCGACAACAATGCGCTCAAAAAATACTTGTCATTAATTGCAGCCCACTGGATATCCTTGTCATACTTCTTGGAAGCAGAGACCACATTTTTTGGCAGATCGGTATGAAGACCATTATCAGAAAACAAAGAAGAACCGTAAGTTTCGTAACGGCCATCCTTTTTATCAACATCAAATGGGGCTGTAATAACCTGCTGAAAAGCCCCTGAAATATTTGAGCCGGAATTATTCACCATCTGGGTCTCAAGACTTATTCCATAACCAGAACCATCAAAGCTGTAAGTTTTACGTACAACAAAACCTTGAGTATCCACAAATGTAAAAACAAGCTTCTTCTTTTCGGCAGATGAGAGTTTAAGGCTTGTTACATCCGGTACATAAACAGCCTGAGATGAAAGTGCAAATCCTACTCCGCGTGTAGAAAAGGATAATGCAGAGGGATCTGCCTGACCCAACAGGGCAACATTTGGTGAAGAAGGACTGTTAGACTCGTGGTAGCCTTTAAGAGTCAGCTTTTTTATTGAAGCACCACTGCTACTAAAAATTGCAATATAACGGTCATTTTCAACCGTGACATCCGTAGCAGTTGATGAAAGCTTGGCTGATACAATCTTTGATTGAATTTCATCAGCCTTCTGGACACTAACTACAGGAGCCGCTCCAACATTTTCGGTTTTAACGGCAGATGTATCCTGAACGGAAACCGGTTTTTGCTGCGGTCCAAAGATAGCTGAAAAACCGTAAAAAACGGCTATAGAAAGTACAACTGCAATTAAGGCTCTCTTTTCCATAAAAACTCCAATTACTAATTAACGAACAGGGTCATAGCCGCCTGGATGCCAGGGATGACAGCGGATGAGGCGGCGAAAAGCGAGAAAACCACCTTTGATTGCACCATAGCGACGAATTGATTCTAATGAATACGCTGAACAGGTAGGATAAAAACGACAGGCTCCGGGTAAAAAAGGGGAAATGAAGAACTGATATGCTTTGATACATGTTATTAATATTCGTGACAACATGTATATGAACCGATCTGTTGAAAAGCGCGCTGCAATTCTTCAAAAAATGCAGCAGTGTCGTTTTCAGCGGCCTGTCGTCTAACTATTATATTAAGATCGACAGCAGGCAACATTGAGCGATATTGACGAAAAAATTCACGAATGAGGCGTTTAATTCTGTTTCTTTTTACCGCATTACCGGTTTTTCTGCTCGCTGTTATGCCAACTCTAGGATACCCAAGCGTATTGCATTTCCATACAACTAGAAAAGAACGGCCTGAAATTGATGTCTTGCTTCCGTACAAAGAGACGAAATCCATACGCCGCAACAACCGATACTGCTTAGTAAAAGTAGTATCGGTTACATTCACAAAGAAATTACTTCTGTCTATTTGCCAGCAACTTGAACCGATAAATTTTTACGTCCTTTTGAACGACGACGCTTTATTACAAGACGACCGTTTTTAGTTGCCATACGCACAAGAAAACCATGAGTACGCTTACGTGAGATATTACTTGGTTGAAATGTTCTTTTCACAACGATACCCCATTTTAAAAATAAGTGTTATTTTCTACTTAGTGTGTAACCTGAAAACAGGAACGAGACTTATAAACAAATAATATAGAAAATGTCAATATTTTTTGTTTTTCCTGATTTGAAGTTTTAACATTGAAAAAGAGGAGCTGCTCTGTTACGATTACAGACCCTTGATACATTCACTCCATTTAATATCTGCATAACATGTTGTTTTTAAAATAAATTAAAGTTTTCAACAGATGTGGATAAACCTGTGTATAAGTTGTAAATGAGCTGATTAAAACAGATTGGAATTAATATAATGCCGGATCCTAAACATACCGCCATGCATGAGATCTGGGATAAAACTGCAATAAATCTTGAAAAGGTAATATCCCCACAAAATTATATCCGCTGGATTAAACCAATCAAGTTCAGTCACTCAGACCATCAATCACTATATTTAATTGTCCCCAGTCAGTTTTTCAAAGAGTGGCTTGAAGACAACTATATTGATCTTATAAAAAGTACATTATCTGCAACCGCTGATATTAATCTTTTTATCTCGTTTGTGGTTCAGGAAAAAAATCAGGATATGATTCATGAAGAACCGGCTGAAACAGTTGATACAAAACAGAATAATCCAAACAGGGATTTTGTTGTGTATAAAGAGGTTACAACTCTTAATCCACGATATACTTTTGATCAATTTGTCAGCGGTGCAGGTAACCAGTTTGCACATGCTGCAGCAATGGCTGTGGCCAACAATCCAGCAATAACCTACAATCCACTCTTTATATATGGTGGAGTCGGCTTGGGTAAAAGTCACCTGCTAAACGCCATAGGTCATAAGATTATTAACGATAATGATGCAACAAAGGTATGTTACTGCACAGCCGAAAGATTTATGCATGAAATGGTAAATTGCATAAAACTCAACAAAATGGATGAATTTCGTGAGCGTTATCGTTCAGTTGATTTACTGCTTATTGACGATATTCAGTTCATTACCGGAAAGGAACGGACTCAGGTTGAGTTTTTTCATACTTTTAATGCCTTGTATGAATCCCATAAACAGATCGTCATAACATCTGATAAATTCCCACGTGAGATGCCAAATCTTGAAGACAGATTAAGATCCAGATTTGAATGGGGGTTAATAGCAGATATTCAACCTCCGGATCTGGAGACAAAAATTGCAATTCTCAATAAAAAAGCTGAAACAAATAAGATCAAGCTTCCGGATGATGTTGCCTATTTTCTGGCAGCCAGTGATACTCGCAACATCAGGGAACTTGAAGGCATGTTAATACGTCTTGGAGCTTATAGTAGTCTTCAAAATATTCCAATAACCCTGCCAATGGCTAAAACAAACCTTAAAGACATTCTTGTAGACAAGCGTAAAGAAATAACTGTCGAACTTATCCAAAAAACAGTTGCTGATTATTTTGGTCTAAAGTTAGCTGATTTAAAATCTGAAAAGAGACTAAAGGCTTTTGTATACGCACGCCAGATTGCAATCTGGCTATGCAGAGATATGACAACGGCCTCATATCCTGATATAGGATCCAGGTTCGGTGGTAAAGATCATTCAACGGTGATACATTCAGCTAAAAAAATAGATAAACTAATAGCTGAAAATCCTAATATTATTAAACTATTAGAAGAATTAAAAGAAATAATACTTCGTTAGTTATTTATTAATATAGTCTGTTGAATGAACTGTTGACAACAGTTGGTAAATACAAGCTTGTTGAAAAACCAGAAAAAACAAACCAGATAATCAACAGAGGTTAACTATAAAATATCAAATAAAATAAGTAAGATATAAGTTTTACACAATTTCAACAGGACTATTAATATATACATAAGGTTTTAAAGATTAAAATAATTATAACATATACGAAGGAGCAAAATATGAATTTTAAAATTGAAAAAGATATATTTCTTAAAGCTCTGCAAAAAGTTCAAGGAATTGTAGAAAAAAGGACTTCAATGCCGATTTTATCAAATATACTTATTGAAGCATCAGGAAATAACATCGAAGTTGTGGCAACTGACCTTGAAGTTGGACTAAACGGTAATTATCCTGCAAAGGTTGATGAAGAAGGAAAGATTACGGTTGGAGCTAAAAAATTATACGAAATAGTCAAGGAACTACCCAATCAGGAAATAACATTTTCCACCAAGGAGAATGACTGGGTTGAAATAACCTGCGGCAAGGTAAGATTTAATATTGTTGGTTTACCATCAGATGAATTTCCAATGGTACCATCTGTCAAAGATGAGCAGTTACTGGAATTGGAAGCATCATTATTAAGAAAGATGATTGAAAAAACCTCATATGCAATATGTAATGATGAAACTAAGTATAATTTAAACGGAATCTTTACCAAGGTTGAACAGAACGAATCAGGTCAGGTATTGAAAATGGTAGCCACAGATGGACACCGTCTATCTATAGCATCAGGGATATTTAGTGGTAATGCAAATAATGAACTTTTAAAAGGAGTAATACTTCCTAAAAAAGGTATTTATGAGATAAAAAAGATAACAGATGAAGGAGATGGCCTTTTACAATTTGGCTTTATAGATAGTAGTGCTGTTATAAGAAAGGGAGATACAACTTTAGTCATGCGTCTTGTTGATGGAGAGTTTCCAGATTACACCAGAGTTATTCCTGTAGCAAATGAGCAGATTGTAAAGGCTCCGAGGGAAAATCTGATTCATGCAGTACGACGGATGGCAATCCTTTCCAGTGAAAAATTCAAGGGAATTATGCTTGAAATAGATGGGAACAGCGTAAAGATATCATCAAATAACCCTGAACTTGGTGATGCAATGGAAGAACTCGATATAGAATATGAAGGAAATCCGTTCTCTGTAAGATTTAATGCGCGCTATCTACTTGATGTATTAATGGTTTCTGAAAGTGAAAAAGTACTTATGAAATTTAAGAATGAACTATCTCCTTCTATTGTCGCACCTGATTCAGAGGATGATTTCATAGCTGTAATAATGCCAATGAGGTTATAGAAAATAAGTGTTTTTAAAGAAAATTCGGCTTGAACAGTATCGTAACATAGCTTCAATCAGCATGGAGCCGTCAAGGCATCTTACCATCCTGTACGGTATTAATGGGCAAGGAAAAACAAATATACTTGAATCCATCTATCTGCTGGGCACTGCAAGAACCTTCAGATCCGGAAAAATACCTGACCTGATATCAAACGGATTTACCAAATCGAATCTGCATGGCATTGTAAAATCAGCAGAGGTTGAAAACGAAATACATCTGCAACTGGAAAATAACAGTCGCCGGTTCAGTATTAATGGTAAAAATATACACAGCTCGGCAACACTGTATGGCAAACTGCCGGTAGTTATATTTTCACCGGATGATACAGCTATGATAAAGCTTGGCCCGGAGACCAGGCGTCGTTATCTTGACCGCTCGCTTTATGCCAGTTGCTCCGGTTTTCTACAGGATTATCAAAATTACTATCGTACCCTTAAACAGCGTAATGCCCTGTTAAAAACTAATAAATATGTAACATTGGAACTTTGGACAGAACAGCTGGCTGATGCCGGAGTTCTGATTATGAAAGACAGGCAAAGATATCTGATTAGATTGCAGGAACTGCTTCAAAAGAATTATCGCAGTATATCAGGAAAAGATGAGAAGGTAGAAATCGAGTACAAACCCGATGTACCTGCTAATTTTTTAGCCGTACTGTTTCAGCAGTTAGAACAGGACAAACGTTTCAGAAATACCGGACGTGGACCGCACAGGGATGATATCCTTTTTTTGATAGATGACAAACCACTAAAGGTTTATGGTTCACAGGGGCAGCAGCGCAGTTTTGTGCTGGCTCTAAAGATGGCAGAAATGGATTATCTTAAAGAGACTTTTGGTGAACTACCCGTACTTTTACTTGATGATATAGCCTCTGAACTTGACAGGGAACGGATGATGAACCTCCTGACATTTGTACGTCAGCAGGAGCTACAGGTACTTATTACAACTACCGACATAAACCACTTTTTACCGGCAGTGCAGAACGACAGTAGAGTCTTCCGGGTAGAAGGTGGCAGACTGATTGATGAGGGAACATTAACAAAATGAGTGAACTAGAACAGAACCCGGCAACATCAACTCCAGAGTATGGCGCAGACAGCATCAAGGTATTGGAAGGACTTTCGGCTGTAAGAAAACGTCCTGCTATGTATATAGGATCAACATCTAGCTCCGGACTTCACCACTTGGTCTATGAAGTTGTTGACAACTCTATAGATGAGGCGCTTGCCGGTTACTGCAATGAGGTAAATGTAACTATAAACACGGATGGTTCTGTGACCGTTGTGGATAACGGTCGTGGAATACCTACTGAAATGCATTCAGGTGAGGGTAAATCTGCTGCAGAAGTAGTCATGACAGTGCTTCATGCAGGTGGAAAATTTGACAATGATTCATACAAGGTTTCAGGCGGTTTGCATGGAGTGGGTATTTCAGTTGTAAATGCCCTCTCCAAATGGCTTGATCTTGAGATAAGAAGAGACGGAAAGATCTGGCGCCAGTCCTATCATCGTGGTGAACCACAGGCGCCCCTTGAGGTTACCGGAACGACCCGTAAACGGGGTACAAAGATCACATTCATGCCCGACGAGGAAATTTTTGAAACTACAGAATATTCATTCGATATACTTTCCCAGCGTTTAAGAGAGCTGGCATTCCTGAATGCCGGTGTAAGGATAAAAATTAACGATGAACGTACAGATGGAAAATCACATGATTTTTTCTATGAAGGTGGGATCAACTCCTTTGTAGAATACCTCAACCGCGCCAAGACAGCGCTCCACCAGAAACCGATATACTTCAAGGGAGAAAAGGGTGGTGTTGAGATGGAAGTATCCATGCAATACAACGACTCCTACGATGAAAAGATCTTCTCCTTTGCCAACAACATAAACACCCATGAAGGCGGCACCCACCTGGCAGGATTCAAAGCGGCGCTCACTCGTACCATGAACTCATATGCAGCAGGAAACAACCTGATGAAAAACGCCAAGGTTACTATCTCTGGAGATGACCTGCGTGAGGGGATGACCTGCGTTATATCAGTAAAAATACCTCAGCCCCAGTTTGAAGGACAGACCAAGACAAAACTTGGCAACTCAGAAGTCAAAGGCTATGTTGAATCGCTTCTGAATGAGAAACTTGCCGTATATCTTGAAGAAAATCCACAGGTTGCCAAGCGGATATTAGAAAAATCGATAGAGGCTGCCCGCGCCCGTGAAGCGGCTCGCAAGGCCAGAGATCTCACGCGTCGTAAAGGAGCCCTTGATCTTGGCGGGCTTCCTGGCAAACTGGCTGATTGTCAGGAAAAGGATCCTGCCCTGTGCGAACTTTACTTGGTCGAGGGTGATTCTGCAGGCGGTTCAGCAAAACAGGGGCGTGACCGTCGTTTTCAGGCTATCCTGCCGTTAAAAGGCAAGATTCTTAACGTTGAAAAGGCTCGCTTTGACAAGATGATTTCATCGCAGGAGATCCGTACTCTCATAACAGCAATGGGCACCGGAATCGGCAAGGATGACTTTGATATTGCCAAACTCCGTTATGGCCGGATCATAGTTATGACTGACGCCGACGTTGATGGTTCTCACATCCTTACACTGCTCCTGACATTCTTCTACCGGAACATGCGGGAACTAATTGAACGTGGCAATCTATACATAGCCCAGCCCCCACTCTACAAGGTAAAGCGTGGAAAAAAAGAACTCTATCTCCGCAATGAAGCTGCACTTCAGCAATTTCTGCTTGAAGAAGGGGCAGAAGAACTGATTCTCAGCCTCGAGAAAGGTGATCGTTCCTACAGAGGCCATCAGATTATTCCAGTCGTACGCCAGTTGCTGGAGTGGCGCAGTCTCTTTGAAAAGGTTGTAAAAAAAGGTGTTCCTGCAGACCTGCTTGACCTGCTGATACGCTCTGGAGTACAGCCCGGTCTTGAAGAAATTGGTGCATTAGAGCCCTTCTTATCAAAAATGCAAGCCATTCAACCTGATTCCGACTATCAGCTAGATGAAGACAGAATCACTTTCAGAATTGACAACGTTCGCTCAATAATTGACAGTCAAACTATGGCATTACTTGCAAGTCATGAATATGAACTGCTGATAGAGTCCCAACGTAAGGTAGTCGGCCTGATGGCGGGCAGCGCTGCCCGTCTTGAAGAAAGCAGCAAACTGCTCCTCGAGACCGACCGTCACGAAGAACTGCTGGCCTTCTTCCTCGAATATGCCAAAAAGGGGCTTGCCATCCAGCGTTACAAAGGTCTTGGTGAGATGAATCCCGAGCAGCTCTGGGAGACAACAATGAACCCTGATAACAGAACATTGCTTCAGGTGAAGATAGAGGATTTCGTTGAGGCGGACGAGATATTTACCATACTTATGGGAGATCAGGTAGAACCAAGGCGAGAATTTATCGAGCAGAACGCCCTGAATGTAGTCAACCTGGACATTTAACATGTAGTGTAGGTTTTCTCAATTAGTTAAATTTTGTCCCCATAACCTTAAAAAATCCTATAAATATTAATTTGTTTTAACAAAAGCATCCATTTGGATGCTTTTGTTTTTGATGGATCAAAGTAAGCAATTGGATGACAAGATAAGACATGCTCAACAACAATTGTCTGGCAGGAACTCGCAGCAGCCCGGAAACTTCCGCCTAAAGCTGGTTTTCAGCACAAACAAAAACGCCGTGAAGCCCCGGATCAAGAGGACTCACGGCGTTTTTGTCTTATTCAAGAGCTTACCGGCTAACGGAAAGCAAAGTCATTTGCTTTTGAAGCTCTATTTTAGCAGCCGATGCCTCGTTTTCTTTGCCAAGCTCTTCTAAGATTTCAATCTTGCAGCTATAGGCTTCCTCTAATTCTTCTGACAGTGACAAAAAATAATTACCATTTTTAAGGGCTTTAATCGCGCTATCGCAATCGTTTATAGCCAAATCATATTCCTTCTTTCGTAACCAGTATCCTGCTCTGTCAATATGCGCAACAGTATTATCAGGATTTAACGACAAAATTTCATCATAGCAAGATAAAGCCTCATCATAGAATACATCTCCAGCACCATCATAAGAAGTATACGATATCTCTGAAGCCTTTAAATCAAGTATGTTACCTTTTAGCCTAAGAACATCAATACTAGATGGATATAAATCAACAAGCTTATTAAGCTCTTTAATGAGCCTCTTGCAAAATGATTGTA
>DCVL01000022.1 GCA_002328035.1 Geobacter sp. UBA2189
GACAAAACTTATCATGGATGTCCCTAATTTTCTCCTTGCCGATTTCAGATTTAGTGAGAGCGATGAACTGATTTCCTGCCCTGAAGGCAAGAATCCGATACGAATCAAGACCGGTAAGCAGGGTGGCAGGATTGTTCACTTTGACCGTGATGCATGTGAGCATTGTCAATTGCAGTCTGACTGCCCGGTAAAGGGAGCCAAGCGCAGTGCAACCATTCGCTATGACGCCAAGGCTTTGCGTCTTGCCCGACGTCGCAGGGCGGAGAAGACTGAAACGTTCAAGGATGTTTACCGTTTCCGTGCAGGTATTGAAGCAACCATGTCGGATCTTGACCGGATAACCGGATTAAAGAAGCTTCGAGTCCGAGGTATGCCGTAGGTACGGCTGGCAGCGACACTGAAGGCGGCTGGATTGAACATCCACAGAGCCACTGCGTTCAGAAAACGGTACAGCAAGCCGGAAAAGGGCAGAAAACAGGCCGAAAACGACTCAGTTGTACTTGTTGGAGCTGTCAAAGAGCACCTTCTATGGCTGTCTGGTGAATTACGAACATTTCTGAAACAGTTTTCACTAGATGGGATCAGATTATGGGGAATGTGCCATCAATCGCTCCATGCATAATTTGCGAGGGCATCACAATTTGCCAAAATATCGTTTCTAAAAGTAGGGGCAAAGCAAGCTATCTGAACCGAGACGTTCCGCGCATCTTTCAGAATCTCCAGGAAAACTTCAGGGGTCAAACCTACATAATTTATTTTGTCAAGAATGTGGGTTTGACCCCTATGATTCCATCGATGTTAGGGGATATGGATAACGTTTATTACTGTAGCTTGAATTTGCTGATCAAAGCCTGTAAATCGTGAGCCCGACCCGCAAGCTGAGCCGCAGCAACAGCGGTGTGCTCGGCACCAACAGCGGTCTGCTGCACCACCTCAGTAACGAGCTGGATATTGGTGGTTACCTCGCCGGTGGTGGCGGTCTGCTGTTCCGCTGCGGTAGCTATCTGGCTGACCTGCATGGTAACGTCATTTACCTGCTCCAGTATCTGCTGCAGGGATGTCTCAAGCTGAGTCGCCTCAGCAGCCCCCTGTTCTGCACCCCGTACCCCTTCTTCCATTGAATGAATGGCGACATTCGTCTCCTGCTGGATCCCCTTGATCATGTCGCTGATCTCTTTAGTAGCCTTTGTGGTACGCTCAGCCAGAGCCCGCACCTCATCGGCCACCACCGCAAAGCCTCTGCCCTGTTCACCGGCACGAGCCGCTTCGATGGCAGCGTTCAGAGCCAACAGATTGGTTTGGTCGGCAATATCTTCAATTGTGCCCACAATGGCGCCGATCTGCTCTGACCGTTTTCCCAGATTAGCCAGGATTTTTGCGTTTTCACGGGTCTTTTCACCGCGAAAATGAATGCCATCCACCGTATGTTTGACAATCTCGAAACCGTTTTGAGTTGTTTTGGTCGCCATATCCGCACTGTCGGCGGCAGCATGGCAGTTGCGGGCGATGTCGTTACTGGTGGCGGCCATCTCTTCACTGGCCGTGGCGACTGTGCTGATCTGTGCAGCCACCTCTTCATCACCGGTGGCAATCTGTTCAGAGGTACTCTTTAGTTGATCAGAGGCTGAGGTGATACTTGCCGAGATAGTGACAGTCTGGCTCACCAAGTGACGCAGGTTTTCCGCCATGGTTTTCATGGCGGACATCAATTGTCCAAATTCGTCTTTCGAGTTCACTTCCACCTTGACCGTTAGATCCCCTGCGGCAATGGTGTCTGCTATGGCTATCACCTTATGTAACGGTCTGGTTATGTTGCGGAAAATAGCCGTAAATATCGCAATCACGATCACAACAAACGTAACACTTATGGTCATCGTCACCATTCTTGAGGTATGCAGAATGCTGGCAGCGCGTTTCTCCAAAGCGGTGTTTTCACTGTTGCTGATGGTTGTAATTTCATCGATAACCTTTCGATGTGCTTCATATGAAGAGGATAAGACATCGCTCATTATTTTTTCAGCCTGAGCATGATTGCCTCCCACAAGAGCCGGAAAAAAATCTTTTGATGCGCTGTCGAAAAACCGTACGGCCGGTTTATACGATTGCTCCAATAAGAGAGTTTTGACCTTTCCTTCCGGCAGTTCTTTGGTCCAATAGCTATGACGTTCATCATATTCCTTACGCAACTTCCCAAATCGTTCCTGATACGATGGAATTTTTGAAACATCCTTCTCTGACAGAGCCTGATACGAGACCAGATAGGCTTCAAGAATATATTCCGGTGGTGGCAGTATATCCGCCACCAGATCTTTACCCCTCACAATTTCCTGATAGAGCGGACCATTAACTTGAAGTCTTTCTGTTGATACACCAATCGCTACAATAAGAACGATTATTCCGACAGATATAAGAACAGCCATCGCTCCCAACTTCACCTTGATGCTCATAACGAACGTCCTCCCTAATGTGCTAATTTAACATAGTCTGATGCAATCAGTTGTAATGTAAAACAGGATTGAATATACGGTGGTTACAGGGAAGAAGAACCGTATACTGCACTTTATATCGCGGAAATTTCTTATTGCATTATAGCATTATCGGAAGGTGTGATATGGAATACTACCTGTGGTTACATAGGGTAAACCCGATGTTGTGGAGGGGGACAATCAGGTGATAGCTATACTGTTATCAGCCCCTTTTTCAAGGCATAGGTGGTGAGCTGGGCAATGCTGTGAAACCCCAATTTTTTGCGTAGGTTCATGCGATGCACTTCAATCATCTTGATGCTGACTCCCAATTGAAAGGCAATCTCCTTGGTGTTTAACCCCTGCGCCGTCAGCTGCAACACCTCGGTCTCCCGTTTGGTGAGGGCAGGATTGCCGCTATCAGTAGCACCAGGCAGGCATTTTCGCATCATGATTTCTTGGGCGCCAGTACAGAAATACGGTTTGCCCTGGCTGATGAAACGGATCGCGACCACCAGTTCTTCAGCAGCACAGTCCTTGACCAGATAGCCTCGAGCCCCGGCCTCAAGGCTTTCAAAGACACAGTTGTCGTCAAGTAACATGGTCAACACAAGCACCTTCACCTTTGGATACTCTGCCAGAATGCGGCGTGTTACCTGCACTCCGCCCATATCCGGAAGGGTCAGATCCATGACCACCACGTCAGGTGCAGACTGTTTGACCTTGTCCAATGCCTCCTGGCCGCTTCCTGCTTCAGCAACGATACAAATGTCGCCCTCGGTTTGCAGGATTGCTGAAAGCCCGTCCCGAATGATCTTATGGTCGTCAACCAGCAGTACATTAATGTTCATGGTTGTTTTCCTTTGTGTTGACCGGAGCTGATTGGCCTGATAGCGGCACTGAGATAGTTATTTCGGTTCCGCTGCCCAGCTTGGAGTTAATCTCAAAAGTGCCGCCCATAAGCACGATCCGGCGCTTGATGGTAAATAGGCCAAAACCGTCACTGCCTGGACTGTCCCAAAAGGCATCCGCGTCAAATCCGGAACCGTCATCCTCAACCCTGATTGCCAGTGTATCAGCCTCGCGGCTGACAGACAAACAGACCGTATCGGTATCGGCATGTTTTGCAACGTTGATCAGCAGCTCTCGCACACTTTTGTAGAGCTCTATCTGAATCTCTCTGGAAACAGTTTTATCTTGAAGATCGTCGCTGAACGTGATCTGCAGAGAGTAGTCTGTCTCCATCTGGCGCGCCAGCCACTTGAGCGCGGCTTCTAGGCCGGCACTCTCCAGCACCGGCGGAGAGAGCAGTCTGGTCAGGCTACGCACACGGTTGATTGCACCTTCAGTCAGTCCCTTGATTTCACTGACGAGTTTATTTTGCTCTACCGAAAGTTCGGTTTTGTTTAAGCCCCCAACTTTCATCCGAGTCAGGGTCAAATCCTGACCAAGTGTGTCATGGAGATCTACAGCAATACGGCGTCGCTCACGCTCTTCAGACAAGGTAAGTTTCAGTGCCATGTCGTTCAGGCGCTGTTGTTTTTCTAAAAGCTCCAGCTTGGCCAGCTTGCGTTCGGTAATATCACGCCCAAAGGCTATTGTGCCAATGAGCTGTCCATCCACACCACGTTCAGGGACGACAGTGATCTGTCGATAGGCCGTCTCACCTGCATTGATGGGCACGGTGCGCTCAATGGTTACCGCGCTTCCGGTGTTGATCGCCTGCGCAGCAGCGTCATCAATCGCAGTAAAGCGGCCATCAGGCCAAACCTCGCAAGGCCGTCTGCCAATCACCTCTTCCACATTTGATAGCCTCAATTCGCACCTCAGGAGATTGTTGAGGTAGCATATCCGGTGTTCGAGGTCATAGCGGATGATGAAATCCGGCGAACTCTCCGCCAGGCTGCGAAACTGCTGTTCCTGCTCTGCCAGTTCCGCCTCCATCCTTTTACGTTCGCTAATGTTTCTCACCAGCGACAAAACATACTGGGTCGTACCGTAGTTAAACAGACTTGAGGTGATCTCAACCGGAAAGATCCGGCCAGCGGAGGTACGGTGCAGTGTTTCAAAGGTCAATGTTCCCTGTCTAAAAAGATCGACAACATGCTCGTTTGCCCGCTCCGGTGTGAAAGAGGCATCAATGTCCAACACCTGCATGCCGATTAGTTCATCTCTGCTGTAGCCCAGAGAACGGCAGGCTTCCTGATTAACGTACATAAATCGTCCATCAACGATTAGATAGGCAGCTTCATGTATGTTATCCAGAGCATAATTCAAAAGATTAATCTGCTGATCAACTTGCTTACGTTGAGTGATATCGCGAGCCATGTAGAGACCAAGTTTGACGCCGTCAAACATAAAAGGAGTTAAGCTGATCTCTACCGGAAAAATCAGTCCGTCCTTGGTGCGATGGCGGGTTTCAAACGGTTTGAGAATGCTGTTTTTGTAAGCGTTGTCCCGCAATGCCGCAAGTGTATCCGGTGACATATCGGGATCTATGTCGATCGTCCCCATAGTCAGTAGCTCTTCACGGCTGTAGCCCAACGAACGGCAGGCCGCATCGTTTACATACTGAAAACGGTGTTGAGCATCAATCAGGAAGAAAGCATCGATTGCATTGTTAATGGCACCTGTGAAGACAAAGTGCTCTCGGTCGATCCGTTTGCGCTGATCCAACTCCCGTCCCCGCATGAAATTGGTGTAGCCGGTATCCGCCAACAATTGCACCAGCTGGTGCAGGAAGCGCATGGTGTTGTCAACATGACTACGGCTTAGCACAGGAGCCAGACGAACCGCAGCAAGGTATGTTTCTGGATCAAAACCAAGTTCATCTGACTGTTGCTGAAACCAGACTAAATCGGGAGAATCATCGCTGTAGAAGAACTGGCCGGAGAAAAGGATGCCTATACAGTTGCCTTCAATGATGATCGGCATGGCGATGTTGACCATACCGTTCTTGCAGCGACATTCATACCGATCACAGCTAAAGGCATGCAGCTCTTTCTTGATGTCGGGATCGTTCCTACAACAACGGGCAAAGGAGGCAGGGTTTTCCCAGAGGAATTCAGTGCAAACCTGCTGTAGGCCTGTACCGATAATGATGTTTGCATCGTTATCCATCAAGCCGCAGGCAATACCTGAAATGCGGACGTGAGCTTCCAGAAGCTGTTCTATCTGCTGGATGTTGATAAATTGATCAATGGTGTAGTTGTTCACTATTTATTCCAGTACAATCGACTCCGTTGCGTCAACTCTGTCAAATCCAATCTCCTGTCTGTAAGGATTTGTAGAGTTTAGAAAATCTCAGGGGTCAAACCTACACAATTTACTTTGTCAATAGGCTTCACCCTTCTGATTCACTCCTGAGCGAAACTGTCATTTATTCCCCTTTTTTAGTGACGGTTTGATTGATGGTAACGTCTCCCTACGATAACGTAAAATATTTTTCGCTTTTTTAAAAAGAGTCACAGCAGTGCCTGATTTTGGT
>DCVL01000010.1 GCA_002328035.1 Geobacter sp. UBA2189
TAATTGGGATGATGTATCGTTCACGTTTAATTGCGCTCAATGATCCAGATTCACTGAAAGATGAAATGAGAGGTGTTTTATTTGAAGTCGATTGCCATGAACCAGGTCGTGCGGAAAAAATATTACGTGATTTGCCAACCGTACAAGATGTGGTAGCGCATGGCGTTATTTTACGTGTTCTCATGACCGATAAGACTAAAAAGGTTTTTTTGGAAAAAGTATTGACGGAAAACGAGATTGTTATAGATCGAATCGAGCGTGTTTTGCCTACATTGGAAGATGTGTTTGTTTCGTTGGTAGATCAAGAAAATCGCCTGCACGTGCGGGCAGAAATCGATTAAGGAGGTTCACATGAGACAAAGTTTTCGCCGCATGATGACCATAGTTCGAAAAGAATGGTTACACATTATTCGTGATCCTCGTACACTGGCACTGGTGATCGTTTTGCCGGTCATGATGTTGTTCCTACTTGGATATGCAGTTGCAAATGATGTTAAAGATATTCCTCTGGCTGTGGCCGATCTATCACATACGGATACCAGCCGCACCCTGGTGGATAAATTGACGGTCAGCGAGTTTTTTATGTATACACACGCAGCTCAGAGTGAAAATGAGATTTTAGCGATGATGGATGCAGGTATAGTTAAAGCTGGACTTTACATCCCTGAAAGTTTTGGAAGAGATGTCAGTACGGGGGGAGTTGGAACCATTCAGTTTTATATCGATGGCTCAAATCCCACCATTGCGCAAACCGCCCAACTTGCTGCTGAAACGATCAGCCAATCAATGTCGCAGGAGATTCTAATCAAGCGTCTCGAGCGTAGTGGCACAGGTATGCAGCTTGGTCTGCCGGTGGATGTGCGCATGCGGTACTTGTATAATCCAGATATGAAGCGGATGAACTTCATGATTCCTGGTTTGGTCGCGATTATTCTCCAAGTTCAGACATTACTATTGACCGCGTTCGCCATCGTGCGTGAACGCGAGCAAGGTACCCTCGAACAGCTTATCGTGACCCCTGTCCGGTCATGGGAATTAATGTTAGGTAAGATTTTGCCTTTCGTTGTAGTTGCTTTTGTTAACGTAGTTATGACCGTAGCAGTTGGTGCTATATGGTTCGGTGTGGACGTTGTCGGCAGTAGTGCACTCCTGGCAGGACTAAGCCTTATATTTCTGCTTGGGTCGCTGGGATTAGGCGTGCTCATTTCAAACATTTCCAAAACTCAGATGCAAGCCATGTACTTGGCTTCGTTTATCATGATGCCATCTTTTATACTGGCTGGGCTGCTGTTTCCGCGTGAGAATATGCCCTGGCTTGCTTACTATGCCGGCTATTTTTTACCAGTGACTTATTTCCTGGAGATTGTCCGTGGCATCATACTAAAGGGTGCAGATTTCTTTACTTTATGGGTCTGGATCTGGCCAATGGCTGTGTTCAGTATCGTAGTATTCTTTGCAAGTGTCTTATTGTTCCATAAGCGCCTGTAATACTTGACGCTATCAAAAAACCCCTTCTCAGTCAGGAGTTTAAAATGAAAAAATTCTTTTCCAAAATAATATTACTGGTTATCGTCTTTAGCATCGGATTAACGGGATGTCAAAGTCTGAACGGTCAAAGTACTGCGCAACTAAATGCTTCGGGAGCAATTTCTGTAGCCCAGGTTAATATTGCCCCACAAATAGGCGGTATGGTCGTATCGGTCAGTGTTGAAGAAGGTTCACAAGTGAATAAAGGCGATGAATTGTTCCGCCTGGATGATTCTTTGCTTAAAGCACAGCGTGATCAGGCAAACGCTGCGATCGCGTTAGCTGAAGCAGCTTTAAACGCGGCCAAAGTGCAATACGAACTTGCCCTAAATGCTTCACGTTTGCAGGATCAACAGAACCGCACGAGTAGATGGAATATTACTCAGCCCACTCAATTTGAGCTGCCGATATGGTACTTCGATAAAGATGAAAAAATCGAATCTGCCAAAGCAGAAATGGAAACTGCAAGTGCTGACCTTGTAGAAGAAAAAGCCAACCTCCAAAAAATTCTTAGTGATAACGCTTCTCAGGGATTCGTCGATGCAGAAAAACGTGTTGCCGAAGCGCAAGTTGCTTTTTTGATAGCAGATCAGGTCCTTACTCAGGCAAATAACGCACAGGATAAAGAAGAATTACAAAACTTCGCCCAAGACCAATATGATGCAGCTGAAACCGAACTAACCTCTTCTCAATCCAACTATAATCGTTTATTAACGACACAAGCTGCTAAAGATGTGCTCGAAGGTCGCGCCCGCGTACAAGTAGCACAAGAACGTTTTGACCGCGCCTTGGATTATTACAATTCGCTTATGAGCGGTGACCAGTCTTTGCAGGTTAAGGCTGCCGAGTCAGGTGTGACACAAGCCGAAGCTGCATTATCGCAAGCTCAGGCTGCATTGGCTACGCTGGATGTTCAACTGAAAAATACTATCGTTACTGCCCCTGTGGATGGTACAGTACTGACTAGTAGTCTAGAAGTTGGCGAAACGCTCGCCCCCACCGGTGTTGTATTAATCATTGGACAATTACAGGAAGTAAATTTGACCGTGTTCATCCCGGAAACAGAGTACGGACAGGTAAAACTTGGTGACCAGGTCTCAATAACTGTGGATTCATTCCCCGGAGAAACGTTCAGTGGCACAGTGGTTTATATTTCGGACCAGGCTGAGTTTACTCCGCGCAATGTCCAAACGGTGGAAGGACGTAAAACAACCGTTTACGCAGTGAAGATCAAAGTATCTAATCCAGATCTTGAACTAAAACCTGGAATGCCCGCAGATGTCACTTTTATTCGAAAGTGAAACCCATGAAAACTCAGAATTCCGCTGTTGTTGTAACAGGTAGCGCCGCACAGGTACCACCAGAAATAGCCAGTCAATTGGGCATAGTAACTCTTCCATTGACCATAATCGTTGCAGGGAAAGCCTACCTTGACGGTGTTGATATCTTTCCGGGTGAGCTTTACCAGAAAATGCGCATTCAAAAGTTGGAAGTAAAGACCGCTGCACCCAATGTCGGACAATATTATGAGTGTTTTAAGAGAATTATTGACCAGGAAGGCCGCGATGTTCTTTGTATTACGTTATCGAGGCAATTAAGCTCTGACTACAATTCTGCCGTTGATGCGGCGCGAATGATTTTGAATGAACACCCGATGTCAAAAGTGATCGTTTTTGATAGTTTGCGGGCCGCGGCGCCACAAGGTTTATTGGCGATTGAAGCAGCAAAACAATTGCAAGCAGGGCTTTCGATGGAAGAGGGGGTTCAATATTTGACGAATGCCAGGCACAGATTGGGGCTGATCGCCGCGTTGGACTCA
>DCVL01000046.1 GCA_002328035.1 Geobacter sp. UBA2189
CCTAGTTTCCTGAACATTACCTTAAAAGACGAGTTTGCTGATTACAAAATCCCGCTATAACATAATCGTTACCGCGGGATTTTGTTTTAAACACTGGTTCCAGGAAACAGATTTGCGGGCTGCAACTTTTCTGATTTGAATCCGGGCAGAGAGGCTATTCATTTGGCCTTCCGCAATATTTGCAGACCTTCGTTTTCCAGGGGTAGACGCAACCACACTCAGGACACTTTCTGAAGTATCCGGGAACTTCCTCCGTCGGTTTCTGGAACCAGAGAACAAAAACAAAAAATGGAAACGGGGCTGACAGCAGACCCCATAGAACAGGGTTTTTACCCCGTCTGCGAGCCAGCAAAGCACCAGCTATGCCCGGTATTCCAAAAAATGCAGTTATAAACAGGTATTCCTTAAAAAGCATCCGGCTCCTCCCACTGCAATAGATTGTAAACTTTCTTATCACACAATTGAAGTAATCGCACAGACAAGTTGATGAAACCGGTAGATATATTTTCAGAAGAGGATTGCCCATGAAATCACAGTCAGAAATTAATATGGAAAAGGCAGTTTCCATCCTGGAACCGTATCAACGAAAGATACTCGATCTGTATAAGGAACAGGAACTCCTTATGGCTTCGATATATCAGAAACTTGCTCTGATATTTCCTGAACACTCTGATAAATACACTGAACTTGTAGGGGAAGAGATGCAGCATGCCGGATGGATTGAGGAACTTCAGAACGCCTGCATTGCCGGCAATGCCCGTTTTGCGGAGGGAAAGACGAGAAGTTACACCATAAAGAGCATGATTAACTACCTTAAAAAATTCTACACCCGTATCCAGACAGAGCAGTTGTCGGAGAAAAAGGCTGCAACGATTGTGGCAGACTTTGAAAACGCCCTTATTGAACGTAACGTATTCAAACATTTTGAAGGAGACTCGGAACAGGTGCAAAAGACGCTTAACCTTTTGCAGGCAACTCAAGAACTTCACAAATTAAAAGCTGAAAACCTGATTACTCTGGCTGCCAACTGATAATCCAAAAAATGATTTAGCTGAAACCGCTCCAAATGGGAGGAATAAAATGACAAATCTAATCAGGATTCTGGTCTCTTTATCATTAATTGCTCTGTTAGCCGGTTGCGGCAGTATCAAACTTTCAGCTCCAGCAGTCAATCTCAACGAGTACCCTTACAGATATAATGAGTTTGATTACAACTACATCTGGAAGACAAGTTCGACTGATAAAGGCCTGGTCGTAGAAGGTTTTGTAAAGAATGTCAGGTATGCATATATTGATAGTGTTGATATCAATCTGAAGGTCATTGACAAAGATGGGAATGTTTTTGTTAAGGCATCTGATTTTCCAATGCCTCAGGAGAGCAGAGAAGGTGAACTTTGTAGTTTCAGGATGCTGCTTAAAAACTTCAAACTGACACCCGGAAATATATTCCATTTTCAAATGAATTATGCCGGAGATGATGGTAGTAGAAGTGGCACAAAGTGGAGCAGCAGCTTCAAGGTAGATGCCATGACAGGGAAAGTTGCCAAACAGTAGTTAAAATATCAGGTTCAAGATTGAAATGAATCAGAATAATGGAGGCTATTCATGCAGATTCCGGCATTTTTGGTGAAGCTATCGGTTCTTCTGGTATATTTTTCTTTATTTATTCTAACCTCCCCCTCTCAAGCCGAGCAGAACCAGGCAATTTCTCAAACAGGGTCTTCAATCATAAAGTACAACAGAACGGTTCCTATCTCTACCATGCAGGGACGTTCAGATGATGACCTTATAGAGTTTTCGAGTGGTAAAAGGGTTCGGCTGGGTGAGCTGCGCAAGCTGGATACACTTTCAAAAAAATTGAAGACCGCTCCAGATAAACATTTAATACCAGGGCTCAGGCAACAGCCCTCAACCTACCCCAAGCTAACAATCCGCTCCGCCTCAGATCTTACTGCAGCGCTTGAATCTGATAATACCGATACAATTCAGCTCCCTTCCGGAAAACGTTACACCGTTGCCCAGCTCCGCCTTGCTGAAGAGAGAGTAAAGAAAATTCTGCGGACTGAGCCAAATAAACGACAGTTGAAACCAGGGGGTATTATCCAGATTACCCCAAAAACCGACTGGAAAACTGTTCTTAAGGCTGATGACAACACCATCCTCCAATCGCCTAATGGCACAAGAATAACCATCCTGGAACTTAAAAAAGCTCTGGCGGCCTGGAAACCTATCTCCAATAAAACACAAAAAACAACTGGAGAGAGGAGGCAGCCATGAGAATCATTCTTAAACTGAAAACCCTCGCAGCTATCCTCTCTATTTCATTATTTTTTATCTTTCTTTTGTCGTTACCTGCAACTGCTGGCAGTTCAGTTGATGATTTTATAAGTGACTACCAGTCAATAGAGAACAACCTGCCTAGCGGTACATCTCTGCCTATATCTTCCGCAACATTGATCAGTGTTAAATCCCTGTTTCATTGTGTAGATAATGGTGGAGATATTGGTGTTTGCATTGATGATTTTTCCCATACCCCCACCGGCAGCCAGATGGTTACAGAAAGCGGGCTGCCTTCCTCTGTCATGTCGGTTCTCCATGCATATGCTGAGTACAAGGATGGAGATGTGTGGGGCGTTGTCTACTACCTTGGCGAGGCTGTAGCCTGCGCTGTAGTCCAGGTGCTTGCGGGTGGCGCAGATATTTGCGGCCTTATAAAAGAGCTGATTGAAATAGGCAAGGCGATATGGGAAACGGCTACAGCCGCTTTTGAGTGGTTCAAGGATGTAGGAGAGGCCGTTCTTGAAGGGCTTGAAGATGCAGGTTGCGCCTTGCATGTCTGTTGCTGCGATGAACCGCCACCACCTCCGCCTGAATGGCAGGTTTTATATTCAGGTTATTTTGCGCCGAGACTCTCAGAAGGGCTAAACGCAATAAAGGACAGCTCCTACAATAAATTACCTAATTTTATCGACACAATTAAAAATGCGGTTTATTCCAAATACAGTCCTGCGGCTATAAAAATAGCTTCAGATTATTTTGCAAAGCAGGTTGATGGAGCCTGGACCGCTGAAGTTGTGCCTGGAATACTGAACCAGCTTAATAACAAAAGAACTGAATACAACAAACAGGAGAAGATAGTAGAGACTGCGACAATAGCTGTGACAAAAGACAAACCTGCTGAAACAATCATAACTTTATGCGATTCCCATTTTAGTAACTTGGGATACAACCATGTTGACCGTTGGAAGGATGCACACGGTGACCTGGCGGATAAATTCGGGCAGGAAAAAAACTTTCATTGGTGCAGTCTCAGATTTTTCTATGAAAATATTAGTTTATTTGCTCAACAGTTTAGACAATATATTTCATCACACGGTTGTCCCTTACTTGACAGTTCACTGTTCTGCAAATCTATATCTTCATATAAATCCTGCCTGAACATTATGAAGAGTGTTAACAGAGAGGTTGAATGTACCGCAGATACTTACTTAATGGGACCTGAGGCAGCAAAAAAGATAAAGGATGTGATGATAGCGAAAGGTTCCAATCAACAGCTTTATCCCTGTAATATAATCAATCCTTCAGGGCCGATAAGCAGCCAGCCATCACAGATGATCTGTACTCGACCGGTACAGGAGTATAGCTGCAACCTCATAAAAACATCACTTTTTGGAAACCTACCCCAAAACCTTGTCAACTGTTATCTACAGGAATCAGCCTCATATAAAAATCTGCGCAACGTGGTACAGCAGGCTCGACTTAAACTTTCTATGAAGCACCTGGGAATAGGAATAAAACCGGATCCACATGACCCTCTTATCGCATATGTTCACACTCCAGAGGAAATCGGAATCCTTCAAAGTGATCCGCTAAACCAGACCTTTTCGTTTCCTCCACCAAGTACCAGAAGTAACTTTTTATACGCAAATGCCTTTGGCTCAGGAAGTATGGATGGTACGGATACACCCAAAATCATTCTAGAGCTCGAAAAACATGATTTTCAGAGCAACCCGATGCAAACGCCTAAAGACAAGGTCATAAAATACGCCGACCCGAGGGATATTCCGGATCTGTCGCAAAATGTACAGCAGACCCTGGCAGTTAACCCTATAGCTCAGGGAGTCACTGTTAATTCCGCTTTTAATGCGCCTATAAATCAAAACATCTCAGGGGTACAGAACCAGGGGCAACAGCAAGTTATGAGCGGTTCCCTCCCGCCTGGTTCCCAACCTCCCGGAAAAGGCAACCAGTCCAAAGTTTCATTTAATCAGAACAGACAGATAAAACCAGAGGTTCATTCTGTTGTTGATAAACCCGATCTGACTATGGACAACAACCTTACTATTGCAGGCATTGCTGCCCAATGGGGAGGTACTGTACAGCTTGCCGGACAAAACCTTCAGTATGCTGGCAATGGACTTTGCAGGGTATCTGTCAGTTACAGGATAAAAAATATAGGTACAAAACCGGCACAAGCATTCAACAGCACCGTGATTACGAGCACTGACAACAACCCTGCGCAGCCCCAGCAATGGAACGGCATTCCGGCAAATGTGAGTGTACTCCGCACGGAGAATATACTAATCAAAACAGGACAAAACAGCCTGAAGCTCTTTATTGATTATCCAGGACAGATTGCTGAACAGAGTGAATTGAATAACCAGCAAATCTTGACGGTTATTCTTAACGGCACTTGTCAACCACAACAACAGTTGCAGCCATATCAAAGGCCATCACCGCAAATTCGTACACCAATAGCTCCATCTCCTGCAAAGAGGCTATTGCGTTGACTTTAAAGGTATCAGCTGTGTTAAATAATCTGAAAAGCAGTTAAATTCAATATGGAGGAAAGAGGATGAAGAAAATTTTATCAATCACCTGTCTGTTCTTGTTGCTTACCGTAGTGGCTGCATTTGCAGCAGGACCTGGCAAGGCTGATTTTGAAAAATGGGGCAAGGGAGCAAAGATCACTGGCTACACCTTCGGTGGGGTTGACGAAACAGATCCAGGTGTATACATGGCCGGCTGGATGAGTAGCAAGGGCGATATTCTGGGTGTACATCTTCACCCGCTCTCAGCGTTCAAAAGTTTCCAGCAGGTTGTAAACAAGAAAAAACCTGAGTCATTCACCTACAAAGGGATGCCAGCGCTTTATACTGATGCCATATCAGGACAGATCGCTATCAAATACGAAAAGTCCGGCAAGGTACTTTCTATTTCGCAAATGTCGCAATCGGGCAAAGGTAAAGGGCTATCAAAGGCTGAACTCATTAAACTTCTGGATACAATGAAACCGGAAAATATTTTGAAATAGCAAGGAGATACCAGAATGATTCGCCTTACCCTATGCAACTACCTTTTAATTATAACTTTGTTGTTTATTGTGGGGTATTCCCCTGTTCTGGCACTTGAACCACCGGTAACGCAGCCAGCCAGTCAGTATACAACACCGGGCCACCTCCAGCCCACTATTATCAAATTTAACCGCAACATGCCTCCGAACGCCCTTCAGGGAAAGCCAGATACTGATCTGGTAGAGCTTTCCAACGGCAAACGAATGAAAGTGGGCGATATCCGCCGTCTGTCTGCTTTTTCTCAAAAAAAAGTGACAACACCACGCAAAGCTCTTGAATCAAGAGCTTTAAAACTGAAGCCAGCCCCAACGGGCGGAGTTGCTCTGCGCAGCAAGACGGATCTACAGGCGGCAATGCAACGCCCTGACAACGATACCGTGATATTGCCATCCGGCAGGAGAACTACTGTTGCAATGCTGAAATTAGTTCAGCCAAAAGTTGAAGAGCAGCGTAAGTTATTACGTCCGGCAGGCATTCTACGCCCCAACCTCTCCGGTCCGGCAGTCAGGATTGATGCAAATACTGACTGGTATGCCCTGCTAAAACAGCCTGACAGTACGGTTCTTGAAAACGCAAAAGGCAAAAGGATTAGCCTGGGTGAACTGAAGCAGACTCTTGCTAGTTCAGGCAAACAACCGTTAACCGCACCACACAATACATCAGGGCGATAGGGAGACACCACCATGAAACCAAATGTCATCCTGTATCGCGCCATTATCATTTCTTTTCTTGCCTGCCTTGTTTCTACAGGTCTGCCACAGACAGCCAGGGCATCTGTTTTTGATAACGCCCTTTCAATCATAGAAGAGACACACCTTTTCCCAACTACTCAACTTACACTCTTTAGTCAGTCAAAAGCATTTGTGGAATGTCTTGTCGATGCCGGCGGCAATGATCTAAAGGTAATTGCCTGTGTTGACCAATTCAACGACACCCCATCCGGAAGTGCGGTTATTGAACAAGGCGGCATCCCGGACTGGTTTTTTACGCTGCTTGATCTCTACGTCTGCGTCAGTAATGATGACATCTGGTGTGCACTTTCCAAGCTGGGCGAGACGGTTTTCTGTATCTTGGCTCAGGTTATGGCGGAAGGTTATGACGTCTGCGGCCTGATTAAAGAACTGGCAGAACTTGGTGAAACGTTGCTGGATGCCGCTTCTGCGGTGGGAGAGTTTCTTGCTGATGCCGGAGAAACCATTGCAGATGCTGCCTCTGCTGCGTTATGCACTGTAGGCATCGGAGATTGCGGCAAGTCATCACCACCTGAAGTTCTGGTGTACCAATGGGTTTTTGCTCCCAAAGTGCGTGATGCAGTGGAGGCAAAAAAACTGGTAGACCCCTCCGCCTACACCACATTGTTCAACCTACTCAAAAACAACGCCTCACACAATACAGCTATTTACAGTGTTCCAAGTAAAAACTATGGCGGTATAACATTTCCACCTGCAGTTGCATTTTCCAGCGCCGCAGTCGCTATCTCCGCTGGTAGTTTTGACAAGGCGGTTGATGCCAACTGGACATCATCTGTGGTAAACACCGCGCTAGGAGAGCTGTCTACCCAACGTCACGCCTATAACAACCCCAATCAACTCCGGTTCTTGGTAAACAGTGCCACCACGGACTTTGAAACACTGCAACGCAGTAACCCTAATCTGAGAATTGACCAGAAACTGCCAGGTCTGATTATTGACCGCTGCACCAAAGAGTTTAGCGAGACCAGAAAATTTGCCCATGTTGATCGCTGGATTTCAAGCCACCCGGCACAGACTGCCCAGTTGGGCAACCCCAAGACAAACCGTGACTGGTGTAACCAATTATGGGATCAGAACAAGCAGAGTTTTACACCAGCACTGCGCCAGTATGCTGCTGAACATTTTTGCCAGGGTATGTCCTGTACAACTCTTACCAAGTATCAATCGTGTGTTGCCTTAATGAGCCTGGTTGGCCAACAGGCAACCTGTACGCCAACTAATCAGGTTGGTCGAGAAGCCGCAACTACAATTAGAACCGATTTGTTGAACCAGCGTTCACAGTTGCCCTGTAGTATCAGAAATGATAGCAAAGGTATTTCTCCGGCTACCGTTGATCTGGTCTGTAGCCGACCACCCTTGGGAAGTGCCTGTACCGCAACCTATAAGCGTCTATTTACGACTCTGCCGGTCAGACTGGTAAACTGCATTGTAGAAGAACGCCCCGATTATACTGCCCAGAAGAACAGTTTCTATGCCACGGTCAAGGCACTGCAGCTGAGTAAAAGGTTTGCGATCAACCTAGACCAGATTGATCCGCTGGTTGCCCATATTGATGCCTCTAAAGAAGATTTAATGGCGGCTTTGCAACTGCCTGGAACTGATCCGGGTGCAGGCCGCGGTGAGGCAACGCGCATTACCCAGAACCTCCGTTACGAATATCAGTACAACGCTACCATTGATGGAGAGAACAGCCCGCTATACATCCGTGCCAGGGGTGCTGCAAATCAGTTAAGTTCCCAACAATCAGGAAATGCACAACAAGCCACCCACACACCGGTCGGCGGTTACCATTCCCCTGCTCAGACTGGCGGATCCAAAGTTGGTACCGGTCTTGATCGACAAGGCGGATTTACGAATCCTGGCAATCCTTACATGCAGCAGCAATCCAGCATTGGAAAGACTGCCGGTCAGGCAGCCCGGCACGGTGGAGTTGCATCCCAACAGGCCCAAGCCCGCACCATGACTCCGCCAGTTTCTGGCAAGCCAGACTTGATGGTTGTTCCACAGGTCAGAATTGGTAATAGCGCTGCCCAATGGGGCAGTACAATAAACTTAACTAACCAGCAGGTTCAGTCGGCAGGCAATGGATTTTGCAGTACAACCATCACCTATATGGTCAAGAATAATGGCTCAGCAGAAGCACCAGCGTTTTCCAGTACGCTCCTCAGTAGCAGTGCCACAAACCGCCCTTTACCTCAACAGTGGAACGCCATTGCCCAAGGAACCAGTCTGAGCAAAACAGAGCAGGTGCTGCTGCGTACCGGTCAGAACAGCCTGACACTCCAGATCAATCAGGTGGGACAGGTGGATGAACTGAACAAGGCCAATAATCAGGCCAGTTTGCAGATTATTCTAAGCGGCGTCTGTCAGCCAATATATCAGCAACAGCAGCAACCGGTTCAAAGGCAGCTGCCTCAACGTCAAATGAAAACGACCGTTCCATCACGACAGCCAGGATTATTCTAAGCACCACAGACTATGACACATCACACCACAAGGAGAATGAAAACATGCTCAACACACACCACATCATCCTGACCGCGCTCATTACCATCGGTTTTTCAAGCGCTGCCTTCGCAGGACCGACAGAAAAAATCACTATCACCATTGATAAGACGGTTAATCATGCTATTGACAGCACTAAGCCTTCCAAAAGACCTGGCAAAACGATTCAGGCTCCCAGCGGTGATATGGACGCCCATTTTATCAAAGCAGAAGAGTATTTTACTTCTGCACGACCGATAAAAAGCAGTGGATCAACTGAAGTAAGGATTTCCACCATGATCACACCTCCTGCCGAGCAAAGTAAAGGTGAGGCGCAATTTATGGACAGCTACAAGGGTACTGAGTTCTGGACGAAAAACTTCTGGAAAACCCGTATTGCTTCACAGGAAGATCTTAAAGTAGGTAAAACCATTGTCTACTGGGGTCGTTATGCCAAAAACCATGTCTATTTCGCACCACGTGATCAGAAAGAGGCTCGTAACGTATCGTGGAGACTTGCCAAGATCACTGACACCAGCGACCTGTTTAAGAATGAGGTAACAGTTGCCGGTAACAAAAAAGTTGCCGTTGATTCAATAAGAGTTATCGAATAAAGGTTAAAGGTATAATCGTGCTGCTTGTCAAACCCCATATCCTTGGCTCAGTCAATACCCGTCTGGCCAAGGATATTGGAGATGCGGCAGAATGCAATATTTCTAAAGACTCACTCTTGATGCGTTCACAAAACCCCCAAAATATCCCTTTTCAGGCTTGCAAAATGCTTTATGTTCCCTACAGCCAAACTTTACATGCTTTTACTCCTTATATTCCGTGGGGTTCCTGTTTGTAGCTTTATTTTTTGAAAATCAGTTACTGTGGACGGCTGAATTCTGGCATATCACTACAAGTACAAGCTATACAGATAAAGGGAGTAGAACATGCATGAAAAAATTTATGTGATCGGTCATCGTAATCCCGACACAGACTCCATTGCTTCAGCTATCGCATATGCGGCTTTCAGGCATAGCCTCGGAGAGACCAACATTATTCCTGCCATGGCTGGCAGACCCAACCCCCAAACAAGTTATATTTTAGAAAGGTTGGGTATTGAACCACCACTGTACCTTGCTGATGTCCATCCCAAGGTACGCGACGTGGTTAAGCGTAGCCCTGTCACCGCTTTTGCAGATCTTCCGTTAAAGGCAGCGTTGGAACTTTTTCATCGTCATGCCATACGTGTTCTGCCGGTGATTGATCAGCAACAGATACCGCTGGGGCTGGTCTCTCTTCTCAAACTTTCCGAAAAGTACCTGGTAGCCGGTGCTGATCGGCGACGTGGTATTGACAGCTCATTGGTAGCTCTGTCCAGTAGCCTCGAGGCAACGGTGTTGGCCGGAAAACTCTCTGATCATGTCGAGCATTTGCACCTCTTCATCGGTGCAATGACGGAAAATTCCTTCAGCAAGCGGATTGATGGATACGATCCAGCCAGCTTATTAATTCTGACTGGTGACCGTCCCTCTATCCAGCGCTCTGCCATTGAATCAGGTGTTAGGTTATTGGTGGTGACCGGTGGCCTTGAGGTTACGGAAGAGATTATTGAGCTGGCCTCGCGACAGGGCGTTGTTCTACTTTCTACCCCCCACGACACCTCTACAGCGGCCTGGCTTGCACGGCTTTCTACGCCGCTTTCATGTTTTATTGAGCATAAGTTTGAGCGTATCGGAGTGAGCGAACCGCTAGAACATCTACGCCTGAAGCTGCTTCATTCCGGTGAGCCTGCTGTGATTGCGGTCGAGGAGGATGGAACCGTTGCCGGTATTGCCACCAAGTCCTCACTTCTGACGCCATTGCCATATGCCCTTATACTGGTTGATCACAATGAGTTGTCCCAGGCCGTTCCGGGAGCTGAATCTGTTGAGATACTTGCCATTATTGACCACCACAAACTTGGTAATCCTCCAACCAACCAGCCTATCACGTTTATGGCAGCTCCGCTGGGGAGCACCTGTTCCATTGTCGCCGGCCTCTACCGTGAGCGGGGTATGGAGCCGGAACAATCAATTGCTGCCCTGTTGCTGGCCGGCATTATCTCAGACACCGTAATTCTAAAATCTCCTACTACAACAGGCAGGGATCGTAAACTGGCAGCCTGGCTTGAATCGTTAGCTGGACTTGACCATCTCGCCTTCGGACGTGATATTTTTTCCTCCTGCAGCGGTTTTTCAGCTCATGATTCTATTGAAAAAGCCGTTCGATCAGATTTTAAACAGTTTAATGCAGGTGAAATGAGGTTTGGCGTCGGTCAGGTTGAGGTTGTCGGATTCGACGAATTTTCGGGAGTGAAAGAACAGCTTCGTACAATTTTAGGGCAGATTAAAGAGAGTGACAAGCTTGACATGGTTGGGTTAATGGTTACTGATATCTACAGTGAGACCACACTGTTTCTGGCAGAAGGAATGAATGAACTTGCCCATTTGATGGGGTATCCCCAACAAGAGCCGCACCTGTATGAGCTTAAGGGTGTCATGTCACGCAAGAAACAGATGATACCCCATCTTTTGAAGGTACTGGGGGCGTTATAGAGCCATAATTAAACGGGTGGCCATTGACACGTCGGATTTTGGAAGGTTCTCAAAGAGAGAACAGGTTTTACCTTGCCCTTCCCCATCAAACCGTGTTTACAGTTTTGCATCACTGATTCCAGTATCTATGATTACAGCAGTCAGTTACCGTTTTTTGATTTTTTGTTGTTCACAAGCAGGGCAAAATGCGGCATAGTTCGATTATGGAACGTGCTATTACACCTGAAAAAAGTGAAGATGATCTCCAGTTTGATGCTACCCTGCGTCCACGCACCCTTCAAGATTATGTTGGTCAAAAAAAAATCAGAGAGAATCTCAAGCTGTTTATAGATGCCGCAAGAGGTCGTTCTGAAGCGCTTGATCATGTCCTGCTTTACGGACCGCCTGGTCTTGGCAAGACAACTCTGGCCAATATTATTGCATCTGAAATGGGGGTCAATATAAAGTCCACCTCTGGTCCTGTAATTGAACGTCCAGGTGATCTTGCAGCCATTTTAACAAACCTTGAACCTCATGATGTGCTTTTTATTGATGAAATCCACCGCCTCTCTCATGTTGTAGAGGAGATACTTTATCCGGCGATGGAAGATTTTCAGCTGGATATAATAATCGGTCAGGGACCCAGCGCGCGCAGCATCAAACTGGACTTACCAAGATTTACTCTGGTTGGCGCCACAACACGTGCCGGACTTCTTTCATCCCCATTGCGAGATCGTTTTGGTGTTATTTCTCGCCTCGAATTCTACACATTCGAAGAGCTCTCTTCTATTGTTACACGTTCTGCACGAATCTTAGGGATCTCTATTGACAAAGAAGGCTCTCTTGAGCTTGCCCGTCGCAGCAGAGGTACACCACGAATAGCAAACCGCCTCTTAAGGCGTGTCAGGGATTATGCGCAGGTGAGAGCTGACGGGATAATAACAATAACAGTTGTTAAGGACACGCTACTGATGCTTGAAATTGACGAGATGGGTTTTGACCAGATGGATCGGATGATACTTCTTACAATCATTGATAAATTTGGCGGTGGCCCTGTCGGACTTGACACTATTAGCGCAGCCATATCAGAAGAGAGTGATACTATCGAGGATGTTTATGAACCATTCCTTATTCAGAATGGATTTTTGAATCGGACTCCCAGGGGTCGTGTTGCCACTCCTGCAGCGTATAGACACTTTGGCCGGCTTGTGCCTGAACTGCCACAGGGAACTCTTTTTTGATGCTTAAACAACAAGCACTTGATCTACCTGTAAATCCACGTTACAGCTTTGAAACCTTTGTTCAGTGCGATGGTAATAGTACAGCGCTTGAATTCAGCCGAAAACTTGCAGATCCATCAGAACCTGAAAATCTGCTTTACCTGTACGGCCCTGCCGGTTCTGGAAAGACCCATCTTCTTAATGCTATAGGTGGCAAGCTTTGCGGCAATAGCTACAATATCCTATCATGCCAAGATCTTAAAATTCCAATAAACGTCGATAGTGCTTGCCTTCTGGTTGACGATCTTGAACAGATGCCTGACAACCCTGATCTGCGTAACGCATTGTGGGAAGAGTTTAACCATTATTATGCCAAAGGCCATATCCTGGCTTTTGCAGGTCGCTTGCCTCCCAGAGATATTCCTAATATTGATGAGCATCTTGTTTCACGTCTTCTCTGGGGACTTGTTGCGCATCTTGATGTATCGGATGAACATTCCCGTTATATGCTTATCCTTAAACTTGCCCAGGATCGCCATATTTTGATACCTGACGATGTTATATCCTGGCTTCTCAGCGTATTGCCTCGTGATGTGGGCTCGTTGCTTGAAGCTTCTGACGCCCTGTATCGGGCTGCTTTGCAGCACAAATGCCGAATAAATCTGCGCCTTGCCAAAGAACTTTTTATAACGAAACCTTAAATATATGAAAAATTTCTTACAATTGAATAAACGATTTCTTATCGTAAAAAAAGTACCCATAGAACTTCCACTGCAATGAAATCCCCTGAAGAGATAGAGCTGGCAAAAAAACGCCGTGAACTGGCTGAATTGCTTGAAGAACAATCGCTGATTGAGCGTGAGCTGGCTGCGATAAAGGCTGAGATCCGTATATTTGAGCGTTCATATGAACAGATGCTTGGGGGGCGGATTACTGAACTGGAACAGTTCGAGTGGGAGATCAGCGGATTATTGGGGTCGGGAGAAACTGAAGAAGAACACCAGAAATATTTTTATACGGCTGATCATGAAATATCCAGAAGACCGGTACACAGAACTACATTGCTGGATGATGACCCCGAAACCAGCAGTTTGAATGAAGAAAAGAACCTAAAGTCGCTGTACAGAGATGTTGCCAAAACAATTCACCCCGATCTGGCTTCTGATGATCATGAACGTTTCAGAAGACAGGATTTTATGGCGCAGGCAAATCTGGCTTATCATGAGGGGGATCGTGCAGGTTTACAGCAGATTTTAAAGGAATGGATGCTTGGTCCTAAAACTGCGAAAGGTCTTGATATTGGAGCGGAACTTATCAGATTGATTCGCCAGATTGCTCAAACCAGACTAACTATAAAAGAACTAACTAAAAAGATCGAAGAGTTACGCAGATCCGATATTTATCGCTTCAGGCAACGGGTTGATGATGCTTTAATGGATGGCATTGACCTTCTGGCTGAAATGTCAACCACTGTTGACCTTGATATATCTAAAGCAAGAAAACGTCTTGCAATGCTGCGCGGTGAAGAGGAGGTACAGGAGGATCGCAGTACACCTCCGCTAAAAAGCCGTGTCATCAGGTTTCCCTCAAAAAAATCATTCGGAACGGTTTACTTAAGGTCGTTAAAATCTGTTGACTACAGGGATTGGCAAAAACTCGGTGCTGCAAAGGGGATACGTGAAATCCCTCTGGACAGGGCTGTGAGGCTTGACCTCCGTGGTAACGAAACATCAGCAATTGAACTTCTTGGTCTGCTTCAGCCTAATGACCTGCAGGCATTATTCCTTTATGATATAGACAATAAGGCACTATCTGGAATCTGCCATCTTGCAGGCCTGGAAGAACTGTATCTCTCAAATACGACTGTATCTGATGAGGGATTGAAAAATCTTGATTGCCTGCCCAATCTAAAACGTCTTTATCTATACCATTCAGAGATTACCGATAAGGGTCTGCCAAACATATATCCGCTTACATGGCTGCGCTATATAACTTTCAGCGGTACCAAGGTAACCGAAAAAGGGTTGGCAGCATTAAGGGCTGCACTTCCAAACTGCAAGGTTATCACATTTAAATGGCGCTATGAATAATCATATAAGTGCTTGCAAAGCAAATGGAATATCGGTACTGTACTCGACACACTTGATATAAGAGATTACTAACAAGGAGTTAACTGCTGCATGAGCAAAGAAGAAGCAATAGAAGTAGAAGGTACGGTAATTGAACCACTGCCGAACGCAATGTTCAGGGTTAAGCTGGAAAACGACCATATTGTATTGGCTCATATTTCCGGTAAGATGCGAAAGTATTTCATCAAAATCCTGCCAGGTGACAAGGTCACGGTCGAGCTTTCTCCATATGATTTGAGCCGTGGACGGATTACCTACCGCGCAAAATAGAACCTTCCATTAAATTACATCAAACACAAGAACTCATGCCAACTGTTAAAAACAGCACATGAGTTTTGCTTGTTGTTTATATTTGAAATAAGGAGACCATATATGCTGTCTGTCGCTGATCTTAAAAAAGGCACCAAACTTATTCTTGATGGTGATCCATATATAGTAACTACATTTGACTTTGTTAAACCCGGTAAAGGTCAGGCTTTGTACAAATGCAAGATGAAAAACATGATTAACGGCTCAACCCTTGATCGTACATATCGTTCTGGAGAAAATTTCGAGCCTGCCAGTATGGATGAACGTGATATGGAATATCTTTACAGAGAAGGTACACATTACACCTTTATGGATCAACAGACTTACGATCAGGTTTTGATGGAAGAAGAAACTGTTGGAGATGCCAAAAACTTTCTTCTTGAAAACACCAAGGTGGCCGTTCTCTTGTTTGGCACAAAACCAATCGGGGTTACACTTCCTAACTTTATAAATCTGCGGGTAACACAGACCGATCCCTGGGTAAAAGGGGATACATCAGGCAGTGATTCAAAACCTGCGACTGTTGAGACCGGATATGTTTTGCGTGTGCCACCATTTATTGAAGAGGGAGAAGTAATAGTTATTGACACACGAAACGGTGAATATTCAACAAGACTTAAAGGTTAAAAATTGTTTAAAAAAAACACGCTTCATATTCGTGCCAGAGTAATCCAGACAATCCGTGATTTTTTTAACGAGAGGGGGTTTCTTGAAATAGAGACCCCCTCTCTTATTCCTGCAAACGCACCGGAAGAAAATATTGATCCGGTATCTGCTCTCCCTTGGCAACTTCAGACTTCTCCTGAAATCTGCATGAAGAGGATGTTATGCCGTGGATATGACAGGATCTTCCAGATATGTCGTTGTTGGCGCGCCGATGAAAGGGGCTTAAGACACCTTTCCGAATTTTCAATGCTTGAATGGTACCGAAGCAACTCAGATTATAACGACCTTATGGATGACTGCATAGCTTTGCTCCAGAAAGTAGCTGCAAACTGTACTGAAGACCACTTCTTCCATCAAAAAGATCGTAAAATCAACCCGCAGGATGTATGGCATAAAATAAGCGTGCAAGAGGCCTTTTCACGTTTTGCAGAGGCTGATGCGCTGGAAAGCTCACAAAATGGTCTATTTGACGAAGTACTTACATCACTTGTTGAGCCAGCCCTTGCAAACTTTGATACCCCCGTTATCCTGACGGATTATCCGGCTAAACTTGCGGCACTTTCGAAAATCAAGCAGGACAATCCTGATTTTGCAGAGCGTTTTGAGCTATATGCAGGTGGACTCGAACTGGCCAACGGATTTAGTGAGCTAACTGATCCGGTTGAGCAGCGGAGACGCTTTGAAGAAGCAAATGAGATCAGACATAGATGTGGAAGAACAGAATTACCACTGCCTGAACCTTTTCTTGCAGAACTGTCAGCTATGCCAGAATCAGCCGGAATAGCTTTAGGGCTTGATCGTCTTGTAATGCTTACCGTTGGAGCTGAATCCATTGATCAGGTGGTAGCCTTTTCACCAGAATCCTTGTAGATCTCCTGAACACTGCAGAGCATGCTCCCCTTATGAAGCCTTAAACTGATTTTTTCACCAATCCCCAGCTGATCAGCGTTTTTAAGAACTTTGCCATCAGGGATACACGAAGCAACGCAGAACCCTCTGGCCAGGGTATGTAAAGGTGACAAAACCTCCAAACGCGCAACAGCCTCTCCATTTTTTCTTCCCAGAATGTCAAGTTGATGTTCAAGCTGACGTTCAGCACGTTCAGAGAGAAGAATAAGTTCCTGCCTCAGCCTGCCTATCTTTACCGTTGGATGAAAACCTGCCAGTTGTTGTTCATGCCGTGAAAGCTGTTCTCTGCGTCTTATAAACAGATTAAGTAATGCGAGATCCAGCCGTGCTGAGAGATCATCAATACGTTGCCCCCAATGCCCCAGTAATCTGCTCGGATCATGCAACGAGCGAAGCAGTCCATCAACTGTTCTCCGATGCAGATTCAACTGTCCTGCAATGCCATGATGCAGACGATTAAGAAGATTTTCTATCTGCTGATTAAGTTCATCTCTCGCTCTACAGACCAACTCTGCCGCAGCCGAAGGGGTTGCTGCCCTGAGATCCGAGGTAAAATCCGATATAGTCCAGTCAGTTTCATGACCAACAGCAGATATAACGGGAATCTTTGAACGATATATTGCTCTTGCCACCACCTCTTCGTTAAATGCCCAAAGGTCTTCAAGTGAACCGCCACCTCGCCCTACAATCATCACATCTACCGCATGCAGGGTATTTAAGTCATCAATGGCAGTGGCTATCTCATCTGCAGCTCCCTCCCCCTGCACCTTTACAGGGTAAAGAAGCAGCTCAACCGATGCATTACGCCTTCCAAGCACATTAAGGATATCATGTATCGCAGCTCCGCTTTTTGATGTAACTACACCTATACGCTTTGGAATTTTTGGAGGAACCTGCTTCTTTGATTCATCAAAAAGCCCCTCCCCTGCCAGGCGTTCCTTCAGCTGAATGAAAGCTGCCTGTAGAGCTCCAACACCTTTAGGTTCAGCATACTCTGCAATAAGCTGGTATTCACCACGTTGTTCATAAACAGAAATACGCCCTCTAAGAATCAGAGCCATTCCTTCTTCAATCCTGAATCTTACGGCTTTGACACTGCTTCTGAACATGACACAACGGAGCATTGCACCAGCATCTTTAATAGTAAAATAAAGATGCCCCGAAGAAGGGGTCGCAAAATTGGAGACCTCTCCTTCCAGCCAAACCTGCTCAAAATTTTCCTCAAGCGTCTCTTTAAGCAAAGTCGTGAGACGACTAACAGTCAGTATTGTTCGAGAAGAAAATAGATTCATGCTCAGGAAAATATCACATAACCTGCTTCATGGTCAAACCAGGGTTGACCATGAAGAACTCTTTCCGTATTATGCGCGACATGAATAATTTTCCATATATCCTTACAATATCATCTGAAAAAGGTGGAGTCGGAAAAACCACCTTGGCAACCAACCTGGCAGTATACCTCAAGGATATGCAGGAAGATCTGCAGGTTACAATAATATCCTTCGACAATCACTTTACAGTTGACCGAATGTTTGAATTAAATGGACAGAAACCTCAAGGCACAGTTGAAGAGTTTCTAACCGGAGTCAAGGGAGTTCATCTTCTACATCAGGGACAGTATGGAATTAACTATATTCCTTCATCGTATAATCTGACAAATCTCTATCATGGCTTCAAGGGGCCAATGGCATTATGCCGGATGTTTGCTGAATCCGGAATATCAGGTATTGTTATAATCGATACCCGTCCGGATCTGAACATTCTCACCCAAAATGCCCTGTACGCAGCAGACCGTGTACTTATTCCTGTAAAGGACATGCCCAGCCTTGAAAACTGTAAACATATTTTTGCGCTTTTTGAGCAGAGAGGTATTGATAAAAAGACCCTTTCGCTTATTCCATGCCTGATTGATAACAGAATAAAATTTGATGGTATGTTCAAGGATCAACAGACACTGCTTCGCGCCTTTGCAGTAAACAGGGGCTACCGTTGCACAAACACGTACATAGCGAAGAGTCCGAAGGTCGAGAGCCTTAATACCAACCCTGATGGAAAGATATATCCAATTCTGCATTACGGTAAGGAGACAGAAGTTAACAACCAGTTTATTGAATTGGCACATGATATCCTTGCCGGTTACCATCAGACTCCTGAACCACGTTCATACCTCTATCACCAGTGGTTAAATGAGCAGGAAGGACAGAGAAAAGAGGCTTTTCTTGCAAGACTTGAGGGAATTCTTCCGCATTGCGTGATCTGCGGAGCAATACACGATCAGCAAACAGCCCAAAGAGGCTTTTATTTCGAAACAGCAGACAGGACGTCACGCGGTTTTCTTCATAGCGACTGCTTCACAGGGATGCTCTGTTCAATTCTGTACGATCTTCACCCCAAATCAGACCTTTTCCAGCTTTCTTTAAAGGTTGTGCGTGAAACTACCAGTTCGTCGGTTACAATGTTTCGTCCACTTATTGAAAACGAAACCGGTAGACAGAAATTACTTTTCCAGCAGATGGATCAAAACGGAAACCTGATAACTGAACGTGAACTTTCACTGGATGGTTTTTTTGAGGGTTTCTTTGACGGGATTCGTGACAGACTATTTCTTCTGTTAAACGAGTCCATGACTACTCAGGATGGCAGCCTTCGCTCAACCTGGCTGGCAGTGCATCCTGTTGATGAAGAACAACCTGAAAAAGTTTTGCAGGATGCGCCATATCGAAGGATACAGGAACTGCACAGACTCATTTCCGAGATGACAATAAAATGACCAATCTGATTACAGCCGAGGGTTTGAGGAAAATTCAGGATGAATTCGATTATTTATGGAGAGTAGAACGCCCCAAGGTAGTCCAAGGTGTTTCAGATGCTGCGGCAGAAGGAGATCGCTCTGAAAATGCTGAATATATTTATGGAAAGAAGCGTCTGAGAGAGATTGATCATAAACTTAAACAGTTGGGAGGCCGCCTCAAAGTTCTCAAGATCGCTCCTAAACCTCCTGTAAATCCCAAACATGTCTGCTTTGGATGCTGGGTCTCATATGAGGATGAAGAACAAAACCAATACTGTTATCAACTTGGAGGGCCTGATGAGTTCGATGTCAAACAGGGGATTATAAGCATAGATTCGCCCGTTGGACAGGCTCTGTTGCACAAACAGGTAGATGATGAGGTAACTATCAAGCGTCCGGGCGGTAGTCTTGTTGTTTATATAACTGAAATCAGTGTTGAGCGCAGGTAACTTTACTGAATCAAGACTAATGTAAATACAGTTAAGAAACAAAAAACGGGGAGGCCAATAAGACCTCCCCGCAATATCATCGCTTTAATATTCTATGAACTAACAGCAGGAAGAGCCATACTCTGGGGATATAACAAAACCCTCTCTGAAACCTGAATTAACAAAATCAATTACCTGATCTTCAAGAAATGATTTAAGTTTTTTCTCAGCTACCAGTTCAATACCGTTCAGATTCAATTTTGTGTCATTATCATTTGGCTCATCCAGAGCCAACCCCAAACGGGGACCACCTCAACCAAAACCTTCAAAAACAACCCTCAACATCTTGCCCGGGTTTTGAGCCAGTATCGGCTCCAGCGCCGTTTTTGCAGCATCTGTAATCTTCATAGACATGCTCCTTAACAAATATTCATATATTTGAATATATCAGAATATATTCAAGATTGCCAGTTGTTTTTAGCAGACTCTGTTACAAAACATCAACCAATAAATGAGCAGCAGTAATCTGAAACCTTGTTAACCTTCATAATAAAAGTCATATTTTCGGGCACTTCAAAAGATTCACCTGCATCAATTCTATGCCATCCATCCTCATCGCCTATTTTAAGATCAAGGTCACCGCTTAGTATCTCCATTATTTCAGGCAGCCCCGTTGTAAACTTGAATTCACCAGGCTGCATAACGCCCAGAGTCTTTTTAGTCCCATCAGAGAAAAGTATAGTATGACTTGTAACTAAGCCGTTAAAATAGATATTAGCCTCACGAATGACGGTTACATTATTAAACTCAGACATTTCAAAAACTCCTTTCAATTTTCTACAAGATCAAGCGATACCTGCAAGCTCAAGGCGTGTCCCCCATCGTCTAAGCAGCTCTTCCTTTATTCTTTTACCATCAGCAGTTTTCAATCCATTATCTTTTTCTATCAGATTAAAGGCTGAATTACGAGCCTGTTCAAGTATGGAAGCATCCCGGAGAATACTGGCTACTCGAAAATCCGGCATACCTGATTGGCGAGTTCCAAGAAAATCTCCAGGACCACGTATTTCAAGATCCGCCTCCGCAATCCTGAAACCATCGCAGGTTTCTTCCATCACTTTAAGCCTTTTTTCAGCATCTTCTGAAAGCTTGCCGGATGTTAACAGTATACAACGTGATTTATGAGTGCCCCGCCCTACTCTTCCCCTTAACTGATGAAGCTGGGAAAGTCCAAACCGTTCTGCATGTTCAATCAGCATATATGTTGCATTAGGCACATCTATTCCAACCTCTATTACTGTCGTGGCTACCAGTATATCCAGTTCCCTGTTTTTAAAAGAGCGCATGGTAGCCTCTTTTTCATCAGGCTTCATTCTACCATGCAGCAAACCTGTTCTAAAGCTTGGAAAAACCAGGTTTGCAAGATGCTCTGCCATCTGTGTAGCGGACTTAAGATCTGATTTTTCAGATTCCTCAACAAGTGGGTATATGATGTACGCCTGACGCCCTTCTCTAATTTCAGCTTCAATCTGTTCGTAAACCAGTTTACGTCTGTTCTCGAAATAGACCTTTGTCTCTATTGGAGTTCTTCCAGGCGGCAGTTCATCAATGACTGACAACGACAAATCTCCAAAAAGCGTCATTGCGAGTGTACGTGGAATAGGAGTCGCAGTCATCACAAGGATGTCAGGATTTACACCTTTCTTTTTTAGAATGCTACGCTGCAGAACACCAAAACGGTGCTGTTCATCAACAATCCCCAGCCCCAAACGATAAAACTCCACCTTGTCCTGAATAACTGCATGTGTGCCTATCACTATGGCGGCACTACCGTCAGCCACCTGTTGCAGAACTTGCTGTTTTGCCTTGCCTTTCATGCCTGAAGTAAGTAGCACAACAGTGACCCCCAGCTGTTCAGACCAATGATGTATGTTATGCCAGTGCTGTTCGGCCAAAATCTCGGTAGGCGCCATTATTGCTACCTGATAACCATTTTCTACCGCCACCAGTGCTGCCATGAGAGCCACAACTGTCTTCCCGCTTCCAACGTCCCCCTGCACGAGTCTGTGCATTGGATGAGGAGAGATCATATCTGCCTTTATTTCAGACAAGACTCGACGCTGTGCCCCGGTCAACTGAAAAGGTAGGAGTTTCACAAGTTCTTTTGTATAGAGGTGGTTAACCTGAAACGCTATTCCATCTTCCAGGGAAATTCCGGATTTTTTTAAAGCCAACCCAAGTTCCCAAAAAAAGAATTCATCAAAAGCCAGAGAACGATGAGCTTTTGTTCTCCCCTGATTAAGAATATTGATCGGGATATCCGATGATGGCAGATGGAGCTGTTCCAGAGAATCACGTAAAGGTAGATAATTCAGCGGTTCCAAAAGAGACAAAGACAGAGGATTCAGCAGATCAGACAAAAAACTGTCCAGAACCTGCCTCATAACTTTTCTCATAGCCTTCTGGTGCAACCCTTCAGTAAGAGGATAGATAGGTATTATCCGGCCAAAATTAACAGGATCCGCAGCCATAACAGCCAAAATATCAGCGCCATCTTCAAGCCATTCAACCTCAGGATGATGCACCTCACGCTGATTCCCGTAGATAGTTACTTCCCCGGTAAAGATACCCAGACGGCCAGTTTTCCATGTACGTTTCATCCAGACAGGATTGGCATTAAACCATTTAAGCAAAACCGTGCCTGAATCATCCGAAAGGAGAGCCTCAAAAAATCTACGGCCACTTTTGGTGGAAACGATCTCTGCTGAAATTATCTTTCCCGTAAAAACCTGAACAGCCCCTGGTTGTAACTGTCTTATAGAGACTAATTGCCTGCGGTCTTCGTAGCGGACTGGCAGACAAAACAAGGCATCCTCAACGGTTCTGATACCCTTTTTAGCCAAAAGTTCAACCAGTTTTGGGCCTACACCCCTTATAAAACGGATCTCTGTTTCAATATTTTTACGGGATATCGTTTCCTGTAGAGAAAATACAGGCTTTTGATGGAGTTTGCGGATGACAAACAACTCACCATCGGCTTCAATTCTGACAGTGTCACCGGAATTAAGGCCAAATTTTGATAGCTCTTCAGGTGGTATGGTCAGCGAACCAGTATGGTCTAATTTTATCTCCAGCATCTGAAAAACAGCGCTCCTAAAAAAAGAACTTCCTGCTGTCTTTTAAGACCGGAGGAAGCTCTTTGTTCTGAAATATTAACGTAAAATCACCAGTCCTCATCCTGTTCAGACTTGTCTTCGTCATCAAAGACACTGTAACGCTCATCATCTTCATCATCATCGTCATCAAACTCTTCAGAATATATATCCTCTTCAGCTTCCTCTTCACCTTTATCAATATATCTGTTTTGAGTATCTTCCGGTTCCGCAACGGCCTCAAAACTGGCAAGCATTTCAGGATTTGTGCAAAAACGACCATCCTTGAAATCACAATTATCAAGCTCACAAAGATCAAAAAGCTGTATCTCGCTGCAAAGCCTTCGAGGCAACTCCTTTGGTTCCTCCTGTGAATTATTGGAATTTTCAGCAGCGATCATCCACAAACTCCATTAAGGAATTCTGTCGCCTTTGCAACATCATCCCTGCAACCAATATACACAGGCGCTCTTTGGTCAAGTGATTCAGGAGTCAAATCCAGAATCGGGGTACAGCCGTTTGTTGCAGCACCGCCTGCCTGTTCTACCAGATAAGCCATAGGGTTCAGTTCAAAAAGCAGACGCAACTTACCGTTTGGTGAATCGGAAAGCGCAGGATACATAAAGATTCCTTTCCCCTTCATCAAAATCTGGTTGATATCCGGTACAAATCCACCAGAATAGCGAAGCTTTGAACCTTTTTGCTCAAGGTACCTGATAAATGCCTCGTTTTCAGGCGTATATTTCTTTCTCAGGCCGCCTGGTGAATAGATATCACCCACAGGCTGCATCTGCACATGCTCTCGTGTCAAAGTAAATTCCATAAGCTGATTCATTGTAAATTCATAAACACCCTTGCCAACAGAATAGACCAGTGAAAGTCGTGGTCCATAAAGTATATACATCGCCCCAACCATCTTCCTACCCGGCTGCAGCAGGTTGTTACCCTGATAAATCCCTACAATAGTGCCCACAGCAAGGTTAACATCAACAAGTGATGAGCCATCCAGAGGATCATATGCAACAGAAAACATCCCTTGAGGATTGCTGGTTACCTGAAAGATCTCATCCATCTCTTCAGAAGCTATGTTACAGACAACTCCTGAATGAATAAGTCGTTTGCGCATGATTCTATCGGACAAGACATCAAGAGCAAGCTGTTCTTCACCATAAAGGTTTGATGTTCCGGCAACCCCAAGATCACCGGTTCGCACAGCATTGATAACATATTTGCTGGCTTCGGCAATCTCACATAGAAGATGAACAAGATTATCACTGATATTCTGGTCTCTCAGGTGACGGCGAAAATCAGTCTGAAATTTGGTGGTGCCGGGCTCCTTCCCCATTTACTGTTCCTCCTAGCAGATTAAATATTAAACTCGCTATAGATAGTACAGTATACGACTGATTTCAAGGGTAGAATCAGGAAACCGTCAGAAAGGATGAAAGATATGTGATCAAACCATCCATAAAAAAAACTGAAAACAGACTGGTAATTACAGCCCTTGTTGCAGCCTGAGGAATTTCAGTAGCGCTGGCTCCTACAGATAGGCCAGCATTACAACAGATGAGAGGAATCATAAGGCCGAAAGAACAGGCTTTAACTGTTAGAACCACGACCTCTCGCAATCCTAGTGAAGCGACTATCCCCTGAATAAATTGATCGTAAGGGATATGATGCCCCAATGAAACGATCAGAAAACCTCCAATAAAAGCGGTCAATACAAAATATATTGTAAGAACAACTACAGATGCGCTAACCCCAAGCACTCGCGGAAGGAGCAGATAACGCTCTGGCTGAATTCCAAGCTGCTCCAATGCTGCAATTTCTCCATTAATCTTCATTGAACCCAGCTCCGCAGCAATCGCCGTTCCACTTCTGGCAATAACAATTATGGCTGTCAGCAGTGGGCCAAGCTCTAAAAAAACTACCCATACCAATACCTTACCTGTCAGGGAACCGTTACCACCACCTACAAGTCCAACCACCTGACTGACAATAACGGTACCTACTATCAAGGCTACAAGCAGAATAATCCTTGCAGCCTCAAGCCCTGTAAAATATACCTGCTTAAAAAGAACTGTCGATATTGCCGAGTTGTTGATGGATGGCGGAGTAACAAGAAGAAATATCACCTGTAACATCTGCCGTAAAAGTCTGACAAAAAACTGCCATCGACCAAGAATCCAGGATCCCAAGCGTTCAAAGATGGGAAGATATGTTTCAGATGGAGTAGATCGTTCCATCTCTTAGTAACTCAATCTGTCTGATTCCCATTTGCATTATTTCATCCTTGATGATCTCATAATACTGCGGTTTTGGATGTGTTATAAGTATCCTTTTGGGCAGCACCTGTATCTTGGCCAGTTCTTTTTCGAGCAGGGAACAGCATAGGTGTTGGGTAAGCAACGATAGTGATTCCTGTGAGTTAGGGAATGAAACTTCAACTATAAGTGCATCAGCACCGGATGCATAACTCCATATTTCATTGGTTGGTCCGGTATCACCAGTATAAACCAGCCGCTTTCCAGCATGTTCAACAATATACCCTACCGCCGGTACCGTGTGATGAACCGGTATTGCCCTGATTTTATATTTATTATCACCGTTTTCCTCAAAATTTACATTTCCGATAACAACCGGTACACCTGCCTCAATGATGTTAAAGCGGAGAACAGGTTCTTCAGCAGTTGGCAGGGCAGTAAAATCAGGCCAGATAATCCCGTTAAACAGATGTGTGTGCAAGGCATCAATAACTGAAGTCGTTGCAAAAACATCAACCTGATGTTTCAGGTTCTTGACAATTATATTATCTGCCAGAGCCGGAATACCACGAATATGATCCAGATGGGCATGGGTTATAAAGATATTCCTAATCTGCCACTGTTCCTCTTCAGTCAGCACCGAACCTATTGTGCCAGCATCAAGCAGAAGTGAATCATCTATAAGAAAAGCCGGTGGTCGGAAATCTGGTAACTCAGCTCCGGCGCTACCCAGAATACGCAGCTTCATCTAATCTACCTCCCTGAAAGCAAACTCCACAGTGGCACTGTAAAAACCGTGACGTAACAAGCTACTTTGACTTAGCTGTATATACACCATCCCAGTCAGCAGGTGGTGGATATTCAAGATATTCTGAACAACGGGCGCTATATAGCTTTGACGGGCCGTCATTATGGTTTTCAGCAAGTTCGGTAAATATTGTTGCCGCAGCCTTGAAATGCTGTAAACGGTACTTTTCAAGCGCCTCCTCAAAACGGGGCAAAATTTCCAGATTATTTATCATAAGCTCATACATTACAATTGGCAGATGTTTCCCTTTGACCCTTACACGATCAACCTCCCTGAAGACAAATTTACCCTCAGGAATCAAATTTCGAGTATCCTCGCTAACCAGGATATGAGAACCATAATATTTGTTCAGGCCTTCAAGACGGGACGCAAGGTTTACCGAATCACCTATTGCAGTGTAATCAAAACGGATATCGGCTCCCATATTTCCAACAACCGCCGGACCGGTATTGACCCCTACCCCGATATCAAGGGTATGCATACCTCTTTCGGAAAAGCCTGAATTGAGGCGCTTCAATTCCTCCATCATCCTGACTGCCACAGTACATGCACGAAACGCATGATCAGATACATCAAGAGGCGCATTGAAGATAGCCATTACAGCGTCACCTATGAACTTATCAAGCGTACCCTTTTCTTCCAGAACGATCCTCGTCATAGGAGAGAGATATTCGTTAAGTAGCTTTACAAGTTCAGGAGGGGTCAAACTTTCTGAAACAGTTGTAAATCCCCTGATATCAGAAAACAGTATTGATATCTCACGCTGTTCTCCACCAAGCACAAGCTTATCCGGATTTTTTTCTATTTCTTTAACAAGATCAGGGGAGACATAGTTGGAAAACGCCTTTTTCATCTGGCGACCTTTTTTTTCAACCACCAGATTACGCCATGATTCACTGCCCAGATAGGTGAGTGAAAGTCCAAGCATTGGATATATAAGGGTTAAATCTCTCAACCCTCTAGTGAAGGAAAAATAATTGAAGAGATAAAAAAGCAGGAAAGCACCGACAAAAGCAGCAAGACCGGCAAAGGTACCAGGCATAAAGGCCAGCACAATCCCGAGGATTACCGGAAAGACGAATATACAGAGAATTTCCTGCATCTGCGTAACACCGTCATACTTGAGAAAACGATGTTCAATGGCATTTGCCGCAACGGTTGCATGCAACTCAACACCTGGCTGTGTAGCATCAAACGGAGTAGGCCTTATATCATAGATCCCTATCTCTGTGGCGCCAACAAAGGCGATAGTCCCTTCAAGCTCTAAAGGTTTAAGGCGTTTTTTTATGATATCGGCTGCAGATATTGTCCTGAATGAACCTTTAGGACCATAATAGTTTAACGACATTGTGCCATCTTCTCTTGATGGTATTCTGAGTGAACCTACCTGCAACCCGTCAATCCCATACTGCTTCACCTCAAGCATTATATCGCTATCCAGGTAATGACGAAGTGCATTCATTGCAAGGGATGGATATATCTGGCCATCATAAAGCAGTAGAAGTAATGAACGGCGATAGAGACCATCACCATCAGGTCGTGCATTGAAAAAACCGAAATCAAGTGCTTTATCAGCAAGCTGAGGAAGGTTAAGATCAAGATTTGGATACTCAATCAATGGTATAGACTGTACCCCTTCCGCCACCTTCATCATTTTCACTGCAGAGTTTTCCAGTTGCGTTAAAGCAACCGGATCCAGAGGTTGATCCTCATCACGGAAGAAATAGCCCATCACCACATTGCCGGATTTGGCAATCGAAGAAGCCAGAGCAGAATCTGCAACAGAAGTCTGCGGTTCCGAAAACACGATATCAAGGGCTGTAACCTTGGCTCCATACATGGCAAGATTCTCTATCAACTTACCTGTAACTTCCCTGGACCAAGGCCATCGGCCAATTTCTTTTATGCTGGCATGGTCTATGGCGACAACAACAACCGCCTTGTCAGGCTTTACCGATCCACGGAGCCTGAAACGGGCGTCCTTTATACGGTAGTCAAGCTGTTGTAACATCTGTGGAGCCTGACGATAGCCGATAAAGGCAACAAAAGCGGCAAGCACTCCAAACAGAATAAAAACCAGACGTTTTTTCATGCCTGTACCTATTTACCCAGCGTTTTCAGAAAGGTTTCTGCGTTGCTACGCTGTTTGCCCTGCGGATACTGCCTCAGATACTGGTCAAAACGCTGACTTGCCTGATTAACAAATCCCATCTCGTTAAGTACCTGAGCTGCATTAAACAGAGCCACCTCTGCCTGGGACAAATTTGGATATTCCTCCAGAACAAGCAGGTACTCAGCCAGAGCCAACTCAGGGTTTGAGAGGAATCTTCCATAAACAGCCCCCCTTTCAAGATGAGCATCAGCCCTTACAGCCTCTTCCCTGGTCAGATCTAGTGCAATCTGGAAAACATGCAGCGCCTCCTGGTATTTTCCACTGTCAGCCAGGTAGTGACCGTAATTTATGTTCCATCTTGCTATAATTTCAGCAATACGACCTGAATCAGTCCAGTCAGCCGGAGGCTCTGCTGCTGTCACCTTGTCAAATATATCTTTTGCCTGTGCAACAGGACTGCCAGACTCAATTTTAAGAGGCTCAACGGGAGTAATACCCCTTGTGTTCTGAGTCATTGTACCGGCAGTAAGTGGTTGTTGTTCTCCGTTGCCGTCGCCTGAAACAGCAACCTTACCTTCATTACCGAAGAAGACGTTTGCCTGTCCCTGTGACAGCATCAAAAACTCGGTTCCTTTGATACCGGCGACGGCAGTACCACTTCTTACAGTCATGCCACTCTGTCTGCCACCAAATTTTACGACAGATGCCCTCAGTTTACCCTGAGCCAGATTAAACGCTCCTTCACGCCTGTTTTTGGTAAGAAGGAAGCTGTTAATCTGAAATTCACTGTTATTGGCAAGGGTAAATTTACTCTTGTCATTCAATGTCAATTCGACCCAACCCTTTGAGCCGGTTTTGATCCAGGTACCAGTGCTGACAACAGTACCTTTTGTAAGCGCACTGTAAGGTATCCCTGTCTTTAGACGGATGAAAGCTTCGCCGTTAAGCCCTGTAACCTTGCCAACAGCTGCAGCAAAAGCCATTGTTGGCAGTAGAAGCATAAGCAAGATAAGGACAAATAAACGTTTTTTCATAAAAAACCTCCATAGAAGATAGTTTGGTAAAATTCGTAACAGATTCATAAAGGTGATAATTACTTTGCCTGATTGTATCAGTATTTAAGATTGAGTCAAACATTGGAAAAATAAAATATCCCTTATCAAAGAACTTGAGTATCAGAAGGTATCTGGTATTCTTGAGAGGAGCTTAAAAAAAGAACTTCACTTGGCAATCTGGAGAAATCTATATGAACGAGCCTCAGACACCCGATATGAGTCTGCTGAAGCAGCAACTGGAATATCGTAAAAGACTGATGGACAAGATAAACGAGATCCATTCAGCTGATAACCTGAACACGATACTGTTGCATATAAAAGACAGTATAGCTGATCTCTTCAGCGCTCAACGAATCACAATATATCTTGCGGATGCCAAAAGAAACCTCCTGATATCAAAGGTACTTTCAGGAACTGAGGTAAAACAGATAGTCGTTCCTATCTCTGACGCAAGCCTTGCCGGATACTGCGCTATCTCTGGTACGGTTCTTAATATCAAAGACGCATACAACGAACATGAACTGAAGATGATAAGCTCCAATCTCAACTTTGATAAAACCTGGGATCAAAAGACAGGATTTATAACCAAACAGGTTCTTTGCGTTCCGATGAAATTTCAGCGAACACTTATCGGTGTAATCCAGATAATAAATAAACAGAACGGAATACCGTTTGATGATACCGATATAACATATGCATTGGAGCTTGGAACATCGCTTTCCATAGCAATACACAACATATACCGCCTACAGGTAACAACCAAGATAATCCGACAACGAAGCCGCTACAACTATCTTCTTGATCACAACATAATTGATGAGAAAACTATTGAGAAGGCATCCGTACATCCTGACGTTGCCAGGTTTGGGCTTGATGCCGTTTTGATGCGTGAATTCAAGGTTCCAAGAGAAGAGATGGCAAAGGGGCTCTCCCTCTTTTTCGGGTCTGAATTCATCAAATACGAACCTGCCACACCATTAATGGAAGATGAACTGCTAAAGCGGGTCAGACCTGACAGACTGGCAAAGGAATGGTGGCTTCCATACAAGGTTGAAAACGGGGTGCTGTACATCATAATGGATGATCCTACTGATCTGGGACGCCAAGACATAATAAGGTTCATCTACCCTGAATATAAAAGAATAAGTTATGTAGGAGCCTTCAGGGATGATATTCACAGTTTTATAGGTCTGTTTTACAACAAAGGTACCGCCATATCTTCCGGCGGCAGTATTGACGAGCTTATAAACAAGCTGGATTCAACCGACGAACCTGAGATAGAGCAGGAGTCTTCAAAGGTTTCCGAACAGGACAGCGTTATTGTCCAGTTGGTAAACAAGATCATAATTGACGCAGTGCAGAGCAAGGTCTCTGATATTCATATAGAGCCATATCCTGGCAAGGAAGATGTAATAGTAAGGTACAGAGTTGATGGCCGCTGCAAGGTATACCAGAGGATTCCTTACAAATACAAATATGCAATACCGTCACGGATCAAGATTATGTGCGGGCTTGATATCTCCGAACGCCGTAAACCACAGGATGGAAAGATAGATTTCAAGAAGTTCGGGCCACTAGATGTAGAACTCAGGGTTGCCACTGTCCCGACAGCCGGTCAGCTGGAAGATGTGGTTATGCGAATCCTTGCCTCAGGCGAGGCTGCCCTGCCATATGATAAGCTTGGACTCACAGAACGGAACAGTAAGGTGTTGCTCGAATGTATCAATCAGCCTTACGGACTTATCCTTGTCGTAGGACCGACCGGCTCCGGAAAGACCACCACACTGCATTCAGCCATCTCCGTAATCAACACACCGGAAACCAAGATCTGGACAGCTGAAGACCCTGTTGAGATCACCCAGCGCGGCTTACGTCAGGTACAGGTTCATCCAAAGATAGGCTTTACCTTTGCAGCAGCCCTCCGCTCTTTTCTCCGTGCAGACCCTGATGTCATAATGGTGGGTGAAATGAGAGATCAGGAGACTGCAGAGATAGGGGTGGAATCATCTCTTACCGGTCACCTGGTTTTTTCAACGTTACACACAAACTCAGCGCCAGAGACTGTTACACGCCTGCTTGATATGGAGCTTGATCCCTTCTCGTTTTCAGATGCCATCCTCTGCATACTTGCCCAAAGATTATGCCGCCGCCTATGCGACTGCAAACAGGAGTACAAGCCGGAAAAGAAGGAACTTGAAGAAATTATTATGGAATACGGGATTGAGGCATTCAGAAAGACCGGTATAAATCCTGCGGAGATCAAGCTGCACAAGGCTGTTGGATGCCCAAAATGCGGCGATTCAGGCTACAAAGGTCGCCTTGGACTGCACGAACTGTTACAGGGTACTGACGAAATGAGAACGCTTATAAAAAGGAAGTCAGAGATTGAACTTATTCGTAAACAAGCTGTTGCCGACGGAATGACAACACTCAAGCAAGATGGAATTCTTAAGTGTTTTCAAGGTCTTACTGATTTAAAAGAGGTAAGAAAGGTCTGCATTAAATAAGAAAGGGAGGCAAAAAACATGGCAACTTGGAAATGTGTGTGCGGCTTCACCAAAGAAAGCCGCTGTAAACCTCAAAAATGCGAAAAGTGTGGAGAAAAAGGGAAATTCACAAAGGCTGAGTGAACTCTAAAAGGCAGCCTATCGGCTGCCTTTATCTTATAAACCTAATCCATATAAGATGTCCTCGCAAATTCTATCTGTCATCCCAGAATGCTTTTATCGGGGATACATAATTTCAATATGTTAAAGACTGGATTCCGGCTTAAAACAGTGCCGGAATGACAGGTTGCGAGTGCATCATATAAGCTAAAATTTTAATTACTATCCACTTCATATACTAATCTCTTTTCTCTTTGAACAACTCAATAAACCTAAAATCAATAGGTCAACAACAGTCAAATAGGAAACAGAAGACTCCCCCTACTTAGACTGGCTTCCCTGTTTCAAATACTTTTTAAAGCTTATTACAAAATTGACCCAAGAAAACAGTTGACAGATTATTATTGAATTGCTATTGATAACAAAATTCATTTGCATGACAAGAGGGTAATATGGCTTTCTATAGCTCGGAAGATATGAAAGAAAGGGTCAAACAAATCAGTGTCAAAGAGCAGTCCAACTCAATTAGCTTGCTTATTGAGCATATAACAAATCAATGCAAAGAGATTTATGATGGTTCCAAACCGGCAACTCTCGTTTCACTTCAGAACCGGACAGAATCCTCCGGCATAAATTTGTATCTAAGCTGGCTGTTGTCAGGGGGAATGATTAAAGACGGAATAGAGAGAATAGAAATATTCCCCCTTCAAACCAGAAAAAATTCCATATTGCTACTCTGTTACAATCAAGCAGATCTGAATCAACACTTGGCAAACAAAAATATTACAGCCCTGCTTGAAAGAGCCGGATTTAAGAAAGGTGCAACAACAGACGAACTTCTTCAGGAACTGAAACTCCGAATAGAGAGCAACAAGGAGTTTCCTTATCAAATTGGCCTGTTTATCGGCTATTCATACAATATAATTGATTACTATGACGAGCCTGTTGATTGCCTCACCGCGCATCTTATGCTTGAATGCTCCGAGGTACTGGCCAAAGTTAAACCAGCTAATCTTATATCAATAGTTAATCGTAAACGTCCCTGCGGCAGAAATCTCTATCAAATCTGGAAGTCTGATAGTGCAGAAGTGAGGGAAAGATTAAACCATATTGAGTTTCTCGAATTAAAGATCAGTGAAAACTGCATCCTTCTGCTCTGTTACAGCAAGGCAGAGCTGGAACTGCACATTTCTCATCCTGGAATACGCACACTGTTAAACAAAACAGGTTACAGCAGAGAAGCTTCTCTCGAAGAGCTGCTTGATAACCTTAAACTCCGCATACAAAGCTCTGATCACTTTCCACATGAAATCGGCCTTTTTATCGGCTACCCCCCAAAAGATGTCGCTGCTTTTATGGGCTTTATTAATCTTCCCCTTACCTGTCAAGGGCCCTGGAAGATCTACGGCAACCCACTTGAAAGTCTTAATCTGGCAGAACAATACCGCTGCTGCCGTCAAAAGATGTGCGCCGTTCTTGCTCAAGGGGACAAAAAGACACTTGAACTGAATCAGCCTAAACATCCATTTTTTTCAAAGAATATTGATATCAAACGTCATAATCATGGAGGTTACATACAATGAGCATTGTGCTTGTCGGAGGAATGGATCGCCTCGGCGAGAAATATCACAAAGAGGCAAAAAAACAGGGAATGAGACTACAGATTTTTAGTCAGGCGGATAACAACATGGCTGGGAAAATAAAAGCCGCTGATGCTGTTGTTATCTTCACAAACAAGGTTTCCCACCAGGCAAGGAACGATGCCTTCAATGCGGCAAAAAAACAGGGCATTCCAGTATTTATGCATCATGCCTGTGGAGTTTGCACCCTTAGAGAGTGCCTGAACTGCCTGAGTGTAATGGGAGAACTACAAAAAAAGCTTGCAATTTAATAAGACTGAGGTTACTAGATAATGAAAAAGAAAATCATAACCAGCCTTGAGCTTTTCGGGGAATTACATGAAATCATTATTATTCACTCAGGAGAGGAGTATCGCTTACGCATCACCAGCAACAACAAACTGATCATGACCAAATAATAAATACATCGCCAGCCTATTAATTTAAAAGCCAGCCAACGGTGTTTCCCGCCAAGTAGCCAGCAAAAAAACAACGAATAAAAACTACAGGAGACAAATCATGAAAGCGCTGCGCTCTATCACCGTTGCCCTAACCTTTGCACTTGCAACATCAGGTTCTGCCCTTGCCGGCCCGCCACTCGCAACTGATGATGCAGGTACTGTTGATGTAGGTAAGGTAGAAATTGAACTAAACGGTTCCTACGGATATAATAAGGAAACTGTTGACGGGGTGACCACCAAGACCAATACCAATGATGCCGAGATAAAAATTACTACCGGCCTGTATAAAAATCTCGGAATATCGCTCGCCATACCATATATGATAAATGAAAGGGAATATATTGATGGCGAAGAAGGTGGCGTATCCAACGTAGATGGTTTCCAAGATATGACCCTTGAGATTAAGTATGACTTTCTGGAGCTAGCGGGTATTAACCTCGCCATCAAACCATCAGTTGTAATGCCTACCGGCAAGTACAGTAATGGTCTTTCAGACGGTCGCTGGCAGTTTGGCGCCACACTGATAGCCACAAAAGAATTTGACGATGGAAAATATGCGCTCCATACAAACTTCGGGTACGGATACAATCACTATCGTACCGATGAGATGATGGAATCAACCCGAAGCAATATCTGGTCAGGTTCTATAGCAGGTGAGGCTGAAATTGTTAAAGGGCTTACAGCTGTTGCTGATTTCGGTCTGCAGACAAACCCTGACAAAGGAAGCAACGACCTTCCTGTGTACGCACTGACCGGGCTTCGTTACGAGATAAATGAACATCTGGATGTTGATGCCGGTATCAAGTTTGGCCTGACCAAGCCGGAGACCGACGTAACCGCACTGTATGGCCTGGTTCTCAAGTTTTGAAAGGAGTTATGATAATGCCATTAGAACTGCTGGCTCAGGGAGAACGTGGAGAAATAACTGAAATCAGACATTACGGCTCTGGTGGCGGATGTCACTGTCACAACCATGGCGTTGGACAAGGCCTGGGACGTGGACGCGGCCTGGGGTGCAAAAGAGTTCCTGGAGATGAACATACTACCAGGGCAGAAGAGATGGGATTAAGGGTCGGCAAACAGGTAGAAGTTCTCAAAAACGAAGGGAGGCTTCTATTGCTTATGGTTGATGAAACAAGAATTGCTATTGACCGTCGGATGGCACGTGGCATCATGGTAAAAGGAGTAACTATATGAATCTGAGTAATCTGAAACCTGGTCAGCAGGGAAAAATTCTCAAACTTGAAAGCAGCATCGGCTCGATCCGCCGCCGTTTAATGGATATGGGGATAATACCGGGTGAGATAATTAAAGTGGAAAAGGTCGCTCCGATGGGAGATCCGATAGAAATAACTGTTAAAAGCTACAATCTCTCGCTACGTAAAAACGAGGCCAAAGGGATAGAGATAGAGGTATTGCCATGAGCAGCCAGGAAAAACCGCTTGTTGTCGCTGTTGCCGGAAACCCCAATGCCGGCAAATCCACACTCATCAATGCTATTGCAGGAAGTCGACTGCATGTTGGAAACTGGCCTGGTGTAACGGTTGAGAAAAAAGAGGCTCTTTTTGATTTCGAAGGGCGCAGTATCCGCATGGTCGATCTGCCTGGCTGTTACTCTCTCTCGCCCTACACTCAGGAAGAGATTATTACTCGTGATTATCTGGTTACTGAAAAACCGGATCTTATCATCAACGTAGTGGATGCAACAAACCTTGAACGTAACCTTTATCTGAGCATACAACTGCTTGAGCTTGGCATTCCGATGATAATGGCTCTCAACATCTATGACGAGGCTGAGGCTAAAGGCTACAAGATCAACATAAAACAGATGGAAGAGACTTTGGGTATCTCGGTTATCCCTACATCTGCCACCAGAAAGACCGGGCTTGAACAACTGTTAAAGGCAGTTATTGCTGACAAGCTTGTTTCACCCAGAACCCTCAACTACGGTGAGGATATCGAGACTGTTCTCACCGGATTGCGGAATCACATACAGCATGAACAGCAAGGGCTACTGGACAGATATCCTGAACGCTGGCTTATCCTGAAACTCCTGGAAGGGGACACTCTGATATTCAAGTCAACCAATATAGCTGTCGGTTCGTTACCTGCAGAATTGTTCGACCATCTGTTACGCGCACATGGTGATGACATTGAGGGTCTCTTGGCCGATGTACGGTACGGCCTTTCGGCAGGCCTCAGCAGGGAGGTGCTTGAAAAACCTGAAAAACGTTCAATTGAAATAACCGAACGGATTGACCGGATAGTTCTGAACCGCTATCTGGGGATTCCCGTCTTTGCAGCAGCGATGTGGCTACTGTTCAAGCTGACCTTTGATCTTTCATCCCCCTTTGGAGACTGGATTGACGGCACATTGAACGGCCCGATCAAGCGATGGTCTACAGCTATGCTAAGCGGCATCAATGCGCCAGACTGGACAATCTCACTAGTAAACGACGGAATTATCGCAGGTGTAGGCTCAGTCCTGGTCTTTACGCCGGTAATCTTTACCATCATGTTCTTCATCACATTTTTGGAAGGTAGCGGTTACATGGCGCGAGCTGCCTTTGTAATGGATCGTGCCATGCACGTGATTGGCTTACATGGCAAGTCATTTATACCTATGCTACTCGGTTTTGGCTGCAACGTACCCAGCATCTATGCCACTCGCACCCTTGAAAACCAGAAGGACAAAGTCCTGACCGCCCTTCTGGTTCCACTCATGTCCTGCGGTGCCAGGCTTCCAGTCTACCTTTTGTTTGTCGGGATATTCTTCCCTGATAATTCCGGCACTGTAGTCTGGAGCCTCTACATCCTTGGGATGCTGCTGGCCGTTGTAATGGGATTTATCTTCAAAAAGACCCTTTTTAAAGGTGAATCACCTATGTTTATCATGGAGCTTCCACCATACAGGATGCCCTCATTTACCAGCCTGATGCTGCACACATGGGAAAAGGGGAAGCATTTTCTGGTAAAGGCCGGTACCTACATCTTTGCTTTTTCAATACTTGTCTGGTTTATGCTTAACCTACCATGGGGCGTTGAGCATAAGCGAGACTCTTACCTAGGCAAGGCAGGAGCGGCGGTTGCCCCAATCTTCCAACCACTGGGATTCGGTACTTGGGAGGCATCATCCGCCCTGATTACCGGCGTTATAGCCAAGGAGATCGTTGTAGGCACCATGGGTGAGATCTACGCACCTAAAAAAGAGATTGAAAAGTCAGAACAACCGACTGTTGGACAGGATATCAAGGAGATTGTAGTTTCATTTGGTGGCGCAGTAAAATCTGCGGTCAGTACACTGCTTTATCTGCCGCAAAAAGAAGAGGCGGAAGAAGAACAGTCCGGCCTGAAAGAGGCGTTAAAGGCTCAGTTTACGGCTCTCTCCTCCTTCAGTTTTATGGCTTTTGTCCTGCTCTATATGCCCTGCATAGTGGTTATTGCAGCCATGCGCCAGGAGTTTGGCGGCTGGAAATGGCCAGCAGTGGCCGTTGCCTACTCGACTGTACTGGCTTGGGTTGTATCCCTTATAATATATCAAGGGGGCAGACTCTTGGGATTGTGAGAAATACTATGACAACAATTGACATTTTATTAATGTTTGCCATTGCTGGAGCAGCCCTGTGGATCCTCTACCGCTCGCTCTGGAAAAAAAGAGGGTGCAGCGGTAATTGCGGAAGAAGTTGTAACCGGTAAAAAATCAAATAACCAGCCAGCCACGCCAACGCACGGCAAGCCAGAATAGATCCCTTTTAGGGGCGTTTTGGCTGTGCTGCTTTTTATTCTAAATATCAGGGAGCAATGAAGCATCATCACCATCAACAGCTACATACCTGGACGGAACCGTGTTCGGAATGATCGGCTGACTAAAGGACTCACTGACATCGCCCTGCTTTATGATTGTCTGACCGGTGTGTTGTACGGCCGCAACCTGAGCAACGAAACCTTGCGGCTTGTTAACCAGAACTTTGCCATTGCCACCTCCACCAACATCATCAGCATGCTGGCGGGTTCATTTGTACTGATTGAGCCGGTTGCCAACCGTCCATATGCTGCATATCATCCATACCCTGGGTATAGTACGACTGCTGGATTATCACTCTAAAGAGTCGTCATAACAGTTTGGTATCAACAGTGCTTATCGACTGCGGGTTGTCTCCTCCTTCTGCGTAATCGTGTCAGGCCACGCTGTTGATACCAAATATCAAAATCATCGTGACAGGAGATTTTTTTTATGCTACAAGAACAAAAAATGAAATCTGTAAAATCATCTGCATTACAGTTTGACAGACTTGCTTCCTTATCAAAAACAGTGTCAAGCAGTAATCTTTTAGGAAATAGCAAGATGATAATTATCAAACATTCCGGCGAAGAATACCGGCTTAGTATTACCAATAAGGACAAGCTGATCCTTACCAAATAAACAACGCAGTCTGTCAAGCCAGCCATTCCTGCCCCTATCCTTCATACAGGGACACAAAGCCAGCCAATCTGATCTTATCTGCTGATTTTTTGAGCAATTTTTTTAACTTCAATATGTTACTGGATGTATTGCTATGAACCGTTACCTGTATCCATATGGGATTTCCATTGGACTTCATGCCTTCGTCTTTATGGTGGTAGCACTGATCGCAAATCGTCAGCATCTGACTCCGCCGATATTGATAGACTTTACCGTTTCTTCGGCTCACGCATTGGTAGAGCAGCAGACAGCGACACCGGCTAAACCCAAGCCGAAATCTGCGCCTAGGCCCCAGCCTCTTGCCAACACGCCTCCATTGCCGCAACCGGCGCCTGTTGCGCAAGTGCATGAAGAAAACTTACAGAACATCTCTGAGGTTGCGGTTGCCAAAACAACACGGGAGGCGTCGGCACATCCCGTCTCTTCAGCCCCACCCTCCAGCAGACCTGCTGAAGGCGTAAAATCTGCTGCAAACAACCAGTCATCAGGTGCCAGTGAGAAAGTGGATGAACAGGCTCGTGCCAAATACGTTAAAGAACAGTTCAGCTATATCCGCGACAAAATAGCCTCCCATGTGCGCTATCCGCGACATGCCCGCCGGATGGGCTGGAGCGGTGCAGTACAGGTATCATTCATCATTGAAGAACATGGCGGGGTAACTGAAGTCCGGATCGTACGGGGTTCACAGGTTGGCATGCTTGACGATGAAGCACTCGACTCGGTTAAACGCAGCGCCCCCTTCCCCCGTCCGCCGGTGCGGGCACGCATCATCATTCCGGTTGAATTTGTATTGGGCTGATATCCAACATAAAGGTGAATTGTATGCAGAAAAAACAACCGTGTGCTTCGGCAACCGAATTTGATCATTAGTTTGGTCAGACTGCTCAAAACCCGATGGAACGCCATATGATCGTCATTACGCTGGTCACAGCAGTTGTCATGGTGCTTGAGATTGTTGCCGGTAAACTTACCGGTTCCATGGCTGTCTACAGTGATGGTATCCATATGGGTACCCACGTGCTGGCGCTGGGACTGGCAGCGGTAGCATATATCTTTTCCCGTAAGCAGGCCAACAACAGAAACTACAGTTTTGGCAGTGGCAAATCAGGTGTTTTGGCAGGTTTTACCAGCGCCATTATTCTGGGAATATCGGCCTGCATGTTATTGTTCGATGCCATTGAACGTCTGATAAATCCCAAGCCGATCGCATATATTGAGGCACTGCTCGTAGCCCTATTGGGTCTGGCGGTAAACGGCGCTTCTGCCGCCGCACTTCATTTGGGCGCTCATCACCAACATCAACACAACGGTGACAGCCCTTGTGAGCATCACCGCGACCACAACTACAGGGCGGCCTTCATACATGTAATTACTGATGCAATTACGTCTGTTGGAGCAATCATCGCACTTTTTGCTGCATGGAAATGGGGCTGGAGCTGGCTTGATCCCTCAATTGCATTGATAGCATCCGCGTTGATTGCCGTCTGGGCCAGAAGTCTCATGCGTGACACCGGCAATATCCTACTGGATCGGGAAGCGCCACAAGCTGCACGTGAAAAGATTATCAACGCCCTTGAGTCAGATGGCGACACCCAGGTGATAGACCTGCATGTCTGGTCCGTGGGATCAGGCGTCTACACCTTGGTTGCCGCTGTTGTTACCCATTTTGAGCGCAAACCAGATGAGTACAAAGAACTGCTGCCTGAGGGAATTAACATTTACCACCCTATTATAGAGGTACGGCACTGCCGCAGTTGTGCCTGATACCCGCACAGACAAGAATACAAAGTACAAAGGAGCAATAAAAACATGCAGATGGATTGGCTTTCAGGAACCATTGACTACGGCATCATCGGTCTGCTGGTGGTGTTAAGCGTCGTTGTCGTAGCTGTTTTTCTGGAACGGTTCAGCTTTTACCGTTCCGTAAAAATCGCTTCATTTCATGATCTTAAATCCCTTGAACTGGTACTGACCCATAAACTTCTAGTCATCGCCTCGGTGGGTAGCAACGCCCCCTATATCGGCTTGCTGGGAACCGTATTGGGGATCATGCTTACCTTTTATAACATGGGGCAGGATACAAGCATGGATACTGGCAAGATCATGACTGGCCTGGCGCTGGCGCTGAAGGCAACCGCCGTGGGTCTGGTTGTAGCGTTGGTGTCGGTGGTGCTGTACAACACCCTGCTGCGTAGGGTTAAGGTATTAATGCTTGAATGGGAGATTGCCAATGGACGAAAAACCGTTTGAAAGTATGAATGTCATACCGTTTGTGGATATCATGCTTGTGCTTTTAACCATTGTGCTGACCACCTCTAGCTTTATTGCCACCGGCAGGATACCGGTCAACCTGCCCCAGGCATCCAAAAGTGCAGCAGAAAACCAGAAGACCCAACTGATTGAACTGGGGCCGGATGGTGAGATCTTCTATAATGGCAAAGGAGCAACAACAGAATCGCTGAAGGCAGTACTGCAACCATTAAACAGAGACATGCCGTTCATGGTTCGGGCAGACCGTAATCTGCCACTGCAAAAATTCATTGATGTGATTGATCTGCTAAAACAGTTGCAGTTCACCAAGGTAGCCGTACAGACGGAAACAAAAAATAACAAATAATACAGGAGGGATAGAGATGAATATCGGAAGTAATTTAAGAAGAATAACGGCACTGCTGGCAGCAGCCATTTTACTGCCCAGCTTTGCTTCTGCACACACTCTCTGGGTCAATGCAAGCGACTATGCCCCCAACTATACCAAGAAAATGGGAGCCCGCACAAAAAGCTATATCGGTTTTGGGCACCGCTACCCGGTTGATGACTTTATGTCTGCTGATCGTTTAAGCGAGTACGCCCTGATCAGTAACGGCTCAAAAAGCGCTATAACTCCTGCTGCTGCAGGCTTCATGGAATCTGAATTACGCTTAAAACAGCCGGGCTTTTATCAGATAGCCGTTGCAGGCAAGCCCGGTTTTGTCACCATGTACCAGGAAAACGGTTCCACCCAACGCAAAATGGTACCTAAAACCGGCCTTAAAGATGTACAAATGAGTAAATATTTTGAGTTTTATGCCAAAAGCCTGATTGTGGCCGGTGAACCTGCAGGAAATGACTTTCTGACCCCGGTGGGTCACCGCCTTGAGATCATTCCACTTCAAAATCCCCGTACCCTGAAAGGTGACGGCAGCAGCTCAATCCAGCTTAAACTGCTCTTTAACGGCCAACCCTTATCAAACAGCACCATCTACGCCATGTACAGCGGCTATGCTTCAAAAGAAAGCTATCCCTATGAAGTGAAAACCGATCAAAACGGCATTACCACCCTCAAACTGACCCATCGTGGACCGTGGCTGATCAAGGCCAACCACACCCTGCCCGCTCCCAAAGAGATGCAGGACAAGTGCGATATTCTTGATTACACGGCAACCTTTACCTTTGAGGCGATCTGACCCCTTCATCCGGGTATCTGTACAGCAATACAGATACCCGGATATCAATAATCTTTAATCTTTTCAAGAAGTAACACGCGACAATACTCCTCCCCCACGTAATCTTGTTCAGCTGAATACCCACCCTTAAAAAATCAATAAATCGGTTCCGCTTTTGGCTGCTCGTTCGTCATAGCTTGTAGATGAACACAATCAAGCAGCTTAGTTCTCCTCAGGAGTACGTAGTAACCAGTTTTTTAGTGCCGGTATCAAATACAGCATTGCCTATAAAACTGATTTTGAGAAGTAACACCCATTCAAGGTAGCCAGCCCCAAAGCCCGACAGCTGGCACTACTCTACTGCACTACATTTTAAACACAAAGGTATCAACCTTGATGCATTCGCAAATTCTCGTTGTCATCCCCGAATGTCTTTATCGGGGATCCATAATTTCATCAGCTTACAAACTGGGCTCCCAATCAGAATCGCTTCGGGAATGACAGCTTACCAACCGCTATGTCGGTTCCCGTGCAGCTGATCAGCAAAACAGCTTTAACACCGACGTTGTAACCGCTGTTTTCTTCCCCTTGCTGGTACTATTCTGTCTTTTTGCAACAGACTGGCGCTGGTTATTTTGCTGGTTTTTATGGGAGCGATACTGATTCAGTCCTCACTCCTCTTAACAAACAGGTCAAAGGGCCAATACGCGGCACACCAGGCAGCCCTGGGCCGGATGAATGCCGTATATGCGGGGTATCCAGGTCGTCAAGATATTCAGTCGCTCCACCAACGTCTTTGAACGTCTGAAGTTCGATAGACGCCCGACAAAAACAAGTGATAATAAATTGCATCTTCACAATTGTTCACAATCTCTTCATGGGATGTTCGCATTATGGTGTTACATAGTGCCTCTCTCAATAAGCCTACATAAGGCTTTTGCTACATTCCACATCTCAAGACGTAGTAAGTTTAAGGATAGCTATCATGGAAATAAACCATAGCCGTGGCCGGTTCGGCAGGCTGATTGAACGGGTGCGCGCCCAGGTTTCACTGCCGGTGCTGGGGCTGTTTGCCTTGCTCTGTTTTGTTGGGAGCGTCGCCGCCGTGTGGGCCTGGCAGAAAAACGGCAGCAACAGGCAGGAGCTGATCAGCGTTGAAGCACGTAAGGGTACTATTGAAGATCTGGTTACTGCTACCGGAGCCTTGCAACCCAGAGATTATGTGGATGTCGGCGCCCAGGTTTCAGGACAGTTAAACAAGATTCACGTTGATGTGGGACAGTCGGTTGCAGAGGGAGACCTGTTGGCCGAAATCGATGCCGAGCAGTCGGCGGCCAAGGTTGAAGCCAGCCGGGCCCAGTTACGCTCGCTGGATGCGCAACTGGAACAGCGCCGTTTGAGTCTGGTCAAAGCAGAACGGGATCATGCGCGACACCGCAATCTGTTGGCTGAAGACGCATCAACATTGGAAAATCTGCAGAATGCCGAAACCGAGATTGGTAGCATGCGGGCACAGATGGCCCAGTTACGCGCACAGATCGACCAACTGCGTGCAACAACACGGGTAGAAGAAGCAAACCTAAAATATACAAAGATCTACGCACCAATGTCCGGCACAGTGGTCAGTATTGCTGCAAAAAAGGGCCAGACCCTCAACGCTAATCAATCTGCCCCCAACCTGATGCGGATTGCCGACCTGTCGCTCATGAACGTCCAGACCCAGGTATCCGAAGCCGATGTAAGCAGATTACGGATCGGCATGGATGTCTACTTCACTAGACTTGGCGGTCAGGGACGACGCTGGTATGGAAAACTGAAAAAGATTGAGCCAACACCAACGGTAACCAACAACGTGGTTTTGTACAATGCACTGTTTGAGGTTCCCAATGACAGCGGCGCACTGATGACCCAGATGACCGCCCAGGTATTTTTTATCGTTGCGCAACAACAGGACGTACTGCTCATCCCGATGTCAGCTCTGCAAAAAACCGGCTCCGACAAGAGGCGTCCGAACAGTATGGCGCAGGAAACCACAGCAGAACGGAGTACTGCAGCCGATGGAGGTACTAAACAACCCTCCCCTGCCGCAGGCGATGCCCCCCGCCCTGACTTTTCAGGACTCAGCGAAGCAGAACGGGAGAAACGCCGTGCCGCACGCCGCGCAGCACGGGAACAAGGCGTTTCTTTAGCCGACAGCTCTGCTGACAGGCGACAAAGCCCCCGCCCTGCCGCCACCGGTTTGCAGGAAGAGGTCCGGCAACGGGATGCGCTTGTCAAGGTTATCCAACCGGATGGCAGTGTCAAAGAGCGAAAAATAACAGTGGGTATCAGCAACCGTATCCATGTGGTAGTGCTCTCTGGTCTGCAGGAAGGCGAAAAGATCGTTGTCGGCCTGCGTGAAAATGATAAATCACGCAATGAGGGACAAAAACACCAGTCTCAATCCCCTATGCAACAGCAGCAACTGCCCGGTATACCGGGTGGTACAGGCAAGGTCCGCTAATATGACCGGGCCTGAAGCACCTTTGTCTTTCCCGCTGAAACCGCTGATCGAATTACGTGGCGTAACCAAGACGTATCAGAGCGGTGAACTGGCGGTTCAGGTACTGCACGGGATCGATCTGAGCATCTTTGAAGGAGAGTTTGTCGCTATCGTAGGCGCTTCCGGCTCCGGCAAATCAACGTTAATGAACATCCTCGGATGCCTTGACCGTCCTACCTCCGGCGCCTACCTTTTTCGCGGAGAAGATGTCTCAAGTCTTGAACGTGATGCCCTTGCCGGATTACGGCGCAATGATTTTGGCTTTGTGTTTCAAAGCTACAACCTGATTGCAACCGCAACCGCAGCCGAAAACGTTGAGGTGCCGGCACTCTACGCCGGTGTACCACCAACGGAACGGCACAAACGGGCCAATGGATTACTGGAGGTACTCGGACTCTCTGATCGTGGTCACCACCGCCCGAACCAGTTGTCAGGAGGTCAGCAACAGCGGGTTTCAATCGCCCGGGCCTTGATGAACGGTGGCCGGGTAATTCTTGCCGATGAACCGACCGGAGCCCTTGACAGCAAGAGCGGGGCCGATGTCATGGCTCTGTTGAAACAGTTGTCAGGGGCAGGTCATACGGTCATTCTGATTACGCACGCTGCAGACGTTGCGGCAAACGCAGCAAGGGTCATTGAACTGCGTGACGGCTTTATAACCTCCGATTCCGGCTCCTGTCCACCGGCTCAGTTGCAGGATCTTGAAAAGCTGCTGATGCCCCACAAAAGCAGTAACCTGGCAGATCTGTTTGAATCAGCCAAGAGCGCCCTGCGGGCTCTGCGCTCCAACTTGTTCCGTTCTGCGCTGACGCTACTCGGCATCGTTATCGGTGTTGCATCGGTAATCGCCATGCTGGCCATCGGCGATGGCGCCAAACAGGCGGTGCTGGATCGTATCAGTGCCATGGGCTCCAACCTGCTGCTGGTACGTCCCGGCGCACCCAACCAACGGGGGTTTCGCGCCACGGCAACCCTCGTGCCGGCTGATGTACAGGCCATCAACAAAGAAGTATCCAACGTACTGGCCGCTGTGCCGGAACAGGAAAGCAACGCAACGCTACGCTATGATGAATCTGATTACTCCACCAGCATCATGGGAACCTCAACCGGGTTTCCCGTTGCCCGTCAGTGGAACGTTGCCGAAGGAACCTTCTTTACTGAAGAAGACGAAGCCGCATATGCAACCGTGGCTGTGCTGGGCAAGACGGTCGCCCGCAATCTGTTTCCTGAGGGCAGTTCTCCGTTGGGCAGCTATGTTCTGGTCAACAACCTGATCTTTCAGGTAATCGGCGTTATGTCAGAACGGGGTGCTTCACCCAATGGTCAGGATCAGGACGACACCGTTCTGGTGCCCTATCAGACCAGTCAGCTGCGCCTTTCAGGGCAACGTTTTCTGCGTAACGTGACCGTGGCAGTAAAAGACGTCAACCGGATTGACGAAACACAAAAGCAGGTTGAATCCCTGTTGACGGCGCGACATGGCACGGTTGATTTCCAGATCCGCAACATGGCCTCGATTATCAATACCGCAACAGAAACCCAGAACACCATGACCATCCTGCTGGGCTCAATCGCTGCAATATCACTGCTGGTTGGTGGTATCGGCGTCATGAACATCATGCTGGTCAGCGTAACCGAGCGGACGCGGGAGATCGGGATACGGATGGCAACCGGCGCCCGCACCGGCAATATTCTACAGCAGTTTCTGATAGAGGCGCTGGTGGTCTCAGCGCTGGGCGGCATGATCGGTGTTGTCTTTGGTATTGGCGTCACAGCCGTTATCGGAGTGCTGGGCACCCCGGTCAAATATGCATTATCCCCCGTACTTCTGGCTTTTGGCTGTTCTTTTGCCACGGGCCTGATATTCGGCTACCTGCCTGCACGCAAGGCTGCCGGGCTTGATCCGGTGGTGGCGCTGGCTTCAGAGTAAACGACACTTTTATGACTACAAAAACCATCAGATATTTTGGCCAACCGCTTGCCGTTGCGATTTTCGGGCTGATGCTCAGCGCCTGCACAATCCGCGAACCTTCTTCATTACCCCGGATGCCGTTGCCGGAAAAATGGGGCGAATCTCTGCCAAGCCAGACAACAGCCTCAGAGATCAGGAACGATTGGTGGCAGGATTTTGACTCTGTTGAACTGAATCGCCTGGTGGAACGTGCGCTTAAAGACAACCCTGATCTGCTGATTTCTGTTGAACGTATCCGTCAGGCAGAAATAGCCCTGAAAATCACCGGCGCATCACGCCTACCCAATGTCGGCATAAGTGCAGGGACGTCAGACAGCTGGAGTACACCAGACGGTAAGGCAACCACCCGTCGCGAATCCAGCTCTATCGGTTTATCAATCAACTATGAACTGGATCTGTGGGGTAAAATTGCAGCCAATGTTGCGAGCGGTGAAGCATCTCTCAAGGCAACCCGCTTTGACTATGACGCCGCCCGGCTGTCATTGGCAGCCAGCGTAGCCGGGATCTATTTTCAGTCACTGGCAACAAACGAACGGTTGCGTATCGCCCGGGAAAACCTGGTGCTGGCGAAACGGATTCTCGCCATTGTTGAGGCCCGCCATAAAAACGGCGTTGCAACCAAACTTGAAGTATCCCAGCAAAACACCACGGTTCTCTCGCTCCAGGCCGCCCTGATTCCACTGTCTGTCCAGATACGTCAACTGCATTCTGCTCTGGCCCTGCTGCTTGGGCAGATTCCCCAGGGAGCCGCTTTTGCCGAAGATGATCTGAGCAGGCTGAAAATACCGGCGATTATACCGGACATGCCCTCAACACTGATCACACGACGTCCCGACATCGCTTCCGCTGAGGCAACTCTTGCCTCCAATGATGCCAATGTTGCCGCTGCCCGTGCCGCGCTCCTGCCAGGCGCCTCTCTATCTGCATCCGGTGGCCTCAGCAGCGCGCTCCTGTTTGATCTGGCCAGCCCGACGCGCAGTTTTTCACTGGCCCTGTCACTGGTTCAAAACATCTTTGATGGCGGACGTTTACGCCTCCAGACAGAAAATGCACGATCACAACAAGCGGTACAGATCATCACATATGCCAAAACGGTTCGCACCGCTCTCAAGGAAGTCGATGACAGCTTGAGTAACGTGGAAAAAACAGACCAGCAGGAAAAAGCACAACAGGCGGTACTTGACCAGGCTGCCAGTTCTTTGCATCTGGCTGAGTTACGCTATCGGGAAGGAGTTGGCGACCTGCTTTCAGTGCTTGAAGCAGAACGTACCGTATTTACAGCCCGAGACCAGCTGGTAACCCTGCGCCTGGCACGCCTGCAGGCGGCCATTGATCTATGCAAGGCATTGGGTGGCGGCTGGGATATAAAAAAGTCATAAAAGAACCAGCTTGGCTATTGTTACTATAACATACTGTTATTACATGTTATTTATGCAGCTATCCAATGTTTATAACAGCAGACAACCCAGGAGGTGTTCATTTACACTTGACATTCTCTATCTATTGATATTAGCTTTCAAATACTTTTAAGTACCCATAGGCACCCTGCAGTAATGTAATGCCACCAGCCAGCCACGCTTCCTCCGTAACTCCCGGTTCACAAGCCCAGCCAGCAGACTTCAATCAAAACCAGACAATAGCAACAACCTTGTTTATCTCGATTGGTCAAACAATGACCAAAATTGATAAGGACATTCATTATTTAGGTATATTTACCAGTTATCCATTCGTTACAGAAGGAATCAGCAGCAGTTATCAGCAGAAAAAGGAATAGCACACCATGACCCTTGATCAGATACAGCCCGGCAATGGCTGCCGGATAACAGATCTTTTCTCCAGAGACAAACTTGGCAAACGCCTGTTAAGTATGGGCTTTTTCCCCGGACTTGAGTTACGGGTGGTGAGAAACGCTCCCCTTAACGATCCGATGGAAATTGAAATCGGCGCCAGCTTTCTCAGTCTGAGACGACATGAGGCACGTTACATAGAGGTGGAACCAGCGTGAGCAGGAACAGAACAGCTCGCATAGCACTGGCTGGTCAGCCCAATTGCGGTAAATCAACCCTGTTTAACGCACTGACCGGTGCAAACCAGCGGGTTGCCAACTGGCCAGGGGTGACGGTGGACAAATTGAGCGGCTGGACCCGGATTTCAGACAAGAAGGTTGAAATCATAGATCTTCCCGGCACCTATAGCCTGACCTCATCATCACCGGAAGAACGGGTTACCCGTGGCTACCTGCTGCATGACAAACCAGACCTGGTGGTTAATGTGGTTGATGCCTCCAATCTGCGGCAAGGACTGTCTCTGACCTTGCAACTGCTGGAGATGGGGCTGCCGCTGATCGTTAACCTGAATATGATGGATGCTGCTGAAAAAACGGGAATTAAAATTACAATCTCCACACTGGAACGGCTGCTGCAGGTACCGGTAATCCCTTCAACCATGCATCGGAGCCAGGGCAAGCAGGAGCTGTTGCACGCCATTGGAGACCGGCTTTTGGAGCCGCCGCAACAGACTCCCTGCAAAATCGATTATGGCGCCATGGAAAGCTATCTACAGGAGATGGAATCACGTCTTGCCGGGCATATAACCGGTTCTGTTTCACTCGCGTTGCGTTGGGCAAGTGTCAAGCTGCTGGAGGGTGATGATCATATCCGTACACAGTTGTTGGAAACCGTTGAGAATGCTTCATACCTAATCACCTTTGCGAATGAACTCCGTTACCGTTATGAAGAGCAGCACCGCTATGCCCCTGAGCTGCATACGTCCAAAAGCAGACACCAACAGGTCGGGCGTATCGTACATGTGGCAACCAGCCGTCCTGTCATTAAGACATTACTCTCTGAAAAAATTGACCGGGTTGTCTGCAACCGCTTTGCCGGTCCGCTGATCCTGCTGGGGATCATGTACCTGCTGTACTACTGCTCAATTGTTCTTGGTTACAAGGTAACGGAATATACCTGGCCCCTGCTTGCAAAACTCCATACCTGGGTAGAAGAGGTTTCACCTGCCCCCGGCTTTTTGGAGATCCCACTGCTCAGGGCTTACCCGCTCTGGCTGACCGATAGCTTAACCGCCTTGCTCAACTATCTGCCGGTATTTTTTATCCTGTTTCTTATGATCGCCCTACTTGAAGACAGCGGCTACATGCCACGTATGGCCTTTATAACAGACCGAGTTCTAAACCGATTTGGGCTGCATGGGCAATCGATTCTGCCGATGGTGCTTAGCGGTGTCTATGTCGGGGGCTGCGCTGTTCCTGGGGTCATGTCCTGCAAAGGTATCCCAGATGAACAGTCCCGTATGGCCACAATACTTACCCTGCCGTTGTTAAACTGTCAGGCCAAGGTGCCGCTCTATATCCTGCTGGTGAACGCCTATTTTACGCAGCAAAAAGGCCTTGCCATGTTTTTTATCTCCACCATCAGCCTGCTGCTGGTGCTGCCGGTGGCAAAACTGCTGACCCTCACCCTTTTGAAGAACAAGGAAACTGCACCGTTTGTGATGGAGATGCCAAGTTACCACCTGCCGACCCTGCGGGGTGTTATGGGCAAGGCGCTTGAACGGATCTGGCAGTATCTGCGCAAGATCACAACCATTGTAGCTGCCGTGGCCAGCATCATCTTTGTGCTGCTCCAGTTTCCGGGATTAAGCACAGAGCGCCAGGCCCATTATGCCGGAGAACAGCAGCGGCTGCTTGATCAGTACCGAAAAGCAACTACAGGAACCGTGTATCAACAGTATGGCAACTCTGACAGGGCGATCATGCCGCTTGTGCTGTACCAGGATGCCTACAAAAAGGCGAAACAAGGAGCCAGTGGGGATGCTGCAACAGCAGCGGTCAATGCACGTTTTCAAAGAGAACAGCCGCTGTTTTACACACTGGTGCATCCGGGCGAGACGCCCGACGCGACGCGAGCCAACCGAGCACTGCGCAAGCTGACCCACGGACGGGAACTGCTGCTGCTAGAGATGCGACGGGAACGGCTGGAAGGCAGTCTGCTGGGCAAGGCTGGAAAAGCCCTGGAACCGGTCAGCCAGTGGGCAGGGTTCGACTGGCGGGTCAATGTAGCGCTGCTGAGTTCGTTGGCGGCCAAGGAAAACAGCGTGGCAACCCTGGGGGCGCTCTACGAGCAGACCGGCACCGGCAGTGAGGCTTCACTGGAAGATCGCATATCCGGCCAAAACACCGGTTTCACATCACTGCATGCCCTGACCCTGATGCTGTTCATGGTGCTCTACCCTCCCTGCATTGCCACCTCTGTTGCCGTGAAGGTACAGACCGGTTCCTACCGGTGGATGCTCATCTCCATCGCCTATCCGATCCTGCTGGGCTTTGGGGTAGCTGCACTGGTGTTTTCTGTTGCGCAGGCTGTAGAAGTGACCGGACTACAGGCCATGTACGGTTTTTATGCCCTAGCCTTCATCATAACCCTGGCTACAGGGCTGATAAAAAGGAAGCATAAAAACAATGTTGAACTTCCTCCTGAGCAGAATATGGCAACAGTATGCAGTGAGGCCAGAACTTAATGAACAATTTTTTAATTCAAACCTTTATCAGGCGCAAAACAGCGTACTACCATCAAAGGAGCAGTAATAATAATGAAAACAAAACTGATGTACCTTGCAGTCTGCGCAGTATCTGCCTTGACTGTTCTTGTCCCCGGACTTGCCATGGCTGATGGCTGCCTGCAATGTCACGCCAAAAACGGCGTAAGCGTACGGGTTCCCCAGACGGATCCAATCAGGATTATGGCTGACGGCAAGGAGCAGCAGATTACCCTGGCTCAGGGTTTCAAATTTCACGGCCATGAATGCCCCGGTATGACCACCGCCTTTGTGGCCATCCGCCACGGCATCAAGCTGTTATTCCACGATACTGTGCCCGATAGGAACGACCTGCTGATTACCTCCATCACACCGGCAGGAGGAGTGAAAGATATGATCGATCTGGTGATGAAAGGTGACAGCCCCTCTGACAGAACTTGGGCAGTGCCGGGCATGAAGCCGGATATCAACGGATTTGTTTTCACCCTGATACGTAAATCAACCAGTGAAGTAGTTGAAATCAAGCTGAAGCCTTCGCTGTTCCCTGATGATTTCTATCTGCTTAAACAAAAACAGAAGGATAAAAAAGCAACACCAGAAGAAATTCATCGTATTCACAGTACCATGAAGAACATCATTCTTGGCTTCCCTGTTCGGCCTGAAGAAGAACTGTTCGGCTCACCTAAGCCGCGCAAGATCCTCCTGTGGGGCACTGTACAGGATGGCGAGATGGATCGTCATATTAGAAAGATGCGTCAGGTAGAAAAGAAAAAGCTGTTACAGAACTAATCGGGGAGAACTTATACCATGAGAAGCAGAACAAGCAGACTACTGAAAAACTCACTTGTCGCAGGATGCACCGCAGCATGCATCTCGGCACCATTTATGGGACAGGCCGAAGAACCGCTGGCATCTGCTGATACCCGGCAGGATCTGGACAACGTGGTGGTAACCGCCACCATGACGGAAAGGACTCTCGAAGATGTACCGGGTTCCGTCGAAGTGATTACGGCAAAAGAGATCAAAGAGATGAACGCCACAACCGTTGCCGAGGCGCTTGAAAACGCCACCGGCCTGATTGTCGCGTCCGAAACAGGCAGGGTCAAAGCCCCCAGCATCAGGGGTACGAAAAGCAAACAGACTCTGGTTTTGATTGACGGCAGGCGCTTAGCTGCGGGCTATGGCGACTTGATAAATATCAATCAGATCCCTGTAGTCATGGTGGAACGGATCGAGATCGTTCGCGGTCCATCATCATCCTTGTATGGCAGCGACGCCATCGGCGGTGTAGTCAACATCATCACCAAAAAACCGGTCAAGAAATGGAAGATGGAGGCCACCGGTCAGACCGGTATCAATCGGGAAGGTGAAGGGGGCGCCTATCTGGGAAGTGGCTACGGCAATGGTTATCATGATCGCTTCAGCCTGCTGATGGGGGGTGAATATAATGCCAAAAACAAATGGAACCGAACCGACAACGACAAACAAGATGATGGTGACAAAATCGGACAAGGTTTCGGGGCCGGACGTTTTGCCCTTGACCTCACCAAAAAACAGACCCTGTCGGGCGGCTTTGAGTACAGCGACAGCAGCATGGAGGGAATACGCTTTATTGAAGGATTGGTGCGAAACAGGGATGCCGATGACACGCGACTTGGCTACTATCTGCAGTATGACGGCAAATTTGCCGATAATTACCAGGCAATGCTCCGTCTTAACCGTTCGGAATACCGTAACACTATTAAGCTGGCTCCCTGCCCTACCCCTTCAACCGCTGAAGAAGGCACCAAAGACAACAACCTGAATCAAGCCGAAGCCCGTTTCAGCGGCCTGTTCTTTAAACAACATCTGGTGACAGCAGGCTTTGAATATCGTGACGAAGAACGTAAAGATGCAACTGCCAAGAAGATGGATGTCAATAACATCAGTCTTTACCTGCAGGACGAGTATCAGATTTTCAAACCACTGTATTTAGTGCTGGGCGGTCGTTTTGACGACAACTCAAAATTCGGCTCCCAGTGGACCCCGCGTGCATCACTGATCTACGACATTCTTGATAACCTCCGCATAAAAGGCTCTTACGGTCGTGGTTTTCGGGCACCCAGCATTAGCGAGCTGTTTGTCACCTCATGGCGTCAGAAAGGAAAATATATTTATGAGCCGAATCAGAACCTGAAGGCTGAGAAATCAGAAAGTTATGAAGTGGGTATTGAAGGCGAGTACGGCAGTTATCGCGGCAGCCTGACCCTGTTCAGGAATGAGCTGAAGGATATGATTGACGCGGTCTACTACAAATCAGTTGGTTCCGGTTCTGCCAAAAAGGACTACTACCAGTTCAGGAACATCTCAAAAGCAATGACCCAGGGGATAGAACTGGAAAGCAGTATCAAATTACCCTCCGGATTTGACCTGTCCGGCAACGCCACCTGGCTGGAAACCGAGGACACCACAACCGGCAAGGAACTTACCGGACAACCCAACTTCAAGGGCTATATCAAGCTGGGCTACACCGATAAAGGCTCTAAATTCCACGCCAACGTACGGACATCATTCACCGGTAGAACCTACAACGGCACCGGCAGTGATGCGGGCTACCCACTGTTGCACTGCTACCTTTCCAAAGGAATAACAGACAACTTCAAGATTTATGCAGGGGTAGAGAATATCCTTGATCGTGCCACCACCGAACCGACCTTTGTCTATACTGGTGTTAACATTACATTTTAGTCCGAAACGGACTCTACAAAGGAGCTAATCATGCATACAAAAACCATCATCAACAGCCTTCTGATTTCCGGCCTGCTGACCGCTTCAGCAGCTTTTGCCCACTCCCCCATGTGCAGTTGCTATGACAACGGTGACAAGACCATCACCTGCGAAGGGGCCTTCTCGGACGGCTCATCGGCGGCCGGAGTGACCATGCAGGTGAAAGGAGCCAACAACAAGATTATTACCCAGGGCAAGATGGACAAGGTCGGTAATTATACCTTCAAGAAACCGGCCGGTGACTACAAGGTGGTCTTTGACGGTGGTCCTGGGCACCAGATTGAGATTAACGGGAAAAGTATCAAAAAATAAGACCTGAACAAGCTGTCCTTCAAGGACATCCACACGCCAGCCACTCACTGCCGTTCCGGCACAAGCAGCCAGCCCTCCTTTTAAACAGACAACTCAAGGAGACAACTGTGCATAAACGACTCAAACCAAGGCAAAATCCATTACAAAATCATGAAGTACGGTACAGAAACCACCCGGCCCAGCGCGCCCTGCGTTTGGCCGCCGTTTGCGCAGTACTGACCGGAAGCACGGTTCTTGCTCATGCTGACAGCACTGCAACAGCCGATTCCTCACCTAAAAAGGCCGAAGAGCAGACCGCCACCCTGCAAAAGGTGACGGTCAAGGCAAAGGCTGAAGAACAGCCTGTCGGCAGTCATGAAATTTCAACTGAAGTTCTCCAACGTACCCAGGCCAAGGATATCAAGGATATCTTTGCCACTGACCCCTCTGTCAACGTCAGCGGCGGTGGTCGCAACGCCCAGCGGATCTACCTGAGGGGCATTGAGGGCAGCAACCTGAACATCAGCGTAGACGGCGCAAAACAGGGCAGAAGCCTGCATCAGCATAACGGCGCCATCGGTGGTATTGACACGGAACTGCTCAAACAGGTTGAGGTACAGCCTGGCCCTGGTGCTGATCGTGGTCCCGGTGCGTTGGGCGGCAGTATCAAGTTTGAAACCGTGGATGCCCAGGATCTGCTTGATCCCGGCAAACGGTTCGGTTTCAAGCTGCTGACCAGCTATTCCAGCGCTGCCCAAGCCATTCACGGTGGGACATCGGTATATGGTCTGCTGGCTGACGGTATCGGACTGCTGGCCCATATCTCGGCGGAAAACAGGGAAAGTTACCGGATCGGTGGCGGCGGCACAACACCAAACAGCTCGTATCAATCACAAACCGGCGGCAAGGATCGTGACTACTTCGTCAAATTCAGCATGCTTGAAAAAGCGGGACACAGTCTGCGTCTAAGCGCTGAACAGAACACCAACTCAGGTCTCTATATTGCCGGAAGTACCGGTAGCGACATGGGCTATGCACCGCTCACCTCAACCCCTGTCTATCAGACAATCACCACTAACCGGTATACCCTTGACCATCGCTATCGTCCCGGCAACCCGCTGGTCGATGCAAAAATCAACCTGTATTACAACGAAAACCAGCTGGAGACCCGTGGTTCAAACAGTAAAAACATCACCGAAAACGCCGGTGGCGATATTCGGAACACCTTCAAATTTAATCTCTGGAAGACCAAACACAGCCTTACCTTGGGAACTGATTACCTGCATGAGAAACTGAAAAGCCAACTGGCTAATGGTTCAACGGTCAATGACACCTCAAAAAATCTTGGGGTATTTCTGCAGGAACGCCTGACCATAGGCGCGCTGACCATATCTGCCGGTGCCCGTTTTGACCATTACGATGCCGGATATCTGTATTCTACTTTTTCCGGAGACGAGATTTCCCCCAATGTGGGCGCTGAATACGAACTAACCAAAGGTCTGGTGGTGTACACCAATTACGGTGAAGCAGTACGTGCCACCGGTATTATTCCCACCGGCTGGATGACCAGCATCGACCCCAAAATCAAATTCAATAACGGAGCTGGACTAAAGCCTGAGACCTCACAGCAAGTTGCGGGAGGGATGCGCTACCGCACAACAAACATGTTCAGCGCTGGCGATCGTTTTAATGCCGAGGCATCGGTCTTTGAAACCCGCATGAAAAACCTGATCGAAATCCCGTCTGATGGTGGCGGCACACAGGGCAAACCGGTTACCAAAATCTGGAATAACCCAAACACCGTTACCTCTCTGGGCTACGAGCTACGTTTCGGCTACGGTATAGGCAGCGTTGACTCATCCGTGGCCTACAGTCATGTTTCCCAGGATCAGAACAACCAACCAACCACCGTGGTACGGCGTAAGAATGCTCCCACCGGTGACCGGGTGGTCTGGGATAACCGTTGGCAACCGATCAGCGAAATCACCCTGGGGTACACCCTGACTGCCGTAGCACCATTGACGGACCTGCCTGCAGCTACCCCCAGACGTCCCGGTTACGTACTGCATGATCTACAGACCGAATGGAAACCAAAGGCGGTACCAGGGTTAAGCCTTGCACTTGCCGTGCGCAACCTGTTTGACCTGCGCTACCGCGATCAGACCTCCATCTCCTCCGGCACCGATAACATTGTCTACGAACCGGGCCGCGATATCCGGGTTTCCGTCAGTTACAAGTTCTAATCTCACACAACCAAACCGGGGGTGAAAAGCCCCCGGTCAAGGAGCGTTTCATGATGTCTCACAAAGTTAACATTAAACTGCTACTGCCGCTGCTCGCCCTGATGGCGGCACTACCCTTTACCACAGCCCTGGACGCAGAAGCAGCAGCGCAAAAAGGCGGGCTGTATCTGGTCAGTACCGGTGTCGGAGACCCGGACAACATGACGGTACGGGCCCACAAGATCATCTCAAAGGCAGCTATCGTTTTTGCCCGAAAAGGCGCAAGCGAACGGATGCCGGAGCTGCTGGCAGGCAAGGAGATCCACGACGCCGGACACGGCATGTTCTGGACTAACGGTAACAAGGGTAACAAACCCAAGGCAGAAATTGCAGCCCAGGAAGAGGCAACACGCCGCATTATCCGTGCAGCTGTGACTGCCGGTAAAACCGTAGTTATTCTCGATAACGGTGATCCGGCCATCTACGGCCCCCATACCGGCTATTTGAAAGAGTTCAATGACCTGAACCCTGAAGTGGTACCGGGGATTTCCAGTTTTAATGCCGGTAATGCCGCACTTAAAACCGGTGTTACCGGCGGCGGCAGCCGGGCTGTAATTCTGACAGCAGCAACAAAAACTCCGGGCGATAAAGGTAACGATACACTTGCAAAACTGGCTGAGTCCCGATCAACCATGGTGTTTTTCATGGATCGCAATCTGGGCGACGCAATCAAACAGTTAAAGACTCACTATCCCGGCGACACACCGATTGCCATTGTATCGGAAGCTGGTTCCCAGAAAAAGCAAACCGTCCTGCAGGCAACCCTGGATACCATTGTGGAGCGTACCGGAAACGGCAAGCTGCCGTTCCAGCACCTGATCTATGTCGGTGATTTCCTGCGCTAACAATCTATTTTGAGACTGCCACACCACACAACAAGGAGCTTTACGATGATACAAGCTGCATGTACTTCACTGACGCGCACCCTTGGCCCGGCCCTGCTGCTGCTTGCCATGGCTTTTTCTGCCGCCTTTGCCGATACCACGACACCGGCCAAGCAGGGCCGCCTGTATCTGGTCAGCGCCGGTATTGGCGATCCTGACAACATTACCATCCGCGCCCAAAAAATTCTGGAGCAGGCCGATATCGTCTTTGCCATGAAAGGTACCGCCGGTCAGATGGCTGATCTGCTGAAAGATAAAGAACTGCATGAAGCAGGGCATGGTCTGTTCGGCATGGGTGAAAAGCCGAAAGCTGACGCACAAAAGGCCAAAGCGCCCCGACCGCCCAAAGATGCAACACCAGCCGGACGCATGGCCTTTGACCCGAAAAAACAGGCTGAGGAGCAGGCCAAGGCCAGAAATATTATCCGTGACGGTATTGCTGCAGGAAAGACCGTTGTGGTGCTTGATTATGGCGATCCCACCATCTATGGACCCCAGATCGGCTATATGAAAGAATTTGCTGACCTGAATCCTGAAATCATTCCCGGTATTTCCAGTTTTAACGCCGCCAACGCGGCCCTGAAACGTGGACTGGTGGGCGGTGGCAGCAATGGCGTGATTCTGACTGCTGCCGGTGGAGGACGCAAGGGGTCAAACGCCGACAACAGTCTGGCACAACTGGCCAAAAGCCGCTCCACCATGGTGTTTTTTACCATGGGGATGAACCTGCCTGAAGTGGTTAAACAACTGAAAACCAGCTATCCCGGAACCACCCCGATTGCCATTGTCTCCCATGCCGGCTTCAAGGCAAAGGAAGCGGTGCTGTATGCCACTCTGGACACGGTAGTGGCAAAAACCAGTGGCGGTAAGCTCCCCTTTGAACACCTGATCTATGTCGGAGACTTTCTGAAATGAAAAATGCACTGGCAAATGGAACCCTGCAACGGGAATTGGGACTGACCTCCGCGATTGTTCTGGTAATTGCCAATATGGTGGGAACCGGCGTATTTACCACTTCAGGATTTATACTGGCTGAACTGGGCAACCCACAATCCCTGTTACTTTGCTGGCTTGCAGGTGGTCTGTTTGCCCTGACCGGTGCACTCTGTTATGGCGAGCTGGGGGCCATGATGCCCCAGGCCGGTGGCGAGTATATCTACCTTCGGAAAAGTTTCGGCCCCCTGCCCGCCTTTCTGTCCGGCTGGATATCATTAATCGTCGGCTTTTCAGCCCCCATTGCCGCAGCCGGAATTGCCTGCGCCACCTACCTGCTGGGTGGCTCAGGCTCTTCCTGGTTTACCTTTGAACTGGGCGAATACCGCATTCTTACACTGTCAACGACAACCCTGTGCGCCATTACAGTGGTTCTGGTGTTCTCCTTTATCCACTATCACAGCCTTAAGATGGGGCAACGGGTACAGAACCTGCTTACCGCATTCAAGATACTCTTTATCCTTGTGCTGGGGGGTGGTGGACTGTTGTTTGGTAACGGTGACGCCACCAGACTGGGACAAGCTCTGTTCAGCAACAGCGCCACCTTTAACAGCGCCACCTTTGCCGTTTCCCTGATCTTTGTTTCATTTGCCTACAGCGGATGGAACGCAGCCGCCTACCTGGGCGGCGAGATTCGCAACCCGGAACGGAATCTGCCGCTGGCCCTGCTCATCGGCACCGCCTTTGTCAGCCTGCTGTATCTGCTGCTTAATCTGGTATATCTCTATGCATTGCCGGTCAGCTCCATGAGCGGCATGCTGGAAGTGGGCACCGGGGCCGCGACAGCCCTGTTTGGTCCGGCTGTCGGTTCGGTTGTCGGTATCGCCGTTGCCCTTGGGCTTTTATCCGTGATCAGCGCCATGATCATGGCCGGTCCACGGGTCTATTATGCCATGGCCAGGGACGGGCATTTCTTCCGCAGCTTTGGCAAAATTGATGCTGCACATCACACCCCTGCAGTGGCCATTATGTTCCAGGCACTGATTGCCATTATCATGATCCTGAGCGCCGCCTTTGACACCCTGCTGATCTACATCGGCTTCACTCTGTCACTGGCAGCCATGCTGACGGTAGCCGGTCTGATCAAACTGCGTATCACCCAACCGGAGCTCCCCCGCCCCTATCGCACCTGGGGCTATCCCTTTACCCCGCTTTTGTTCATTGCTGGCAACCTCTGGATTGTGGTTCATTCTCTCATCAGCCGCCCGATGGTTGCACTGTACGGTTTCGGCACCATTGCGGTTGGGGTATGCCTGTACCTAGGATTCAGAACACGGGATCAGGATCAGAAGCAACAACACAATGGAACGGATCATGAAAGAAATCAGGAGACGAACAAAAGTAGTCGGTGCTTTTCCTGACGGCCATTCAGCCCTGATGTTGTGTGCTGCCAGGCTACGACATATTGCTGGCACCCAATGGGGATCTAAACGCTATCTGAACATTGATCTTCTCAAAGAACAGGAACAGGAACTGAAACTTCAAATGGACGAGGTAGCCTAACTAAAAAAAGGCACCGCAAACAAAAAAGCGAAAAAATCTTTACACTACCGTGTTGCGGCGATTGCGGAAGAATTTGTAACCACTGAAAATCCAATAACCTGCCAGCTGTCAGCCACGTTTTTATCGCAGCACAGCCAGAACGAATCCCTTTCAGGGGCGTTTTGGCTGTGCTTTTATAAAGTTAAAGGAAGATACATGATGGACTAGCTGATAATAGCAGGAACAAAATGATATAAAACAATAAACCAAGCAGTTCGGGTCTGGATGTAAACAGCCATCAGATTTACTGGATCGCACAAAAGAAAGAATGTTAATCAACAACTTAACAACGTCCCTTTAACACTCCCGTAGCCAGAAATAAGTAGCAAGTAGCCAAAATAAGGCTGCGGATTCGTCCGATTATCGGGGGCTAAAGGTGCATTTCATGTCATAAAATCAGATTACAGGATTTAGGTAGAAGAAAGATTAACAGGCTCTTTAGCTCACCATGCATAAAGCACTGATATATTTGCCTTTTCAATACCTGTCCTGTTTGACTGCGGAACAAGTTCATTACTGGCTTTTTCTGCCTGAATTTCAAGACGATACATAAATGGGAGATGCTTTGGCTTAACAACCGGGTTTTGTTCACCAACTCCGCCACCTTCAAGCTGAAGGCCGCTCATATCTGTATTCCCTTCTACAACCGTATCTATAATTTTAGCATATACATTATATGGCTGCCCGCCAGCTGCCTGAAGTTTAAATTTGATGTCTGGTGAATTTTTGGCCTCAGGTATCTGACTACATGCAGAGCTCCAACTGGCTGTTGAATTATTTAACTTTTCCTGAAGGCATGGATCCACTGTCAGATCAATTGCACTGTAAGTAGCCGCATTTAAAGTGCCATCCAGAATTTTAGGCACTAACTCTTTCATCAATATATCAGTTCCGCCGTATGAAGCCTCAAGAGCGGATCTATAACGCTTGTTCATGCCTGTTGTGCTGATATTCTGTGATATCATATACATAACAGACATAACTATGGTTAGAGAAATCAACGTCATAATCAACGCTGTAACCAGGGCAATACCATTCTTATTAGCAATAAACCGTTTCATGGTAATCCCTTCCCATCTATTGATTCGATATAAGATTTTTGGGGCGTATAACAAGTCGATACACCTTCCAATGATAGTTTAACTGGTCAGCTGAAAGTATTTTAGGGGATGTACTTACATCATATGTCGGGTCACTCATGGCAAAAGTTGTCGGGCTTATATAATTGGAATCACGTCGCCCAACCTGGGCAAGGATATATACCTTTACCACCTTAAGACTGTTACGTAATTTCTCCGCATCTCCCATGGCAGTAATAACCCGATTAGCTATAGTAGCTATCGCAACTGCGCTTGATGTTGTAATATCTGTAATGGTAGAGCTGCTGTTGAGCGGAGTCGAGTAGGTTTCAACCAGTCCATCCTGCCCTTCATTCCCCTGCCCATCATCAACATCCCACCCCAGAACCACCTGCATATCTGCTACACAATCAAGTAGAGGAATATAGGTCAAATTGCCTCCAGGATTAGTTGAATCATGATTGACTACAGCCTTGTACAAAATGCCGGTTCCAGGAGCGCAGGCAGCTGGTATCCGTTTATCATCCGTCGGTCTTGCAACAAAGAAATCTGCACGGTTAAAGGGCATACCTAATGGATCCCCAGACTTTATACCATATATAAAATAGGTTTCCTCGGGCAGTGTCGGCCAAAATGCAGTGTCTGCGAAACCGGTAGAATCAAATTGTGCCCAATAGATGGTGGGATCTGCGGTATTGAAGATCAGTTCATTTGTATAAGTACTCTCGGTAAAAGTACGTCTTATTACAATTACTCGATCCGAATTTGTCAGGTTTTCTGACGGCCAGATGCGTGGTAACGGATTGGCAGCGTCATATGGCATATAAGTCCATTTTTGTGACGCATCATTCAAACCAAGCGTGCTTCCTTTTATTACCAGATAATCTGTGCCACCAAGAATATTAGTCGCCTCTGAACCGCTCGGGCCTGCCACTGCTGCAATATTGTCCCTGGCCACAACCGCTCGAGGAACACCGCTCGGGGCATCATTATAGTTATTGGCAGGCGCATAACCGGCTTCAAGATAACTTATCGATGAAAGGTATGAATATGGCAGACCAAAACCGGCCTGCTGTATAGAATGCCGAAACATCTCAAGGCCAACTATCCCCTCAATATTACTTTCTTCAGATTTGGTAATCTTTGTCATCTGGGTGAGTATAGTCTTGAAAGCATCAGTTGTAATGATAATAACAGTAATAAAAACCGCCATTACTACGATTAATTCTATTAATGTAAAGCCTTTACGGCACTTAAACATAGCTGCCTCCGCCAAAACTACTCAAATTTAGAAGCCAGAGAAGAGATAGAGTGAACATAATTTTGCTGTTTGTAGTCCCAACTGACCTGTAGTTCGATCCTCTTCGTCTGTGTAGTAATTTCGGAATTCGATTTAACTACTGAATAATTACGAGATGCTCCATTAACGATTCTCTGAAATGGATAGGTTCGGGAATATGGCGCTGGTGTCGTTGATATCAGTTCAAACGGTTTAGCCTTCTCGCCATTCATCAGATCGTCGGCAAGCAACGTGGCCTCCTGCCTTAACTGGTTGCCCATATTGTAATGAATGGCGTAATTAACGGTCTGCAAGAGCCCTAAAATTCCAACCATCATAATGACTATTGCAACAAGAAATTCTACTAATGTAAAACCCTGTCTATTGCAGTACACAGTCATTGCCATTTATCCTCCCTGTATTTACCCTTGCCCAATGAATGACAAGACAATTGTAGGCCGGATCACCACCCAAGCCAGATCCTACAACGATTGACATCAAATTTGATGTATATCCACGCTCATCGATAGCAATCGAGGTATTAGCGAATGCCGTAAGAGTTCCAGAAGAAAATTGCTGAATCGGATATTTTAGCGTTTTATTAAAAACTTCAGTTCCGGCAACATCAGCCTCACTGCTGAAACGCCTAAATACCATACTTGAAGGATTCAAAGTAACCCGATGTGCTCTCTTGGTATGTATTGCCATCATTCGCACATCCGTAAGATCAACTAGCATCTCCTTAACCTGTGCCTCAATGCCGTACTTCCTCTGCCAACTACTAAAGGCAATTGTCGCAGCAGTTACTAGCATACCAATAATTGCAATAACAACAAGAAGTTCAAGCAATGAGAATCCTCTGTTTTTCATACCCTGCCCCTTGCACCCAAAATCAATAAAGATCTCATCTGCAAACTTAAAATGGTTGACAGTCTATTTTTCTTGTACATGCAAAATCTTTTTAACAGGGTTTGGGTTTGTTACAACAAGAAAATCAGGAGAAGACAAGCCTTTTAAAGGTCCACTTTTACGACCACCGGCGCCGGTAAAATCAGCAGCCCCAATAACCGCATGAGCCCCGGTGGATTGTTGTGTCATTATTTTACCCTGCATTGCAGCAGTGGTAGGTACACCACCTGATGCATAATATACTGCCCAGATATAGGAGTTTCCTGTAAATGAGCATACATCGGCAGAAGGGCTGTATGTAACGAAATAGACTGCTCCGTTGCTTACAGCCATTGGATTGGCAACAAGACGTTCCGCTGCAAAAGATGCCGACTGTGGATCAAGATCAATATACCATCCGCGGTCGCCAGACCCTAGTGTTGCCGTGGGGGTTGAGGTCATATCTTTCAACTCCGAAACCGTTCGCTCAGTCGTACATGCAGGGTTGATTTTGACATTTGAAGCAACGTAGCATGGTTCCTGAATTCCGAAAAGACGTCTGTTTGTTGCTGCGTCATCAATATCAGTGGCACTCTTGTAATAATAGCGACCCGTACCAAAGAATAGCCATAAATTTCCAATGGCGCGATCCTGTAGTTTAGTCACAGAAGTAGTTACCGGCCCTATATCCTTAATCAGATAGCTCCAGGTCCAAGTACTCGGGTCAACACTTTCGTGGGTTGTCAGCCGTATAACCCCTCCCTGGTTCCAGATGCTGCCATTCTTTTGTACATAGCCGATATAGATAGCATCATCCTGATAGAATCCAGACTTATAAGAAAATGAACGGTCGTTATCAATAGAAGAATTGGAAATAGACCCGGCAAATGAATCTGTAATGCCTGTATCTATGGTTCTGACAAGCGTTCCTGTTGCTGCATCAACAACAAATATTTTCAGTGTCTGATCAGAGCGTCCCATAAGCTGATGATAGGTTGAGTCGATAGGGCCTGTCGGTCCTGATGCAAAGACAGCCAACCAGCGACCATTCTTATCCTTTGAGCCTGCTCGAACCATAACCGGGCCTGTTGTGGCATAGCCAAGGTTACCACCTTGCTCTGCTGCGGTTGAGCCGGCAGTGGGGTCACCGTAAAATTCCCACATAAATTTTGGCTCTTTCGGGTTAGTGACATCCAGTGCAAAATAACTAGAATATCCCAGGTTGGTAATGGGAGTTTTAACACATTCTGTGCCTCCGCCAAAGCAGGTACCTGCACCACCGCTGTTCCTGCTTGCCCCACCCAGACCCGTGCTGCCTATAAGGATTGTACGCCAACTGGTGTCCGCAAGAACAAGATTTTTTGTGTCGTCCGTTGTGATTAAAGGCGTGTCATCTCCTTCATATTTGGTCTGTTTGGCACATTCCCAATAGTCTGATGTGCAACCTGTTTTTCTGTTGATAGCCATATCCATAACTATGGTAGGACCATTAACATAGAACAGGTGGGGGTAGTCTGTATCCGCCATATATTTAAGATAAGGCAGCTGTTGTCTGGGTATAAAAGCCCACTCTTCACGACCGAGACTATCGGAACTGTTGGCTCTGATACCAGCGTTAAGGCCGGTTGCGGTTGTCTGATAATCGTTTAGTTCCGCCTTGTCTGCAATACATGTAGTTGCTGTTGAATCTGATTCAAGGTTGCGGCAGGGATCCGACAGCGGATGTAGTACCCCCATTCTAAACGCATGCAGCATGCCATCATTAGCCCCTACAAATGCGATCCCTCGGTTTGTATAATTGTTTGATTTTGTATACTTTTCATATGAACTGTCAGCATATCCTGAAGGGATTGCAAGATGGTATGAATTTAGTGCAACGTTACCCTCAATTTTTGGAGTTGAGCTTATGATATCACCAAGTCTCCAGGTTCCTGAAGTCCCGCTTATTGTTGCATTTCTTGAACGGTAACCGCTCTGATCAGTACCCCTGATATATGAGATGATTTTACCCGCCTCAGTCGCATCTGCAGCCTGCAAGTAGCTCCTCATCGTCGCATCATCTTTTAATGCAGTATTAAAAAGTGAAAATCCTGTAGCTTCGCTTGCTGAATTCAAAACCGTATCAAAAGCTGAGATTCCAGTTCTGGTGTATATTGTTCTGTCATCAGTCGCCAGGTTACGAGCCCACAGCAATCGTCCGGCTCTCCATAGACTTTTAACTGAAGTCGCATTGTCAGGGTCATATGGCCCAAGGGGGTCTACAACGGTTGTAGTGCCATTTCCGCTGGTATCCTGTGATAACCTTACCATTGTCCGGCCAACTGAATCGTCATAATAGAATTCGGCAATGTAGTCATCAAACAGGTTAAGTTTGTTGTCAGCTACCGAATCGATTCTTACAGAGCTGTGCAGCATCATTGGATCCATGTAGTACCAAAGCCCCTGCATTTCACCGATCCAGCTACATTCAGAACCGCTATCAAAGGTCTTTTTGGGATAGAAAACTGCCTGAAGAAGATTTGCTCCGCTCCCCTCACTGTTGTTCAAAATTGATGCTGCCGTACCTGAAGAAAGTTGTGACAGTATATTCTGAAAAATATTTATCAGGGCGTTGTTCAACTCTGTCAGGTTATTGGCGTAATAGGCATGGCCAGCAACATCAGTTCCTCCTTGTACAGCCATGGCATCCAAGCTCGTACGAGCCGCACTGTTCAAGCCCATCCCCACAATAAAAGTTTTTACATCAAAAGCTGTCGAGCCCGAAATCACTTTGCAATTGTCAGGGCAGTTAGTGCTGTAAGGTGCTGTACAATTTGAAGGACAGCGCAGATTACCCAGCTTGGTCAATACTGCCGGCAACAGAGCGCTGGCTGAACCGGCAGTCCCTGACTCGTTGACGCTTGGTAGACCATCAGTTACATAAATTACATATGTTTTTTGGCAACTGTACTGGATCGGTGTAGGTAAAGTTGAGCCTTGCACCAATGTCCCATTAAGGTAGTTGATTGCGCTCTGTAGTGTCCCGGCTGTCGGAGTAAGGCCAGTATTGATAATTTGACTAGCACTTTCACTACTCCAAGTCATGTAACCGGTCTCGTCATTTTCGAAATATGCCGGTGTCCTGTTTCCACCCAACTTGGTCAACAGGGCATTTTTCTGGGTGTTGTTAAGTGGATCGTTAATCGTAGCCGACACATGCAGGTAACCTGGCCCTGGGGAATCATTTCGGAACCAAGTACGGCTGGTGTAGTACCAGTAGTTTCGCCGACCAAAATCCTCAAAACCGAGTGCGAGATCACTATCAGTAGGATAGAAGGTTCCAGACCATTGATAGCTGGAATAGCCAGAGTTCAAGTCTGATGTACCGGTTTTGGCTGCGTACACTTTGTAATTATCATTCGCGGTTGAAGGGTTGTATGTTTCCGAATAGAGATATCTAATACCCTGATTAGAGCTGGAATACAATGTCCCTGGAAGACCATAGTAGACCGTAACCCCGTTTGCGTCAGTGTATCTCTGGTTTTTGGGATATATCAGAGAACAATAGGTCTGCCGACGTGTACTTCCTGCTGTGGTACCGGTTGTCAGAATTTCATCACGATAGGTTGCGTCAAAGAGTGCATTTTGTGCCTGGCAACCGGTATTGCAAGCATCCCGGTCTGTCGTTGCTCCGTTTACACAATAATCGTAACAAGCCGCAGGTGGGCTGGGGCAATACGACTTCGCTTCGTAGGAGTTGAAATAGAATGAGTTATGTAAGCGGTACGAACTAGGGCTATTAACTTTGTAGCTCATCAAGCCTATTCTCATCTTGTCAGAATAGGTATTGATTATGCCGGTCAGCGCTCTGCGAGCAATGATAGACTTACTGCAGGTGTTGGGGTCAGCGTAATTGGTACAAAAAGGCGAACCAATAGCGTTGACGTTCATATCCTCATCCATACTGTTGGAGTTATCGAGGATTATAAGGATATTTGGCGTGACCGGCGCTGTTAAGAAGGGAGGAACCTGACTGTAGGCATTGGCAGTTACCGGCTGGGTAGTAAAACTCCATGATGTATCCGCAAGCAGATTGCCCGCCTTGTCAGCCAACCCACCCCCAATAGAAACGGTATAAACAGTACTGTAACTCATACCACCAGCAGGGGTAATAGTAAGACGCTTGGTTGCGGCAACATATGACAACACAGTTGGAACATTCTGCGTTCCATCATTTAAAAGTACGTTACTTGAATTGATGGTTGACTCATCAAGTGCCTGATTCTCGGTAAAATCCACGGTAATGGATGAATTTATCGCAACGTTAGTGGCACTGCTTACCGGAGAAACCGCAGCAACAACCGGTGCCTGCGTATCAACGATAAAGCTCCAACTGACACTGGCAGCGAGTTTATTACCAATCATGTCTTTTATCGCACTTGTACTGGTTCCCCCCAGAAGCGTCGCAGTATAGGTCAGGTTGTTTGAAAGACTTGGAGTTGCCAGTGAAGCAGTATTGGTGCTGCTGTCAAATGAGGGGGTTGTGGTAATGGTTGTTGTGCCTTGCTTCAGGTAGAAATTTGATGTGGTTGGATTCTGGATTTCTTCAGTGAATATTGCAGAGACCGCAGGTGTCGCTGTGTTGACGTACACCGGGGTTGCAGTAGTATATGGAGTATAGCTGATCACAGCAGGGGCCGTGCTATCAACGCTGAAAGTCCAGCTGAAATCGGCAGCCATCGGATTACCGCCGAGGTCAGTAACAGTATTTTTAACTGTAACCTGATACGTTTTAGGCGATGAAAGTACACTAGGTAGAGTGAACGTCGCAACAGTCTTGCCACTGGATGTGGTAAAAGAGGGAGAATTAAGTGTCACAGAAGTGCTATCAGTCAAATTTTCCAGCAACACAGATGAAGTCGAAATGGTGCTCGTAGTCATCAACTCACTAAACGTGATGACAAAGCTGGGGTTCGTATTTGACTGTACGCCTGAAGGCGGATTGGGCAGGTAGGTGGAAACCGTTGGAATAACATAATCCCGCACAGTGAATGTTCTTGAGCTCGTCGCTGTCAATGATTCAGCAGACGTATTTTTGATACCATTCGTTGTGTTTCGTCTCGCACAGGCGATAAATTGGCCTGACGAGTTAAAGGCCGTAGTGGGGGTAATGGTAACCGTTGAAGTAGGATTACCTAGTGTATAGGAAAGGCTAACAGGCCAGTTGGTACCCCCGGTGCAGGAAGTACCTGTACGTATATAAATATTGGTATTAGTCAACGTTGCAGCATTCAACGTTGGATTAGAGCTAAACGTAATGACTATATTCTGCCATTCATTGACGTTAGTGGTCGCCCCTCCAGTATCCCAACTACTTACAGACGGTGCCGTTGCAAACGCCGAACTTGCACAACTCAACCAGACCAATAAAACAAGAAACAAGAGACGTCTCATTGCACACCCCCCTGTAGCTCAACAGCTGTAATCCTTCCATCACGGGTACGAATTATAATAGGTGTCTTGGCCGGCAGCGTGGCAAGATCATATGAAACACCGGCGCCTGAAGCCCTAACACCGGGTACAACCTTGTAAAAACGAATTCCTTTATTTTCAGAATACAAGAATACAAAGGTTCCATCTTGTCGGATACCACCAAAAAGACCGGTTGCCTGATCAGTTCCTCGTTGCCTATCAGAAATACTATCAATTGTAGCTGGCGTCATAGCAATTACGAGACCTGGCAACATCAAAAGAAAAGATGCCACAGCAATATTAAGCACCTGCTTATGTATTCTCATTATTGATAACCTCCATTGAACACAAATTTTATTCAGATTAAGGCAACAGCACAACTAACATAAACTTCAGGGGACATTCTATTTGTCAACCAACTATCCCACCTGCCTATCCGTCCGATCCAAAAGCATAAGACATGCCACACAAGCAACTAACTTAAATAACTCAACTTTAGATAGAAAGCCCAGAGATGCTATGCATTATTTTTAGAGCTTATAGAGACAGACCACCACCAGGTGTGCAAAAAGGTAAGAGCAAATATCAACAACGGTGTCACCCATTAAAAGGTTACTATCAAGAGTAAAACGTTGTTGAATTGTCAAGCAAATCTTCGATTACGGGACAGGTAAGTTCAGCATAAATGTTTATAACTACTTCCGATTGACAATCAGCACACGATTGTGGCACGAAAAGCCTAGGCTTGGCTCCGGGTATTTTCCGATATGCAAGCCCTGTTTCACCGGCATCAGAATAACGCTTCATCCACTGGCACACGGCTGAGCGATGGTAGCCCAGATTCTTGGCGATGACCTCAGGGCTTTCACCATCAAGAATACGCTGTACAGCACGCTTGCGTATCGCTTCGCGAGTCTTGTGATCCAGTTTTCTGCCGTCGAATTTGTCCATGACGGCATACTATCACATGTCTAGTATATAGTTCTGTAAATAACA
>DCVL01000056.1 GCA_002328035.1 Geobacter sp. UBA2189
AAGCGAAAAATCCTTTACACTACCCAATAAGAGAATCACCCAAGCTCATTTTCCGGCGTTGTCTCAAGTTGATTGCAATCTCGTATATATTGATAGAGGGGTAACGAATCGTTAGATAAGAAAACAATCTCAACAATCCAGTTTTGTGTTCTGCTGTAAGACGATGATACCCGAGTGTTTCAATTTTACTGACAACTGAAATAGAAGTAAGTTGCTCTTATATCCAGTCCATAAGGCGCTGATGATCTGGTAATAACGCGTAAATGAGTATGTTGCTGTCTACAAGCATTTTAGAGCTCTCGTCCAGGCAGGTGACGCTCAGTTCTTATGTCACGCTGCCAATTCTCAGGATTTTCAATCTCGCTGAACACATTCAACTGCTGCAAAGAAATCATTGCTTCACGTAGTTTAGCACGCCTCTCATTTACGGTAAAATGTGCACTGTTTAAATCAGCTTTCTGTTGCAGAAACAGGACGAAATCGAGGACTTCCGATTGAACTGCCTCTGGAAACTGTTCCAGATGATGAAATATTATCTCTGCAGTATTCATTTAACGCCTCCACATAATAGAAAACAGAAAACTGTTGGCTGCCAAGCGGGACAGAAAAATATCAGGTTAATCGTGATTTGTAAGCGGTCATATTTTTCCCCCTCCTCGAGGATGAAAAGATATATCTCCTCAACAACCATGGTCAACAGAATTTGCTAAACGTTTTCATGGAGCTTAAAACATTCAGCCTCGGGATTACTGGGATTACTCTGGATTTAAGAGCTTAAACTAAAACACCAAAATTTCTTTCATTTGTTTTGTTGCCAGCTATTCCATACAACGTTCATAACACCTACTGCGGTAGATACTGCTGAATCAGCGGATAAAAATCCTTAACAAAACGCTCACCCAGTTGAACCGCCTTCTCCTCATCCGTCTCAAAAGGGACAAATATCCGGATAAAGGCAGAATCGCGGCGGCGGTATAAAAATGAATTGGTAATCTTTTTATATACTGGCTGAAGCATATTGGAACAATTGTAAATTTTACAAGTAAAAGCAAAAGAGGCAACGCTTATTGCGTTGCCTCTTTCTTACAGTGTCATATTTCTTTACAGTTGTTTTCTACGACGAGCAAAAAGACCAAGCCCCAAGAGACCAGCACCTAACATTGCAAAGGTTCCTGGTTCAGGTACCGGAGCTGCTTGATAAATAACATCATTACCGCAGGTGACTGCATAACCGATAATAAACGGGTCATCAAAATTTAACAAGCTGTTCGATCCAAAATCAAAAGAAATACCACTTGTAGTAGCAGAATAATTTACAGAAGCAATAGCTGATTCATTTTCCGTTACTGAGTCTAAGAGTCCCACAGGAAGACCTGGACGGAAGTTGGTTGCTGTTGGATACAAATTAGTATTATTTTCAACATATGGATAGCTTGAATATGCATAAGCAGATGTGTCATGCAGAGCAATATTTATTGCAAATAACCCTAAAGTGTAATTTTTATCCAAATCTTGACCAATTGCCTTAACTACGTAATCCCATGTTTTATCAGCATTTGCATCAATGAAGAGATCACCAGATTTGAGGATGTATGTTGCGGGATTATAGGTTCCTGGAACGTAGTTAAATACAATCTTTTGAAGCTGTGTTTGATCCATAGTGATTGAAGTTGAAGCAAAGTCGGGACTACCCAAGGGATCATCCAGGTTGTTGTTGCTTGCAGTCCATGTGTCCCAGTTAACTGCATTATCTGCATAAGTATAAGTAACCGGTGTAGCGTGTGCAGCCTGACTTATAGCCAGAGCCGCAACAATTCCTAATGCTAATAATGTCTTTTTCATAATCCTTTTCTCCTTTTTATTGGTTGACTATAGTTTAACGAAGTGGAATATGGTTTTCAATCATACACATTTCATGCCAATCTAGTATAGCACTAATATTGTTATATTTATTTTTAAATATCCTAAAAATAAAAATAGAGTGTAAAAAAATCTGACAGAAAATATAGATAGTGTTCAGGGGGAAAACAAATCAAAGAATTTAAAAGATTAAAGCAGATGACAAGTTTCTATAAAAACTCGATATCTGCAATCAGAGGAAGGTGATCAGAACCTAAATCAGGCCCAACCTCGCATACTAGCGGCCTTAATCCTTTTGTTGTAAGTACATGGTCTATCCTTGCGCTAAAAGACAAGCCACTCACTGAAACCCGCTGAGTCCAACCATATCCCAAACCTGTCTCCGAAAAGGCATTGCTAAATCTACCCCATACTTTACGAAAGAGTGGGCTATCAGCCGGAGTGTTAAAATCTCCGACAACAATCACTGGTTTGCTCAGAGCTGAAAGGTATCTTTTAACCTCACAAGCCACAAATTTCCTGGTGATGATTTGCTGATCAAGCAATTTTCTTCGTGAAGGACGAAGAAGGGTATATCTATCCAGAACAGCTTGCAGACCAAAACGGGGAGAAGGCAACTGGAGTGAACAAACATTGATAACGCCTTTGGGGGTTTCAACCAGACCATGCAACAGGCAGGGGGCAGGCCATTTATCAGTTGGTTCCTTTACCTGCACAACCTTGATAAACTGCATCGGATAGCGGGAAAACAGTGCCAATCCATTTTTTTGAATACCATACCAGCCAATGGGCACGGGAAGAGATAAATTATCCGGGCACTCCTGAAAAGCCACTAGATCAACAGCAGAGTCCTTAATCAGGCCAAAGCACTGTTTGGCATTAAAATGTCCCCCATTAATATTGTAGGTCAGCACCCGCAACGCCACCTGACCTTGTGGCTTAAATGCTTTTGCAGAGGGCAGATTAAACCCCATCAAAGGACCAAATACGAACACAACACAAATAAACAGGGGGATGCATACAAAATACTCGCGCCTCAGAAAAACAAGGGGCACAAGGAGAGCAAGTGGCAAGGCAAAAAACCAGCGGGGACCGTACAGTACGATAGTTGCCAGCCACCAGCGATCACCTACAAGAAAGACCAACCCCCAGACCAGTAACAGCAACATCAGATACAACCAGGAACACCATCTTAACAGACGAGGCATACCTAGAAATGCGGCTTTCACGGGAGTGTAAAGCTACCGCCAGCTTGAGAAACGTTTCCACTTTCGTTTACTACAAAAAAGTACACTGTATCACCGCTGCTGAAAGATCCCTTTTTATAAGTAGCGCTGATCTGCACGGAATTCCAAGATATTGGAATTTGCATCTCGCAATGTGTACGAGTAGTCCATACTGGTGAGTCACACATTTCAACGCGGGCAAATGAATTGTCAATATAAAGAGAATCTATATAAACAGTGTCTGATATCGTTAGTGGCGTAGCAGATATTTCTTGCCAGTGCGTTGTATCAACATCAGGTGTAAGTGTAAACGAACCTCTTGGTCCTGTAGCTAAGATACAACGATAACCTTTACCAATATAATTCACTCTGGAATTTAATGGATATCCGGCGGCATAGGCATTTAGAAAATCATAAGAATTAGTAAAAGATGTCCTAAACTGCAAATATTGCCATAGTTTTAGAGAATCTAGATAATCACCACCATCTATTAGCATGACATTAGTACTGTCAGTCGATACACCATATTTTGTATATCCAGGTCCAACCAGATACAGTGTGGTATTACCATCACTCTGTCCTAATGTACCCTGATCAACCTGGATAGCGAAATTATACCATCCCGGAGTATTAAAAATACCTATGTTATTATTAATACCATCTTTAAAACTAAGAATAGGAGCCGAACCACCACTAAAATAATAACGTGCTAATGTGCCACTTGTAGAGTTTGACATGTCATTCCACAATGACGTTGATTGGTCTGGATATTCATTGTCAGCAGTAACGGTATTAGTATTACGCAATATATTTATTAATTTAATCTGTACTGCAACGCCATCAAAACTCGATAAATCAAGATAAGCCCAAAAATTTATATATGCTTTTTTTGTAATCTTAAATCCGACTCCATTCCTGAAAACAGTAGGTGTATTAATGTTTGTTGTCGATAAATCTGCAACATTTTGCCCTGCAACCCTTGAAACACCAGATTTTATTTTTGGTGGTGTGTCACTGGAGGCACCTGACCGTATAGACCACCATCCAGCACTGTGTACATAATCACCATCTGAACCCTCAAATGTTTCAAAACGTATAGGTGCAGCTGTAACTTTGGTTCCAAAATTGCTGCCGGTCAGGGTTAACACTCCCGAACTTAACGAAACAGCAGGTGTAGATGGAGCTACCGCCGGAGAAGTAGGTGTAGTGGCAGTAGTGGCAGTAGTTCCACCACCACCAGCGCCACAACCGCACAGAAAAGTAAATGTAGCCAGTACGAGCTGCAGTCTAAAACTTAGCATAGCAGACCCCTTTCTTAGCAACCAATACAACACGTTTCACTCAGTCGACTCAGACAAATAATTAAGGAGATTCGATATCTATCAAGTTTTCATCCGCCTAACAAGAAACATCAGCGAAGCCTCCGCAACCCCTATACTTCTACCTAAAATGTAGGCAAAGCTTATTGGCAACAGCTGAATGAAAAAACTGTACCTTTTAGCCCTGATACAGAAAAACAGAGCAAGAGCAGAGACTGAAAACAAAATAAAAAACAATGATATTGCAAGTAGTCCCATATTTATGAACAAAACAGACATGCACATAACAACTATATTTAGTATAAATATCACAGACATCCAATACGGCTTATAGTAAATATTTTCTGATAAGATCTTATATATGTTTTTCGAGTACCACCTTTCTTTAACTATTTTTTTTAGTAATGTATTAGCTTCTCCGTAATGAATAACAGATAATTCAGGCATCGCAATCAACTTATATTTTTCAGAAACTCGTTTACCAAGGTCATAATCTTCTGATGTTTCTAAAAAAGGAGAAAAACCGCCAAGCTCATCAAATATTTTTTTACCTATAAAAAAATTAGCTCCATGAACAAATACAGAACCTTGCCTATGCCCAGATCGTGTTGAATGCCAAGCTTTCTCAACCCAGGTACCATTCACAGGCGGATGGCAGCCACCAGCCAACAGGACGTTCCAATTCCAGCTATCAAGAATAGCTCCTCCCCGCTGAATCCAGTCAAGCGGTGGTTCACAGTCACTGTCAATAAACGCCAACCCTCTCCCCCGAGCAAGTGAGGCACCAAAATTCCGTACCGTAGCAATTGTAACACCACGTGGTTGCCTACTCAATCGTAATGGAACAGAGCATCTATTCGAAAACTCAAGCACAATAGCAGCTGTTGTATCTGAAGACTCATTATCAACAACAATCACTTCATAACTATATGAAGTGTCCTGTTTTTCAAGTGAATCAAGCAAACGAGCAATTGTCAACTCACAGTTATATGCAGGAATTACAACACTTACATCCATCTAAACATCCTTACATTCAAAATATGAATATTTAGTATTTTTAACATTTTGAATAGCACCATAAACAACAGAGTAGCTAACCCTGCCTTTCAATATTTCATCTAAACCATGACATAATTCCAAATTAAAATCATCCGCATCGCCACATAAATTAATAAAAAATATTAATTTTTTGTTTTCATAAACAATTTTGAATTGCAATATTTGATAACCATTACCTACTAAATCTTCAAGCAAGTAAGCAAACGAAACAGCGTGAATTGTGCTTCCATCATCCAAAGAAAATACCTGATCAATGTTTCTGCCATTAAGCGCTGTTATTACAGGCAATTTCCTGCCACAATCACATATTATTTTATCATCTATTAAAGCACTGTCTCCTATATTATATCTTATTATATGAGCAATATTATTATTAAGATCTGTATATATCACTCCTAGATTATCATCTACTTCCAAAATAATATTATAAGCGATGACATGCAGATTGCCATACTCACATTCAAATGCAAGAATATCAGACTCTGTACAACCGTACTCAGTAAAAACCTTACAATTAAATACACTTTCAATGAATGATTTCTGATTACTGTTTATAAGTTCAGCAGTGCAAAAAATAGCTTTAATTTTCGGTTTTTCCAATTTGTATGTATTACATAGTATAGCGGCCTGTAAAATCAGTGAGGAATAACCATAAATGTAATCTGGTCTGTAGGAAAGAAGCTGAGAGTATTCATTCAAAAGCTGCTCGTTATTTTCAGCACAAAATGTAAAAACTTTTCTATTAAGCAGTAGGTTTTTAAATTTGTTTCTATAGCCATTCAGAGGTCTTCCCCAAAAGCGAGCCTCACGATCACCTATTTTCACTCCATGCCATCCAAATAGAAAATATCTGGTTGCCAACTGCCAAGCCCAAGCGTCCCTGTTTACTAAGACAGTCAATGGGACTCCTGTTGTACCAGCAGTCATCCTGACGATATGTTTACCTAAGTTTTCGGATGAATTGCCACAACCTCTAAGCCGTAAATCATTTTTTGTAGTAATCGGTAGCTTATCAAGCTGCACTGATTGAGGCAATGAGGAACCTCCATATTTGTCTGCAAACAAACCGGCAAGTTTTTGTTCTTGTATTTTATCAATATCCTCAAAATTATTTTTTTCAAACTTACGGATACGCCTCAACTTTCCATACACATCCACCCCATTGAACAAAAATATGAATGGATAAACTATAAATCTATATATCAGGTTAGTTATTCCCATAAATCAATCCTGAAAATGATGATTCAACCTGCCATTTGACAGATAAGATCCTGTATTTTAGACGAAGTTATTGTTACATCATAACGCTGGGCAGCAAACGGTGCATACTCAACAAACCTATGTCGCTGATCCTGCAACATACAGGACTGAATCCCCTCAGCCAATGCATTACTGTCACCAGCCTGCACCACTACAGTTGGAGTATCCTCTACCACCTCCCGCAAACCAATACAGTTTGAGGCGATCAGCGGCGTGCCACATATTAATGTTTCCATAGCTAAAAGACCGCAAGCCTCCCACAGCGATGGCATGGCAACAAGATCAAGCCCCTTAATAACACCGGCTACATTGGGGGTAAAAGGCAGAAACCGGAACAAATTCTCAAGCCCGCGCTCCTGTAGAGCGGCCTTTTCTTCACGAATAAAACCACCTTCACCCAACGCTACCACCAAAAATTTCTTATGCAAGCCTTTAGATTGTGCCAATTGTGCGACTGCGTTCACCAGATGGACAAACCCCTTCTGGCTCATAAAACGACCTAAAAAACCAATCAAAAAACAATCTTCGTCAACCTGAAGCTCTTTATGCAGGTTACGTGGTTCTGCTTGCTGAAACCGGCCTACCTCAATGCCATTGGAAATGACCAGACAACGATCACGCAGGGATGGAAAGAACTCCAGCAGGTTGGCCTGGGCATCGTGGCTGACTGACTGGATGGTATCTATCAAAGAAAAAGCTGTTTCCATGCCTATCCTTTTTGCAAGACCAGTACGCCCCAAAAACTGCCGCTTACCCAAAACATCATGAGAGGTCATCAGGTGGGGCACTCTGGTCAGGCTGGCAGGCAATGCGGCACAGGTACCAGAAGTAAAGCCATGTGAGTGTACCAAATCAAAATTACCGGTACGTAACAGGCGAAAAACTGTGCCAGCTATTTCAAATGCAGAAGGATATCCGGACACAGGGCAATAGGTTAATCTTAACCCAGCAAGATCATCAAGCAGGACTTGCGTCTCTGGCAAGTCAGGGGCAATCAGGGTAAACTTATAAATTTGAGCAGGAAAACGACTATACACATAGCGCATAAAGGTACGGATACCGCCCCCCGGCCAGCGCACCACCAATAAGACCCAGACAGGCCGGGCAGCTTTACTGTTTGGTTCTGTTTCCATCAATATGACTCCTGTACCACATTTCAAGCACCATCAGGGTCCAGATCAGGTAACTGTGATCACGGCGCCCACGGCGGTGCTCTATCATAATCCTCTCCAGATAGGCTGGATTAAAGTTGCCCCGTCCACTGGCCTGCACCCCCAGCACCAGATCCTGACTCATCTCCTGCCATTCCCTGTTTATCCATTGGGCAACCGGCATGGCAAAACCCATCTTGGGGCGGTCAATCAACTCCTTTGGCAGCAGCTTATATGCCAACTGCTTCAGTAGATACTTTGAAGTTCTGTTCCGCACCTTGTACTCCACCGGTATGGTTGCGCTAAACTCAACAAATTTGTGATCCAGAATCGGGGCACGGGCCTCTAATGAAACAAACATGGTGGCCCTATCAACCTTGGTCATGATATCGCCTGGCAGATAGCTTAGGCAGTCCAGGTACTGACGCCGGGTAATGTAATCAAGACCAGAAACCCGCTTCAGTATCTGCCGCAGTGGTTCAGCCGGATCACTGCCTGCTGCTGCTTTAATCAAATCAGGGCTAAACACACCCAAATGGGCTGCAGAGAGACCCTTGGTCATCTTCATCAGATAACGTTCATCCTGAGTGGCTGCCAAATAGCGCATTCGGTTAATGCCAGGGAATGATTCTGGCAGCATGCCAGTCGGCAGCCCAAACAATATGTTACGCAGTGGCACAGGTATCAGATCAGTATAGCTGCTGAGTTTACTGTCCAAATAACGGTCATAACCACCAAAGGTTTCATCACCACCATCACCGGAAAGAGCCACGGTTACATGACGTCGAGCCAAACGGGAAACGTAGTAAGTGGGTATAGCTGAAGAATCAGCAAACGGTTCATCAAACATCTTAATCAGGTAGGGGATTACCTCTTCTGCATCTGGTCTTACAATCTCTTCATGATGGTCAGTACCGTATTTTTGGGCAACCATTCTGGCAAATGGCAGTTCATTATACTTTGCTTCATCAAAGCCGATGGAAAAGGTTTTAACCGGGCTGCCCATCTGGCGTGCCATCAAAGCCACCACCAGACTTGAATCAATACCACCACTCAGGAATGCCCCAAGCGGCACATCACTCATTAACCTTATTCTGACTGCTTCATCCAGCTGGGCTTCAGTCTCTTCCAGCCACTGTTGTTCAGTTTTATGGTAGTCCGGCTGGTAGCTGATATCCCAATAACGTTTAACGGCTATTTTGCCCTGTTGCCAGGTCAGGGTATGGGCTGGCGGCAGCTTTGAAATACCTTGAAACATGGTCTCCGGGTCAGGTACATAGCCGCACCCCAGGTAGGGAATAATGGCAGGGCGGTTGACCTCTGCTGTTACATCTGGGTGTTGCAGCAGAGACTTTATCTCTGAGCCAAAGACAAGCTTGTTCTGGTCATGCAGGTAGTGCAGTGGCTTTTTGCCCAATCGGTCACGGGCAATGAAAAGCCGCTGATTACGGGCATCCCAGACAGCAAAGGCAAACATACCCCGCAACTGCTGCACGCAGTCTTCACCATATTCTTCGTACAGGTGCAGGATCGCTTCAGTATCAGAAGAGGTGCGAAACCGGTATCCCCGTTGTTCCAAGTCAGCTCGCAGGTCACGATGGTTGTATATTTCACCGTTAAACACAATCTGCACACGACCATCGTCAGTGGCCATTGGCTGATGACCGCCGCTTAAGTCAATAATCTGCAGTCGCTTCATGCCGATACCGACATTTCCGTTACACCACATACCCCATTCATCAGGCCCACGGTGGTGGATTACGGCGCACATCTGCTCGAGCACCCGGCTCTCAACCGTCTGCTCTTTATCTGTATTAATATAACCAGCTATTCCGCACATAGATTCTTTCAACTCGTAATTTTATGATTTCTAAACTGACAGTTATTATTACTCATATCAACAGATAATCACTTCATGAATGTTAATAAGAATCGCTTTCAGCAAGAATCTGTTCTGAAACCGCTTCTGCAAACAGACGAGAGCCTTTATCAGTATAGTGTACGTTATCACCAAAATACTCTGTTGTTTTGGGAATTCTTGAGGCTACATCTACAAATGAAACGCCTCCTTCCTTGGGAATTTCAGATATTGCCTCATTTGTTTTTTTCAGAACATCCATCATGCCGTTGAAAGAGAGATCTACAAAAAAACGACGGTTGTCCTGTATTATTTCAGGGTGTTTTAATTTTGTCACATTACTGATCAAATGTGGATATGTACACACAATAACTTTAGTTTTATGTGTCTTGATCAGGCATATTAAGCTTTTAAGATCGCTTCGGAACCTCTGCAAATCTTCTTCGGGCATGACGTCAAACGGCTTTCTCCCCTTAAGCTTAGTCGCCTCAAGTCCTGCTATCTCTTTTGAGAGACTCCAAACCTGATATTTTTGTAGAAGTACCGGAAAATTCGTAGCCAGTAGTTGTTTTACAATCTGTTTTGATTTGGTTAAAAAACGGAAAGACGGTATCAGTCGTGCTGTATTTGAGGAATCTGAATCCTTTCTAAGCTTCTCCGGCTCACTTTGCTTTGGCACAGGATCTCTTTTCTGATTTCCAATTGTGAAGAGGGGATTTACCACCAATACAACTACATCTGGCGCTAGCGGAAATACATGTTTATTCATGTAAAATGAATAATTTTTTAAAGATAGGCCAGTTACCGAGGTGTTGACCACTTCGTATTGAGGCGGTAAAAGGCTCTTCAGCTGCCTAGGCCACTCTTTTTCGGCGCTCTCGTAAAGGCCATATGTTTCAGAAGCCCCCATGCAGACCACTCGAGTCGTTCCAATCTTTTTATTTACGTTAATTTCTGACCCACGGAAGCCAAGGCTATTATTTCGCCATTTTTCAAATCGTGCATTTGGTACATTCGCGCCGCCAGATCTCAAGACGCTCGAAGAGTAAACCCCTATAAAAGGCGCACCAAATCTTAAAAATTGTTCAATGCGCGTGCACAGCTCAAGGGTCAGACAAAAAAAGATGATTGCTGACAGTATTAGAACCGTAAAACAGCTCCAGTTATGACCCGTTTTTGAACGGTTATACCATTTCAGAAAATAAGACAAAAACTGTACTCTCTCTTTCATATTTGTGACTATTAAGGTCAGAACTGAGTATAGATGAAGCTTTTTGTTGCTACCCCGCAGAAAATTACGAGATAAAACATAATGCTGATGATTACTACCGATAATGTATGTACAATCAGATGGTTAGCAGACAAACAATTGACATCAATTCTATTTTTATATTGATGTACGATCTTCAGCAAATGTACTAAAGCCAGCGCTAGTAAAATAACGAACATTGACGATAAATCAGAGATCAAAAGCTGGTTAAATGAAAAACTGTGATTCACCTTAAAAACGGAAAAAACAGCTGTCAAAGCATTCCCAACACTATTTGCTCTAAAAAACACCCATGCAAAGCTGACCAGATGGAAGGTAACAAACATCTGCCACCATTTCAGCCAGCATGACTTTTCTATCCCCAGCCATTTGTACAACTTCTTCTGATATGGTTTGTAGTAGGTAGATGAAGCAAGATAAATGCCATGTAAAAGACCCCAGATAAAAAAGCCCCAGGTTGCGCCATGCCAGATACCGGAAATAATGAAGGTAACCAACAAAGCCAGAGCGGTACCTGTTTGTCCCCAGTCTCGCCATCCCAACTGTAAAGGTTTGAATATGTAATCCAGTATCCAGCGTGAAAAGGAGATATGCCAGCGACGCCAGAAATCAGCAATGGAGGTGGCTAAATAGGGACTGTTAAAGTTTTCGGTCAGGTTGATTCCGAATATCCGCCCAGTGCCACGAGCCATATCGGTATAGGCGGAGAAATCAAAATATATTTGAAAGGCATATGCATAGATGCCGAGTAGCAGGGGCAGTCCGGTGTAGTCATGGATGTTGTTGAATACCTGATCGGCATATAGGGCAAAACGGTCGGCTACAACCACTTTTTTGAATAGTCCCAAGGTAAAAAGGATCATGCCGGAAAGCATGGCATCATAGTCGAACTGGTAGGGTTTCTTTAATTGTGGGAGCAAATCACCGGTACGTTCAATAGGTCCCTGAAGCAGTTTCGGAAAGAACGCCAGGTAAAGGGCATATCGCCCGAAGTGGCGTTCCGGCTCTTCTTCAATTTCAAGATAGATGTCGGCCATGTAGGAGATGGCCTGGAAGGTGAAGTAGGAGACGCCGATACTGACCAGGGTTCTAGTGATGGCGGTGTTCAGACCAAGGAGATTGTTGCCTTGGGCCTCGAGGAACGGTAGGTATTTCATAAGGACAAGGATTGCAACACAGGCGGTGCTACCAATCCATAACCAGCGTTTTTTTGCTGACTCCTGTTGCTGTGCGGCTATTTTCAGGCCGCAGGTGTAGCTGATGGCGGTAACCATGAGCAAGACCACCAGCAGGTATGGTGCCTTGAACGTGGCATAGAACGCATAGCTTGCGGTCAGCAGGACCAGCCAGCGCCAGCGGTCGGCTGTCCAGTAGAAGACCAGGTAGACGAACGTCAAGAAGAGGTAGAATGTGAAGGAGGTAAAGGTCATCAGTTTCCGGCGAGCTTCCTGTCGATGTCGGCTATGAGGTCACCGACGTTTTTCTGCTTGAGTAGTTCCTTCTGGGTAAACCGGATACTGAATTTAGCCTCAATGGTGGTGATCAGGTTGACGTGTGATAATGAATCCCATCCGTCAACGTCGTTGGCGGTCGTGGCCGGGTAAATCTGAATGCAGTCGTCATCAAAGACCATCTGAAAAATCTGGTTTAATGTTTCTTCTGTTGCCATCTTATATCTCCAGAGTTGAGGTGTCGCCGGGGTCTTCACCCAGATAGCGGGCTTTGAGTACCCGGCGCATGATCTTGCCGCTTTTATTTTTAGGAATGCTGTCACAAAAGATGATTTCCTGAGGTGTGGCAATGCTGGATGCTCGATTGGAAACATGCAACCGTATCTTGATTTCCAGATCCTTGTTGGGTTGATAACGACCATGAAGCTGTACAAAGGCAACTACCTTTTCAAAAAGCAGATCATCCGGTGCACCGATAACGCCGGATTCTGCTATTTCCTCCACCTCCAGCAGCGCGCTTTCAACTTCAAAAGGACTGATAAGGTGCCCGGCAGTGTTGATGACATCATCACTGCGCCCCATGAACCAGTAATAGCCGTCGCTGTCTTTTCTGGCGGTGTCACCGGTGTAATAGCAACCGTTTTTGAATTTTGAGTTGTAGGCTGATTCGTTGTTCAGGTAGGTGACGAACATGGAGGGCCAGCCAGCCTTGACACAGAGGTTGCCCTGTTCACCATCCGGCAGGGGGGTGCCGTCGTCAGCCAGAATGGCCGGTTCTATGCCGTCGAATGGTTTGCCCATTGAGCCGAGACGTACTTCACGTCCGGGCTGGTTGGTGATCATGATGGCGCCGGTTTCTGTCTGGAACCAAGTGTCAAAGATATCATGATGTAACACCCTGCGGGACCAAGCGATGACTTCTGGATTTAGAGGCTCGCCGACACTGTAAATAGCTTTCAGGTCTGGAAGGTTAGCGGAGGTGAATATTGTTTCATCTTCACGCATGAGCATACGCAGAGCGGTAGGTGCAGAGTACCAGACGGTAACCTTTTCCTGGGCCAGAAGATTCATCCACTCCTGTGCATCATAACCGCCACCATAGTGTATCTGTGTTACCCCAAGGCTCCAGGGGCCGATGATACCGTATGAAGTACCGGTGACCCATCCCTGATCCGCGGTACACCAGTAGATGTCGTCTTCACTCAGGCCAAGGATATGCTGTGCGGTGGGTTGTTGGCTGCCAAGGCTGGCGTGACGGTGCAGGACTCCTTTGGGCTTGCCGGTTGAGCCCGAAGTATAGTGCAGTACAGATGGTGTATCTGGAGAGGTTGGCTGCACTTCAAATACTGTAGATGCTTCGGCCATAATCCGCTGATAACTGATAACGCCGCTGGCTTGATCATCGTCACCATCGACCAGGATAATATGTTTTAATGCAGGCAGCTGATTACGAATGCGGGCAATTTTCTTGTAGAGGCTCTTGCGAGTTATAATACCAACAGCTCCAGAATCGCCAAGCCGATCCAGCAGGGCATCTTCTCCAAAATTTGAAAACAGGGTGCCGCAGACTGCCTGTACTTTTAAGATGCCTAGAAACGCAAAGAACTGTTCGGGCATTTTAGGAAGGAAGGTGAAGAAGATATCTCCTTCACCAACCCCCAAGGAGGTGATGGCATTGGCAAAGCGGTTGCTTTCCCTGTCAAGATCGCCAAAGGTGTAGTCGGTTCGCTCTGCATGGGCAGAGATCCAACGAAAGGCAGTTTTTGCAGACAGACCACGGGCACATTGTACTGACGTACAGATTTTACCTATATTATGTGGCATACTTTCACCTCTGCCCACCTGCTCATTATCTTGCCTGAACACGGGACTTGCTAATTAGGACTACTTGCCTTTTCTTTACCGCTTACCACCAGCAAGGCCCGGACAGGGTCAAGTAGCCCTGCCAGCACCAGATGATATCCGGCCTTTAGTAAGTTCTTTTCCTGAAGATAACACTGCCCCAGCCTGAAGTGCAGCACAGCCCGCCGCTTCCGCTGTACTTCTGCTGAGTAGGGGTAACGGCGGCAGGCAGCGGAAAGAATGATAAAGCCATTTTGCCAGCGCAGTTTAGCTCTGGTACTGCTGATACTGCCGCCATGCCGACGATAGCACCATAGGATTTCATCAATATACCCGACCGGTGCCGCTTCTGCTAAGCGGATAGCCAGATCATGATCCTGTGCAGCACGCAGGGTCTCATCAAGAAATCCAACCTTTTCGTACAAAGATTTTCTCACCAAGGAATTTGAGGGCACATTAAAACAGCAATCCAGCAGTACCTGTCCAGGATCAACAGGCGGCAGATGCCCTTTCCAGTATCTGGGGTACAGTTCGTTTCCTTCTGCATCAATGTAAAATGCATTCGCATACACCAAGCCAATTTCAGGATTCTGTTCCAAAAAGCGCACCTGTTTTTCAAGTTTGGTCGGCATAAACAGGTCATCACTATCCAAGATGGCTACATACGTCCCATGACACTGACGTAGCCCAAGATTGATGGAGGCAGACTGACCACGGTTTACCCGCCCTGGATGCTCCAGAATTGTAAGGCGGTCACCAAAAGCTTCAAGCAAGACTCGCGATCCATCGGTGCAGCCGTCATCCACCACAATCAGCTCAATGTTAGGCCAGGTCTGATTCAGTACACTCTGTACAGTCTCAACTATGAACGTTTCCCGGTTGAAGCAGGGGATGATCACGCTGATCTGGTCATAGCGGATTTGCGCTGTTTTTGCGTTCATGTCATTCATGGCTTCCTTTGAATATAACCTCTGCCTAATATGCCCTTCATAGCCTGCTTAAGCAGGTTTGCCTTAATAATTTCTTCGCCGGTGTAACGAGAGCCCTCCAATGAAAAACGCTGAAAACACCGGCCATATGAATCTTTTTTTAAACGGGAAGTACCAAAGAAAAGATCTACCTCTGAAGAGAGAGCTCTAAAAAAGCTCACAGTTATGCCAGCATCACTGTGGGGAAATGCAAAGGCCCTGCAGGATATCGGAAAACGTTTGATCAGAAAGGCCATACTTGCTCGAGTCTGGTTGATCTGTTGTTCAACAGTCAATTCCTGATAGCGAGGGTGATCCACGCTGTGAGCACCTATACTGAAACCTTGCATCAAAAGGTCATCCACCTGCCCGGATGAAAGATAAGGGCGTTCAGTTTCAAGGTAGTCGTCAAAACTGAATGCCAACAGTTCGGCTATCTTATCAACCAGCACCGCTTGGGGTGATGAGATGGTGCGAAGCAGGGGGCATAAACCTGAATAAGAGACGCCCCTTGTTGCAACCAGAGTTTTGACCGCAAGGTCTTGCGACGGCGTAAGCCCTGCACTGAATTTATCAAGCAATAAACTGATTTTATTGCGATAAAACATTTGCTTGTTGTCCAGAAACGCACTGCAGATGAAAAATGTTGCTGGAACCCCCAGCCGTACCAGTACAGGGGCTATGACGTCATGGCATTCGCGGAAGCCGTCATCAAAAGTCAGATGAAAACAATTACGCGGCAATGGCTTGCCGGAAGCGAGCGATGCCTGTAAATCATCAAGAGAGATCGGGGTATATCGTTGCAGCAACCAGGTAATATCTGCTGTAAAATCTGCTCTGCTTCGTCCAGCGTAAAGTTGCCTTAGATGCGGTGGCGATTGGTCGTTTACATAATGGTAATAGGGAAGCAGTAGACCGGTTTGAGCCACTGACAGCATCGGTATGGGCATCATGCTCAAGGCTGATTTTATTAACCAATCTTTAACAGACACGACAATTCCTGACTGGTGATTCTGGAGGCAATTGGACAGCCTCTCTATCTTGTGCCAGAGCATAGCACACCGTGGCAACACCACCAAAGAAGTACCATTCCCAACTGCGCAAACCGAAACAGGAAAGGCTGTAGAACAGATCCATCCAGACCCATACCAGAGTGGCTGAGATCAGTCTTCCCAGCCAATCTTCGGCACCATACCCTTTGCTGACCAGAATTTGTTTGGCTTGCCTCAGACTGCGGAGGATTGAAACGACAAACAACATGAACAGGGTCAGACCGATGATGCCGGTTTCCTGCAAAATTTCAATATACAGGTTGTGGGTGATCTGGGAGCTGCCTCCCAGCACATTCCAGTTGGTCTCACCTGAGGTTCCCAGTCCGTTACCAAACAAGGGATTATTACTGACAGAACCGATCTGGGCAATCAGAGCGTTAATTCTCCCCTGCTTGGTATCAGCACCGGCAACATTTGAATCAATCAGTGAGAAATAACGAGTTTGCATATCAGGAGCTAACTGATTTATTAACAGCATAGCAAGCGGTAACACTACAACGACGGCAATCATTAAATTTCGACGTCTATTCTGACTTAACCAAATAATCCCCATAATAACTGCTCCCAGAGAAAGCAGACCGCTACGGGAACCGGTTAAGAGCATAGCTTTAATCATAGGCAGTAATAACAGTCCAAAGAGTAGTTTACCCCATATCCCCAACTGCCAAAACAGATAGAATAGAAACGGTATGGTACTGACAATCACCCAGGCTAATTGATTGGGGTTGATAATATCATATGGCGCGCCGCTCAATCTATTCAGGCCTGACATAACCCCTTCTGTATGAGAATAGGCTATATCGCCCCAGTAACCGGTTGTGATATGCAGATAGAGAGGTTCCATGACCCTGAAGATTTGGCAAGCAAGAAACACAAACATTAGAATAAATAACTGTTTTTCAGTACGAATTGCACCAACTACCAGCACATAGAAGAGCGCCACCTTGATCCAGTCGGTCAGATTATTATTAATCACCGAACCGGGCCAAGTCACCAAAGGCAGGCTCAGAAAGATATAGAGCAGAAAGCGATTCAGTCGTTTTGCCGTTTCTTCACCCAGACGCAAGGTATCACGCCCCTGTTGCATCAGTATGACCAACAGGGTGCCGCCACCCAACAGCAGGTCAAAACGCAACACCCCCAATGCTGGCATACGGGCGGTCAGGTGCATAAAATAGCTGACGCTAAATAGGTTAAGCAGTATCAGAGCCATGTAGTCCTCATGCCTTTACAACCGCTTGCAGACCAAGTTTCTGCAATACCAAGCTGCGTTCTTCTGCTGCCATAGCAAAGAGAAAAAAAGCAGGAAGATAGAATGCCACACCAAACAGGGCAATCAACAGCACCTGTAGTAGCGATGCCGGAGGATGAAACAGGCACCAACCACCAATGGCTGCAACAATACAGGCTGTAGGCACCAATAGCGGGATCAGCACCTGCATCACATACCCCCAAAGGGTTGTCTCAAGCACCGCACAGACTTTGCTTAGGTATAAAGGTTCAAAAAACAGTACCGGCAACAGGGTACCCAGCGCAACCCCCTCCTTACCTAAAAATTGCACAAAAATCAGACTAAGCCCTAGGTTACAGAATGAGCCAATAATACCAAGCCTAGCCATAATACCATGTTGACCATAGCCGGTCAAAAGCCGGTTAGCCAACGGATTAAGCCATTGCACCCCATATGCGGCGGCAATGATGTAGAGCACCATCCTGCCGCTCTTGGCATACTCTGGACCCATCCAATGTTCAAGAAATGAGGGTCCCAGCATGACAATGCCAATCACCAATGGCAAGATAATACCAACCATAAAACGTGAGCCCCTAAAATAGAGTGCCTGAGCCTCCTTGCCATGTCCAAGGGCGTCTAGCTCACTAAAAAGCGGCATAAAGTTACGGGAGAGCGCCCAGATCAGGCTACGAGCCTGGGAAATGAAGTTGTAAGGAATGATATAGAGTGTTACTACCGCAGGCCCTAGAAAGGCGCCAATCACCAACGAATCAGTAACCGATGATATTCGTAGCGAGATTGAATAGACGAGATTGTTTACCCCAAAGGAAAACATCCCTTTCAGGGTGGCAAATGAACTTTCTCCTACACGAAACCTGAAACTACCAAATCGTTTTGTGGCCAGCATGATACCGTAAAAGGTAAATTTGATGGTATAACCACCGGCATTCACCGCTGCCACAACCAGCAGATCACCACCGCTTTTCAGTAAAGGATACATTACCAGTGCACCGGCTATTGACATAACAACCGTGGCGTAGTTACGCAGCTTGTATGCCTGGAATCCTTCAAGAAAGCTGTCAAACAGAGAACCGGCAAAGGTGACAAAGGTCTGAGCTGCCACGATCAGCAGGAAGATAAAATACTTATGTTGGTCTCCAGCAGGAGCCCCCTGCACAATCAGATTAGGAGCCCAGAAGGCAATGGCAATCAAGATCATAGCCATAACAAGACCAACCGGGAACATAAAGGAGATGGAACTGCTGAAGATCCGGTTCAGCTCAGTACGATCATCAAGAGCATGATGCCGTGCCACATAGCGGATAATAGCAGGTGACAAGCCCAAATCCAGAATCCCCATGTAACCGACCACAGCAAAAACCATCTCCCAAATTCCGTAATCATAATTACCAAGAGCCCGTACGATCAAGGGAGACATGATAAAGGTGATCAGCAGCTTAACAACCGGCACCATTGCACCAGAGAGGGAGTTTCCAAGTATGCTTCTTACATTTAGCGACATAGGTATCAGAATCCTGCTTTCCTGCTACAGCTTAGTTCTGGTTTTGTAGGTAAGTGATTCACCGCCATACAACTTCCAGAGAAAATCTGTTCGATCATTACTGATCCCCATGCGGGGAACCTGATAACGATCCCACAGGGTCAGGTTGGTACCAAAGACTGCTCCGCTGTATCCTGCTTTGATAACAGCGGCAATTACAGCATCATTGATATCCCCTGGCCCACTATTGGTGTAGCAGAAGCTGTTAACCGAAGCATCAAGCTGTTCCTGAATAAGCTTGCGACATTGGCCTATTTCTTTGTCAAGCAGCTCTGGAGGTATTTTTGAAAGGATCGGATGATTGATGGTATGGCCGCCGATCTCAATACCGCCTGTCTGCATCTCCTGTAACTGTTGCCAATTAACTGCGGCATATTCCGGTGGTGGCGCCAAGGACAACTCAACATTAAGCTGTTCTTCCATTTTTTTTATAAAGGTCAGGCGTTGACTGTTTTCCAGCTTGATACAGTGGTCACTACACAGTTTCCAGGCTGCAGAACGTGTCTGACTTGAATCAAGCGATAACGTGATCTGCTGCTCTGATATGGTTATGTTGCATTCTGTACGAGCTGTCTTAAGCAAGGCATATTCCAAACGATCTGGCCAGAGCCAGAGTGTTCCATCAACAAAAGCGGTGGTAACAAAGAAGGTGGCCGGCAGCTTGCGCTTTGCAAGCTCTGGCCATGCCCACTGATACATATCATGGTAGCCATCATCGATAGTCAACACAACAGTCCCTTTTGGCCAGGCTCCATGTTGCAAGAAGCGTGTAATGCACTCTCCAAAGGTAATGATGTCAAAATTTTTTCGGATAGTATCCAGTTGCCAAGCAAACTGATCTGCACTGACACGATGGGGAATGCTGCTGCCAGGGGCAGCAAAACGGTGATAGACCAGCACTCGGGGAAACCTGTCAGATATCTGGTTAACAAACCGTAACAGCAGATTATTCCCACAGATGAACTGTTTCAGACGTTGTCGCATGCTACGGCATCTCCATTCTGCGCCGGTTAAAATTAACAAAGTCACGGCTTGAGCCAAGGTTAATGACTTTTGCTGGGATGCCAACAGCAACAGCATTATCCGGCAGATCTCTGGTCACCACGGCATTAGCGCCAATGGCGACGTCATTACCGATGGTCAGTTTACCAAACAGCTTGGCGCCAGGGCCAATATATACCCTGTCACCTATGATCGGCACAAATTGCTGTTCACCCCGTCCGGCCTGGCCGATAGTAATCCCTTGGGAGATATTGCAGCACTCACCCAGCACCGCCATTGGTGACAAAATTATTTGTCCGAAATGCCCGATATACAGTCCTCTTCCTATTTGCGCAGTAAATGGCAGTTCAATACCGGTGGTCATCTCCACCAACTTCTGCCAGATGGTAAGGAACGGCAGAAGCAGGCGTGGCAGCCCTCCAAGTCTCCCGCTGTTTCTTACACACCACGATCCAGACCGATAGACGATAAGCGCCCAGATCCCCTGGGTCAGAGCCATTTTTTTGATCTTGCCCAGAAGAGACAAATCCGACATCTGATCATTTGGGTAAAAATAGCGGTACAGGTCATATTTAAGATATTTTTTGTCATGATAGCTCGTCATAGGTAGTCAATATCCCCATCTCCATGCACAAATGCAAGTTTTGACCAAGCAATACTCTCTGCATAACCGGATGGACTAAAATAGCTGAAATGAGGCGATTCTTTTCTGCTGAAAAACCCATTCTGTCCCAACGTATTTCGTAATCTATCGCTTGCAGTCCATGCTATCATTTTGCAGGCTCCCATGCGTCGCGCTTCTTTTTTTGCAATATTAACACTCGCAGATGGTTCATCAGTGGCCTTGGAATCCCATATAAACTCAACCAGATAGGCTGTGTTTCCACTGTAACGGAGGGCAAAAAAAGAAACTGGCTTCCCGTCCACACGTCGCAGATACAGATTGTAGCGTTTATGCGGGATAGTGCAATAACGCCAAGCAAGATACCTAGCATCTTTCAAGATGCCATTGCAGCGGATCTGATCGACATCATCCGGAATCACCCCTGCCAAACGGGTGCTGTGATGATTACCCTCACAACTATCTTTCTGTATGCGACGATCGGGCAGATGCAAAAAACGCTGTACTGCCCATTTGAAAGGGTTGATCAGAGCGGTCTGATAGGTATTGGGTACAATCTCTTGATATCCTATTTTTTTTAACACCTCATACATGCCTTCTGCTGTTCCCTTTGAAAACTGGATGGCACCGGTTTCTTCAATTGCCTGCAGATACAGGTTGCGCATGATTCCTTGCCCCTGCATATCCGTCCGCACCATGGAGTTTGAGGCAAACCACGCAGGGATCAGTTTGTCATCAACCTTCAGGGTAACGGGGTGCCGGACCGTGACACCAACCAGCTGACCATCCCGCTCTGCGCAGAACAAAATAATCTCGCTGTTCCGGGGATGTTTAATAAATTCCCACTCCCAACGTTGCCGAAAAGCAGTGCTATCGCCGTATACCTGTTGGTGCAAAACAAAAATCCGTTCTGACAAGTCTGGTGACGGTTGGCAGGCGCTGTAGCTGATACTGTTGTTCATCCGGCTACTCCTTGATCTGCCTGACTAGTGTCAGTTTGGACCCGATGGAGCAGTTCCAGCAGGCGGCCTTTCATGGTGGTACCATATACAACCAGATGCTCTCTTTTACGTTGCTGGCTTACCCAATCCCGCTTATACGGTTCATCCCCCTGCAGGTAGTCGATTGTCGTAACTTTGTCTTGTTCCAGCAGGGTTTGCAGTATCCTTTCTGTCAATACCGTACCCGGTGAGTAATGTTTGTATGCCTGATCATAAAAAACCTTTAGAACATAGGCAGTTGCACCCTGCACAAGCCAGAGTTGGCAGGCAATAGGAATTTCGTTAAAATCAAGAAATCCCAAGCGCAACCAGCCCTTGTCAACTGCTATTTTTGCCAGATCCCGATGAAAAGTTGGCCCCAAGTCTTCTGATTGTTTCCAACTTTTAGCATACAGTTGGTAGTAGCTGTCCATGACGGTATCAATATGTTCACCTGTTGTTATAAGCCGAAACTGCAGTTCGCCTTCCCGCTGCATCTTTCTGCGATAGTAGGGGGCATTTTTACGAACCGTACTAGGCCGTGCCTGCATATATGCTTCAACAGACTGATTGATGATATCCTGATAGCAGTTTTGATAGGCAACGGTTCTGGTGCTTCGCAAACCACAACGTTCTGTAGCCTCCACAATCTGCTCAGTGTTACCATTTTCCGACTGTAGCCCGTATAGATCAAGATAATCCCAGGCCGACCCATGTTGCTTAAAATAGTGCAACAACTGTTCTACCTGCTGCACCCGCTTTTCAGAATCTGCAGTATTGTGCAAGACACACCGGGCCTGAGAGTATGCGTTGCCGGCAAAGGCAACGGTTTTCAGGCTGATACCCCGCTTTTTTTCAATCTTCAGCATCATAGGCATAATGGCAGCCACTTCTCCAGCGTAATACAATACCGGAATATGCAGATTGGTTTTAGGAAAGTGCTTAAGCCAGTTTACAAACCAGTCAAAACAGAGAAAGGGGTAGTATGAACCGTTGTTGGCAGCGCAAAAATCCCACACTTCCTGAAACTGCGGCAAGTCATCGGCGGTACATATTTGCACAGTATAGTGTTCAGACACATTGAAACGGTTTTTCATTTGAGCCTGCCTTTAATAAAGGCAATGAAGGGCGCCCGATCCTGTAGATCAAGATAGGCAAAACCGGTTCTCCTCACCAGTGATCTGATATGTCGAAAAAAGTATCCTTCCTTACGGCGCAGATAGTATTTAAGACCATAGTACAAGGATGGTTCACAGATCCATGCTGAAGGACGACGCACACCTTCAGGCTGCTGCGTTGCCCCCAGTGCATTGTAATAGGCTAGCCGGGTCAGATTTACATTGCCGGTTACCGCAAGGTAGGACTGAAAATCATTTCTGCCTACGGTGGGTTCCATGATGTACAGTTTCCCATCTCGAAGATTTTTTTTGTACTCAACAGAACCAAGCCCCCGGTACCCTATCGCATCGAAAACAGCTTGGGTCGGTTCCAGGGTTTTTTCTTTTTCATCACTGATGGCAACAGCGGTAGAACCTCCTAATGGCGGCCACTGCATCAATTTTCTGCCGCAAAAATGATTAATGAGCCTGCCCTGCTGGTCATAACAGACCAGACAGAAATAGACTTCTGCATCAGTGCCGGGAATCCACTGTTGAGCCAGCATAACCGGAGCTACCGCAAATAGATCCCGGGGTAGCTGTTCAGAGTCTGCAGCTGTTTCGAGTATGAAGACCTTGTTATCCGGGAACTTCTGATCCCATGTGCTGTCTCGGTATAGCGGCTTGAGCAGCATTGGATGGCCAATCTCCTGAATGACCGTATCAAGCTCAGGAATACTTTTTACTTCAACCGTTCTAGGGACGGTAAAGCCGTGTGCTTCAGCCCAGGGATAAAATTGTGATTTGTCCAGCAACAGATTTACAGTAGCGGATTCCGGCAGAACCAGTATACAGGAGGAGGGCAGTTCATAGCGATGATCTGACAGAATCTTTACACTATCATCGCCGGCAGGGAACAGCATAATCTTGCCTGTGTTGCGTTGTGCTGCAATGTTTCTTACCGCCTGTAACAGAGCCTCAGAGTTCAGTTCAAGCATGATCAATGAAGACCAGATGGAGGAACGCAGACAGGGGGAGTCACTATATGCGAGGCCAATGATTTCAGCCCCACAGCCCCGTAGGGAGCGAGCTGTCATCAGGCCGGTAGGGTGTTGGGCACCGAATACCAACACTGTCGTCCGGTGACCAGCTTCCATTAGGAGGCCCTGCCAAGTATCTGCGCGTAATAGCTGCAGGTCTGCACTACCATCGCCTCTACAGAATAACACTCTCTTACCAGCATTCGGTTGGCAGCAGCAACTTTAGGCAACTCTGCGGGGTTATCCAGCACCTGTACAATTGCAGCTGTCAGTTGTTCTACGTTGCCCATGTCATATAGAAAACCGTTTTCCCCTTCCTGTACCAGCTCTATGTTTCCTCCCACCCGCGATGCGACAACCGGCAGACCGCAGGCCATGTATTCAATAATTGAGTTACAGAATCCCTCGGTTTCAGAGGTAATGACCCCTACGGTAAGCTGTGCAATATACTCAAGCGGATTTGAGACCATACCGGTAAAGCGTGTATAGACATCAATACCGGCTGATTTGGCCTGCTGCTCCAGCTCTGGTTGCAGGTGACCGCCACCCACCACCATAAATCTGGTTTCAGGGCGTTGTTGATGCACACGGGCCGCAGCTACAATAAAATCCTGCACCCGTTTGACCGGTCGATTCAGGTTGGCGACGATACCAACCACCGGTGCCGCAGCCAATTTTGATGTTAGCGTAGCTGTGGAGGGAAGAGAGGAAAGATCAAAACCGTTATAGATGACCTGAATTTTTGCCGGAGCTATTCCGTCCATACTACAGAAGTGATCTTTGACCGCCTGTGAATTGGCAATGAATCCATTAAAGAGGGGATAGGCCAGCTTCATTTTACGTGATTCTGAAGAAGTTCGCCAAAATCCTAAATCACGGAAAGAACCGATCAGCTTGATACCGGTAAACGGTTTGACCATCGCCCCCAGCAAACAGGGATCCTGGAAAAAGGTCTGCATAATGGTAATTTGATTCTGACTTATAAAACTGGTCAGTTGCTTGAGTACACCAAACAGGGAAGGACTTCCAAAACTGCTGAAATTAAGACAGATCTTTGGGATTGCAAGTTCATCAAACAGACCACCGGATGGTTTAAGCGTACAGAGATGGGGTCGTATGCGAAGCTGATCAAGATGACGGATTAATTCCGCAAGTTGCCGCTCTGTGCCACCATGTGTCAGACTGTCTATCAGGTAGAGAACATTAACCGGCATGGTCGAGCAGAACCTCTTGGTACATATCCAGATATTTTTTTGCCATTGCCCTGCTCGAGTAATGTTCAATAAGACGTCGTGAGGCGCGTTGTGCGCGTTCCAGCGCCTGCTGTGGTTGTTCCAGCATATCTTTGAGCCCCTGTTTAAGTGGCTGGAGCTGACCAGCAGGAATCAAAAGACCAGCCTTGCCGGTATCAAGCAGGCGTGGTATGCCACCAACGGCTGACGCCACAATCGGCACCCCTGCCCGCATCGCCTCAAGCATGACCATCGGCAGACCTTCAGTCAGCGAAGGCATGGCAAATATATGAAACAGGGTCAGATACGCATGTCCATGGGGGCGATAGCCGGGCAGCAGTATCCTGTCCTGCAGACCAAGTCGCGCAATCTGAGTTTCAAGGGATGAACGCAACATTCCTTCACCCATAATAACCAGACGGAGATCTCCCCCCTGGCTGACAAGAGCTGCAAAGGCATCAATCAGCAGATCAAATCCTTTTTCCGGTGAAAGCCGCCCAACAGCACCGATAGTCATTCCTTTGCTGCAAAATTCAACAATTGACTGATCAAGTCCGCCTGTATCAACGGGCTGCGTATCATCACCACAGGGCAGACCGTTTTCAATAACCCTGATACGCTGCGCGAGCTTGCCTTGCAGGCGCGGGTTCGATTTTAGGGCATCATTGACCAGCACTACCCGATCAACATTTTTTAAAGCCAGGGCGTCAAGGCGTTCATACAGCAGCATCCTGTTAAGGCCGCCGGTCCAAGTCCACCCGTGCAGAGTAGAAACCATCGGCATAGGCCGCACCAAGCGAGGCAGCAGACCAAACAGGATGTTGCCCTTGTAGCCATGGGAGTGCAACAAATCTATTCCTTCCTGTCTGGCAAACCTCAATACTTTAGTCGCCCCCGATAGGTTAAGACCAGGCCTAAAACGGAACTGCTGCACTCTGAGACTACGCAAACGGGCTTCCAGTTCAATCGGCTTTTCAGGAACGCCTGGATCACCAATACTGGCCAAGGTTGTCTCAATCCCCAGCTGTTGCAGTTCCTGCATCAGGCTGAGCAGCATGACTTCCGCTCCGTACAGGCCACCACTGTCTATAATCTGGAGTACCTTCACATTATCCTTTACGTGGAGTCCAGATGACCTGCTTCTTGCCCATCAAAAACTTTATGAAGGCATGACCGGCAGCTACGTTTAGCAACAGGAAATAGCGGGCAAAGGTGCAGAATCTTGAGAGAATGCCGGCTCCTGCCAACCATGGCGCCACCAGAGCCGCAAGATAGCAGAAAACCTGCACTGCCAGCATGCATTTAAATAACATCCCTTTTGTGACCAGCAGTATATTGGTAACCAGCGCCGTCAGCAGAAACAGGAAACAGAGGTAGCGCAACGCCTTGTGGGACCAGAGCTGCCAGGCAAAGAGCTTATTAATGCGAGATCCCAGCAACTGCCGCATGTCAAACAACGCCCAGAAAGCCCGCAAAGAAACCCTGACCCGCATCCGGTATTCGTCACTAGCAGCCTTGAGGGATGGTTCCCATAGCAGGGCTTCCGGCTCATAGACAACCCGATACCCCTGTTCCACCACCTTGAGGGGTTGGACAAAATCAGGAAGTTGATCCGGATTCAGCGGTCGGTATAGGGCGGTACGTATAGCATCAATGCCACCATCCACACCGACAACAGAGCCTGCCATTGTCTCAAGCAGGCGCAACTTGTTCTCGTAGCGCATGTAAGCACTGCAACCTTCACCGATGGGCGTGCCGTCCGGGTTAGCATAGACCATTGAACCGGTGACATAGCCGACTGCCGGATCAGCAAAATTTGACACCAGATAACGGAGGGCATCAGGCGCATATATTGAATTAGCATCGGAAAAGACTATAATCTCACCCCGAGCCTGAGGAACCGCCAGATTGAGGGCGCTGGTCTTGCCTGCCCTAGGTTCCTGACGGATTAATCTGACACCACGATCAGCATAACTACGGACAACAGTGTCGGTAGCATCTTCTGAACTATCTGAAATAACTATAATTTCAAGTTTATTAGCTGGATAGTCCAGAGCCAGCTTGTTGGCTAAAGTAGCGCCGATGACCTCTTGTTCGTTATAGGCGGCAATCAGGATGGTAACCAATGGTTCAAATGGCGCCTTTGCCACCGGACGACCGGCAAGATGGCCGACAGCTGCTGCAAGCAGTGGATACCCGGCATACACATACAGGATCAGCAGCAGAGATATGAAAAACATGGTTGTAAGCAGAATCAGCTCCCTGTCACATAACGATAAAACGCAGGATAGAATACCTCAACAAAATCAAAGATCCGTTTGCGGGCTGCTTCGGGTGTTCCGTCCCCTAATCTGGTACTTAGGCGAACAAAGGCACTCTCTTCAGGAGCCCGCCGCAAGCGATCCCAGGCCATAGCCACCTTCTGGGATGCCGTATTGCTGGAAGTTGTATCGTTGGTCTGAAACCAGTAGATGATCAGCTCTTTTTCACTCTGCTGTTCTGCAATCATGGAAGCGTAGTTAATGGTAGCGGCCGGTTGGGCAATAAGACGATAAGTGCCTTTGTTGCGTTGAGTAAGCCGCCAACCCTGGCCGGTAAAACAGACTAGAGGATCATGAGCCGCACCGACCTTGGCAGCAGAGTGGTAATAGCCTATATAAAGAGTAACCTTATCCAAACCGTGCTGGTAGGTGCGGAAAAGATAGTCATCCAAAAAAAGTGCCTGTTCGATGGCAGAGCCCATATTAACCGGAGGTGAAGCGATCCAGCCGGGCAGATTAACCAATGCGCTGTTAATTGGCTCTTTGTTGACTGTCCGTGAACCCGTGTTGAGAAGATAGACAAAAATGGCTGTGACAGCCAGCAGGATGGAAAGTGTTATAAGTCGTAGACTGCCTACTTTTCGCATCGTGCCAATCCTTTCTGTATCAGCATGAATATTGCCAGAGCCAGGATAAAGACTGCCAGGCCAAGCATGGTGTGGGGGGTTCCTTCCATAAGGTTCAGTTTAAAGAAGTGGTAACCGACCACCATAGAGAACACCCTGAAAATATTGATAGCAATGGACACCGGGATAGCAGAGATGAACAGAACAGTACGGGAGATTGGTGATTTAAGGAAAAAATACGCAATAATTGCCCCCAAGGTCAGCATGGTCATGATGGATCTTAGTCCGCTACAGGCTTGAATCACCTGAAAAGTCATATCCGGCAAATGAATGACATTTCCTTCACGATAGACAGGGATGCCTGTCAGTGCGGCAGCCGCTACCGTAATTCTGGTAACGATCAACTGCAGCGGCATGGTAAGGGCTGCATACACCTGAGACGGCACAGGGATCATGAACAGCAGAAAAAAAAGCGGAAACAGGAGCTTGCGAAAAATAGAGCAACCATAGAGATAAAGTACTCCACCCCAGATAAAAATAATCAGAGACAGGGATGTTAGGGTTGTCATACTGCTGACCTTGCCAAAGAGGAAGGCCATGAGTGACACCACTACAACAGGTAGGCCGATCCAGGTTCCCTGCACAGACAGCTTAGCCAGGTCATCTTTCAGCTGCCAGATGACATATCCTACTAAAGGCAGGATCAGGAACCCATGAGAGAAATCATCAGATGCATACCATGTATGCCCCAAACCAAGCAAGGTAGGCAGCCAGACAGCTAGAAACGTTACGACAAAGAGGCACCAGACAACCATGACACCTATTGAGATCCGTTGTTTTGTTTTATTCTTTCCATTGTACATAGGTTCTTTCCATCATAGTGATAAGAAGTATAAGTACGATCTGATTATGCTAAAACCTGCCGCATTGTTCCAAACTTAAGCCGCTTGAACAGGTGTACCAGTTTCCCCTCTGTTCGATGCAAATTTATGTAGTGCCTGAAGGTTGACTTGAGTCCAGCTTTGATTCTTGGCTGTTCCGGATCAATTTCCCAGGGGTGGAAGTAGACTACGGCTGGTTGCTTTTCTTTGTTGTTGACGCTAGCAATACCTTTGCGGATAGTTTCCACAGGCAAAAGGCGAAGATAGCCACCACCAGCGATGGGGAGCCGCATCTTCTTCCAGCCGATCTGAAAAGGCATTGTAGTGAGGGGAAACTCCTGCAATGAGCCAGCCTTGGTCTGTAGCATGTGGGGAAACCTTTCCGCATCCGGTATACCATATGTATCATGCACCACCGGAAAGATGCTGGAGTCATAACGGAATCCTTCTTCCACCAGTATATCCAGTGCCCATAGCGATTTATTGGTTATGGAGTAGCTGGGGGCGCGGTAACCGCAGACAGCTTCTCCGCATTGATCTTCCAGGATTGCCTTTGAACGTCGGATATCTTCCCTGAATTTATCAGGGCCGATCTGAAAAATAAGTTGATGTCCGTAACCATGACAGGCTATCTCATGTCCTCGATAATGAATTTCTTTTGTCAGTTCAGGTAGACGCTCAGCCACCCAGCCCAATATAAAGAAAGTCGCCTTGATGTTGTATTGATCCAGCAGATCCAGAATTTTATGGGTGTTGACCCCTACCCGCAGGGGGTAGCTGTCCCACTGGTCAGGATATACTACTTTGGCAAAGGCGTTAACCTGAAAGTAGTCTTCAACATCTATGGTAAGGACGTTAAGCATGGGCTATGTATACCTTAGAATTTGGTGTCTGCACGTTACTTAGGCTAAAACCTTTTTGAGCTTCGGGATTACGACGATTACTCTGGATTTTAAAATCAAAAACTCAGGGCTTTGGTTTTAATCCTGGGAAATCCTGAGGTAATCTTGAAGCAAAAACCTTTTTTCAGCCTCGGGTATTGCTAAAAGACCATCTTCATTTCAAGTATCGCCCTGTTTGTTGCCCAGCCGCCTGCCATTTTGTCTATCTTGTACTGATTTGAAATGTGGCTGTAGTTCAGGCTTAAGGTTAACTGTTTCATCATCTGCCAGGACAAACCGGCCAGGCCGGTCAGGCGATACGGAAAATTGTCGGCAGTGGGAATGCTGTATTCGTAATGTTCACCGTTAAGTGCGGCATTGGCAGTAAGTCCTTCAATAATCTCATAACGACCGGTTACCCCTACAGCGGTCTTTTTACGATCTCCTGTGCCGGAACCTGAGTTGGTGTAGCTGTTGCTGTATTCTGTGTAGCTTCCAAAAACGGATGCCGCGCCTCGCTGGAATTCCCTCTCTATCTTTGCCAGATAGCTGGTCTCGCGCGTGGAGTCTGCCAGCGGGTCTTCAGTGGTCTGGCGTTTTGTCTCGAGGGTGGCGATAAAGATGCTGAAATCATGGACTATACCACCGCTCCAGAACAGGTAGCGTGCAGAGCGGTTATTGGAAAAGTCTTGCCAGGTGTAGCCTCCATTTGCATAGAGGTATGATTTTTCTGCATAATTGTATTTAAAACCTGCTGAGGCATCGTGCTTGTTGTATCGGATGCTGTCTGAAGCTTCCTGATGGGAAAATGTGTAATTTGCCAGCAGGTTTAATTTTGAAGTCAATTCGTAGGTTAAATCGGCATAGCCGCTGTGATTCTTCTTATCAACACCTGTTGTATCCCAGTAGCGGGTATCCGTGTAACGATAACCGGTCTTGAGGATGGTTTTCTGGCTGGGATGCCAGAGCAGATAAGGATTTATGGTGGCTATATTCTGTTCTGTCTGGTTTGCGAAGGAGCTGGCAACTGTTTCATCACGCAGGGTGTCAAGTGAGACACGTTTGTAGGTATCAGCCAGATCCAGGTAGAAGAAGTTCTCAAGTATTGCAATAGAACCTTTTACGGCGGCATCGTTGCTCAGGTCGTTGGTTTTGCTGTCACGGGCATAGTAGCGGTAATCAAGGTTGTAGGCAACGTTCCAGTTCCAGCGGGCTGCTTGATATATTGATGCAAAGCCGGGTCTCAGACGGGTTATGTAGTCGGTGCGTCTGTTATCTTTGGAATCAAAGACGTTGTCGGTATATTCCTGGCTGATTGAGAAGATCGGGGTAAAGAGCTTCTCTTCGGCTGCATTGGCATCTGCAATAAATCCGGCTATTGCCAGCCCAACTGCTATTGCCATTACTTTTGTCTTCATGCCCTGCCCCTCCCGTTTTAAAATAAAAGTTGCCCTGTTTTTACTGATTATTCCCCAGCAACCTACGGATTATACCTGTCTTTGCTGGTTCGTACTGTTCTACTATGGCTGTCTCACGCTCTACCTTTTTTACAACATCAGCCAGCTTATCTCCCAATTCACGGAGATGTTCATCCGTATAAGCCCTGTTGCTCTCTATGGAATCATGCAGCTTCGCAAGATAATCATTTGAGACCTTTTTATCAGCTATAATGCTGGGCTTTTGCTTGATATCCGTTTCCAGCGAATCAATCCTGCTGAGGATGGCAGATAGCAGTTCATGCAGACTCTGCTGCTGGAATGGCAGCACTTCCGGCTGCGGAGTCGGCTTGGGATGTACCCCTTCAGGAGAGGTAACCGCCCAGAAATGGTTTTCAAAGTCCATATCATCGATTACTTCACGGGTCATTTCAGGGGTTATCTGTAATGTTTCTTCCGCAAAAGCGGATAACATGAGAAAATCACAGATAATATTTATCAAACGGGGGATACCGCGACTGTGGTGGTAGATCAGATCAAACGTTTCAGGCTCAAATTTTACGGCTGATACGTTGCCTGCAACCTCAAGCCTGTGCATTATGTACCGCTCTGTTTCAGCTCTGCTTAGTGCGCCAAGGTTACAGTTTATGCTGATCCTCTGCCGTAGCTGCAAAAGTTCCGGAGCTGCAAGAATAGTGCGGAGTTCCGGCTGCCCGGCCAATATTATCTGCAGCAATTTGCTGTTTGCAGTTTCAAGATTGGAAAGCATACGAACCTCTTCAAGAAGTTCGGCTGTAAGGTTTTGAGCCTCATCAATTATAAGTACCGGCTGCTTGCCTGAGGCAAACTGCTGCACCAGAAATTCATTAAGGTCACGCAGAAGTGATATTTTATCCTTTCCTTGTGTAGAAAGGCCAAAGTCATCGTTTATCATCGCAAGCAACTGTTCAGAGTTGACACTGGTGTTGAAAAGCTTTGCCAGGACGATCCTGTCACTGTGATTATTGAGCAGGTTTCGTATGAGTGTGGTCTTGCCTGAACCTACATCACCGGTTAGCAGTATAAAACCTGCCCTTTCGGTAATCCCGTAATCAAGGTAGGTAATTGCCTTTTTATGAGCCCTGCTGAGAAATATGAAACTGGGATCTGGAACCAGTTCAAACGGCTTGACCCTAAGATTGAAATATGTTTCGTACATACCCGCTCCTGTCCGGAATCAAACGTCTATTCTGTTTTCTCAGCGTACTGCCGGTAATAACTGTAGCGCTTGTCTCCAACCGTCTGCTCCGTACCGTTATATATAATGCCAAGCAGGTTGTTTCCTTTTAGAAGCTCAAGGGATTCTTTTATATCCCGTGTTGTTGCATGACGCTCCATAGCCACAAAGATAGTAGAATCAACCAGAGCAGCCAGAGAACGAGCCTCGGTAAATGGCAGTATGGGTGGAGTATCAAATATTATGTACCGATCAGGATACCTCGTTTTCATCTCGTTAACGAGATCCCTTGCCCTTTGCGAAGAGAAAAGCTCTGCAGGGTTTGGAACACTATGCCCCGCCCTTATAATTGAGAGTTTGCCAATTCCGGTAGGAATTATGGCATCCCTTAGATCGGCTTCTCCCAGTAGACAGCTTGAAAACCCGGGTTTTTCTTCCAGCGCAAGATATTTGTGAATACCTGGTCTCCGAAGATCCGCCTCAACAAGCAGTACTGTATGATCAAACTCTTCTGCCAGACTTATTGCAAGGTTAAGACTGGTAAGCGTCTTACCCTCACCCGGCAAGGCACTTGTAATCATAATCGTGTTTCTGAATCCATCCTCTTTGGTCTTGTTAAGCAGTATCCCCTTAACCTTTCTAAACTCCTCAGCTCCGGCCGAATAGGGGGTATTAAGATTAACCAGCAAAGGACTGTCTGAAGTCGCAGCTACTGCGGCATCCTGGCGTTCCTGAGGATCATGGCTGTCTGTTGGAAATGCAAGGTGATGACTTACAGTATTCTCTGCAGTAACAGCCCCCTGACGCAGCCTGGCTGCCTTTTCCATTGCCTTTTCAATTCTGCTCATGCCTGTCTTCCTTCCGAATCTTTAAAGGAATAACTGAACCTCTGCTGATCTTCTATCTGCGTAAACAGACTTGATGGATAAATTCTGTCCAGTATCTTATCCATATAGGGTAGATTCAAGACCTCCATCAATGGGAAACAGAGCAGAAGCATAAGGTATACAGCAGCTACCAGATAGAGACGTTTGTTCTTCCTTTTCTGCAGGGCTATTTCTTCCGGATTATTTATTTTGGGGATAATAGCGAGCACTGGAAGCCCAAACTGTCTGGCTGCATCACTGCTCTTCAAAGAATCATCCATGCTGTCAAGAAGGAAGAGGATACCAAAGGCCCCTGCAACTGAAGCGACGAAACCCATAGCCATAATCTTGAGCCGGTTTGGACTGGCCGGCTTAATCGGCAGAATAGCAGGGTCAACCACTCTAAAGGTCATGGATTTATCCTGCACCTCCATCTGTTTACCAACCTCTGATTGTCCATGACGGGCAACAAGCTGGTTATAGAGGTTTTTCTGATTTTCCTTTTCAATCTGCAACTGTTCAAGACCTGCCTTTGCAGATGGGATGTTTCTAAGTAAGGACTGATTTGTGCCTATATAACGTCGAAGGCTTTCTTCACTCCCTTTAAGGGCACTAATCTGGGCGTTAATCTTGCTAAGTTCAGGGGATAATACAATCTCACCCTTGCCGGCCTTTATCTGAGCCCTGACGCTATCTATCTCTGCTCTTACCCTTATGATCTCAGGATAATTGTCGTTATATTTTGATTGAAGCTCTTCAAGCTGTTTTTGCAGATTGCTTAAGGTTACTTGCAGGGGAGAACTGCCTTTGCTTAGATCCTGGCGTGTCGCCTCAAGCTGACGACGCTGTATCTCAAGTTCATGAAGTCTCTGCTGAGCCTGAGAGATCCCCTCGAAAAGCTTGGCTTCGTCAACGGCAATCACACCACCCTTTTCACTTTTGTACTGGTTTACAGCTGTCTCTGCCTTATCAAGTTTTTCTTTAAATGTTGTGATCTGTTCTGTCAGAAAATCGGTTGCCTCGTAAGATTCGCCACGCTTGGAGGACAGGCTTTCTTCTATGTACAGGCGAACAAGGGTATTAACAAACTGCATGGCAACTTTTGGATTCGGGTCGGAGAAAGAGATGATAAAGAGGTTTTTGTCCTTCACCTTGACATTAATCCTCTTCTGGATGCTCTTTATCAGATCCTCAATATTGGCATTCTTGTCACGTGTAGCGTTCATTTCAAGATTATCAACAACCTTGGTCAAAAGGGTTCTGCTTGTAATGGCATATGTAAGCACCTTTATGGTGTCATCCATTGATGGGGTTGCAGTTATCCCTTTTACCAGTTCACTGATTATGTTTTTTTCAATAAACACCGTACTGGTTGCCTGATATTTACGTGGCAGGATAAAACTTGCAAGAATGGCTGTAGTAGCTATCAGCAGGCTGATGGCAATAAACCATTCCTTCTTCCTTATAATTAGATTAAGATACTGTTTATAATCAGTTTTTTGAGCTGTTTGCATGGTACTCCTCTTTACCTGCTGATTGTTAAAACAGGCTTTCCTTTACTACAACATAATCGCCGGGGTTTAACGGTACATTCTGACTTAAGTCTCCGTCAAACATAAGCTTTTTTGCCTTAACTGTGATTACATCTTCCTGATTGTTGATCTTTCTCCGGATCATCACATTATTCTGATCGGCAAATTTGGTAAAACTGCCTGCCTCGAGGATTGCCTCCATAACCTTCATCCCATCACGGTATTCAATCGCCTTGGGAGCATTTACAGCTCCAAGCACATAGACACTTTTGTCCTGCAATAGCGGTATAAAGAGTGAGTCATTCGGTTCCAGATGTATATCTTCCTTGATATCACCCTTGATATAAAGGTTATGAAAGTTCTCCTTAATCTTCTTACCACCCCTTAACAGATAGGCACTCTTTAGATCCGCAACCTTTATCTCTCCTATGCTACAGAGCAACTGCAGCAGAGTGGTACGGCGCGACAGATCGTAAACTCCTGATTTTACACCACCACCAAAAATAAAGATCTTGCTGTTGGTTATCTCACGAACGGTAACAGTTACAATCGGTTTTTTGACAAGTTCCTGAAGTTTGACAGAAAGGAGATTCTGCAATTCCTGAGGTGTTGAACCACTGGCCATAACATCCCCCAGACCAGGCATGGTAATCTTGCCATCCGGCCTTACCTTGACCTGAGCGGCCAGATCCTTTACACCCCATACGGCTATATCAAGCCCATCCCCTTCTCCGATAACATAATCTTTTGCATCCACCGATGACGAAATCAACAAAACCAGAAACAGGAGAGAATAAAAGACAGTTTTCATAGCTTCCTCAGATATTAAAAAATGATTTATCTACCACCACGACCAAAAAGCACTACCTTAACGGTCTCAAGGACAATCAGGAGATCCAGATAAGCGGATAGATTCTTGGTGTAGTAGAGATCGTAGCGCAGTTTTTCCACTGCATCTTCAACCGTTGAACCGTAAGGATAACAGACCTGAGCCCAACCGGTAAGACCAGGTTTTACAAAATGACGCTTTGAATAGTAGGGGATAATCTGCTTAAGCTTTTCAACAAATTCAGGTCGTTCCGGACGTGGTCCAACAAAGCTCATATCACCCATAAGCACGTTGTAAAACTGTGGGAATTCATCAATCCTCACCTTTCTGAAGAAAGACCCTATTCTGGTGATTCTTGGATCATTTTCAGTTGACCATACCGCTCCGGAGACCTTTTCCGCGTCCTGACGCATGGTTCTGAACTTATAGAGCCTGAACTCCTTTTCATGAAGACCAACCCTTATCTGGCTGAAAAAGAGCGGCCCTGGTGAATCAAGCTTGATTATAAGGGCAAAAAGAGGGAAAAACGGTAGTGTAATGGCAAGCCCAATCAAAGAGAGAAGAATATCCAGAAAACGCTTGAACGCCATGAACAGGGAAGTCCTGCGAAAACCGCTTGAAAGAAAAAACCAGCTTGGCGTTATCTGCTCCAACATCAATTTCTTACATATAAGCTCATAAAATGTAGGCGCATCAAGTATATCAATACCGTTCATCTTGCACTGCAATACTTCCCTGACCGGGAATACCCCCCTCCGTTCAGATAATGCGACTACAATCGTATCTACCCTTAAAGATGACGCCAGCAGAGGGAGCTCGGTTGCATCGCCAAGTATCGGCTCAACCGGCTTTACATCTACCATCCGATTTCTGTCAGAGGCTCTCTCATTTCCCGGGGATTGAACAGCAACAAATCCTACAACCTTGATATTACGTTCACTTGACTCCGCTATTTCAGCCATCTGGGCAGCCAGAGATCCATTTCCCAGAACCAGCACCCTTAAAGAGAACTGCATATAACTGAAGATTGCATGAAAAAGGAATTGAACAATCGCAAATATTCCGATTGCTATTACCACCGTTGACTGCAGCGGGAGGGCAAGCGGAAGCGATGCATAGATGAGTGAAAATGGAAGGCATGATGCCATGGCGGCAAGCATAACCCGTATAAGCACTTCCCGTTTTCTTGGTTTACCGCTGCGGTCGTAAACATCCATTAAAAATGAAGAAAAAAGAACTACACAAACAAAAAGCACCACTGCGCCTGAATGCAGACGATACAGCTCACCATCCGGCCCAAACTGGCTGGGTCGGATGGAATAGACCAGACTGATCGATAAAACCGCAAGCAGCGCATCAAAGGCAAATTGAACTATCGTACGAAATGACATGAAATATATTATCTTATCTTGAAACTTCGTTCAGCAGTGCCTTGGCAGCTTCTGCTTCAGGGAATGCACCCAGGGTAAGACTCTTTTTCAATGCCTGCTGTGCGCCGGCTTTATTGCCCGTAAACTTGTAAGCCATCCCGAGATGGTACTGGACTGTCGGATTGTTGGGCAACATTGAGGAAGCCTTCTCAAGAACCTTCTTCGCATCTTCATACTTGGCATTCTTTATAAGGGCATATCCCAGGGTATCTATTATACCAGGATTTCCAGGCTCAAGCCTGAAGGCCTTCATTGCAGTGGTCAATGCCTCCTCTTTACTGCAGAAACCTTCAGAACAGAGGTAAGAGAGATTGTTAAGAGCTGGAACATAGCGACCGGATATTGATAAAGCAGTGCGGTATCTGGCAACTGCATCTTTTGCTTTTCCTGTCTGCTGTAACAGAGAGCCCTGGGCAAATATGGCAGGCACAAACTGCGGATTCTTTTTAAGTGTATCCGAATAGGCCTTAAATGCCGCATCATACTCTTTTTGTCCTGCGTGCAGGTTGCCCAGATATACGTTGGCCTGAAGATCCTTCGGACTAACCTGTACACCTTTTTTCATCTCTGCAATTGCAGACGGATAGTTACGGTCAAACTCGTAAATGGAGGCGAGCAGGATATAGCCCCTTGCGGAGTTTGGATATTTTTCTATCACCCTGCGAGCCTGTGCCAGAGCCTTGGAGCTGTCCTTCATCTGCATATAAGTTTGAATCTTTAGCGCAATACCGGCATCAGCGCTTACGGCCTCAAGCTCATCAGAAACCTTGAGGGCATCCTTGAACTTCTTGGAGTCGGCAAGAACCTTTCCTTTCAGTTCCAGCAACATACCGTTTTTAGCATCAACCTTTAACCCTTCATTAAGCGACGCCAGCGCCTTATCCTGCTGATTCTTTCTCAAGTGGTACTGAGCCTCTGCCATATATGCCGGTATTGCCTTACTCTCCTTTGCCTTCTGAAACTGCGCCAACGCTTCGGAATCCTTGCCTGAAACGTCATACAGAGCGGCAAGTTGAAGCATTGCCTGCATATTGGCTGGATTCTGCTTCAATAGAGCCTGATACTCCTGAATTGCCAGATCGTATTTGCCGGAAACCGCATGAAAGGTTGCCAGATGCTGATATGCAGGGGCAAAGGCAGGGTCAAGCTGTTTTGCCTTTTGAAGATATTTTATCGCTTCATCACGTTTGTTCTGCATAAAAAGTATGGTTGACATACTGTCATAAAGAGGAGCATCCGACTTGTTGCCTTGTAAACCGGCCTTCAAAACACCCATTGCCTTGTCAGCCTTTCCAGTCCGAACATATGTAGATGCAAGCATAAGCCTGTTGGCCATCTTGTCCGGTGCAACCTGAACAGCCGTAACCAGTTCAGCCTCTCCTTCTGAAAACTTGCCTTTGCTGAAGTAGTACTGTCCCTTTTTGATATGAGCATCTGATATTTTGGGATTGATCCTGGTAGCCTTGTTTAAAGCCTGCATCCCCTCTTCAAACATACCTTTAGCCATATAAGCGCTGCCAAGAAGGCTGTATGCCTCAGCATCTTCTTCATCCAGCTTTATTAACCTGTTAACCTCTGTAATTGCATCATCAACACGTTTTTGGGCCAATAATACAACACCTGTCATCAAGCGAGCCTGGCGTGATGATGGGTTAACATCAAGTACTTTGCGAAAATGACTTAAAGCCCCTTCATACTCACCACGGTGATATGAAGTTAATCCCAGAAAATAATATGCATCCAGTGTTGGAGATATTTTTATAGCGTTCTGTAGAGAGGCCATCGCTTCGGCATACTGCTTCCGATGGTATTGAACCAGACCTTTAAGACGATAACCATCCGCCTTTTTAGGGTACTGGCTGATCATTGAATCTGCCAGCGCATCGGCCTTGTCCGGCTGATTCATCTTTATATGGAGCAGGCCAGCACGATAATTTGCAGTTGTCTCGGAAGGTTTTATTTCTGAGATCTTCCTGTATATAGCCAGTGCGGACTCAGGCTTGTCAGCGCCTTGCTCCAGTGAAGCCAACATATAATAGGCTTTTGTATTGTTGGGATCCGCCTTTATAACGGTATCCAACTGCGCCTTGGCCTTATCAATCTGACTTTCTGCAGCATAGACCCCTGCCAG
>DCVL01000009.1 GCA_002328035.1 Geobacter sp. UBA2189
GCTCTTGAATTAGAAATGGAATAACGCCTTACGATTTACCTCTCACGGTTTCATCATCTCTTTATATACCGCCAAAGTTTGTTCAATCACTATCTCCTGAGTAAACTCCCTCACCACCATTTCACGCCCTTTGGCTCCCATCTCCCTGCGCAGCTCAGGATTTTCAATCAGCAGATTAATGGCATCTGCCAAGGCGGCGGCATCTTTAGGGGGTACCAGCAGACCATTTAACTTGTGCCTGACAATTTCACGACAACCAGGCATATCAGTCGTTACAATCGGGCGTCCACACGCTGCTGCTTCTATCAATACTTTGGGAATTCCTTCGCCATATGTTGATGGCAAACAAACCAGATGCGACTGGACAAACACCTGCGGCATATCATTTCGTTTTCCCCACCACTCAACCAAGCCTGACTCATTCCAATGGTTTAAGGTTTCTTCCGAAATTGATTTCGGGTTTTCAACATCACCATCGCCAACCAGCACAAATCTGGCAGTAATACCTCTTTTTTTTATTAACTCTGCGGCTTTAACAAACTCACCAACACCTTTGTCCCACAACATGCGAGAAGCCAGCAGAATAGTTATAATACCAGAAGGTTCTTCGGTCACAGTATATTGCGAAACATCAACACCGGATCCAGGTATTAGCGAAACATGTTCAGGAGAAATAAGACCAGAAGTCAGAAACAACTTAAGGTCATCAGGGTTCTGTAAAATTAATCGACTTCCTTTGTATCCCAAAAAAAATCGCAAACTAGCAGAAATTATTGGACGAAGTAATTTTGCCTTAACCTGGTCAGAGCTAAAAATAAAGCCCAATCCGGCCAAGGCATTTACCACCCGACATCTGCCTGTAAACAATGCAGCGATACTGCCATACAAGACCGGTTTCATCGCCACCTGATGCACTATGTCCGGTTTTTCAGCACGGTAGACCCTGATTACAGAGAGCAGGGTCTTCAGTTCCTTAATTGGGTTTAAACTGCGACGCTGTAGATCAAGCGGGATCACCCTGATGCCAGCGGCCTCAATGATCTCTCGATGGGCGTGTAGATGGGTAAGAATGGCTACATCATAACCAGCTTTTTTTGCTGCAGCGGCTAATTGCAGACGGTGAGAGCAGAAGTACCAGTCTTCGGTTATGAAAAAGAGGAGTTTAGGCATAGTTTGCGTCGAAGACAAAGATTTTTTCTTTTGCAATCAGGTTGGGGATCACAGGGTTATGGATGAACAATTACGGGGAGTTTCAGGAGAACCAGCTGGAACACTTTTAGGGAAGCATCAAAGGCCTCTCGATATTCATCTGCATCAGGCTCCACATAATCACCTGGGTAGCGGAACTCAACTGCCAACGGCGTTAAAATACGGGCAGCTTCAATGCATACACCCAAAGATGAGTCCTCTTCAGCTGCTTGTAAGATCAACACCTCAATATCGTGTGTCTTCTCAAAGCGAACATCGTGAAAGAGCAGATACCCCTTAAGCGCCTTTTCTGCTGCTTGCTGACAGTGATATGCCGCCGTGTCCAGCAGGGGCACTTCTGCACCAGCCAACTCTTGGGCAGAGAGCAGATCTCGTTTGGCCTTCACAAGCCAACTTCTGGTGAGCTCTGCTTTAGCTTCGTTCATACAACAACCGCCCTTTCTCAAATATCTGGCTTTCCAAAGAGGCATACACATGGCGATACTTTTCCGCTTCCATGCGTGTTCGAACGAGAACATCCTTGGGAACGCTCATTCCGCCAAGACAGGTGAGTGCGCGCCGTGCCCTTTGCAATGGGCGTTGATCACTCTCAGGTATAATGACATACAGATCAACATCGCTGTCTTCTGTCGGCACACCCCAAGCATTTGATCCAAAAAGGATAATCCTGTCCGGATCAAACTCTGCTACAAGCCGGGCTGTCATATCATGCAGTATATTTTCATCCAGCTGCTTCATGAGTAACATCTACCATAAAAAAGGAAATTAGTGCCAATAAGTTTCATTGTTGGCGCCTGTCCAGAAAAAAACGGCGATTCATCTCGCCTCCACGCCTCACCGGTTTTAACGCCTCACGGTTTTTGAGCTTTAAGCCATGCCTGAAACATCAACAGATCCCACAAGTAATATGACCAGTTCCTTTTACCGGCAAGATGCTCATTCCACTTCTGCCTGATTGGTGCAGGATTAAAGAACCCTTCCTGGCGCATGCGAGACTCATCTGCAAACATCTATCCCCCAAGCTTAAATGCCAGCCAGCAATGTTTCAGTATCGGATCTCTCGATGGGCGTGTAGATGGGTAAGAATGGCTACATCATAACCAGCTTTTTTTGCTGCAGCGGCTAATTGCAGACGGTGAGAGCAGAAGTACCAGTCTTCGGTTATGAAAAAGAGGAGTTTAGGCATCTTAGAGTCCGTCAGGGGGTAACTGCCGTAAGGCGTTAACATCGGTAAGGGGTGAGGAGTTAGGCAGCAGATTACCGGCTGCATCCCGATCATTGGTCATGGTACGGAATTTATACATCATGAACGGTCTGCCCTGCAAACTGGGGCGTTTCTGGCGGAAAAAACCGGCGAGCCGAGTTTACAACGCACCAGCAAGCTCGGCAGTAGCAGCCCGAAGATGGTGGCAGTGAAGTCAAAAAGTCGCTTAATACTCATGGAAGCGGTTTCCATTGCGGTAAGGCAAGATTGATCGCCGGAACTACGGTTATACCTTCAGCCAGAGGCCACGGATCGCCCTCGCCATGGCAGAAGACGTACAGATGATGCAAGGCCAGTGTGTCCCGGGCAGAGCGCATAGAATGAGTAACTCTGGGCGAACGTGTCAGTTTGATTTCAAAGCCGAGCCGTACGCCATCTCTATGTATCAGCAAATCAAGTTCAGCTCCGGTATGCACACTCCAGAAAAACAGTTCACCACGACCGGCTCCCGTGCGCCTGATAATCTCACGCACCAGAAAACCTTCCCAAGACGCGCCGCACTTGGGGTGTGCCAGAAGCTCATCCTGTCCAGTCACACTGAGCAACGTGTGCAGGATGCCCGAATCAGCAATATAAACCTTCTGAGCTTTTACCTCGCGTTTGCCAAGATTTGTGTGCCAGGGAGGAAGCCGAAAAACCATGTAGGTTCCTTCCAGTATATCCAGATAGCGTGATACGGTTTTATCACTCACCCCGAGTGATCGCGCCAGCTCAGATCCGTTCCAGGTCTGGCCGTGGTAATGGGCAAGCATGGTCCAGAAGCGGCGCAGGGTAAGCGCTGGCAGGTTAATGCCCAGCTGTGGCAGATCTCGTTCAAGATAGGTGCGAATAAATGCTTCACGCCACGCTCTGCTGGCGGCTGGATTGTGCGCCAGTAGGGATCGGGGAAAACCACCCCGCAGCCAACGCTCATCTAGCCAGTTGTTATCCGAGCGAACCGTCCCGATTTCAACCAGAGCCAATCCGTCTATTTCATGAAATAGCACCCTGCCAGCCAGGCTTTCAGATGTTTGTCGCATTAACTCTGGCGCTGCGCTCCCTAAAATCAGGAAGCGAGCCGGGACTTCAGGGCGATCAGCCAGTACCCTGAGGAGTGGAAAAAGGTCAGGACGGGTCTGTATCTCATCCAAAATTACCAGACCGGTCAGCGACCGCAGGGCAAAGGATGGGTCTGAAAGGCGAGCCTGATCATCAGGATCCTCCAGATCAAAATGCTTGACCGGGCCAGGCCAATCTGAAGCCAACTGCCGTGCCAAGGTCGTTTTGCCAACCTGACGTGGCCCGAGCATGGCGACGACAGGAAAATGCGCCAAACCTTCGAGAAGTCGAGAAATATGATCTGTGCGTGGAATCATATTTTTCTTTTACCATGAAAATTCGGATATTGAAACCGAAATTTCATGGTAAAAGAAAAGCCCTCCATGATTCAGCTAGTCCTTGCTGCAGTAGGAATAGTAGCAGAGGGGTTAACAGCCGTAAGGCGTGAGGAGTCAGGCGTTAAAGTCCGTGAGGGGTGAGTCGTTAACTTCGGTGAAGCGTGGGGAGTTAGGAGATTTGATGGAACGGATCAGACCGCTCAACATCTTGTCCACTCGCATCACCATCAGGTCAAGCTGCTTCCAGCATTCCGCAGAAAGAAAACCAAGCTCCCGTGACAATTCAAGCTGGGTATCCAACTCACTCAATGAGCCCTGTGCAATATGCAGAAAATTGACAAACTCCTTCTTCGTCTGCCGAGCCGCACCCTCGGCAATATTACTGGGCACACTTACCGCAGCCCGGCGTATCTGATCCGTCAGACTATACTTTTCAACAGCCGGGAAATCCGCCGTTGCCTTATACACCTCTTTAACCAGCAGCATAGCCAGTTTCCAGGCATCAAGTTTTTTATGCGGTTTATCCATGTTGTTCCGCCTTACGCCTAACTGATTTTCCCGCCTCTCGCCTCACCGAAGTTAACGCCTCCCGCTTTCCCCTTACGCCTTCACGCCTTACGCCTCACGGTCTTTCCCCCCTCACGCCTCACCGGTTTTAACGCCTCACGGTTTTTGAGCTTCAAGCCATGCCTGAAACATCAACAGATCCCACAAGTAATATGACCAGTTCCTTTTACCGGCAAGATGCTCATTCCACTTCTGCCTGATTGGTGCAGGATTAAAGAACCCTTCCTGGTGCATGCGAGACGCATCCAGCAAACACTCTGCCCAATCCCGCAGTGGCCCGCGCAACCAGCTTTCGATTGGCACACCAAAACCTGTCTTGGGGCGTTCGATCAACTGCTTTGGCACATACTTATACAGCACCTGTCGCAGCAGCCATTTGCCTTGCCCATTCCGTATTTTCATTTTTAAAGGCAAGCGCCAAGCAAACTCAACCACCCGATGATCAAGAAACGGCACCCGTGTTTCCAGGCTCACCCCCATTGCCGCCCGATCCACTTTGACCAGAATATCATCAGGCAGATAACTCATGCTATCCAGATACATCATCTGATTATCGAAATCCGTCAGGTAGGGCCAAGACGCCGGAGAACTCATCACCGTTGGCGGCTCGGTTGCCCCCAAGACAACATCTGCTGGCTGCTTCCAGTGTGATAGCATCTGCCGATACAGGGTTATCGGGGTATCATACGTCACCATCTCAGCCAGCTTGTGCATCCGGTCGCCAAATGCCTCCAACCGGCGTGATGCAGGCAAAAATGCAGCAAATGCATCCCAACCTGCGGGAGGAACAGCCTTCATAGCAGATGAGACAAGTGGACGCATTCTCTTTGGTATCCTGCTAATCTTGCTCCAGATTGAGTTAGCCAGAAAATAGCGCCCATACCCGCCAAACAGTTCATCACCCGCATCACCGGAAAGGCTGACCTTTACATGCTGCCGGGTCATCTGCGAAACCAGAAAGGTCGGAATCTGTGATGAATCTGAAAACGGTTCGTCATACAGAGCAGGCAATCTCGGAATTACCTCAAGCGCATCATGTGGCGTCACATACAGCTCGGTATGTTTGGTCCCCAAATGCCTGGCAACCGCCCTTGCGTGTTCTGCTTCATTGTATTTCTTTTCATTGAATCCAATGGTGAAGGTTTGCACCGGACGGCTCGTTTGAACCTGCATAAGCGCCACAATGGCAGAGGAGTCCACCCCGCCGGAAAGAAACGCCCCCAGCGGCACATCAGCCTCCATCTGTTGCCGTACCGAGTTACGCAAAAGCTTTTCCAGCTCTTCAGCGGCTTCGTTGTCCGATCCAGTGAAAACATTGGCTGTGCCGCTGGCCACCGCCTGACTCAGCGACCAATAGGGGGTTGGTTCCGGCAGACTTCCGGTCTCTTGAGTTGCCTTATTCAAGGTAAGTATGGTGCCGGGCAACAGCTTGCAGATGCCTTTAAACACTGAATAAGGGGCTGGGATATAATTATGCCGCAGATAAAGTGCAAGCGAATCACGGTTAATCTCTCCCCTCCAGGAAGGATGAACACGCAGTGCCTTCAATTCAGATCCAAACAAGAAGGTATTACCCTGCCAGCCGTAATAAAGTGGCTTCTCCCCCATGCGGTCACGCGCCAGGGTTAGCACACGTTCATCACGATCCCACACGGCAAAGGCAAACATACCTACAGATTTCTGGATAGTATTTTTGATCCCCCACTGGTCGAAGCCTGCCAATAGCGTTTCGGTGTCAGAGTGGCCACGCCAGTCGGTAAGGCATGAGGAGTGAGAGGTGTGGGGTGAGGCGTGAGGCGTAAAATCTCGTGAGGGGTGAGGGGTGAGGGGTGAGGCGTCAATTTGCGAGCGCAACTCTATATGATTGTATATTTCGCCGTTAAAGACGATCACATAGCGACCAGAAGAGGAAACCATTGGCTGATGCCCGGCTGGTGAAAGATCCAGGATAGACAAACGTCTATGGCTTAACCCCACCCCGGCTGATTCATCCAGCCAGATCCCGCTATCATCCGGTCCACGGTGCCGAATGGCCTGCCCCATCCGTTCACCAATGGCACGACCGTTTTCAGGGTTAAAACCTGATCTATCAAAAAATCCGGCAATACCGCACATCAGCCGTTCGCCTTGTGACGCAACACTATATCAAAACCACTAACCAATAAATTTTCATCCGGTAGTGCTTGGAACTCTACTGCCAAGGCAGAACGTGCAATCGGTAATGTATCCCAACTGATCTTTCGGGGGATCACGCACGCAAAACCAGCCTGCTCAAAAAATGCAAGCATCTCAGCATAACGAATCCGGTTCGTATAAAACCCTGATCGACTAAACAATGGCCCTTCCCAGGCAGCTTCAGAGAAGCGCAGATTATTAAGCCCACCACCCAAGTGGTCTTTTAAATCAACTCGATGGACACATGTCCCATCAGGTTTTAATACACGTTTTAGCTCGCAGACCAATCGGAAAAAATCCAGCTTTGGAATATGCTCCAGCACCGCATTAGACAAGCAAAAATCAATCGAATTATCTGGGATCTGTGCCAAAGAAGAAACACCATCAGTTAAATAACACGCATTACATTTGGTAAGAACATCATCAATATCGGAAAAATCAGTTGAAAAGGGAAGAGTATACCCCTGTTCAAGAAGGTATTGAGCCATGCCGGCATATACAGCAGGATCTGACATAGCAAAGGCACCGGCATCAACAAGCCAGGTACACCGAACGCCAAACGCACGGGCAATCAACGCTGTAAAAACAGAATCTCCCGGCCCTAACTCAAGCAGTGCGAAGTTGGTCTCATCATGCAAAGGAAGCTGTAGACCTGCAGTTTTTACGTGCATCAGAAAAGTATCCAGTGCATTTGCCGGCTGGTTCATATCACCATGCACAAACAGTCCCAAGCGTTTCCACACGGCATACCCGACAGGAAGACGTGACAACAGAACCTTTGCAGTGATACGCAGCCACCACGGTATTTTATTTTTCAAGCCCATCTTCCGCCACCCAGTTCTATTGCGTCAAAATATCGCAATAGAACGCTTCAAATTGGCTGACAACACACCGTATCTCAAACATGCTTGTAACTCGTTCACGTGCTTGCACGCCAAGCATTGTCCGCTCACAAGCAGCCAAGCGTAAAAGATCTCCAATCGCATGAGCCAAAGCCGGCATATCGCCAGCAGGCACTATCCGACCTGTATCACCAACAATCAAGGCGGCATCACCCACATCACATACTGCACAGGGCACTCCGCACGCCATCGCCTCGCCCACAACATTCGGGAATGCCTCACCAACCGATGGCAATGCCAACAAATCCAGAGCTGCCATTAAACGCGGCACATCCATACGCTGTCCAAGCAGATGTGTATGAGTAATTAAGCCGGCAGATCTTATTGCTGACATTAATTCCGCATTATCAGTATCATTCCCGTGCCCCACCAGAAGAAAATGAACATCTGGTCGTTTTGAGGTCAGCTCCGACATAACCTGGACAAATCCAAGCTGATTCTTTTGTGGATGGTACCGCCCAACAACTCCCACCAGTGGTGTGTCAATTGCCAGAGCAAGCTCTTGACGCACACTATCCCTTGCTGATTGATCTGGCAAAAAGCAGGCAACATCAAAACCATTGGGTATCACCTTCATTTTTGAGGCGTTATATCCTGCTGTTACATGCACCGCTCGCGAGACTTCAGAATTAACCAATATCTTGCATGGCAACCACGCTGACAACCACGCGCAAACCTTGACCACAGCTAGTGTCGTACGCTTGTTGGCAGAAGCAGACAGATCGGTATGGCGAATACCCCAGACAATACGTTTAACACCTGCAATATGTGCGGCCAGCCCACCTAAAAGGTCTGCATGGTACATCCAGGTGTGAACGATATCCGGCTTAAACCTTCTTATAAGACCGACTAACCTTAACAATAGAAGGGGATTTGGAAACGAAGGGCGCATGCCCAGGGCTACAACCGGGATGCCTAACGATGCGATACGAAGTCCTATATCACCTTCAGTCGTAAGTGATATTACCATTGGCCTGAATTTACTGCGGTCTAAACGTTCAAGCAGCTTCAATAACATAGTCTCTGCGCCGCCAACAACAAGACCGGTGATAATAAAGGCGATATTCACGCAGAAAATACCTGTTCATACGCTACGATAATATTCTTTACCGTATAAGGCTCTACGACCTCTGTATTTAATCGCTCTCGCTTTGTACCAATCCATTGATAAATAGCATCAGCCAATGCTCTGGCAGATATATCTGATGCAATTACGCAACCATCAACCCCATCAAGTATCTCTCTGGTTCCACCTGGTGCTGGTGTTGCAATGGCAGGAGTGCCACAGGCCATAGCTTCAAGCATTGCATTGGGAAAACCTTCATAACGTGAAGACAAAACAAAGGCATCAGCTTTGGCAAACCAGGCATAAGGGTTTGGCTGAAATCCCACAAAATTGATTTGATTGGCTACACCTTTTTGCTCAGTTAGTTGTTTTAATTGGGCAGACAATGGTCCTTCACCCAGCAATGTTAGCTCAATACGCTTCGTGTGCAACAGAGAGACGGCTTCAATAAGCATATCGAATCCTTTTTCCTCACTCAATCGTCCTGCTGCAATCAGCTTGATGGAGTCATCTCTGTCACCATAATAAGCCAGCGGCTCAGTTGCCAGCGCATTAATTCGCTCAAGATCAATCGGGTTGTTGATTACAATGGATTTAGATTCAGGGAACTTGAAATGCATAACCAGATCAGATTGCATAGCACACGATTGGCATACTACCAGATCCAGCTTTTTATAAAACCAGCGGTAAAGTAGTGACCAGATTTGAGAGTAGCGGTATGACCGTAGTATATGGCTGATGATAGAGGTTTCACGTGCAATGTATCGCGTTTTGTTCGGAAGTAATGGTTTAAGAATAGCTACAGCAAGATTCAGATGGCTAAGCGTAGAAAAGACTACATCCGGCTTTAACTTCCTGATAAGGATTATAAGTTCAGGCAAAGCATAACGGACTCGTTTACAGGCTAAATCCATAAATTCAACATCATCAGGCAAATCAACCAAAAAAACAGCATTGCGGGTATCAAGAACTGCCAAGGAGAAACGAAATAAGCTCCGATCAAGATGGCGTAATAATGTCACGACCACCCTCTCGGCTCCTCCACTCGTGAGAGTAGGAATTAGAAACAAAATATGCCGTTTACTTACCACTTGAGTATCCGCTTTACACGTACCGCCTGTTTCCAGCTCCATGCAACCATTCTGTCTAAGGCTGTTATTTTAACAGGTTGGGTAGTTGTCAGCAATTCATTCAGCCCAACAATCTGCGGCAAAAATCGATCAAAATCGACTACCAATCGTTCAACATCTAACTGAGAAAAACAATTTGCATGATAGCAAACTGTCCAAGCACCACGAGGAAATGAGCGAAAACGCCATAGCTGCTGTGGTACCCACAAAGCACCCATAAAAGAAACGGGACGTAAAAAAAAACCATCACTGATAACGTGAATCCCCATCTCAACCAGCAATTCAACCGTTACAGCGTCAAACGAGTGCCCAGGAGCTACCCAGGCATCTGGTGTCACACCATTCTTTTTGAAAATACTAAAGCCCGCTACAAGTTTTTCTCTTTGCGCTTCACGTGGCACCCCGGCAAACTCACTACGGGGATTAATCCCAACAATTCCAGCACAGTCTGTTACATAGAGATGAGAATAGCCATGCAAAGCAATTGTCCACCCCTGCTGTTGCCACGCCCTAACTTTTTCCCAAAAATCGGTTTTATGCAGCCCGACATTCAACAAGGCATCTTGATTGTTTGGCACAACAGCAAGAATAGGTTTAATCTGTCGTGCAACGAGTAATGACTCAACACATTCCCACACATCCCAATTCATCGTGGGGCAAATATCGTCAAAACGAACTATATAGCGAGCATTAGCCATTAACCAACCTGACTGCGGCGGAACAAAAGACGGTCATTAGTTTCTGTACTGTAGTCAATCTGCATTTTCTCTACAGGAAGCTCCAAAAAGAGTTTGGCCAGTCGGCCATGGGGTGGGAAGGGGTGCCCAATCTTAACAGAGAAGCAATCGTTTAACCAGGTTTTCAGTTGTCCTGCAGGCGAAAGAGATTCTCTGTGCCAACCCGAATGTGTTGTATCAACATAACCAACACCACCTGGCTTGATTAAGGCAAACAACGTGCGTGAGAAAGATCTGTCTGAAAAACCGTAATACCAACATATCCGATTAAAAACGAGGTCATAGTCTGCTTTTAAAAGCTTTAGTGCTTCATCCATATATCCGATAGAAAACTCTATAGCCACGCCATGATCTTCAGCCTTTTGCTCTGCTATTTTTGCATAAGCAGCAGAAATATCATGCCATGTTACTAGTGCGCCACGCTTTGCAAATGCAACAGAATACTGACCAGGTCCGCCGCCAAGATCAAGAACCTTCTTGCCAGAAAAACCTCCAAGCCAACACTCCAACTCATTGAGTAAAACTTCGTTAGCACCTATGACCCACTCACTTTCAGCGTATTGCTGAGCGTGAGTTTCTGGAACAGGATCCCAATCAGGTATCGCCTTGCTAAAGAAGGAAGCAAATTTGTTGATAATCATTACTATTGATTTTTTCTATTATTAATCGGACAGTTGTGAATTATCATGCTGAATCTTTTCGAAAAACGAATTCATTGCACCCGTGTCCACCGCCACAAGTCTTCAACTTGAAGAGTCGAAAGCCATGCTTACTATAAAATTCAAATATTTCATCTGGACGCGCTACCTCAAATGGAAGTCCACCAACCCAGTCTATTACATCATGCCATACACTCATACCACGCCCCTGAGGTTTTTGCCCCCCAGAAAAGAGTTTAAACTGAAGCACTCCACGTGCTAATGATGGCCCTCTTAATCGTATCAACGAAGGAATCACAACCATCCATCGTAAAAAAAACGGAAGCCCGTTATAAAGTTGCTTTACCTTGAGCCAGAGATCACTTCTCCATCCCTGATTGTTATAAATTGCTATAAAAAGTATACCCCCGTCATCGACAAACCGAATAACGTTGCCAAGAGCGTTCCACATGTCACCAGTGTGATGAAGAACCCCCCAAGAATACACCACATCGAATTTACCTAAAGAATTGACAAAAACTTCGTCCAATACAGAACCTTGATGTACAATCCAATTTTCATCTTGTGAATAATACTTTTCTTTCAGAGATAACGTACAGGCAACCGATTTATCATCGTAGTCGAAAGAGTAAACCCTCGCTCCGAGTCTCCGTGCGGCCAAACTGAATATACCGCTACCAGATCCCACATCCAAAAAGGTCAAGCCCTCTAATGTTTGTACATCCAACATATTTTTAAGAGAGTCTTCTGCGGCTATAATATTAGCACTACTAACAACTTTTAGATATTTGTTCCAGTTTTTACCAAACTCAAAGCGTTGCCCCTCATTAGCCATGGCTTGTAGATGCCCCCTTTAAAAGTAAGGAAATAAGGTATGAAATAGTTGCCGCCCCCAAAATACCTCTTATTACACTTACAAAGTAAATAAGTTCATGTCTATGAATCAAAAGTGCGATAGATCCTAAAACTGACAACAACAGTAGTTTGAGAAAGAAATATCTAGTTAATCTACCGACTCTATCGAGCCAACCAATTAAAACAAGCAGTAATACAGAACTTAATACAACACCTAAACCACCTAATGTTGCAAAAGCAATGGGAAAAAGTCCTGGAGAGAACGTATAATAATCAGGAGTCGAAATAGTATTTGCAAGATAGTAATCAAACCCAACAGGATTGTACCCTAAGGTCTTTACAAAAGGTATCATTGAAATAAATAGATCGATGAAATAATTGTTTGTCACCTTAAAATTTGTGAGAACGATCAGATTTAAAATCGCGCTAGAACCTACCGATTCAGGATTTATTAACATAAGGCCGTCAGAAATTTGATCCGAGTTATTTATGTATGCATTAATAACTTCTGCAGGATAGAACCCGTATCCAAATACTTTGACAAAAACGAGAAAAGTTCCAACAAGAAAAAATAAAGTAAGATTTCTCTTAATTTTTGAAATGTTGCTAGTTAGCATTAAAATAACCAAATAGGTAGCTATAAGCTCCCTTACTCCAAACGAAATTAATATTAATGGAAATATAAATGAAAAAATAATCAGATATTTATTTCTTGAAATGATTGATGATGCAAAGCCGACTATGGAGAACGATTGAATTAATTTAAACTCGTAGCCAATCTGGCTATATAGTTCTGATTTTGTATGCTCACCTAGACCAAAACCATTATTTTTTATCAGAACCAGTAAAACAATTGTCGAGAAAAAAAAACAAACTACCGCCACATGATGCGGTAAACCACAGTAATCCACATATCTGTCTTGAGGTAACCAGTTGGCAGAAGTTTTTTTCAAGCCCAAAGAAAAAGATAAGATTAGCATAGCAAAAACGGCCACTAGAACACACAATCGTGCACCTAAATTAATCTCAACATTGGAAATACCATAGGGAGAGAACCATTTTAGTTCATTAAAAAAAATAATTGGATAATAATACGTAAAAGTACTTATGATGAAAATTAATCGCGCGCTCATGATTTTGATTTATAAGTTATCGCATTTATTGATGGCAAACTAATTAATAAACTAGATTTTAAAGCTTTTATAAACTTTCTCGTGTTTTTTAATAATTGAAATGCCGCTTTATGACCTAATATTTTAGCCATGTAAAAATAAAAAAAGAACACTAAATTTTCTTTTCTAAAGTATATTGGCAAGCTAATATCAACTATATTTTGGGGTGGATTAACCCCATTACGCATGCACCACATTAAGATTTCCGTTTTGTATCTATAATAACCAATTAATATTGATTCTATTTTAACACCAAAACATTTTGCTTTCAAAAATGCTTGTGCAACTAAATCTGGCAGGAAGCCTGATTCAATAGATTGACCAGTTATGCCTACACCATATCGGTAAACACCTAAATATTCATTTATGCAACCAATAACTCCAGAAGATGCTATTTCAAGATTCTGTCGAAAATCCATTACACGTTCATTTGGTGCTGCATTCCATGTAAGCACTGCTGTCCTCCTGAACATTCGTGCACTACTGCTAACGCAATTACAACTTTCCACTAGGTGGTTAACATCAAACTGTTCTGGGAGAGGGCTTTCATCTTTAAGCATGCTTCCCGTAGAGTTAATCCATCTCATAAGATGAGTAACCATTACACATTCTAGCTTAGAATCCAAATAATCTGCCTGTTTCTGCAACTTACCAGGCTGCATTAAATCATCACCATCAATATGAGCAATATATTCTCCTTGGGTCCTTCTCAAAACATCAAGGAAGTTTTGTGTGCCATTGATATTCTTATCACGGAACACTGGCACAATCAGATGAGGAAAACGATCAGCATAATCTCTCAAAATATCCTGGGTTATGCCATCAGTTGACGCATCATCACCAACAATCACTTCAAATGGAAAATTGGTTTCTTGTGTAACAATTGATTCAAGACACTCGGCAAGCCATTGGCCGTGATTATAGGTTACAACAGTTACACTTACTTTAGGAGTCTGTTTGTTTTCTTCAAGCATCTAAGTAGTTCCGATCAGGCTCATACATTGTGCAACAAAAGACTTACACGAGTTTTAGACCACAGCAAATAATTGATACCACAGGTAAAAACAGTCACAAAAGGTAAATACCACAACAATGCTGCACTATGAATATCACCTTGTTGCGCCAGCCAATAGCCACTACCTGTGAGGACGGCTGTTGTTGTAAATACGCTCAAAACATCCCTAAATAACCACTTAAGATGCAAACCTTGCAGAAATTGACGGTGTACCACCGCCGTGAATACAAAAAATGTAATAAGACGGATACCGAACCAGGTGTAGGCAACCCCCATTGCACCGTACCAGTAAGCGGCTGCAGCTAAAAAGGGAATTTGAATAAACGCATTGATGGTCGTATTCACTACATGCAGCCGTAGCTTAGCATACGCAAATTGTAGATAATATTGAAACGCCGCAATTGTCAAAATAGCGTTACCAATAATAAACCACCTCAAAACCGGGCCTGCCCAATCTGCAGCTACCTTGTCCCCGGTCCACAGCAAGAGTATTTCATGCGAAAATACCGCCAGTATGCCGGTAATGGGAAAGACAATTGAGGACACTACACGCGTTGATCTGCAATAAAGCTGTACCAGTTCTTCAATCTTCCCTTGTGCATGTAACAGGGTAAGACGCGGCAGTATCGCCTGGCTAACCGGGGTACTCATACTTAAAAGGCCATTTGCGACAACAGCCACCAGGGCAAAATAGCCGTATTCTTTGAGACTTAAGGTGTGTGAGAGTATCAGTTTGTCAGTTTGGGTTATCAATATCCAAAGTGCCGAGGTGTAGGCAAGCCCTCCGGCAAAAGGGGCAATACTTTTGAGTGCATCAGTTGAGAACCCTATTTTTACTGCTTGGGGCACTGACAGTCCGATATAACTTTTGCGGTGCAGCACAAGTAGTTCAAGCAGACTGATGATGAGCTGAAACTCAAAGAAATGACTGGGATCTTGAGATACCCAACGCAACAGCACGTACGCGCCGATAAATCTGAACGATACCAGCATACTGTTGGCAGCGTTCAGCCAGACCATCTGTTCGTTACCCTGAATAACCCCCCGATACAGAGCATTAAACCAGCGCATTCCGATCATGCAGCCCATCAAAGCTATACAATAGGCTACCTGATCGTAAGATAACTGCTGTACGGTTAGCCAACGTCCGGCTATCCAGTTGCTCGCCAAGGCGACCCCAGCAGCAATAATGAGCGAAAGGATGCCAAAGAGCCATTCAACACTGCGCAATAATGTCAGCAATTTTTTACCGTCATCTATTGCACTGCGACTGTGTGCTACCTGCCGTGACAGCGTGGGTGACAACCCCATATCAAGCAGGCCAAACCATGCTTGCATAACCGCAAAAAAACCTACTAAACCGTAGGCCTCAGCTCCAAGATACTTTAGATAAAAAGGAAGAATTACAATGCCAATCAAGTTTGTGTAAACCTGACCGACATAGTTGGCAATGGTATTTTTACGCAGCGATGTCACAGCTACTCGGTCACTTCTGCAAAAAGAACAGTTTCTTCCGAATGAATTGTAAAGTGACGGATATAAAAACGATAACCTAAATTTAATGTATCTATCCACTGAGGGATTTCCCAAAAATCCTGAAGCTTATGATAAACAGATATGGCAAGTTTTGGTTTATCCCGTCTGATAGTTTGCTCTGCTCCTCGGAGTGCCTCCAGTTCTGAACCTTCTATGTCCATTTTTATAAAATTAATATGCTTAATCAGTCTTTGGTGTACCAAGTTATCAATACACAACGTACTCACCTTATTTATATCAATTGTCTTGGGGGTTTTGGTGACGTTAGTTGCAGGGCCATGACCCTCAATATACAATGTTTCGCCAGAACACGCCCAGACTGGATGAGGTATTATTTCAACCCTTGACCCAACTGCAGGGTTGCATGTCAAATTCCGGTTAAAAACAGAAAGGTTGTTTGGCATAAATTCAAATGAGTATACTTTGCCATGCTGACCTGCTTTACAGGCAAAGTACAATGCTGTATCCCCGTAGCAACCGCCACAATCAATTACGGTATCGCCATCATTAGCTTCTATTGTATGGCCTTCTGTCACACACCTATACTGTTGCAGAAGGAATTGAGTCATAACACCTGAAGCACGAGCATATACCTGTACAGGGTATCCATAATCTTTAAGATCATTACGACATACTTTCCATTCCAAGAAGTCGAGTTCAATGCAATCATTTGTATCTGCAGATATCTCCAACTCATCCAGTTCATTCCAGTATGCTGAAGTATTTAGTGGCAGTTTGACTTTTCGATGGCCAAGTATGCGGTAAGCCATCACAGAGAGTAGCAGTTCACGGGATTCAGAATCGGCCAGGCGTTCATATAGCCACTGAATGTCCTTTTTATGTATTGTAAGAATTTTACGAACACTGAGACGCAAACCAATTCTTTGCGTAATATTTTTTACAGTAGATCTGAGCTGCTGGCGAATTGTCAGGCTATTATTGCCAAAACGACGACCGTCCCAGTTATCGGTATAGTCATTTGCCAAGCTTAGTTTCAGCTTCAGACTCAAGTCATTATCAAAATCGTAGTTCATCTTGGCTCCCGTGCTTTTACGTCTTTTCTCTTTCCCGTTATACGATGTTTTAAACAGTGGCATCAGTGTTTGATGCATAAATCTGTGATCAGGCAGACAGCTTGATCAACCCCTGTTTTCGAAGTGTCTATGCGTAATGCTGGAACAGTTGGTTCTTCGTAGGGTGACGATATACCGGTAAAGTTTGGCAGCTGACCTGAGCGGGCTTTTTTGTAGAGGCCTTTGGCATCCCTGCGTTCGCATTCTTGTAATGGCGTATTGACATATATTTCAAAAAAACTTTCATCAGACAGTAGTCCCCTAACCATTTCCCGCTCAGCACGATAGGGGGAAATGAATGCGGCAATGACGATCAGTCCGGCGTCCACCATCAGTTTGGCCACTTCGCCTATACGTCTGATATTTTCAACTCGGTCAACATCAGTAAAACCCAGGTCTTTATTGAGCCCGTGACGGATATTATCTCCGTCCAACAACATAGTATGTTTACCCATCTCGCAAAGTCTTTGTTCCAGCGCACTTGCAATGGTTGACTTGCCGGAACCGGATAAGCCTGTAAGCCAGATCACGCAGGGGTGTTGATCTTTTAGCCCGGCACGTACTTTTGGACTAACCTGGGACTGGTGCCAATGGATGTTGGTGGCACGACGCAAGGCAAAATCAATCATACCAGCCCCAACGGTTGCATATGTCAGGCGATCTATCAGAATGAAGCTGCCGGTGGCTCTATTTTCGCGGTAGGGATCAACGGCGATCGGTTTTGCCAAGGCCAGATTGCAGACACCGATTTCATTCAAGGCTAGAGTCTTGCCCGGCTCACGTTGAAGAGTGTTGACGTTGATCTTGTGTTTGAGACTGCTGACCTGTACCTGCAAGGTGCTGGTGCCGTTCTTAAGCAGGTAACTGCGACCGGGTAACAGTGGTTCTTCATGCATCCAGACGATGTGAGCCTCAAACTGGTCGGCACAATTCGGCCTTGATTGAGGATCGGACAGCAGATCGCCCCGGCTGATGTCAATCTCATCTTCCATGGTAAGCGTAATCGACTGACCGGCTTGGCCATGTTCGAGATCACTACCCATAGTGACGATACGAGCAACCTTACTTGTTATACCGGATCCAGCTACCACAACTTGATCACCTGGCCTGATACTACCCGATGCGATGGTGCCACAAAAACCGCGAAAATCGAGATTGGGACGACTGACCCACTGGATCGGCATGCGGAATGGTTTACTAACTGATTCATCGCAGACATCAATAGTTTCCAGGTATTCCATGAGTGTAGGGCCATGGTACCAAGGCATGCTGTCACTGTGGAGTAGCACATTGTCCCCTTGCAGTGCTGAAATTGGAATAGCAACGACCTCAGAGAAGCTTAATTCCTTAGCAAACGCCTCATACTCTTCGCGGATAGCATGAAATCGAGAGGCTGTGTACTCCACCAAATCCATTTTGTTAATGGCCAGAACCACATGTCGGATGCCTACCAGCGAGACAAGAAAACTGTGGCGTCTGGTCTGGGTCAGCACCCCTTTGCGAGCATCTATCAGGATTACCGCCACCGAAGCGGTGGAGGCGCCGGTGACCATGTTTCGGGTGTACTGCTCATGCCCCGGCGTATCAGCCACGATAAACTTGCGCTTGTCTGTGGAAAAGTAGCGATAGGCCACATCAATGGTAATGCCCTGTTCCCGCTCAGCCTGTAGCCCGTCCAGAAGCAGGGCGTAATCAATAGCACCGCTCTGGGTACCAATCCGCTTGCTGTCTGCTTCAAGTGCAGCCAGCTGGTCTTCAAAAATCATCTTTGAATCCCACAACAGACGACCGATCAGGGTGCTTTTGCCGTCATCCACGCTGCCGCAGGTAATAAAACGCAGCATGCCCTTCTCTTCCTGACTTTTTAAATATGCGTAGATATCAGAACGTATCATATCTGACTGATGTGCCATTAAAAGTAGCCTTCCTGCTTCTTTTTCTCCATGGAACCGGCCTGATCATGGTCGATCAGGCGCCCCTGGCGCTCGGAGGTTTTGGTCAAGAGCATCTCCTGAATGATCTCAGGCAAAGTGGCAGCTGTGGACTCCACCGCACCGGTCAGTGGGTAGCATCCCAGGGTACGGAAACGCACCGATTTCATCTGCACCTGCTCTCCCTGCTTCAGTTCCATACGATCATCATCCAGCAGGATCAGCATGCCGTCCCTCTCCACTACCGGACGCTCCTTTGCATAGTAGAGCGGCACGATCGGAATCTGCTCAAGGTGTATGTATTGCCAGATATCCAATTCAGTCCAATTGGAGATCGGAAAGACCCGTATACTTTCACCCTGTCTGATACGGGTATTGTAAAGGTTCCAAAGTTCAGGCCGCTGGTTTTTGGGATCCCAGCGATGCTGTTCGCTGCGAAAGGAAAAGATCCGCTCTTTGGCCCTTGATTTTTCCTCATCCCGCCGGGCACCACCAAAGGCAGCGTCAAATTTGTATTTGTCCAACCCCTGTTTTAGGCCTTCGGTTTTCATGATGTCAGTATAAAGTGCTGAACCGTGCTCAAACGGATTGATTCCCTGACTAACCCCCTCTTGATTAGTGTGAACCAACAGATCAAAGCCGTACTCGGCAGCCATTTGGTCGCGAAAGGTGATCATCTCTTTAAATTTCCAGGTAGTGTCGATATGCATCAGCGGAAACGGGGGTTTGGCGGGATAGAAGGCTTTCAAGGCAAGGCGCAACATGACGGAAGAATCCTTACCGATAGAGTACAGCATCACTGGATTTTCAAACTCGGCAGCGACTTCGCGGAAGATATGAATACTTTCCGCCTCTAGCTGACGGAGGTGGGTCATAGGTAGGTACATGTCAGAATTTCCAGAATAGAGGTATTAAAATAATTGAGACGATCAGATACAGAATATTTAGCGGCACACCAACCTTCAGAAAATCCCGAGCCTTGTAACCACCAGGCCCATAAACCATCATATTGGTTTGGTAGCCGATCGGCGTTGCAAAGCTAGCCGAGGCAGAGATGGCAATGGCAATCACAAACGGTTTTGGATCAACCTGTAGCTGCTGGGCTGATGCCATGGCGATGGGGAAGATCACGGCAGCCGCAGCATTGTTCGTAATTACTTCAGTCAAGATGGTTGTCATCAAACAGATTGCTGCAAGCACACCGACAGCGCCCCATCCCTCGACAGAACTAATAATCTGTTCAGCAAGCCAGGCTGCTGCGCCAGTTTTTTCAAGTGCCTTGCCGATGCCGAAGGAAGATGCAATCACTATCAGCACGTTCAGTTCAATCGAACGTCGCGCCTCTATGGTAGTGATGCAGCGAGTAAATAGCAGCACCAAGGTGGCGATGATGGCAGCCTCAAATATATCCATGACACCAGCAGCAGATAACACTACCATACCGGCAAGGGCGCAAAAACTGATAATTGATTTCTTGCGATTCACTCGAGGCAGATCCGCCACTTTTGAGACAAGATAAAATTCACGGGAGAAATTCCAGCGTTTGATGAAGTCATCACCAGCCAGCATTAGAAGCGTATCCCCCCGCTTTAAAACCAGTTCACCTAGCTTTGTCTGTAACCGTTCACCGTGCCTATGTACTGCCAGCACAGCTGCATCATATCGGGCACGGAAATTACCTTCCTTGATAGTCTTGCCTAGCATCGGACAAGAAGGAGATACAACGACCTCCACCAGACGAGCCCCGCCATTGTGCAACAATTCCTGACGGATATCATGTCCATGCACCGGCAGCAGACCGCTGATTTTCTGTAATTGTGTCACACCCTCTACCTTGCCGGTAAAAATCAACCGGTCATTGGCATGCAGGTGTTCCTGGGGTTTTACAGGGGCAATTCTTTCTCCCTCACGGATAATTTCTATTAAGAACAGCTGGTCAAGGTTACGCAAACCAGCGGCCTCTACTGACTTGTCAATCAATCCGGCAGTCGGGGCAACACTCATTTCAAGCAGGTATTCACGCCCATCATCTCGCCGTGTGTCTACTACCCTGTTGTCGGGCAGCAGACGACGCCCGATGAAATACAGGTACAGTATACCGGCTATAGCACAGGGCAACCCCACCAGCCCAAGTTCAAACATGCCGAGGTTCTGATTATATTTTTGGTGGTATAGCCCGCTCACCACCAGGTTAGTTGAGGTACCAATCAAGGTAAAAACGCCCCCAAAGATGGTGGCATATGAAAGCGGTATCAGAAATTTTGAAGCAGCCAAGCCGTTACGCTGGGTCCAGTCACGCAAGTAAGGTGTAAACATGGCCACTATGGGTGTGTTGTTGAGAAAAGCTGAGAGTCCGGCAACCGGAATCATCATACGCAGCAACGATCGACCCTCAGCACCCTTGCCGTCACCCATTACCCGGTCGGCAAATAACTGCATAAAACCGGAGGTCTGGGCTGCATATGCCACTATGAACAGAATGGCAACTGTCAACATGCCCTGGTTGGCAAAGCCGGACAAGGCCTCTTTAGGGGTGATGATGCCACTTATCAGAAGCACACCTAAGGCACCAAAGACGATCACGTCAGCCTCAATAAGCTCCAGCATCAAGGCTATCAGCATCAGGATAACGACAGCAATTGAGAAAATGGCGGGTATGGATAATGACATATTCAAAATCAAAATGATTGATATCTGAACTTATTAAGTGCTAACTTAGCAACGGATAAAAATTCTCTTTGTTCATCATTGCTGAGTATTTCTTTGTACTGTCCAACGGTATCGTTGCTTATAGGCTCAAGAGTACGCTTTTTCCAATCAAGAGTTTTGTCTGGTTCAAGTTTATTCTTGTAATTAAATTTGTAAAATTCAAGCATGTCTGCCTCATATTCAATTCCAATCCACATACATAATTCACGAAGTAAAGGTTCTGGATTTGTAACCAAGTCTTCATATCGTATAGTTATAGAGCGATAAGAACCAATTTTATCCATACAATTGATTACTTTAGTTACATTATTAAGCCATTCATTTGCAATTGTTCTAATATCTATAGGTAACACTGGAGCATAAGGACTTTTCGAATCTATTCTCATTACTTCACGATAAGAACACGCAACATCACGACCATCCCTAATAATGTGTATAAATTTTGCTTTATTGAATAATTCCTGTAGCTCATCCAAATGGTTTAAATGAAAATTATTTTTATCACCCCAAACATTAAATTTCTTATTAATTAAACAACCATAAGCTTCATATACAGAACTAGTCAATTCAGAATAATTACGTGGATTTTTAGACTTTATAATCTCAAAAACAAAATCTTTGTTCAATTGCCATGTATCAATTTTTTTGCAGTCAAACAGATCAGATAAAAATTGATCAAGCCTTACAGTTAAATTATCGGATTCAGACCAATCTTTATATTTTTGTAATAACCATATTATAAAACCGCACTCTGGAGGGATTAGTATTTCAGAATGGGATGTTAGTATTAATCTCAGTAAAGACGTACCAGACCTAGGATTTCCAATTATAAATAGTGGTGGTTTTGTTTTGACCAAGTTCATTATTTAAATAATCCCTTCCTCAGTTCATTTGCCTAAAAACGTATTAAATTGGTAATTTCAATAACTTGTTTCTCTTGAAGGTCAGGATAGATTGGCAAACAAATAACCTGACCAGCAACAATCTTAGCATTTGGTAATTTTACCTCAGATGCTGAATCCATCCCCCTATACATTGGCATATCACTAATCAGCGGATAAAAGTAACGCCGTGCATAAATATTATGAACTTTCAGCTTCTTATACAGTTCATCGCGTGTAAGCGGATATTCTTCAGTTATAAACACGGGAAAATACGAAGCCGTACGGTACGTTTCAGCTGGTTCCGGCATACAGACAACCCCTTTGACATCAACCAGGGCTGATTCATACAGAGTGGCAATCTGTCGGCGCCTGTTTATGGCGGCATCAATATGTTTTAGCTGTAATAGACCAAAGGCAGCATTCACCTCACTCATCTTGCCGTTGATTCCCGGCGCCATGACGGTAACTTCATCAGCAAAGCCGAAGTTTTTCAGATAATCAATCCGCTGCTTGGTCTTGGCATCAGGACAGACGATGGCCCCGCCTTCAAAGGTGTTATAGACTTTTGTTGCATGAAAGCTAAGCACAGAAAGATCACCATGCTTGAGCAGGCTCTCGCCTTTGTACGTTACTCCAAAGGCATGGGCGGCATCGTAGATCACCTTTAAGCCGTAAGTGTCGGCAATCTGTTGAATCCGTTCAACATTACAGGGGTTTCCGTAGCAGTGAACCGGCATGATTGCTGTGGTGTGGGGGGTGATAGCTTGTTCAATCTTGTCAGGATCAAGGTTGCAGGTGAGAGGGTCTATATCAACAAAAACCGGGGTAAGCCCATTCCAGAGCAAAGAATGTGCTGTTGCCACGAAGGAGTACGGCGTTGTGATGACTTCGCCGGTAATGCGTAATGCCTGTAAAGCGGTGACAAGCGCCAGTGTTCCATTGGCAAAAAGAGCCAGGTGTTCAACACCCAGGTATTCACATAGAGCCTGTTCTAATTGTTGATGAAAAGGGCCGTTATTGGTAAGCCATTTGTTTTCCCAGATTTGCTCAAGGTAGGGAATAAACTCCTCTAAGGGAGGGAGGTAGGGTTGGGTGACGTAAACAGGTTTTTGGGTTGGATTATTTTTGTTCATTGTTTAGTTCCAAATCTCCAATGAGAAAGCCTACAGCATTAGCGCCTCAAAACCGCCGAGAAAGGCGGATAAACGCCGATTAAAACCCTGAAACTATACGCTTAACTTCAATTTTTGGTGTACCAAAGTTCACAAGTAGACATACACTCATGCCTGTGGCTTTCAGGTAATTCAGACATTGTGCCTGATGAATATTGTCCAGCGCCTTAACTGCCTTCAGTTCAACAATGACACTGTTTTCAATAAGCAAATCAGCTACATAATCACCAACCTCAACATAATCATACATAACCTTAACAGGGTGTTGCTGTGAAACCTGCAGACCAGACTTTTGCAGTTCATGGGCCAAGGCATTTTCATAGACTTTTTCAAGGAAACCATTACCAAGAGCTGTTGCCACGGTAAAGCAACATCCAATAATTTTTTCTGTTATCAGGTCAAGTTTTTCTCTGCGTTTATCTGTGCTCATCGGCGGTTCCATTGGTTTTAAGGCTTTTTAACCGCTGATAACGGCGGATGCACGCCGAGAAAGAGCAATGCTGGATTTTGGATGGTGAATTTTAAATTGAGTCCAACATTTACTATCCAACATTCAAAATTGACTGCTCCGCGTTGATCAGTGTTCCGGTGGTTTCAATGGTTTTAACAGCTTTGTTTAACCGCCGAGAAAGGCGGATACACGCCGATTAAAACCCTGAAACTATACGTTTAACTTCAACTTTTTACGAAAACTGGGACACTCCTCCCAATTCTTTTGGTTGCGTAACCCTTCTTTATCTCTCGCCAGTTTACTTCGACTACGCTCAGCATATGCTACGCTGCGCTCACTTAAGACGCGGAGGACGCGAAGAAAATCTATCACATTTGAAACACAGAGCAACAGAGCAACTGAGAACACCATTATTTTCTCGCGACGTCACTACGGCGCTATGAGTGCTGATACTGTTCATTGGCTCTCATCTTCGCTACCTTTGGTATTTACAGATAAAAGGGATGTCTTGGGGTCAAGTCTTGAATTATCACTTTTAAACCCCGCCCCGCAACTGATCAACACCAACACCGGCAATCTCCGCAGCTTCTTCAATAGAAAAACCCAAAGAGGACAGGCTACTTTACAATTTCCTCAGCAGATATTCAGCTTATTCTCACATCGAGAAAATCATCTACCTCTATTCCTGCTTGTTTCAGAATTGCCCGTAGCGTCCCTTCCGGCATATCGCCCGGATGGTTAGGTAGCGTTGTATAGCGGTCGGAAGTTGGATTGTGCCAAATTTCATGACTTCCAGCAGCTTGCCGGTCAAAGATAAAACCGAACTTTTTGAGACGCTTCGTTACATCACGATAACGAAATCCTGATAGACGTCCCATCGTTAGTTAGCAAAAACCATTTGCATGTCAAATTTTTTGGCAACCGGACGCAGCTTGGCAACTTGTTTACGTTCTTTTTGAGCTTCAATAAGGCGCCGTGCTACGTCTCGAGCAATCTCCATTGTTTCTGCAACGGTTCGACCTTGGGCAACAAGTCCTTGAATATCATCGGATGTCGCAAGATAAAAACCTTCCGGTAACTTTTCAATGTGTAGATTGATTATTCGTTCCATGCTACAGACCTCCTGTTTTGACGGAGCCCCTCAGATATTTCAGCCAACGCTTTTCGAAGGCAGGGTCGAATGTAATTGTGTTGGCTTTCATGTCGGCTTATATGGAGGCGATAAGGTCGTCAACAGAGACTGTTTTTGTCTTGCCTGCAGCAAGATTCTTATCAGCTTCATCAAGGCGAATAAGAAAGGCTTGACGTTTAACAGTGCGATAGACCTCTTTAAGCAAGCTATATTCTTGTTTAGGAACTTTGATGTAATCCATGCCAACTGTTTGTGCCATACTGGTCTCCTATGAAAGATATTTGTCTCTCGCCTGTTCGCTTCGCTCACTTAAGACGCTAGGGTAAATAGGGACACTCCCCATATTAATTGTTAACATATCGATTAAGCTTTTGGTTCTTCAAAATAATAATAGGCGAACTCATATTGGGCTCACCAACTCAAAACCAGCCGTAAGAAAATGTGAATCAAAAGTAAAAGCCTGCCTGATACGGTGTGCTCGCATCAATACAAATGAACTGCAATCGGTAAAACTGAATTTTTGGTCGTCGTACTTTCTAAAGAGTTCTATAGTTTTGTTGAAAATGATCTCGTCAATGTAAAGAATTTCAGTAACATTGCTTGTCATTACCTGAACTGCAAACTCGGTAGCAACTTTATGGCCTGCGTTATAACGAAACCAGGTAAGCGCTTCATCCAGGACATAATCAGAGGTTATCAGGAGGGTGTTTTCACTGTTTAGTTTATCTGCAATTGCACCAGCTTGGGGATGATGAATATCATTCCGTTCTGCAAGGGCAATCCATGCGCCGGTATCAACAAAAACTTTTTTCACCTTTGCTTTCCATAGAGGTGAAGATCATGATTATCAGCCCCATCGCAAACGCCACTATCACTCATGCCGTTGATTCGAGTTATGGAATCACCTTCCCATGAAGGCTTGCGTTTAGCAGCAATGCTCTTCTGTAGGTCACGAACCACCTGAAAAAGGACGCTGGTCTCGAATTTTTTCAGAGCAGTACGCGGAACCGTAATATGAAGGTCACCCTGCTGGTCATATCGCATCATGCTTGTCTGTTTAGCCCCCATATATCCCCCTTTCACACTGTTATCAAATCGTCCTTTGCAAACTCACTCTGCGCTGTTGTGCCGATAGTATCCCAATACTGCATCGGCGACAAGCCATTGCCTGGACGTTTGACTTCAAGGTTTTGAAAACCGGGACACTCCCCCCAATTCTTTTGGTTGCGTCACCCTTCTTTATCTCTCGCCAGTTTACTTCGACTACGCTCAGCATATGCTACGCTGCGCTCACTTAAGACGCGGAGGACGCGAAGAAAATCTATCACATTTGAAACACAGAGCAACAGAGCAACTGAGAACACCATTATTTTCTCGCGACGGCACTACGGCGCTATGAGTGCTGATACTGGCAAGAAGGAAACAACTGTTTGTTCACCTTCAAGGTAGTATATAGATGATATTGGTATCTATCAGATACACTATCTTTTTACCCATTCTCTCCGTAATTTTTTCTGAAAAGCAACTCCATCAATTGCTGTTTTCTTCAGTATGCCGGCAGCCTGTATGAAAGCGTCATTTTGATTGTTTTCAGGGATAACAGGCGTGATATCCAAGAGGATCTGTTTTTGTCTGCCAACAGGAATGCCCGGATTAGGAATGAACCATCCTGATTTTTTAACTATCGCTTCTACGCGCATGTATCTGCTCCCTTACGGCGTTATTCTTCTTTTCCAATACTCTGGTTTCCTATTTAGATTTGCAACTGCAATTACTCGAAGTTCAGAACCCTTAACTTGAAATATGACGCCAAAGGGAAATCGATTCACCAGGCAACGTCTCGTATGTTTTTACAGCCTTGTCCAGGCCTTCGGATATGCAATGATACGGGCAATGGCTGCATATACCTCTTCAGCAAATTCAAGACCAAGCCCGGAACTACATTCTTCATAATAGCGTACCGCCTTGTCGAGCTCCTGCTCGGCGCGCGGATGAAAACTGAATGTCATTGACCGTACTTCTGGCGAATAGTGTCAAATACCTGTTCACCAGGGATTAGTTTGATATCGCCACGATCTATTTCGGTGATGCGACGCTCAGCCTCTTCAGCCCATAGATGGTCAATATCTGCCTGAGTTGGCAGGTTCAGGCTTTTTAGCAGGCGTTCAATAAGGCTAATGCGTGCCTCTGCCGGGAGATAAAGTGCCTCGTTACAGATTTTATCCACGGTAGTTGCCATGTTTGAACTCCTTTCCGCTACTTCGACTAACCGCCGAGACTTGTACTGAATCAAGTCGCAAGTAAAGACAGATGCACGCTGTGAATCAGCCAGGGATGTCTTGGGGTCAAGTCTTGAATTATCACTTTTAAACCCCGCCCCGCAACTGATCAACACCAACACCAGCAATCTCCGCAGCCTCTTCAACTGCCAAGCCAGCCCCCCCGGACAAATTCACTTTGATAGCAATTCAGAATGGTTAGCCTGTAGCCATATGACCACTTCTGCCCGAAGCTCTCGTACAAACTCTATCAATTCGCGAGCTTCGCTATCGCTTGTTGCTCCAATCCGATCATAGCAGGTCAGCTATTTCTTGTCTCGTAGTCTTATGCTGCCGAAGCCATCCGTATTTAGGAAAAAAAGGGGACGGATTTATTTTTACACTCATTCATATCAAAAAGTAGCCTCAACGCTTCCATAGATCTTCAAAAGACAATTCACAATCTCTCAATATTTGCGCAAAGAGACCTCTACCGATTGTTTCAGAACGATGAACCGGTACTACAGTGCAACGACCATCAGGATGTTGTAAGAAGTGGTGGCTTCCTTTAATGCGCAGCACTAAAAATCCATGTCTCTGAAGAGATTTGATAATTTGGTTGCCAGTTACTAAAGGGAGTTTGCTCATGCGTTAACCGCAACCCGTTGGACACCGACAAATTCATTCATGGTAGGCACTTCCACCTCAAGGCACAACTCAATAGCCTCCTGCACCCGCTTCATAAGCACGTCCAGAGATTTTGCCTGTGTATGGCATCCACGCAGTGCCGGAACAAAAGCAACGAAATAGCCGTCTTCATCCTTTTCAATAAGTACATTAAATTCACGTTTCATGATTAGTACTCCTATGAAAGAAATTTGTCTCTCGCCCGTTCGCTTCGCTCACTCAAGCCGCGGAGCACGCGGAGAACTTCCTCAAACCGTCTCTTCTTCCTTCTCTACCCCAGGAAAGTAACAGAATTAAACCCCGCCCCGCAACTGATCAACACCAACTTGCCTTCTACTATTCCCTCGATTTTTCCTTCAAGCCATGAGGTTTTTACTGAGCTTTCCCCCACGCGCCGATCTTCTATGGAGTATCTTGGGGGGCAGGTCTTGAATTATCATTTTTTGAGCCACTCTGCACTAAATCTCTCCCCCGTAGCTTTTTAATCTCAGGCCGTCTTGGGGGGACAGACACCTGCGGAGCCAGTCCCAGGGCACAGCGTCCACGGAAAAAACCAGGGACACTATTTGGATTAGGGATGACTAGAAGTGGACAGCCCCCCCTTTTTTTAATGCATGACTATATAGCTCTGACCCTTTTACCCGTCAACTACCCCGGTTAAATGACTATGTCTGTCACCTGAGTTTATCGTCTAACCCGTATCGAGCAGAGGCGCAGAGAACGGTGAGAACTGCAAAATAACATTTTTACCGCCGAGAAAGATGGATGCACGCCGATTAAAGGCATAACCTGTCTTGGATGAAGAGCGAAGGCACTTCACTCGTCTTCAAGCGCCCACCGCAGTTCATTAAGATGTTGTTGTACCGTGTCCCAAACCATGACTATGTCAACCCCCATATACTCATGTGCCAGGATGTTTCTCATGCCTGCAATCTGTGCCCAAGGAATCTGAGATTTCTTCGCTTTGAGATCGTCAATTCCGTAATCCTTAAGAGCCTGTCCGATAACTTCAAGATTCCGAATGACGGCATCCTGTGTCTTGCGATCCTCAATAAAGCTATCCAGCGTGTAGCCGGATGTGTACTCTTTGATCAAATCTATACATTCCAGAGCTGTAGCAATATAGGCGGATTTGTCTTTCATAGCTCAACGGCCTCTTGCTGAATTGTTTGTGCCAAGTGCCGGTTTAATGCCCGGGAACTGATTACATCAACTTTACGACCAAGTTTTTTTGACAGTGATTCAATCAGTCCAATCTGGTCAAAGAGAGTAGAACCTGGAAGGAAATCCACCAGAAGATCAACGTCACTATCTAATCGTTCGTCTCTTCTGGCCACAGAGCCGAACAGCCGTATATTATCTGCATGATACTGACGTGCAATGACAAGAATTTCTGCTTTGTGTTGTCGTAATGTTTCAATCAGATGTGCCATCACCAATCTCCAACCTTAGGTAATTCCTGCATCTTGGGGGTCAAGTCTTGAATTATCATTTTTTGAACCACTCTGCATCAGTTAGCGGGTTGTAATTCGCTTCCAGAGACGCAAAATGGAATCAGGCATATCTGGCAGCAATGCCTTGATCTGCTCCCAGCGCTGTCTATCTTCAGGAGCCATCTGCTCGCTGAACTGTTGTAGGAAGGCCAGCAACACCATAAGGAATCCGGTGGCAAAGGCAGCCATAATTACTATCTGCGCCCGCTTGGGTTTACTCTTGCGTTCCGGCGCCTTAGCCTTTTCCAATAGCTGAAACGGGGCGGTATCTTTGGATTCTGTTACCTGAGCCAGCTCATACTGCTTGGTGAGCATCTCCAATACTGCTTCCTGAATCTTGAACTCACGCATGAGACCCATATATTCCTGCCCCAGTTGTGGTACAGTACCAAGATTGGGAATGGAACTGCTACCGCTACCATTACCTTCAAGTGATGCGATCTGGCCACGCAGCTGTGCAACTGCAGCCTTGGCACTCTTGACCTCCTGGCTGTTATCTGTAAATTTATGTTTCAGAGTGCCAAGTTCCACCTCTTTGATGGCCAGTTGGCCACGCAGCTGGGCAACCCCTTCGATGGTGGCCTTGGCCTGATCCGGCACGGAGATGGTCTTGTTTTTGGACTGAAACTCCTTTAGTGCCTCTTCTGCTCTGCTCAAGTCTGCCCTGGTCTCGGCAATCTGCTTTTCATAAAACTTTCGATTACTGCCGGCTCCCGCCATGCTGAGCTGTGCAGCAAGCTTGCCGAGTTGATCAATATATGCATTGGCTATTGAAGCAGCAAATTTAGGATCTTTATCACTGAAACTGACGGTAATCACTCCATCCTTTTTGCCCAGAGTGATGGATGAAGAGGAATCCAATGTTTTATAAACGTCTGCTCTCAGTTTTGCTTCGTACTTTTCCAGAAGCTTAAAATTGTCAATGATAGGGTCTTTGATGGTTTCGCTTTTGAGCATGGTGACGTACAGATCACCGGTTGTCTTACCCCCTAGGGAACCGGCCATGCCTGCAAGCCCCCCCAGTTGAGACATGAGTGCTGCCCCCATACCGCCAGAGTTGTCGTCACTGGGGATGATCATGGTCTTGGCAGTGTAGATGTTAGGCATAAAGAGGGTGATGACGGCAGTGATGACAGCCACTACAAATGGCACACCGATGATCATCTTCCAGCGCTTGGCAAGCACCAGAAGCAGATCAAGCAGGTTTATTTCATCAGCATTGTCAGTTGGGCAAGTATCTTCAGGGGAATTATGTGACACCTGTTCAGGTTGCTTCACGCAGGACTCCAGATAGGGATTTGTATTAAGGTTAAATATCTAGCAGTCTTAAGCGGTTTTTTCAATCCGTATCTTATGGTTTGTATCTCAAATGCAAAACATCTGGTGACATTTTTTTATAAGAAGGAGCCTAAATTACAAATAGGATGTCAAGCTAACTGACTGACTATGTTGGTATGAAGGTTTGGAATTTTGGACTTGACAGGCTAAAAAAATAGACATTTAGTGCTGATATCAAAAGGGATATTATGATGAAATTACGTACCGATAATTTCTGATCTTTCCAATTCCGTTTTTTTATAATCTACCCAATCTGCCTGCTTTATAATTTAGTGAGGTTCGAATTAAATGACAAAAGCCGAAGAACGGCGCAATAAAATCAAATTTAAAGCCAGAACAACCATGACGGATCACAGTTGTTGTCGCCCGGAGAAGCAGGAAGTATTGTTTGAACAGTTCTTTAGCAGGCATTCTGCTCCGATGATGTTGATAGATTTTGAGAGAGGAATGATTCTGGATGCAAATGGAAGCGCCGCTGCTTTTTATGGTTACAGCCATGAAGAGTTTGTAAATATGCATATCAGCCGGATTACCCTTCTTTCTGAGGAAGAACAGAATAGTATAAAGCAGAGTGTTGCTGATGGTGAAACGACTGTGCATGAAGCCAGGCACAGGCTGAAAAACGGACAAATTCGTCTGGTTGAAGTACAATCGGTTGTTGTGACTACCGGCGGTAAAAAGATTGTAGCCTCTATAATAAATGATGTTAGCGAGCGCAAGGAGGCGGAGAAAGCCCTGCTGGAGAGTGAGGAAAGATTTAGGGCATTAAGTGATGCGACCTTTGGTGGTATAATAGTTCACAATAACGGATTGATTCTTGAGTGTAACAGCGGTCTTTCTGATCTTACAGGTTTCAGCTACCAGGAACTTATCGGAATGGACGGTTTGTATCTGATAGCCACGGAATCTCTGGATACGGTTCTTGATAATATAAAGAACGGTTACGAGGAACGGTATGAGGTTAAAGGTCTGCGTAAGGATGGCACTGTATATCCTCTTGAAATAAGGGGTAAAAACGTAAAATACAGAGGTGAGCTGGCCAGGGTTATTGAATTTAGTGACATTACAGATAGGAGGCTTTCGGAAGAGAAGCTGAAGTCAGAAGAACAAAAATTCAGGATTGTCGCTGAAAATACATATGACTGGGAGTTTTGGACAGCGCCTGATGGAGCCTTCATATACAGTTCTCCTTCATGCAAGAGGATTACCGGATATGACCCTGCCCAGTTTTCTGAAGATATGGAGTTTTATACCAAAATAATTCATCCTGATGATCTTGAAAAATACCGTAATCACCATGATAAATTTGCAGCCGCGCATCTGGAGGATGAGGTTGATTTCAGGATAATATCTGCAGATGGTGGAATAAGGTGGATTGCTCATATATGCCGTCCTGTTTTTGATGATCATGGTATATTCCTGGGTGTAAGGGGCAGCAACAGGGATATCACGGAAAGGGTGTCATATAGAATTGAACTGCTTTCCGCCAAAGAACAGGCGGAGGCTGCCAACCGTGCCAAGAGTGACTTTCTCGCCAATATGAGCCACGAGATCCGTACTCCAATAAACGGAGTGCTTGGAATGACTCAACTGCTCCGCTACACCAAGCTGACTGATGAACAGCAGGAATATCTTGATAACCTTGAGTTTTCATCAAACAGTTTGCTCGACCTGATCAACGATATCCTGGATCTTTCCAAGATAGAATCAGGAAAGATGGAGCTTGAACTTTATGACTTTCCTCTGCCGCAGACTCTCAGAGAGATAGTTGCAGGGCAATCATACCGGATAAGCCAGAAAGGATTGGAACTTGATATTGATATCCATCCGGAAGTTCCTGAAGTTGTAAAAGGGGATCCGCTGAGATTTAAACAGATACTGCTGAACCTCCTGAGCAATGCGATAAAATTTACCAATTCAGGCCGTATTAGTATTACAGCGGGTCTAAACGGGATTACCGAGGATGCGGTTATAGTTGAATTGGCTGTGAGGGATACCGGCGTAGGTATGACACCTGAGGTCCTTTCCAGGATCTTTAACAGCTTTGAACAGGCTGATAACTCTACAACAAGGATGTATGGCGGGAGCGGCCTCGGGCTTACTATCTGCCGTCGCCTCGCAGAGCTGATGGATGGACAGGTATGGGCAGAATCAGTACCTGAACGAGGCTCAACATTCTATCTGGAACTCCCTTTTAAAAGATCAGAACTAAATGTAATGCAGCAAACGCAAGACCATAATGGTTTAAAAGTTTCGGGCGTTAGCGGGCTACATCTGCTTGTTGCAGAAGACAATTCCAACAATGCCGTTACAATGGTTGCCATTCTAAAAAAATTGGGTTCCCTGGCTTCAGTTGCCTCTAATGGAGAGGAAGCGGTGCTGCTATGGGAACAGGGCGGATTTGATGCCATTTTAATGGATGTTCAGATGCCGGTACTGGATGGCTGCTCCGCGCTTTTAAGAATAAGGGAAAAGGAAAAGGGAGAAGGCGGGCATATCCCCGTAATAGCAGTTACGGCATATGCACTGCAGGGAGACAGGGAAAAATTCCTCTCCCAAGGATTTGATGACTACATATCCAAGCCTGTTGATATGAAAGAATTGGCAGAGGTGATTAGTAAAATCAAGCCTGTTTGATAGGTGACGCTAGCCTTCAGTAGTAGATATTGAAGAAATCACTTAACACTGACCTATTGATTCGTACTCTGGAGGAGGAGGGTTGGCTAGAAGAAAAAGCCCACGATTTAGCCATTGAGTATGAGTTTGCGATGATTATAAAGAAGGCAAATGACCATTTTTATTGATGTTGAGGAGTTATGTGTCGCCATCGTTACTAAACCGGCTCCAGTTCTCTTTTTGGATACCTGCACAATTTTGGAGGTAATACGAGCTCCATATCGGGAATCGATAGCCGTCGATGAAATCACTGTTGCCAAGAAACTGATTCAATTGGCAGATCAACCTGTACCATGGTAATACCCATCAATAGATGAAGCCAAACAGCCACAGTGGTATTCTCCTGCTGTGACCTGTCTCAATATTATCCAGCGCCAGCCAGGCATTCTCTATTTTCTTGATCTGTCCTGCATCCTTGTTCTTGCCCCCCACCTCAAAGATGATCGATTCATCCACCATGAAATCCCCCTTTGATGGGACTGACACAGTATGTGCGGTGCGGAGCATGCTCATGAAGAACGTTTCCCGCATCGCGCCAACATCCGGATCACGTGTGCGGGAAAGTGCATGATAGAGATTCGGGTTATTCAGGTAAATCTTCTCCGGTTTTTCCATTTCCCGCAGCCCTTTGCCACTCTTGGGCAACGAAAGAATGACGCCAGCGTCCTCAAGAAATTTCAGGTAGCTCTTGAGAGTGCGCTCATCGCCGATCCCCAGCAGATTTTTCAGATGTTTCATATCCTGGGTAAAAGGCACTAAGGATGCGATTATTGAAAGCAGCTTTTCGATCTTGCGGATACTGGATCCATTAAGCGACTGGTGGATGGCAGGGAGATCCGATTCCAAAGTGGTGTGGATATTCTGCTCAAGAGCCATGAAAAAATGGCTCACATCCTCATATTCCTTGAAATAGGGGTAATAGCCATGTTCCATGTAATCCCTGAACAGTGCAAGAACCTTTAGGCCATTTTTATCAAGCTCTGCCACGATTGAATCGGCTGATTCCTGATGGTTTGTCAGCAAATTTTCAAGAGGCAGCGCATCAAAGTAAATACCGTTATTCATGCCGATGAATTCACGAAAGGACATCCCGTACATCTGAAAGACAATGGCTCGTCTGCTCAAGTCATGGCTTCCCTTCTCTATTTCCAAGGCAGAACTACCAGAAGCTATGATCTTCAAGTCAGGGAAGGTGTCACAGATGCTTTTCAGTTCCATGGACCATGCTGGATACTTGTGGATTTCATCGAAACAGATCAGCTCGCCACCCATCTTGCAGAACTCGTCGGCTATTTCGTACAGAGACGAACGAGCCACCAGAAAATGGTCAGCCTGAATATAGAGTGCTTTTCGGCCTGAGCGGTCATCGTTATACTTCTCCAGCAGATGCTGGATTATGACCGTTGTTTTACCGATGCCGCGTTGACCAATGATGATCGAAAACCGGTTCGGTAGCGGGTGGTCACGCAGGAAATACCGCTTGAAGTCGCGGTTGCGGATTCTCAGGAACATCTGGCTCAGGGGAATAAGGTCATCGAGCATCGCAGAACTCCAAATAGTATTTAAAAACTATTTTATGCATCATTTGTTAGTAATGCAATACTATTTTTTCGGCAATAGACAAGTGAGGCATAATGGGCCTGCTAAACGAAAATACTGGGTTCCCTTCGGATAGATGACTGCAAAGCACCGCTAATGATTGCAAGAAAATTTTCTTGTTCCGCTTGAAAACCTTCTGCCAATGAACTACATCGGCAGAAAAAGTGATTCAGGCGGTTTATGGACAAGATAACAAACTACCTTTCAGCAGCCGGTGGCTATGCCCGTATGAAGGAACTGCGTGTTCTTGGCTTCCAGACCTGTGATATTGCCGAACTGCTAGCCCAGGGGCACATCGAACGGGTTAAACCGGGTCTCACCCCCTGTATAATTCGGCCAATGTCGTTCGACTATCAATGATGTTTGGCCATTATACAATTTTGAACGTACAGATCCTGATTTAGCCTTACTCTGCCAAGCTTCAAAAGTATGACATTCGTATGACATTAAAGCAAAAACAGAAAAGGCACCTGCAATCAATCTTTGCAAGTGCCTTATTTTATTGGCGTCCCCTAGCGGACATACTTAGAACTTTTTAGCGTCGGAAATTCGGCATCCAGACAATGCATGGGAACAGATTTCAGATAAAATCTTCAAGCACAACAACTTTAATTTCATTAATCTGTTTCAGGGCAAGGTCGTTTGTCAGGAAGTAGTCCACCCTTCGTATAATCGCCGTTGCCAGTTGAATTGAGTCAGGGGTTTTGAAACCGTATTTTGCTCGTAATGTTGCAGCTTTCTCTGATATCGCATTAGATATTTCGCAGGTTTCCAGATTTTTTGAAGAAAGCAGAATGGATCTGTAGGCATCGGCCAGCTTTTTGTTTCCCTCCCGTAAGGGCAGTACCAACACCTCCAGAAGGGTTATCGTTGAGGTGAGTCCTTTCGCCTGACCGGAATCAATCAAGGCCACCACAGGTTTTACAATAGCGCTATACTTGGGATTCTTCTCAATGAAAAGTATCAACGGTGCAGTGTCAATAAACACCGTCTTACCCTTCAAAATCCTACCTAATTCCATGAATCACGTTCCTTGCGGATATATTCTTCTGTATTAAGCTTTGACCAGATCTCAGCACCCAGACCCTCAAGCTCGCATAAACTGTGCTGTTTAACACTCGGCTGGATAGCTTTCTTCAGGACAGATGATAAAACCTCAAGTAGGCTAATCTGTTCATCTGGAGCAAGAGTAGGTAACGTTGCCACGACATCATTGTATGTTAATCGTGTTTTGTGAGCCGCCATGGGAAATCTCCTTGAATATTGTTTTTATTATAGCGCCACCTCAGGTACGGTCAACTCAATTATCAGAGAATGAAGATGGGAAGATTTGACCCCAAAATGGATTCTAATTCATAACCAACTAATATTACGTTAAATACAGTATTAAACCTAGGTTCAAATAGCTTAAAGCTATTAAAAATGGCCGATTTCATAATGAAATCGGCCATCATTGATTTATGGCGTCCCCTGGCGGACGCACTTCGAACTTTTTCTACAAATAAAAACTGATCATTATTGATAAACCCTTTAAAGGTTAGATGCCAAAACTGAATCTATAATCGCAGCTAAAAATCCAGTGGACTTTTTGGCTCTTTCACCGTTCTGACCGGCACACAGTGGGTGTAGATCATAGTTGTCTTCAAGCTGGAATGCCCCAACAGTGTCTGGATCAAGCGGAATTGGGATGGGCGTTGTGGGGTTGGTGAAGGCAATAACGAAACATGCTCTGAGATCAGGGAAGTTGGTTCATCAGCAACAGGTATTTTTTTGGTGTCAGCGGTTCATAGGATTGCATCTCAAAGTAAAGGGTTACGGCATGGGTGGCCTGTCGGCACTGCTCATCACCCTGCTTCTTTTCACAAAGTTTTTCTGTAAAAAGGCGTAAGCGTTCCATTTTGTCATGTGCAATGACATGCCTATCACAAAAGTCGAGGAAATATCGCAACTATTTTAAATAGTTTTGATACTGATCGGCAGCAATACTTTTCCTCTTCAAATGGTTCATATATTGGGCATACACAGCTTTCGGAATGAGAAGCATAAGGCCCCCAAAGCTCTTTTAATAAAGAAATTGTAATTGAAGAAAGCAAATAGTGGATGTATAGCATACCAATCCACACTATCGCTATGTTTGAGGTGATTATTGATCACGCGACTGAAGTTGAAACCAAGCCAAAAAGAAACCAAGGCTCTGGTCGAAAAATATGGTGATGATTTGGTCTGTGTCCGATACCGTTACGATGAAACAAGCCGCGTACGGCTAAAGACGGTTGAGATTATCGTAGAAAAGAAACAGCTACCACCGCCGCAAGGCGCACCTGACAACGAGATTGTGCCGGTACAGATTGCCTTTGGCGCAAAAGAGTTAGGAAAAATGGCGAGATCAGCAGGTGGAAACTGGGACGCTGATGTCAAGCTATGGTATATCCAATATGGAAACATCAAAGGCACGTAACTGGAAAAGTATATACTATTAGATGCCAAGTCAAAACAGAAAAGCATCTAATATTAGATGCCATTCTGGGGTGGTTATTAACGAGTTGTGCGACAAAAAGGGAATAATGATTCAGATAATTCACATAGAAACTGCGGGTTTCCTTGGAGTGTTAGTCCTTGGCGTTATATGGGCCGTCACCGCAAACGGCAATTTGGAGCCATATACTGTGCTTTGTGGACTTATCGGCGTCGCATCGGAACTCGTGAGGCGTTACAATAAAAGAAAGCCTCAAGGGCGCTTTGAATCGAATGCAGAGCGAATTCAACACAGAGAGAAACTGAAGAAAGACTTTGAAAAAGAAATTTACAGGTGCCGTGCAAAAAATCTCCGCCAGGATGTAATAGTTCGACATGTTGACCGCGTCGACAATTATCCAAACACCGATGAAGATAAAAAAGGGATTTCGGCATGGTTCCGTGTAGCTTTGCTAGACACATATGAACGAGGGATCATTTTAGGTTTGAAATATGGTGGGCTGGTTGAATGTGAAGGAGGCTATCGCTTCGCTGATTGGGTAAATGGAGAAGAGGCAGATATTAGAGTCATATTGATGGGTGATGTCCCCTATGATTCGATTGAGGCAGTAAATATGGACGGGGATAAGTACTATTACTTTCCGCACATTTACTGCCATTTTGATTTTAATGGTGAGCCATACGAGCGCCTTTGGTTTTGCGAAAAAATCGATGAGCCGCATGGGCACCCGTACTTTAAGCACATCGCAGATTATAAGGATGTTATTTCAAACAACCCTGAAGATACATTGAGCTTTGCGTAGTTGTGGGGCGGGAAAATCAGAACGCCCAACAATCGGCAACACCGGTCAGCGGGGAAAAGCCCCCGCCGAGCCGGTGTGCCTCACAACCGTTGAACACCAATTTGAGGGAGAAATAATGAGATTGCTTGCCAGAAAAGTGTTTACGATAATATTGCTGACCTCATCACTGTTCCGCATACCTTCTGCCCATGCCAAGGTTATGACTTTCACAAAAGAGTATACCTACCAAGCAAGTGAAGCGGACAGCAAATTGTCCTGTCGGGCAATTGCTTTGGAACAAATTAAGCGACTTCTTCTTGAACAGCTTGGGACCTATCTTGAAAGCCAAACAGAGGTAATAAATTTTCAATTGTCGAAAGATCAGATTACATCGCTGACAGCTGGGATTGTTCATACCGAGGTTAATGAAGAAAAGTGGGATGGGCAGTCATACTGGCTCAAGGCGCAAATAGTAGCTGATCCAGATGAGGTATCAACTTCGATAGACAAACTGCGAAAAGATCGAGAGAAGTCAAAAGAGCTTGATCAAACACGCAAAAGGGCTGATGAATCATCAAAGGAAATCGAGAAATTGAAGAAGCAGATTACGATGTTAACCGGAGTGGATCCAAAACTACAGCAACACTATAATGGTGTTGTGAATAAGCTTAGTGCCGAAGATTGGTTTCAAAAAGGTTTGATAGCACAATACCGAAATAGTAATGAGTCAATAGCAGAACAAATCATCTGGGATAATGAACGATATGGTCATATTAATAAAAGAGTGGAAGATAATATTGCAATAGATTCATATACTCACGCTATTACCTTAAATCCAATATTTGCTCGTGCTTACCATAATCGCGGAATGGTCTATGACTGGATTGGTCAATATGCTAAGGCAATTGACGACTTTAAAGCGACGGTTAATCTCACACCTAATGATGTCCTTGTTTATAACAACATGGGGAATACTTACTTTGCAATGAAGCAATATGACAATTCAATTGCTAGTTATACTAAAGCCCTTTCCATTGATACAAATCTCAGCAATATTTATATAAATCGAGGAAATGCATATAGCAAACAGAACAAAAGAAAAAAGGCAATTGAGGATTACCAAAAAGCGTGCAAAATGGGCAATAAGGATGGATGTGCTCGCCTGAGTAAACTTAAGCAATGAAATAGCCAATGTTCCAACAAGGCTTACAACCTGCCCGAAAATCCGGCAGGTTAAAGCCATGCCCGTTGTACATAGAAATATAACGGAAAATTATAAAGTTTAGGATTAGAGAATATTGGCAACTAAAATATCAGAAAAGAGGTTTGATTGTGCCTGAAGAATTAGAAGTTACTCAAGGAGTATTCGATAAAGTACAAAACCTTACTAGAGAATTACAGCCTCTTTCACAAGGAGCTTTTGGATTTTTTACTACTAAAACACGACATGCAGTGTCTTATAATGACCCCGAAATTCGTAAAAAAGTACAAGACGAACTTGATCATGCTGTTGCACTTTTAGCAATTGCTCACGTTATGACAATATTTGAAGATAGTCTTCCTAGTAATTATTGGGAAGAAATAATAGATGATCCAGAAACATACAATATATTAAAGGCATATAAACATATAAGGAATTCTACAGTCAATGGATTTACAGGCTGTCGTTCCAAAGATGATGATGAATACAATTGTTTTAATCAGGTTATGAATTCAAGCAATCCACTAAAAGGGGTTAAGAGTTTTAATGATGATAAAATATTTCTAGCTGAATCAGCAGGCAATTATTCACATACGTTCATAGCAAATTTAATGAATAAAATTATTGTAGAAGTTCATAAAAGGCTTGTTTAATGGCTATCCATAATAATGAAAAAACATTTTTTGGGTTTTGGCCTGCAGATGATAACTATTGCAGCCTTGATTCAATAACTCTTGATGATAATGGGCATCCTGATGAAGTCACTAAAAGTGAATTAAAAGGTACTCTTTTAGACCAAGAAAGTAATGATTGGCAGATCATTGTCAGTAAAGACTATATGTTCCTTTTGCATTTGAAATCTCTTGAAGATCCTTTGAATAGTGAGCGGGAACATAATAAATCTTGTGAAATTTATCAATTATCTCTTGGTTCCACTAAACAAATTAAATGTCAATATATTGAAGCTATAAACGCCCTTTATTTTTTGATTTTTTCTTCATGTTTTACAGGGCGTGGCAATTACTTCCTTCATGATTTTTCAGAAGTTACCATATGGCAATGCCTAAGGGTCATGTATTCATCGGACAATGCTCCTTTAAGACGAATTCAATTTGGTCGAGGAACTAAAAAGGAGTTGAGTAGAACTGGTCTATGTATAGAAGAAAAATCAATCGGTTTCATGAAAATAGAACCTAATATATTTAAGGATGCCATTCATTATTGGGATATTATTTTTCAACAAAGAATAGTTCGATTAGCCTCTGTTGGCACAAAAATAATTTCTGAGCACAGACTTGAAAGCTATAATTTGTCAGTTGTTTTAGCTTGGTTTGAAATTGAAAACTGGATTATGGATTTCACAAGAGCTTTGGGAATACGAACGTCTCGAACTAAGTCTAATGGGGAATTTTACTACTTCGGAATTAAAGATATTATTGATGGATTTCCAACGGGAACAACAATATCTAACTTAGCCTCAGAATTACATATAGTTCGTGAAATTAGGAATAATATTGCTCATAGTGGATCAATGCCTAGTCACGATGAGTCAATAAAAGCCATTAAAATGTTTATGCAAATGTTTAATATTAGGTCGGGTTTAAATTTATCTGTCGATTTGCATCGCACACCATCAAGTGGTATGTGATTTTATAAAATTACATACCCATCCACACTACGAAGAGAAGAGGCGGGGGCAGACCTGCGCAATTGACAAAACCGGATAAACCACTGGCGAAAAAACAAATTTCCAACCAGAAAGTTCGACCCGCCCAAAAACCGGAGGGTCAACTTCATGCCCGTTAGGTTTAACTGAAACCAACAAGCTTACTCCTGATTCTCCCGTCCCTCCTCCAACCTCAGCTGCTCCTCAATCCAAAAGGCCACCTGCGAAGAAATGCTGCGCTTATGTTTTTTGGCTACAACCTTCAACCGCTCATAAACCACCTTATCAAGCACTATTGAAGCGCTAACTTGCGTTTCCTTGTCGATTGGCATTTGCTTGCCCTCCCATTTTGGGGGTAATCCTACTTCAAAAAATAGTTCATTGCAATATATAACTGTTGACACAGAGTTAGAAACTGTGTATAACAAATCCAGATCGAACATTGGAGGTAAAACAATGGCACAGCTTGACGTAGCCGCCATACGGCAGAATCCCAATATCATGGTAAGTGGCTTGGCTAGGGTTTGCAAAATTGAACAAAAGGTCGCGAAAAACAACAGCCAATACATCCTGTTGAAACTTGGAAACATAACAGGCAGCGTACCTGCCTTGTGCTGGCTCGATAGTTATCACGGCAAACGAGACCTGGAAGTTAACGACATAGTTGACGTAACAGGCAGAACCACACTCCTGCCAGACAATCATACCGTTGCGATAAGGCTAAAGGATGCTGCGCATGTAACGTGTTGTACTGACAACCCTGTGTCTCTGCTGCCACCCCATAAAAATTACAACCTTGCTGATGTACAGCAGTTAATAACTTTGATTGAAAGCTTGCAAATCAACCAACTGAAGGACTTTATGTACCGTGTTTTTTCAGATGAAAACCTTGCCATGACATATTTGTCTGGCAAATCCAGTCAATCCTACCATCATAATGAACCAGGCGGATTGTTACGGCACAGTCTGCAGGTAGCTGAAATTGTTTCTTGGCACAAAGCGGTCGTACCAGATTTTCATCTTGAGATTGGTATCGTTGCCGCACTGCTGCACGATGTCGCTAAATCAAAGATGTGGTATAACAGGCCATCAGCAGAGGTATCTGCACCCATTTTGAACCATGATCTCATGACAACAGAAATAGTAGCGACTCAACTCAGATCCCTTGAATCTGATTGGAAAGATGGAGCAGCGTTCCTCCGAGACTGCCTCAACTACAAGGCCAACAAGGAAAAATACTTTAGAAAGCGGTACCATGCGCCGACGATTATGAATATCCTCTGGAGTGCAGATAATACAAGTGCAGCTTGCTATGGTGAAACCAGTGTATTAAAGAGCAAAAAAGCATGGCAGAAAAACCTTCAGCATGGTGGGGAACGCTACTATTTTTACGATTCACCTCCCAAAAAATCATCCAGTCAATAACCGTAAAAGAATGATGTAGCGAAATAAACGCACTATATTACGCTTGACGAAAAAAACAACAGGCGTATATTTGTTTTCATTAAACAACTGAAACAACAGAGATCGGCCTCGCCGTTCAGCTGCAGTTTTGGTAACCTGACCGGTGACGGCAGGCTTCGGAGTTGATCCGTTGATGGTTCGGCTCCTACCACGATTCCCACGAATGCTTCAGGCATTCAACTACCCTGACAGCTAGGGTGTGTCCGCATGTAAGATCAAGGATGGGTATGCATAAATATGCTGCCATCCTTTTTTTATGCCTGCCGAACACCCTGTTGATCAGCTGAAAGCCTGAATTGAAATCATCAAACGCTCCTCAGCAGTATCGCTCAGGATCACACCATCTGCGGCACAACCGTGCCACCCCGTTACACCTCAATACAATCAACCCCGGCAAATGTGTCCTGCAGATACCCTCGACTTACCTTAAGTTTGTGGTATCTGGCCAGATATGCTGACACTTTTGCCCACGACAGCCCTTCATGCCGCAATTTTTTTACCACCGGCATCAGATCTCCCTGCAACCGGTCAAGAACCGGCGATGGTTTACCCATTCTACGCTCCTTTTCGACAGCAATCCGGTGATCGGTCACCGCCTCCAGATCATCAGTAGCCTTTAGCCGAGCGTTATCAACCAGGCGGTATCTATTATTCAAGGCCAGAAGAAAGGCACGGTAGCTTACTTCACCATCAGCCTCAAGACTGGTTCCTTTTCTCCGCGCATCGTTAAGCATGCGCGTAATAATTTTTCGGTGAGCGGCATGGCATGCATGCCGTTCAGCCACAGGCTGAGTCCCATACCAGCGTATCAACTTACGGGCTATTTTCTCGGAAAATGGCCTCATTTTTTGTCCTCCAAGTTGTCATCTATAGATGACAACTACAACTCCCAATATCCTCGCTGACAACGATCAGCGAGTCAAGATAAATAACGTAACTGCAGACACTTGTCTGCATAGGGTGCCGTTTTTGTCATCTCGACAAAAACGGCACAGCCATCGGCTAAAAGCCGATTAAAACGGTTACCGGAACCGACGCCAGTGAGACGGCAAACCGGCCTGCAGTTGTGCACAAGCGAGCACATAAAAACATGCTTCTACTTATCCATCTGTCCCTCCGGGGGGTCCACAAATACCGGAACAACTAATCACCCATACCGTCATGGACACCCCTTGGATCATATAATTAAGGAGGTGCGCTATGCACGGATCAATCAAAGGACAAATTACACACCTGTTCGTGAAGTCAGGAATCAACAAGATCGGACAGTCCAAGTTACAGGCCAAGAACAGCGCCAGAATGGCGCTTGCCGCGGAGGGACGAAGCGGCACATCAACCAACATTGCAGGTAAAACCGGCATACATGCCATCACCACCAAGGAGAATTATCTGGAAAAATGGGAAGAGATTGCCAGGTTTGCCAAGGAAGAATATGGCATCCGAGACCTTGAAAAGATATCCATGGATATCATCAAGGATTTTCTTGAGGAAAAGATAGAAAAAGGAGTGAGCTATTCACACTGGAGCGGGTACGCCGCTGCAGTGGGCAAGTTTGAGAAAGCACTCAACGACTACAGTTCAAAATATGGTCGTGGAAACAGCTATGACCTGCGTGAGGCATTCTCTCAGCTGCGGCCGGTGGCTGCAGCTGAGTTGCCACGGTTTGAGGGTCTGCGTAATTATGCAGACCCGAACAAGCTTATTTGTGGAATAAAAAACCAGGCATATCAGCTGGCAGCAAAAATACAGTACGAAAGCGGCCTGCGGATTGCCGGTGCCACCAGCATAAGGCCGGAACAGTTAAGAGGTATAAAATCCGATAAATTCACGGGTAAGGCAGTCGGACAGATAAGCTATATCGGCAAGGGCGGCAAAGCCGGCATAGCTCAGATGTCCCCTGACACCTATGGACAGCTGATAGAACATATTGCGCGGCACGGATCATTTGCCGTAAGCCAGGACAGCTATCGTGGTGCACTGAAACAGGCCGCCAAGCTGACTGGACAGCAATATAACGGTAGTCACGGTTTGCGCTGGAATTTTGCGCAGGAGCGGTTTTACGAGCTACAGGCAGCACATGTGAGCTATGAGACTGCTCTTGGCGCTGTTTCCAACGAGCTGGGCCATAACCGTATTGAGATAACCTACCACTACCTCGGCTTGGATTAGCCGGGCCTGATAGCTGTTTGGTTGCTCACAAAGCATCCAACCGTCGGAATCGCAACCCGCTGGTTTTGTAGTAATTATGCGATTAAAAGCCCCCCAGTTGGTCGTCAATAAGACGTCCGGCTGGGGGGCTTTTTTTGTGCCCAGTTACCTTGGTGGACAGCCCTCGGAACATAGAAGTATGGGCGTTTTCCAACATCAAATTTCTGAAGCCGAATTGTTGCTTGAAGTACCACCAGGCAGCACGAAGGCTGATAATCTGATCAATGAGACTATTGCATTCTGGGCGCAGCGAGGTGTGCGATTGACTCCTGAACAGGCCAGATGTGCCATAAAATCCGTGAAAGACTTATATGTACTGCTTGATAAATGGGACCGAGGTAAGCAGTAATCATAATTTGAGAGAAATGGAACTTTAAAGACGGCTGAACTCTGATATACTTTATGCCATTACAAGAAAGACATTTAATGTCAGAAGTCAGCCGAGGAAACCATGAGAAAAGCACGAAATATATCCAATCAGGTGGCAACACCACAGCAGCAGGCCTGTGTGGTCTATATCAGGGTTTCATCCAAGGAGCAGCAGCAGGAGGGTTTTTCTCTTGATTCACAGTTGAAGTCTCTGAACGATTACGCCCGATCAAAGGGAATGCAGGTCGTCCACACCTACATGGATGTTGAAAGCGCGAAGGCCGCAGGCAGGACCGAGTTTGGCAATCTGGTTGAGTTTCTTCGTCAGCAGCAACTGTTGCCGCCAACTGCCCCTCGCTGCCAAAGTGTGTTGGTCGAAAAAACTGACAGATTTTACAGAAATGTGCAGGATTTGGTGACGGTCAGGAATCTTGGAGTTGAAGTACATCTGGCAAAAGAAGGCGTGATAATGACACCAGCAGCCCGTTCCCATGAGAAGTTTGTGCATGGTTTGAATGTGTTGTTGGCCGAGCGGATGGTTAACAACCTGTCAGAAGAAACCACGAAGGGGATGCTGGAAAAGGCCCAGCAGGGTATCTGGCCTTCTCAGGCACCAATCGGCTATCTTAATGTTGAAGGGCCAAACCGGAAAAGGGTCATTGTCCCTGACCCGGATCAGGCTGCTTTGGTGAGGATGCTGTTTGAGATGTATGCGGAGGGTATCTACTCACTGAAGGATGCCTGCAGGATAGCGGCAGATATTGGATTGCGGCACAGGCGCAGCGGAAACAAGCTTGCAAAGAGTGCGTTGCATGATCTGCTGAACAATCCAATCTACTATGGTGATTTCTATTGGAAAGGCATTCTGTACAATGGTAATCATGAGCGGATTATCAGCAAGGAACTGTTTGACAAGGTTCAGGATGCACTTAACAGACGGTCCAGTTGCCCAACAGGGAGACAGAAGCATGATTTCCTGTTCCAAGGGATGCTGACCTGCGGCTACTGCGGCTGTGCTGTCACAGCTGACATAAAAAAGGGTAAGTATGTTTATTACAGATGCACCGGCAACAAGGGGGCATGCCCCGGTAAATCCGGCAAGTACAGCCGCGAGGAAATACTTGATCAGCAGTTTGCTGATTCACTAAACAGGCTACAACTTGATAATGAGGTTGCTGACTGGATTAAGCGTGTTATGTGTGAGAGTTCTGCTGATGATCAGCGACAGGCTGAAAACGAAATCTTGCAGTTGGAGAAAAACAAGAAGCGTCTGGAAGACCGGCTGGAAAAAATGTATATGG
>DCVL01000048.1 GCA_002328035.1 Geobacter sp. UBA2189
CTAGAACACTTTGGCTCTGACTCGTTTTATCCACAAAGCCAAGTCTTTCTCAACCCCTCCGAGCTCTTCTACTATTGTACTAGCCCACGTCTGTGCATCTCGTTCACAGACCTTACAGGTTCCTGCTGACGGGCAGGATCAATACTGTGTTGTTGTTCCGGTGGTAATACCTGTGGCTGGTCATCCACCAGCAATGCCTGCTCAGGATCGACTCCCAGTTGTCGCAGATTCTTTGCTCCAAGACTCGCCGCAGGTATGGATGTTGAAGTATAGTGCCAGTTGTTTCTGCAGTTTTTTACCCACCCCGCAGAGGTCACCCTCCGGTATTTTCTCAAGAATCTCAGCTGTTTTATCCGACTGAACAACAGTTTCGTCCGGTTTCATCATTTCGGATGACAGCTTGGCCATGCGAGACCCACTACAAATCCATTAAGTTATTAATCTTCTATTGATATCCTGGGGAGCATGTCTCTGAATGAACAGTTTTTGAGAGTTAAGTTCCAAAGCAACCAAATTCCCCATACCGCTAAATCTGTTTCCACGGAAGCATCCGTTGTCAATCTGAATGAAGGGGGTGCTTAATCCTGACCGTATACTATCAAGATTACGTGGGGTGTGCCCTGCAACAATCTTTTTACCCTCCAGTTTTTTAAAATCTCCGACGCATTTCCTGTCCCAGAGCATGCTGTCATGTCCCATGCTACTGAAGGGATCTTCCAAGGTCAAATCCAGGGCTGCATGGACAAAGACATGGGTTTTTGTCGTTATAAACAGCGGCAATGAAGCTAAAAAATCGATATGTTTCTGATCTATCTTCCCGGGATGATCTACATGGTAGCTGTCAAGCGTTGCGCCACCACCACTCAGCATCCACTGATTGCTATCTTCAACAGAATTAGACGAAATGGCATTCAGAAGCATCAGCTCGTGATTTCCCATGATCGGTCTTATTCGGTAGCCCTGTGATTGCAGTGTTATGATCCGTTCAATTACACTTCTGCTCTCCTTCCCCCTGTCTATATAATCTCCAAGAATATAGAGCTCGTCCTGTCTGGTCAGAGCGATCTGCCCGAGTAACGCCATGAATGTGCTGTAACAACCGTGTATATCCGGAATTACAAATTGCCTTGGTTTGAAAGTATCATCTTGCAAACCTGATTCCGTCATGGAATCGGAATCCTCCCTGGACAGGCCGGTGGTGGCATGCATCATGTCTGCGATATCTGCTTTGGTCATACGTTTTCTTTTTCTCCCGGCAGCAGGCCAAGGCAACAATCTATCATATACCACTGAATATTCAATTACCTGCCTGTATGGACGTCCTTTGCTGAAAAAATCGCAACCCTGTCATTTCTTCCAATACAGCAACCGTCACCTCTGTTACCTGGGCCGCCTCACCATTCTCGACAATAAATGCCCTTGCTGAAACACTATCAGAGATAAAGACCGCCTTAAACAGATGCGATGGCACATTGATCCTATCCCCGACCAACTTTGGTCTCCGGCTAAATACAGGTCCGGTTATGACATACAACCGTCCCTGTATTCGTGCGAGTTTCCGTACTGTTTTTTCAAGCTGCGCCCATACCCCACGATTGATGCGCGCAACCTGCGGAACCATGTTGGCCAACGAATAGCTCTCAAACTGGGTCTGTGCATCCGGCATATCTGCTGATGGTGCCATATGACCGCGATCATAGCCGCTTCCCACATAGTCAGATACTTCAGCTCGCTCGCCATGAGGAAGCCTTGATTCAGCATGAAATCTGCCTCTTCGTGGCACTTTTCCCGCTTTTTCAAGCTGAGCCTCTGTCAGCTTCTGAGCAACATAGAGCGGGGTTTTGGTTTCACCGGAGTGCAGCACGGCGAATGCCCCGGAACAAAGCTCACGTATCTTTTCTGTTCTTTCCTGCCTGGTCAGGTCTGGCGCTTCACCATGGGCAAAATGTTCTGGACAGTTAGTTTCTGCTGCACCGGCCACAACATCTGCCAGCAGCACCCAAACAACCAGACAAAAAAACGCAGCCCGACCAGCACTCAGCAATCTCCAGCACAAGCCAAGCATAGCAACTCAGCTTTTTGCAGCCGGGTTGTAGTGGCATTGCAGACGGCCTACCAATGCTTCAATCAGCCCTCTGACTGAAGTACGAGCAAGGCTTGACTTAACCACGTACTTCGCCAGTAGCGGGCCAACATGCCAGTACAGCCTGATAAACCACCTTCCCGTCAGATACCTGTTCAGGATATTGTCACGAAATGCACGCAGGTAGACCACGTCCGTGTGGCCAGGATCACCATACACGGCTGTAGCCACAAAACAGGCCGGTCCTGCAGTGCTTTTAATCCGCATGTTTCCGGCACCGGTTCTTATGTCACTCTCCAACTGGTGGCGGGTAAGATTGCCGGTCTTATCCAGCGCGTGAAATGAATCAATATGCTTCTGTACCTGCTGCTGCCCTGCCAGGTAGTCTATATGCAGTTCGCGCTGTTTAACTTCTAATCGCAGGGCCTCTTCAGAGGCTTTGTTAGCCAGGTTGCTACGCTGTCCGTGGCTCATGTTTGACAGCGCAAAACCGATCAAAGAACCGGCATTTTCCCCTGATTGATGCAAAAGCGCCTTGCTGGTCTCCTGCCTACCTGGAAGATTCTGATTTGACATGGTTAGTCCCTCGCTTGTGACATTTCTCAGAAGAATCGAGCTATACTCTTTGGCAGAAAGGTCTTTAGATGAAAAAACGGTGTATAGGTTTCCACGGTCAGACATCCGCTGGGCATTGAAACTGAATAGGAAGCTGAATCAACCTGCTCAGACACAATGAGCTTTTTCAACTGCTCTATCTCTTGAATGGCCTTGGCCTTAATCAGTTCGTTTTCCACCTGGTCGGCCTGGGCCAACATGGTTCTTGCTGCAGTTATGTCGTTATTATAGAGCCAGGTTGCCGCCTTCATGACAGTCGCCGGAAGGTACGACAGCACATCAGTCTGTTTCAGGTTTCCCAGTATGGTATTGAGCTCATTAAAGCCTTGTGCTGGTTCATACAGATTGATACGCACCAGGTATTTTGAAATAGACCTGTGGAGCTTAAGAACCTTTTTCAGAAGTGCGTATCGTTCAGATGAAGAAAGATACGGCGGAACCAGCTCAATCAGGCGTTCCATTGTCTGCCCGGAAAGGTTTACACGGCCCCGTGCCCATTTTGGGTAGGTCTTCCGGGCATAGTTTGCAGCGTTTGCACCATATTTGGTGCCATAGTCCTCAAGTAGTTCGGCCAGATATTCTTCATCCAACCGCAAAAACGCCCATTTTATATCGTCCACCGCTTCACCAAACAGCTCGGCAAGGATGTCGTACTTGGGCTTTGTATAACTGCGTGGGCAGTAGTCGATATAATATCTTGGCATAATTCACGTTCCTCTAATTTCTGGTATTCTTGTGATACATACATCTTAGTGTTTGAGGCTTTTCAGGCTGTTGTTGCGATAGGTAGTTATGACGGCACCGTCTTTTGGAGAGCAAAGCACATGAACTCCTTGGCATGACTCAAGGAACTTGCCGTATTCCTTAACTTCCTTGCGTCCCACCGCATAGAAGATAGCCTTGCGGTTATGGGCAGCCCGTCCGTAGGTCAGGACCTGTTCAACCTGCCATTCCTTGATGGAGCGTTCTGACATTCTGTGGCTTGCGTGGTGGGTCAGCGGGTTCTGGATTTCGGTGATTTGTCGTGCCATGGCTGTCTCTCCTTTTTGTTTTTCTTTCAGTAGGAGGACACGGCAGGGGATGATTGATTTTCAAAAAAATCTGCGTGTGGTATTTAATTGGCAGGTTTTACTGGTGATTTTCTTGAGAAGTGGGGGAGTCCTGATGAACGATGATTTTCTTGCCTGGCTTCACAAAGACGAATGCCTTGAATTTCTTCGTCAGTGTTCATTTCAGGTCATTTCACGGGCACAGAAGAAATCCATCTGCCTTGAGGCGGTATTTGAGGATGCCCTGACGGATGGATTGGATAAACTGAACGATGTCGTTGCCAATGAAATGTGGCAATTTTTGAAGGAAAAGAGCAAGCGGATCACTGAGCGTGCATCAGACAAGCTGGCTCAGGGAGATATGTCGGGTTTTATGGAGGTTCTGATCGGTACGTTCCTTGACCATTGCACTGACAAGCGCCGTACCTTTTCTATTGATCCTGTTTATGCCTACTATCGTGAAATTCGTGCAACCCTATCAAGCTCTAAAGCAGTTAACACTGTATCATTTTCACGACAAGGCACATTTTACGCTTATTCGTTTGATGAAGAACTACAGCAGTTACCACGGTCAAACTGGAACAAGCCCTTCCACGACTGGCCGCAGCCAACATACGCAGAACACGAGATATATAACAGCCCTGCCATTTTGGAGTTAGCCCGGCTATTCTGGATAGAGGCGCTTGACCGCTTCAGTGCCGCCTACCTGCTCCCCATCAAAGAACTGAACCGCTTTCTTACCTGCAAATATCAAATCGGCTTCAATATAGATGCAGAAAGTGCAAGCCTGCTTTCAAAACCGGATAACGAAGGCAACTCACGAACAATTGATGATGTTGTCATAGCAACTGGCGATACCACAGACCAGCTTGGACTGCACAGCCGTCAGAACCCACGCCTGGAGATGGATATTATTGAAACCGAACTGGAAATTCTGGCACAGGATTGTCTGGCTTCCCTGACTGAAACAGAACGGACGGTGCTGTTTCAGTCAGAGTTTGGCACCAAAATGATTGATATAGCCATTAAGCTTGGTATGAAATCCCCAAGTAATGTCAGCCCCTACAAAGACAAGGCGTATGAAAAGCTTAAGCGAACTTGGAGCTTATGGGGACCAGCAAGCCGAGAACAGCTTACTGATGTGGGAGAAGCAGAGTTCATGATTTTTTACGACAAAGTGATAGAACTTTGTAAAACGGATAATTGCTGCCGTGTAGCATAAGAGGAGCAGAATGTATGAAACCGAACAGATCGGCTATTGACATACAACAGGCCTGGCAGACCGCATTTCTGCTTCGCACTTGTCCGGATGATGCAATCTTACGGGTAGCTACGCCAGATGATAACCTTCAACAGCACCTGGCTTCCTGCTCTGTTTGCAGGGAAAAGCGTGCAATGACAACCGAACAGGTAAGCGCCTGGCAGGGGCTTTTTGACAAATTTGCGCCATTAGTGCATCAGGCCGTTAATACGCCCCAGCCTGGACAGATATGGGTACTCAAAAAATCCCTCTCTCGCTGGGGTGATGATGGCTACTACTATTCTTCGCCCAATGTGCTTTTACTTAAGGCACTTGATGACAAGAAGCATTTTCATTTGGCTCAGCTTTATTCAGATGAAAGGTTGATGAGTGAGGGGGATGTCTGGTTAGGTGACCGGTTTGGTTTTGCTCAGTCATGGAACACCTATACGATTCATCAAGATGCCCTTGAATGCTGGCTAGGCAACGCAACTGGTGAGCAAATGGATGAAGTTGTCAACGCTGGGGTACGTGAGCATGTTCCAGCAGATGATCATTCAATACTTTCATTCTTCAGGAAAATGGAGGTGGCGGTTGGCCTGAATGTGGCCCAGCAGCTTGAGTCTGAATCGGTGGAAAACGCTGAAAAGGCCATAATTGACCTGATACCTGGACTCAAGTTAGCAATTGGCGGTGCTAAAGAGTTTGTGCTGGACATTACCATGGAAACTCTTGAACTGTTGCGGGGTACATTCAAGCCAGCATTGGTTTTGCGTGGAGGTCCAGCTAAGCCTTCTGCAGCAAGATTGTCGGATGAGCACAAAAAACTGATACAGGACCATTGTCAGGTAATTCCGGTTGAATTGAAGATCACAGGAGAAACCTTAATAATTTCGACTAAATGGATACATGATAAGCCGCTTAAGGCACCGGTACTGGATGTTCTTTTTAATGAGGTAAATATTGCGGATGCTGGTTTTGGTAGAGAATTCGCCGACAAGATTGTCATAAAACATCCATTGTTATCTGGTGTTACTGCGTCGCAGATAAGCTCTTTGAAGCTGTGCTATCTTGAGAGTGTTCTGAAGCTACATATTACGTTGGCTTGACATGGTTTCTAAGGTGTCTACACATTGACAGAACCTCATGACATGAAAGCTGCCACCATGAGAGAAGGAAACAAGAATGAGTAAACGCAACCTTTATCATCTTTTCAAAGCGGCACAAAATGCTCAAAAAAATGGGGAATATGCAAAAGCTGAAAAGTTATGGCTTAACCTACTATCGCATGAGAAAAAACTGCTTGGAGAAGAACATCCTGATATTGCAAGTTGTTACTGTGGGCTTGCTAACATATACGAAAGAATCGGTTACTATGTGGAGGCGGAAAAATATTGTCTGCGTTCGCTAGAGATAAGAAAAAATGCATTTGGAATGGATCATCCAATTACTGCTGAAAGCTTGGACTGTCTAGGATGTATTTACGATGATATTGGGCGATATGACGAAGCAGAGCAACATATTCAACACGCTTTGACAATCCGTGAGCAGACACTAGGAATTGAGCACCTTGATACTGCCAGAAGTCTGAATAATCTTGGACTACTATACGAAAAAACTGGGCGGTATGCCGATGCAAAGGAATTCTTCAAGTGCTCACTCGCCACGAGAGAACATCAACTAGGTAATAACCATCATGACACTGCTGCTAGTCTAAATAATTTAGGTGTCTTATACAAAAATATTGGTCGCTACAAAGAAGCTGAAAATTCTTATCTGCAATCGTTAAAAATTTTCAAAAAAGTGCTTGGACAGTATCACTTGAATACTGCCGACTGCCTGTGCAATCTTGGAACGTTGTGTCGTATAATTGGCCGTTACCCTGAGGCGGAAGAGTATATTGAGAAAGCTCTGGCCATTCGCAAAAAATTGCTTGGTTCAAATCATTTTAAAATAGCTGATGCGCTCAATATTTTGGCAGCAATATACGATGAAACAGGGCGTCATGCAGAGGCTGAGCAATATTTATTACGCTCTATTGAGATAGCTGAAAACATGCTAGGTACTGAACATCCAGATATCAGCATGCATTTACAAAATTTAGCGACTGTTTATGTTTCAACTGGTCGCTATGATGAAGCAGGGATTTGCTATAAAAAATCTTTATTTATCGCAGAAAAAAAACTTGAGCCAAACTCCCCAGCACTCGCCAAAATATTATATGCCTTTTCTTTGCTTTATGCCGAAACGGATCGTTTGCAAGCTGCGATTTTATTATGTAAGCGTTCTGTCAATATTTGCCAAAATATACGACAGAATATATCTAAAATAGGCAAAGACATACTTTCCGATTTTGATAAGAATTTTGATTTTTATTACGACAGCCTTGCCAGTTTTTTAATTTATTCCGGTCGTTTTGGTGAAGCTTCTTTTGTTATGGGAATGCTCAAGGAAAAAGAACAGTTTGATCTATTGCGCCGGGACCGGCAAATCAATTTAGCAGCCCGTACAATCGCCTATAATGATGCCGAAGCTCCACTTATCTCTCGCTTCGGCGAACTTGGTTTCACCCTCTCCTCCCTAGGCAACCAGGAAGAAGCATTGAAACATATCAAAGACCGCACCCCAGAACAGAATAAGGAACTTTCCGCACTCAAAGAACACCTCAAAAAGCTGAACCAGGATTTTTGCGAATTCCTCGACAATCTCTACGAAGCACTGCCCCCGCGTGAAGTCACCCAGATAGATCAGGATTCATACAAACTGATAAACATGGCAGATGCTGATACAAATACCGTTGCTATCTTCACCGTCACCGCAGAAGATAGCTTCCATGTTGTCATGGTCACACCTCACGGACGCAAGGCCTTTTCAGCCGACCATAAAGCCAGTGACATTGCAACAAAAGTCCTAAAATTCAGAGAACTACTCAAAGATCCAGAAGACCCAGCATACCTCGTATTGTCACAAGAACTGTATGACATCATCATCAGTCCGCTGGAAGAGGAACTTATTTCTGGTGGCTACACCACAATACTCTGGATGCTAAACGGCGTACTGCGGCTGGTTCCTCTGGCTGCGCTGCACGACGGCAAACAGTTTGTGCTGGAGAAATTCCGTAATGTCTGCATCACAACCTGCAGTGTAATCGGCCAGCAGCAACGCGAACCGTGGAACGGTCTTGGCATGGGCGTTACCCGCGAACATGCGGGACACTCTCCGCTCCCCGCAGTTAAAGAAGAGCTTGAAGGGGTAATCAACCATCATAGCACCACCGGCATTATTCCTGGCGACATTCTGCTGGATGAAGCATTCACTCGCGATTCTATGGAATCTCATCTGGAAGATGGCTACAAGGCTGTTCACTTTGCCAGCCATTTTGAACTAAACCCTGCCAATGAAACTTTGTCTTATCTGTTACTCGGTGATGGCAGCAAAATCAGGATGGACGAACTGCGCAGTATGCCGAAACTCTTTAAGGGAGTTGATCTTGTAGCCTTCTCCGCCTGTAGTACAGGTCTTGGCACTGCCAGCACCCGAGGCCGTGAGGTTGATGGAATAGGGTATCTTGGTGAAATGCAGGGGGCAAAGACTGTCATGGCCACCCTGTGGCCGGTTGAGGACAAAAGCACCAGTATCTTGATGCGGGAGTTTTACCGTTTGAGGGAGTCTGGGATGACAAAAGCTGAGTCGTTACAGCAAGCACAGTTAGTCTTGCTTAATGGCTTGTTATCTTCTGATGATGGTCATGATTTTACGCATCCGTATTTCTGGGCACCGTTTATTTTGATCGGGCATGGTGGGTGACGATACGAGGAAAGAAACTTTAGATAACTTTAAGCTATCAGGTTGGAAGCCTTTTGAATAATCTGACATCAGCACCGTGTATCCAGTTAGACATCGAAATCAACAGAAGGATAACCAAGGAGCCAGCAAGAATAAAAATAACAAAGCATCCTTTTAAGTTCCAACCAGAAAGTCACACGCCGCCCTCATAGTCTCGTTGACACTGGTGAGATTACCTCTATATGAAAAAATGGGACCAATTATGCCACGACCATATATCCAGTTACCTATTGACAAAATTGAGATTTTAGCAAAGCGCCATTGGAACTCCGCAGATGAGCTGAAGAAAATTAGTGTAGAGTTGGAGCATCGCAAAACACGTGCTGCGAGAAAACTAAAAGAGCACATTATTGTTCATATGTCCGAAATAAATGGCAAAGCCCCAAAAAGCATATTAGTTCAACAAACAGTCGATAAGTTTGACCCTCAAAAAGATATAATGAAATACGACCAATTGGTCGTTGATGTCATTAAACAGTATCAAAACAATAATTTTGCCAAAGAAGATTTGATGCAAGAAGGAAGGGCTGGATTATTAGAAGCAGGTAAAAATTTCACTGGTGATACTGAATCTTCCTTTAAAAATTTTGCAAAAATAAAAATAAAAAAGTGTATTGAAGATTTCATTTCTTTTAATTCAGAACTCGAGACGATTAAAACAATAGTAAATAATGATCCTCAAATTATGAATAGAGAAATCAGCTCACCACTTGAGAGCGTTATCAAAAAAAACCAGTATGAGCAGACGTCCCGCTTGCTTTCAACCCTAACACCTCGGGAAGAAAGGGTGTTGCGGATGAGATTCGGTATTTATAAAAAGGAAGACCAACCCCTGGAAGAGGTAGGCCAGGACTTTGAGGTTACTCGGGAACGGATTCGTCTGATCGAAGCCAAGGAACAGCGTAAACTGCGAAATATAAATAGACGAGGGAAATAATTATGGGGGTAGTCGGTTAGCGTAACCTGGATTATTCAGACACGCATCGACGTACTACCCTATAAATAAGCTATATAATTTAGGTCTGTTGGCAACGGCAGTTCGCTAAATGCAGATCGAAACAGGCGCGGTGACGCTAACGACTACCCAACTCAAATCATTTTCAACCCTTTGTACAATACACTTCTTTTCGCGATACTTTTTACCAAAATCTATGTTCTGTCATTTTACAATTTTTATGCTTTTGAAGCCCCCCATATTTTTGAAAATTCCCGTTTCAATGCCGTGTCCATAATCAGAAGTAAACATCACCAGATAAATTTGCATAAGGGGTGACACGTTATGGAAACTGCAACATACATATCCTGTCCTAAATGTGGGCGTAGCAGAGAGAGCTACTTGTTATTATCCAATAACAGGGAAGCCTGTTCCTTTTGTCGTACACCCATGTTTCTCCGCAAATGCACTGCATGTGGCACAGATAATCGCGGGCTGTATCACTGCCGTGTATGCGGCACCTCCCTTGGCTCAATTACCGACATAACTGCTGAGACCTACTTCATTGAAGAATCAGAAACCGAGCCGATGCATCAGAAGCTTGAGCAAATCCGGGAGAATATGCCCCCAATGCCGGACAGGACTATAATCAACACCAACTGGACATGGCATAAGAAACGCACTGTCTGGCACAAAAAGATGACCTTTACCGAAAAACTCCTTATTTACAGAAACATGGATAAAAGTTATCCGGAATCAGCTTTTAACCCCAATCATTATTTAGAGGCATTCAACAAGCTCTCGTTGAAGGAAGGGTATTTTCTGGACTACCGCTACTATGAATCGGATGAAGACAGTCTTGGCGGCAGCCCTGACGTTTTTGCACGCAGGGTTGGGTCCATACCACTGCCATTAGCTCATAATGAAGAAAACGCTGAGAAATATGACGTCAGCGATGTTGTCGAATATGAAAAATCCTTCTCTGGTCTGTTACAACTGGTCGTGTTTTTTGCTGTCTACAACATATTTTATCTGTTCTGGCATTCAAAATACGGTGATAATCGGCCAGTGCTATCCAGAGAATACTATGAAAATCTGCTGAAGGAATATTCTGATAAATTAAGCATTACAGCAGTGGAGCTCCTCCGCCGTCAGGATATCAGGCCACGTATTGTCTCCACAGATTTTCTGAATGGCCAAGTATCCATGATGCTTTTTAACAGGTTTTCTGGTTTTAAATGGATTCGTTACACTATCGAAAATGGCCAGGTCATCAATTCTGAAGATGAAAAAATTGCCTGGATTAAACAGAGGATGCGGTTTTGAGCAGTATAGTCTGCCAATACATGTTCCTTCGGTCAGGGATTGAAACAACCTTCTTCTGGGCCGCATCCATCTCCGCAATCCTTGTTACCAGCTTTGCCTGGTATAGACGCACCCGCCTTCTTCAACACCATATTCTGCTGATCTACCTGTTGCTCACCTTCAGCCTTTCACTGGCTGTTGTATCATTAACCGACTTGACTAACTTCAGCCTGCTTGGAGATGGTGCAGATGCCCAGACCGGGCGATTGCTTGCCGGACTGTTTTCTTTTGGTCTGATCTCATTATTTGCAGCACGCCTCAGTGGATCATATCCGCTTGCCTGCGCCTGGTGGTTTACGATTGCGGCAGTCTATACCATATTACCGGGCAGTGATTTTCGGGACATCGCTGAACAGTACCAGGCAATTGTTACAGGCATCAGGATAGTTGCTGCCGGAGCTGCCTTTCTGTTTATCAGCCACTACAAACAAAACCTGAATAACTATCAGTACCTTTCTGTGTTGGTGGCACTGGTGGCGAGTATTACATTTCTCATACCACCTACATCAGATAACCTTCCAGCCACACTGCTTGCAACCGTGCTAACAATTCTGGTGTGCGTGCTGTTTCGCTTTGAACGCCGGGATGCATCGGTAGAGGCAGTGCTCGGCCTTACCATGCTGCTATTGCTTGGTTTTTCAAGCAGTTTGACCAGTATGTTGGAAAGAATACTGGGAAATGATCACCCGGCTACTGCGGTTGCAGGATCTTTACTATTCTTCATCCCGTCCGTTCGTCTATGGCAACGCAGATATCAACTACCCAGAGGTCTGCTTTGGGTTTCGTTATTCAGCTTTCTGTTTCTAGCTTATACAGCGCTGGTGACTGACTCGAACAGCGAACATCTGTTTGTCGGCCTCTTAAGTGCGCTCCTGCTGTTTATCACTGCCCTGTATCTGTATTCTGGAAACAGCTCCCCCCAATTACTGATTGGTTGGCGGCAATTCTTTTCTTCTACATATGCAGTCTGTGCCTTTCTGCTGGTTTTGTTCATCGGATGTGGTGTCTACAGCCTGTCTGTGATTGCTTTAGAGGACAACCTTGGGCCAGCCAGGATACTGGCTTTACTGAAAAACACGCCGGTATGGCCTGGTGACAAGCGGTTTATCGAGATAGTACTGAAAGATGAAGGGCTATGGCCGGAACAGGTGGGTACTGCAGATGATTCTAAAGAATGCCTTGGTGACCATATAAGGAAGATACGTCCAGCAGCGGATCGGTATAGTGCGGTCATCTCAGTCTCTGAAGAGCAAAACTACCAAGCGGGGATTACTACTTCTGCACGGGGATATCGCTGGATGCTGGATGGTAAACGTTGCCTGCTGATGCAGGTTGATAAAAACTCGCCTGCTGGTGCGGCACAACTTAAGCGTGGAGACCAGGTGCTGGCCATTGATGGTGTTGCCGTCAACTCATTCAAAAACAGACAGTCATTCAACCGCTACTGGGATCGTATTCATCAGAACCCGTCAGTCGCTCTGAAACTGCAGAATCCGGCAGGTCGTGTACGTTCAGTAGCTGTTCCACTGGGTAGAGTGGAACAGGATCCTCCCATCAGCACCGTTGTTTCTTCTCCCGCAGGCCCGGTGGGTTATCTGTATCTGGATTCCTTTAATGATGCATCGTTCCAGAACATCAGAAGCCTGTTTTCACATTTCAGGCAGGCTCATGTCCGCGACCTGGTGCTGGATTTGAGATACAACAGCGGCGGTGATGCTAATAAGGCTGAATTACTGTCCAGCCTTATTGCAGGACAGATCCATGACGGTAAGCTGTTAATCAGGGCTGAAACCAGTGCCCGCTATCCGGACCGGGCCACTAGCTATACCCTGAAACGACAGCCTGAATCCCTATCCGTTAGTCGTCTGGTAGTGCTGACCACTGACGAGACCTGCTCTGCCAGTGAGGTCATCATCAATGGACTGCGCCCCTATCTGCCTGTCTACACGGTTGGCAGTACCACCTGTGGCAAGCCATACCTGATGCATCCAATACGCTTTGGCGGAGACATACTGTATCCGGTCAATGCCCGTCTGTTTAACAGTAAGGGGGATGGTGCGTACACCAGCGGCATCAAACCCGACCAGAAGGCAAGCGATGATTTTACCCATGAACTGGGAGATCTCCAGGAAGAGATGTTCAAAAGGGCACTGCAGTTACTGGCAGCTAAGCCATCTCCACCTGCTCTTTTCAAATAATGCACTTCTCCAAAAAATATCTGACCGATTTTATTTTTGAAAGACCCGCCTGTAGTGCCGTGAAACAATACAGGAGGGAGTTAATATGACAACCAAGACTTCTCAAGCATCATCAACAACCGTGGCAACACAAAATACCCGTAGGGCAAAGTCCTTCAAAACCTGCTGGGCAACACGCGTTCGTGGCATCAACACCAGTTCGCAGTTACTGACACGCGAGTTAATGGCCTACCTGACCTCACAACTTACGTGAATTTTCAGACGACTGGGCAGACATGCAGTTCCAGGTTGCTACCTGTGAAATTATGCGTTTTGGATTAGATCAACCACACAGAATCAGATACAAGGATGCCGTAAAATATGGAATTTCAAACTTTGCTTGCGCGGAATTACACCGCCGAGAGGCTTTTTGCTGAACATCCGCCTGTTTTCACGAACCGGAATAAGCAGGCTGTGTTTGATATTGCCTGCCCAGCAGGCTGCAAACATAGGGGTGAGTTGTACTACAGCCGATGGGAGACTCTTTCACTTCCTGATACGGTGGTTACCTCACACTGGAGGACGGAGGTGCAGGGTAGTGAAGTCTGGTAAAAAACGACATGGAAGTGAGGATAAAATGCACGAATTAACTGATGAAATGCTAAACCAACTTTTACAGCCGAGCGATAGACAACAGGAAAAAAATTTCAAACAAGAGCTTAACTATCTGTTTATGTTAATCCGAAAAAACAAAGCAAAAGAATTTGAAAAAATAAGAGCAATAACTTTCATGCAGAAACTTGGTTGGAGGCGCCTGGA
>DCVL01000045.1 GCA_002328035.1 Geobacter sp. UBA2189
TTGCCGTCTTGCCTTTCCCCCTCCCTCCCCTCGCCGAACAACACCGTATCGTCGCCAAGGTCGATGAACTGATGGCGCTGTGCGACCAACTGGAGGCGCAACTGACCACCACCGAATCCGACAGCCGCCGCCTGCTGGAGGCGGTGCTGCGGGATGCGCTGGAATCAAGCGCAATGGGTGCCTGATGAAGATGAACAAGGCCGATTTGTTGACTCTAAAACCGTATCCCCGATAGAGGCATTCGGGGATGACAGATGATTCGGATACTTGACAATATGCCTTCCTTACATTATCGTTAAAATGTAAGGATTTTTTGTTTGGAGGACTTATGAATTCAACTGTAACAGTAAAGTATCAGACAACTATTCCAAAATCAGTGAGAGACCATCTGGGAATTTCTGTCAACGACGCTCTTGAGTGGATAGTAGAAAAGGGGAAAGTAGTTGTTTCTCCTGTGCATGACCATTTTCTCAAGCACAAGGGAAGTGTGAAGGTCGGAGCTGGGGATATTCCCGCAGATATAAGCTTGGCGCGGGAAAGCCAGTTGGAGAAGTATCGGTGAAAAAATACATAATTGACACCAACTCCCTTATCTCCTTTGTTACTGACAGAAACCAGAATCAGCAGGAAATTGTTGCCCCTCTTTTTGAATCGGCTTCCCGTTTGAAATGCACTCTTGTTTGTCATCAGCATGTATTGACCGAATTTGTTTTTGTGATGGATAAAGTTTATGGAACACCAAAGGAATCCATAAACACAATACTGAGTGATTTTATTGCCATGCCGGGCGTCCAGCTTTTCCAGCAAACTGATTTTCCTGTTTTGCTTTCAATTTGGCCGGCAAAGATTACTGATTTTGGTGATGCCGTGATTGCTGCAACCGGAAAAGCAGTGAAGGGTGCAACCATTGTTACATTTGATATGAAGTTTAAGTCAGCATTAAAGCAACTTGGTCTGGAAACTCTATGATGTCAGGCAAACTCTGTGTAATGTAATTTGCACTATCGGAGTTTTTAATGAACCTTTCATATTTCGCCCAGAAGGATTTCTATAAGGCACTTCAGCAGTTCTTTATTGCTCTCAATATTCCGCTTAATCCGGTAACCGAGGCTCAGGGCAACCCTAAAGACATTCTGACCACTACCTACAACGCAAATAATCCGGTACACAAGCTGATGGATGATCTCTATTTTGCCGGCATGGTTTCAGAAGAAGCGTTCAGCAAACAGGGTGTAATCAGAAGAAGAGCGGCCTAGATTGTTGTATAAACCTTTACCTAAAAATCGGAGCAACACCATGACCACCACTAACCTTAACTGGAACACTACCCTGCTCTATCCTGCCCCTGATTCAAAGGAGTTGGAGTCCGACCTCTCATCTTTCGAACAGATGGCTCTAGATTTTCGAAATAAACACTTTGAAAAGCTTGCAACCCTGGAACCCAGGTCAATTATTACTGCCATCAAAGAGTATGAAGCGATCCAGACCCGCATGGCAAAACCGTTCTGCTATGCCCATCTTCTGTTTGCCGCCGATTCCGCAGATGAGACAAACAGATCTCTTGCCCAGAGATGCTCCGAACTTGGAAGCGTTCTTTCTCAACAGCTACTCTTTTTTGAGCTTGAGCTGATGCAACTGTCAGACGAGCTTTTTGAACAATTATTCAACCTACCAGAAACCTCGGCATATATTCATTTTTTGAAAGGTCTTAGAAAATTCAAACCGTATACCTTAAAGGAAAATGAGGAACGCCTTTTAACGAGAAAAGACCTTACAGGAAGCCATGCATTTACCAAGCTCTTTGATGAACTTTCCGCATCCCTCAAATACAATATGGAGCTTGAGGGTGAAATGCAGGAATTTACCGGAGAAGAGCTCCTCTCTCTGCTGCATCATCCCTCTGCGGATGTAAGATTCAATGCCCAGACCTGTTTTCTTGAAAAACATGCTGAAAGCGGAAACTCACTCGTTTTTGGCACTGTATTCAACAACATGGCACTTGATCATGCACAGGAGATGGAGCTGAGAGGCTACAGTTCTCCTATTCAACCAACCAATATCGGCAATGAACTGAGCGATGATGCTGTAGAGCGCCTGATGCAGAGCACGGAGTACAATTATTCACTGGCACAGGACTACTTCAGGCTTAAGGCAAAAATGCTTGGAATGGACAAGATAAGAAACTGTGATCTATATGCCCCTGTTGCTGAGGCTCAGAAAAAATACAACTTTGACGAAGCTCGTGAACTGACTGTTGCGGCTTACAGAAATTATGAGCCTGAGTTTGGGGATATAGTTCAGGCATTCTTTGATGAACGCAGGGTTGATGTAATGCCAAGACCCGGCAAGTCCGGCGGCGCATTTGCAATGGGTATATCGCCGGTTGATCCGCCGTTTCTGCTATTAAACTTTACAAATAACCTGCGTGATATTGCTACCATTGCACATGAAGCTGGCCACGGTCTGCACTTCGTTTTATCCCAGAGACAGAACAGCCTGAACTACCATGCCCCGTTGCCGCTTGCAGAAACCGCTTCGGTCTTTGGCGAGATGCTATTGACCAGAATGCTGCTGGACAACGAAAAGGATGCCGAGGTACGCAAATCCCTACTCTGTGCAAAGATCGAGGATATCATAGCTACAACATTCCGCCAGACAGTTCTGACAAGATTTGAGCTACGCCTTCACCATGAAAGAAAGCAGGAACTTCTCTCAAACGACCGTATTTGTGAAATCTGGCTTGAGGAAAACGGTAAACTGTTTGGCGATTCAGTAGAGATGATACCTGCTTACAAATGGGGCTGGTCGTACATATCCCATTTCATACACAGCAGATTCTACTGTTATTCCTATACATTTGCAGAGCTTCTGGTGCTAGCCCTCTATCAACACTATATGGATACTGGCGAAGCCTTTAAGCCTGGCTATCGGGCGCTACTGGAATCCGGTGGCTCGCTATCTCCGGCTGACACAGCAAAACTTGCTGGAATTGATATTGAGTCATCAGGATTCTGGCAGAAGGGATATGACTTCCTGGGTGGACTGATTAAGGAACTGAAAAACCTTCAGGTGTAACAAAAACAATTTATCGTTGTATGATAATGATAATTTTCCATTTGCCCCTTGCAATTAGGGGAAATCCTGTTATGGAATGGCTTCATGCATAATTGTCGAGGGCATCAAAATTAGCTGCAAACATTTCGCAAGAGGCTCAGCTGTAATAACGTAAAAGGCTCGCTCCTTTGTACCTCAATTGGGCACTTCAGAAACAAGCCTTTAAATACACCGATAAACATGAAGTTTTTTGGGGTGGCCAGAGGGATTCGAACCCTCGAATGCATGAGTCACAGTCATGTGTGTTCGGCCGCTTCACCATGGCCACCGTAACGATATGAAAAGCCAGCGCAACGCTGGCTTTTGTTATTTGGTGGAGCTGAACAGGATCGAACTGTCGACCTCTTGAATGCCATTCAAGCGCTCTCCCAACTGAGCTACAGCCCCACAGAAGGATATATAAAAAGTATACCCAGTCCGTTTGAGGTCTTGATGTATACATTGCATGGACGTTTGATGTCAATAACAAATTACAAAATTATAAATATCCAGAACCCTTGTTTTTGTTCTGTTGAATTAATTAGTTAATCCTGCTAGATAATCTCATTAAATTTAGAAAGAGAGGCAACTTAATATGAATTTTTTGAATATTATTTCTGCTGTTTTTTCGTTCTCTATACTTACCTCAGCATTTCAGGCAGTTGCCGGGGTTGATCATTCAACATTAATTAATGGCTCTTTTAAGAATGGCTCCGATGTTACAAAACAGTGTCTCAAGTGCCATGAAAAACAGGCTAAAGATTTTATTAAAACTACTCATTGGCGTTTTGCAGGGACTCCAAATCATATTGAGGGAATGGAAAAGAGCAAGAAAGTTTGGGGCAAGTCAAATCTTATCAACAATTTTTGTACTACTGCATTTAACGGCCCTGATGGAATTACACATGAAGCATGCTTTAAATGCCATCCTGGTTACGGCTGGAACCGTTCAAACTTTGATTTAAATGATATGACAAAGATAGATTGCCTTATATGCCACGCAAAAGATGGAAATTATCAACGTTCAACTATTGGAGTTGATATTGATTATGTTGCTTTAAGAAGAGGCACTATGGATTTGGAAAAAGCTGCGAAGAGTGTTGGAAGGCCTGCAATAAAGAACTGTGGAGACTGTCATTTCTATTGCGGTGGGGGCGATGGAGTAAAAAACCCAGGTATTGATTCATCTCTCATTAGTGCAAATAAGAATCAGGATATTCATATGGCAGCAAAAAACAAGGGTGGAGCAGGCCTTGTCTGCCAGGATTGCCACATTACAAAGGATCACAAAATTTCCGGCGCTTCGTCTCAACTGGCTCACTTTGATGGACATGTTAACTGCGAAGACTGCCACATCGGTGCAAACGCACCGCACAAAAATTCTCCTGACAAGGCTGCCATTGACAAACATATTTCATCTGTTGCATGCCAAACCTGTCATATTCCTGTATTTGCAAAAGGTCAGGCAACAAGGATGGCCTGGTACTGGTCTGATACAGGCAAAAATATTGAATCGCAGGAAGTTTTTGAACAGGAAACATACAGCAAAAAAAGAGGTTCTTTCAAATGGGGGATGGATGTTGTGCCTGTTTATGCCTGGTATAATGGCAAGGTAACCAGATATTTGACTGGCGACAGGGTTGAAGATCCTTCAAAACCTGTAGTTTTTACAGCTCCGACAGGAAATATAAAAGATTCAAAATCTAAAATCTATCCGTACAAGAAATTCGAGGGCTCAATGCCTATGGATCTGAAGCATAGATATTTTAATACCTTCCAGCAATACAAGTCACTATGGGAAGATTATGACTGGGAAAAGGCTTTGATCGAAGGGTCAAAATGCAAGGATTTCTGTCTCCCATACAGTGGTAAATACCAGTTTGTTAATACTGTAGCCTTTATAGGCATAAACCATGAAGTTGCACCCAAAGACAGCGCACTAAAGTGCAATGATTGCCATAATGGCGGAAAGAGAATGGATTGGTCGGCTCTGGGTTATAAGGATGACCCTGTTAAATCAGGTGGGCGTAAATCAGGAGTTAATCTGAAATAGGCAGGTTCCGGGCAAAATGGCAGGCGACTGCGTGACCAGGGCTGCAATCAAGGAGAGCAGGCTTTTCATTTTGGCAGCGTTCTTCAGTGTATCGGCATCTGGATTGAAAATGGCAGCCATTTGTTCCGGTATTAGAGGGATTGATATCGGATACCGATAAAGAGACGGCTTTCAGGTCGTCTCTTTTCTTTATATGCGGCATGGCTGCGAGAAGAGTCTGGGTATATGGGTGTCTGGATTGGCTGAAAATCTCCTCTGTAGATGCAACCTCAACCAGCCTCCCCAAGTACATGACTGCAATTCTATCACAAGTGTGTCTAAGGACTCCCAAATCGTGACTAACCATAAGCATGCTCAGACCATGCTTTTTTTTCAGCATTTGCAAAAGATTTATTATCTGTGCCTGAATGGATATATCGAGTGAAGATACCGGTTCGTCAGCGATAAGGATCTTTGGCTCTGCTGCCAAGGCTCTGGCTATTCCTATTCTCTGTCTCTGTCCCCCTGAAAATTCATGTGGGAACCTGTCATACAGCTCAGAATCTAGGCCAACACTTTCCATGATTTCAACAGTTTTTTCGCGCAAGCTGGATTTCTTACAGAGGTTATGAATTTGCAGTGGTTCAGCAATTGTGTCGCCAATCCTTATTCTTGGGTTAAGGGATGAAAATGGATCCTGAAATACCATCTGAACGGAACGTCTGAAAATTTTATATTCTGCTTGCTCAATTTTTTTAATATCTTTTCCTCTAAAATCAACATGGCCTGCATCTGGCTGTATCAACCCTGTCAACAGCTTGGCCACAGTTGATTTTCCACATCCTGATTCACCTGCAAGCCCCAGGGTTTCCCCCTGTAGTAAAGATATAGAGAGCTGTTCCACAGCTTTAAAGATTGCATCTGCGCCTCTACCAATAGCTCTGCCCTTAAGCGTATAATTTTTATCAGCCTGATTTAATGATAGTATATCGATCATTGGATGTAGTTCCAGCATCTTACCAGATGCCCTCTTCCCAGATCCCTGACTTCCGGCATCTTCAATTTACAGATATCTTTTGCCTCTTCACAACGGTCTTTAAATGGACAGCCAATAATTTCAGAACTCAATCTGGGAGGATGCCCTGGTATGGTTTTAAGTGGCTGACCTGGTACGGAATTTTCAGGGAGTGAGGCCAGAAGACCTCTGGTATAAGGATGCAAGGGGGAGTCAAACAGATCGGCTGTTACTGCAGTTTCAAGTATCATCCCAGCATACATAACATGAATCAGATCAGCTCGTTGTGAAACTATCCCTAGATCATGAGTAATCAGCAAGAGAGCAAGCCCCTTTTCAATCCTTAGCTCATCAATAAGTTGCAATATCTGGGACTGAACTGTCACATCAAGGGCTGTCGTAGGCTCATCGGCAATCAACAGCTCCGGTTCACAGGCCAGAGCCATTGCAATCATTACCCTCTGTCGCTGACCTCCGGAAAGTTGATGAGGATAGTCATCAATTCGCTGTTCAGGTGAAGCTATACCCACTTTTTGCAACAGTTCAACTGCCCTGATTCTGGCAGAATATCTATCAAGCTTGCGATGAAGTACAAGTGGCTCTATTAACTGTTCGCCAATCCGAAGCACAGGATTAAGAGATGTCATAGGTTCCTGAAAAATCATGGCAACAGTATTGCCCCGAAGCCGCTGCAGCTCTTTTTCCGGTAATCCGACAAGTTCGGTTCCGTTTAATCTTATGGAGCCGCTACTGATTCTACCCTGAGCAGGAATTAGCCCCATGATTGAACGAGCGGTCATACTCTTCCCCGAGCCGGATTCACCGACAAGTGCAACCGTTTTGCCCTTGTCAAGAGAGAGATTAATCCGGTTGACAGCATTAACTCTCCCCTGACGGGTAAGGATAACAGTATTAAGATTTGTGATTTCAAGCAGAGACATGGTTTGGTAGTGTAACCTCACGCTATTGAACTGTCAAACTTGCAGAGGTAAAACTATTTTATTAAGTGGTATTGACTCATTAAAATTATAAGGTATACTTCGCCTGAAATAGCGTGAATATTACTTGATACATATTTAGCCGTATTTTACGGCTTATTTCCAGGGGGTTATATGAAAAAAATTTTAGCGCTGCTTGTTATGATTGTATTTACAACCATGGCCACATCTGCCTTTGCAGCTGAAGCAAAGCTTATTGGCACAGTGACAGGAATTAAAATAGTTACCGGTGGCGCAGAGCTTACATTAAAAGACCGGAAGACTGATGCTCCGGTTATATTGCTGGTACGGGATAACATGAATATGGAGAAGATACGTGACAGAAAAGTAAGAGTTGGTGATGAACTGCGTATTCGCTTTGATGGAAACACTAAAATTCTCCGCACAATTCAAAAGACAGCCGGCTGTTGATATACAAATACCTGTTTATCCATATCCTCAAAAAGACCCGCATATCGCGGGTTTTTTTGTTTTAGCCGGTTATTGATATAACCTCATCATATGTTGTAATACCCTCAATCATTTTTCTTATGGCAAGCTGACGAAGTGAAAGGAAGCCATCCTGTTCAGCCACCTGTATCAGGCTAGCAACATCTATCTTATCGCTCACCACAGCCTTGATTCTGTCATTTAATTCCAATACCTCAAAAATTCCTGTACGCCCCTTATACCCCGTACCACGACATTCCTTGCAACCCTCCCCTTCATAGACCGTTAATGAGGATTCAGAAATCTGCAGATAACGCAACTGTTCCTCTGAAAGCTCTCGAGGCACCTTGCAATGAGGACAGATCCTTCGTAAAAGTCGCTGTGCAATTATCCCAACTATGGTTGCCTTAATCAGGTAAGATGGCACTCCCAGATCAAGAAGACGGGCAATGGAAGATGGAGAATCATTTGTATGCAGTGTTGACAGGACAAGATGCCCTGTAAGTGCGGCCTGTACAGCATTTTCGGCTGTTTCTTCATCCCTTATTTCACCAACCATGACAATATCAGGATCCTGACGCAATACGGTGCGGAGAATGTTTCCAAATGTCACTCCAATGCTCTGTTGAACCGATATCTGGTTAAATTCCTCCATTACCATCTCTATCGGATCCTCAATTGTAACTATATTTACCTCCGGAGATGACAGGTTGCGCAACGTAGAGTAGAGAGTGGTCGTCTTGCCCGAACCTGTAGGGCCGGTAACCAGTATTATACCGTTTGGCCTATGGATAAAGCTGTTATAAAGGGCGTACTCCCTGGCATAAAAGCCGATTGAGTCGAGTTCCTGAAAGAGGATGTCAGGATCAAATATCCGGATTACAACCTTTTCACCAAAGGCGGTTGGAACTGTCGAAACCCTCAACTCAACCTCTTTGTTGCTGTGTGAAGTTTTTATGCGGCCATCCTGAGGGCGACGTTTTTCAGCCAGATCCATCCTGGAAAGGATCTTTATTCTGGATACAATTGGTGCGTGCAGAGGCTTTGGAAGAAGATGTATGTTATGAAGAAGCCCGTCCAATCTGAAACGGATGAGACATTTTTCCCGTTTGGGCTCTATATGTATATCACTGGCCTTCTGATCAAAGGCATATGAAAGCAGGAAATCAACAGCTGATATTACATGACGATCGTTACCTTCAAGCTCATGTTCACCTTTCAACTTGAAGAGCTGTTCAAGATTTCCAAGATCTATGGTTGACGAGGAATCCGCCTCAGCTGCCGCTACAGAAGCCCTGAACCCATAAAATTCACGAAGAATCTTCTGTATATCAGAGCATGAACTAAGGACACGCTTAATCTTTATTCTATGGGCAACGGCAAAATCCTGCAAAACCTCATCATTAAAGGGATCTGCAACAGCAATTGTCAGCTCGTTATCACCTATAGCCACGGGAACTATCAGATGTTTCAAGGCAAATGGGCGTGGTATATGGGATGTTACAACATCAAGATCCAGTCTTAGAGGGTCAATTTTTAGATAGGGAATATTCAGAAAATCAGCCAGCACTTCAGTAATGGCATCTTCAGATAGTATTCTGCCGTTTCCACCTGGAGTCTCAAAATTAAAAGAGGCAAGCACCTGAGCCGGTGAGGGAGTTTCACCACCTTTATGAAGACGCCTGCCAGCTGCCTGAGACCCTGCACTAAGCCTTGCCTCCTGCACTTTGCCTCTGGTAAGCACAACTGCCCTCTGTTCGGCAGAGAGCAGTTGTCGCTCAAACAACAAGGCAGAGAGATATTCCAGTGTCAGTTTAGGTCGTTCTGCCATTAGAACCAATCTAGTTTACAAGTTTATTCTTTTTTACCGCTTCTTCTCTTTGCTGCTCAATCCTCTTGCTAACAGCATCAATTACCTGCTCTTCACTGAAATGTGGTTTAGAGGTTATCTTCGGCATATCAATACCAGCATTTTCAGCCGCTGCAGCAGCCATCTGTTCCTGTTTTGCAAGAGCCTCTATAACGTGTTTCTTCTGCTCTTCATAATAGATGCTGTCCTTTGCCAGCTCCATGGAGCTTTTAATAAGACCGCGTAGCGTAAAGAGTAAAAGCAAAAGTGGCACGATATCTTCAGGCCAGTAATCAAAGTCCCGTTCACACATCATTGTACCGGCCAGAAGACCGGCAGAAGCCATCAAAGCCCCAAAAAGATTTCCCAAAAAACGAAACTCAGCGCCCTCAGAATAGCCTTCCTGTGTATTATTTTGTTTCTTGGCCATAATTAAATCCCCAGAAGAGCACAAGTCAAACAAAAGAGAAAGCCAGATGTCCTATATGCTCAAATCAGATGATATTTACTTTTTCGGCAGAAGCATCATGCAACTTGTGCTGTTATGAATTTCTGAAGTTTATATCAGGTCAGGGGTTGAGGCTCACAATTCAGCCAAAGCCTCGGCAGCAGTATTTTTTATATGTAAAATCTCCATAAAACCTGAAACATGAAAAACTTCCGCTACAATGCCGTATAAGCCACATATAATGAGACCGCGTCTTTTCTGTAACTCTTTGGCAACAGTCAGCACAGCTCGCAGCCCTGCACTGCTGATATAGGTAAGAGAACTTAAATCAATAATTATCCGCTCAGCTCCAAGTTCAATCAAATGATCGGCCCACTCTTCAAAACAAGGAACACTCTCTGCGTTCATACGCCCATTCAAAAATCCTATAATCAAGCCTCCGGTAATTTTTTCAACTATTTCAAACGATTTCATAAAAGCTCCATATATTAAATATCTGTTTTATATTTAAAAGATTCAGGTTACATCCCGTCATTCATAAGTTCGCTCATGAGCAAAGCTTCACGTTCAATATCAAATATCCAGTAGATGCCATTATGCGGATCAAACCACAACTCCATATACAACAGTTTTGCATTTAGCCACCTTACATCCAGAGGCCTTTTAGCAAAAGCCGGCACGCTGATCTTGAGTGCTGTCTGACTGCCACGTAGCACAACAAGATTTTCAGTGCCACGTTCTTTTGCGGCTGAATAAAAACCAACTGGAGCAGCAACTTCTCCTGTAAGCCGTGATGGCGGAATCCGTTCTATCCTGCTTATACGAAGTAATCCATCATCATCGGATCTTTTGAATAGTGGCTGATAGTTTTTCTGCAGATTATAATCCCCCTCTTCTCCAAGGATAGATACAACAACCTCAAAGGTACGTATTGGTCGATCCTTTTTTGCCCAAGGCCTAATATAAACAAGCTGCAAACGTGTTTCTCCGGTTCCCTTTGGCTCAAATCTGAAAACGAATCTGCCTCCAGAGCCAGGACGTTCCGCATCACGCAGAAAACCTGATTCTCCCTGCATTACCAGCAGGTTCTTGTTGTATCCTGCAGCTTCCCACATATAGCCGGTTGTAGGATTGCCTTCTAGATTTAAGGTCAATATCTCTCCTTGTTGCAGTTTGACGGTTTGTCCGTTATCCCGCTCCGTAAGTTCAAGGGCATGGAGTTTTGATATAGAAAAGAACATTAATAATAATGCAATTATGACAAGGATTCTTGGCATTTTAATCTCCCATAAAAAACCAGATAATATCACACTTGATCAACGTAAATCAGATTTTACCAGTTTAACAGAAAAAGAGATATCTGCAATGAATCAAGATAGCGATTCATAATTGTTTTGAAAGGCTTTTTTATTTGCCTCAAGGCAGTAATAACGGTATTCTTGTCCGCCAAATGTTGATAATCCGTAAAATGACAGAGGATGATCTTGATGCAGTTCTTGCCATTGAACAGGCATGTTTTCCTCGCGCCTGGATCAAAGAACACTTTATTGCAGAGATAGTGTCAGATTATGGAACCGCAGTTGTAGCTGACAAGGATGGCCAAATAGCAGGTTATCTAATTCTTTCTGTCCTTTTTGATGAAGCAGAGATTCTAAATGTAGCTGTTAATCCCGTACTACATGGAAACGGTATAGGTGAAATGCTTGTCAGATGGAGCCTTAAAGAATCGTTAAAAGAGAGAGCTACCATCATCCGCCTTGAAGTACGAACAACCAGTTTCCCCGCTATAACCCTCTACAAAAAATTAGGGTTTATTCCCACGGGGTTTCGAAAATCCTATTATGAAAATGGTACCGATGCACTGTTGATGGAGAAAAACCTCGCTGAGGAGGAGATGTTACATGCAGTTTAAATCAATGATAATTGATAACGTGGAGGTTTCACCAGGCTACTGGCGGATGCGTATGACTGCACCTCCTGAATTAATGGAAGCTCACCCCGGACAGTTTGTTATGGTGAGGGTCAGTCAATCCATTGACCCGCTGATAAGACGACCTTTTGGTATCTTTGATATCGGCCTTTATCAACCTGCATACACTGGAGCAGCCTTACAGTCTTATTTTGAGATCCTGTATAAAGTTTTGGGAAAAGGGACTGGGATGCTATCAGAGCTGCATGAGACTGATCTTATCGATATACTTGGACCTTTGGGCAAGGGTTTTGACAAAGGCTCTGCGGGTGAGGAAAAACTTATTGTCGGGGGTGGCGTAGGACTGGCTCCCCTCTATCTTCTGGCCAAAGAATTGGTAAAAGATTCACCGGTACGCCTGTTCGCCGGTGGTAAAACCAAAGATGATGTTCTTTGCATAACCGAGTTTGAACGACTTGGTGTTGAATGCTACACCGCCACAGAGGATGGGTCACTCGGAGAATGCGGACTGGTGACCGATGTACTTGAATGCCGTCTGGACAGCACTGCCAACAAAGGAAGAATCTTTGCCTGCGGCCCTCACGGCATGCTGAAGGCGGTGGCCGCTATAGGCAAAAAACGTAACCTGCCTACACAGGTTTCACTTGAAGGATATATGGCCTGTGGGATGGGAGCCTGTCTTGGCTGTGTCCGCCAGGGGTCGGAACATACTCCTGAAACCCCTGATTACCGTTGTGTATGCACAGAAGGGCCTGTCTTTGAGGCAAACGATCTGAAATGGGAGGGAAACTGACATGAAGCCAGATATGTCTGTTGAGATTGCCGGACTCAAGTTGCGAAATCCGGTTATGACCGCCTCCGGCACCTTTGGCTATGGTGAGGAATTTAGCCAGTACGTTGATCTGGAGAAGATAGGTGCATTTGTTACCAAAGGATTGTCACTAAAGCCGAGGGCAGGGAATCCTACCCCCCGCCTAGTTGAAACTCCGGGCGGAATGCTTAATGCCATTGGTCTTCAAAATGTTGGTATTGATGCATTTATAGCCAAGAAGATTCCGTTTTTCCGAACTGTTAATACTCCGGCAATAGCAAACTTTTTTGGTTCTACTCCTGAAGAATATGCCGAAATGGCCGCCCGGCTAAATTCAATATCAGAGGTTAGCGCCCTTGAGGTAAATATCTCATGCCCCAATGTCAAACAGGGCGGAATAGTATTTGGCACCGATCCAGCTTCGGCTGTATCGGTTGTTGCAGCATGCCGCAATGCTACAAAAAAACCGCTTATAGTCAAGCTATCACCTAATGTCACTGATATTGTACAGATGGCTCTTGCCTGTGAAGGGGCAGGCGCTGATGCTCTATCCGTTATAAACACACTCACAGGGATGGCAATTGATCTGGAGAAACGCCGACCTGTACTGGCAAATATCACCGGCGGCCTATCTGGACCTGCAATAAAACCTATAGCTTTAAGGATGGTTTGGCAGGTGGCAAAGGCTGTAAAAATTCCAGTGATTGGTATTGGCGGAATTATGAATGCCACTGACGCCCTGGAGTTTATGCTTGCAGGAGCAACAGCCATACAGATAGGCACAGCCAGCTTTGTTAACCCTGGCTCAGCGCAGGAGATAGCTTTGGGAATGGAAAATTGGCTTGCAGAACGAAACATTGCTGATATTAAAACCATTATTGGCGCACTGGAGAACTAGGGGATGGCTGCTGGCACACAACAGGCAATGCAACAGGAGATTCTCTCTCTTGTTGACCTAAATTTTTTTCTGGTCAACAAGCTGCTTGTACTTGTGGCAGTTTTTTTGTTTTTTATCACCGTAACCATTGTTCGCCGGATTCAGGGGAAACAACTCTCAAACCTGGCGCCTACAGCCCTGAAACTCTCGGTTATCGGCCTAGTGCTGTTATATTTTGAGGCAACACTCACGGGCTATCCAAACTATAGCCTTATACTCACCCGTATCCAGAGCGTAATTGTCCTTATCTGCCTTGCCAAGTTATTGATCTACATACTGGTTGATATGGTTCTATCCCTGCGGAGGCACGGCGATGTACCGATGCTGCTAAGGGATGCCATAAGGCTTATTGTCTATCTTCTGGCCGGCATTGCTTCTCTCCGTCTTGTATTTCAGATAGATATTTCCGCTATTATAACCACAACAACCGTTCTCACCGCAGCTATAGCTTTTGCAATGCAGACTACTCTTTCAAACGCCTTTTACGGCTTTACAGTACAGATTGATCCTCTTATGACACGCGGCAACTGGATATCAGTGCCGGAGAAGAATCTGTTCGGCGAGATAGTAAACGTTGGATTTCGTTACATTACCCTCCGTACACTTGACAACAATCAGGTGCTTGTACCAAATACCGTTGCTGTTCAGAGTGTGATTGTCACTCACGGTTCCTCCAAGGAAAATGCACAACAGCGCTCCGCGCTAACCCTTAATATAGGCTTGCCATATGAACTGCCTCCTGAGCAGGCAAAAAAGATCCTTATGGGGGTGATGCAAGATGAATCTCTTCTTCTTGCTGAACCTGCACCTTTGATCCGTCTGCAGAGCATGAACGACAGCAGCATCATCTACCAGCTTAGATTCTGGCTCGTAGATCCTGCAGAGCGCAACCACGCTATTTCTGAACTTCAGACCAAGGTATGGTATGCTGTAAACCGTGCAGGATGGAGCTTTCCATTCCCACATCGTCAGATACTTACCGGAACACCCAAAGAATCCTTTCCCAACCAGAAAGAACGGATCATCTCCGGCCTGCGTCAATCTCACCTGTTTGATCTGCTTACCCCTGACGAATTGAGACATTGCGCTGATTGTGCGCTTCTTCGTGTGTTTGCACCCGGAGAGGTCGTTGTTAAGCAGGGAGATGAAGGAAGTTCGCTATTTTTTGTGCTAAATGGGAAATTGATTGTTTATATTGATGAAACTGAAGTAGCCACTCTTAAAATAGGCCGGATGTTCGGAGAGGCCTCTCTTCTTAGCGGTGAGCCGAGGACGGCAACAGTCAGGGCAGCTACAGAAGCCATCCTTGCAGAACTTCCAAAATCCGCCATTGCAGAGCTTCTGAACACAAACGAAAAACTGCTTGAAAGCCTGGCTGAAGCGCTAACAAGACATTCAGAAAACAACAGAAAACAGCTTGAATCTATAAATGAAAAATCCTCCGATACACGAAGTAATATTGATTATCTTAAACGTCTGCGTGACTTCTTTGGAAAGGGATAATCGATGCTGGCAGTGGAGGAACTATTAAAAAAATACTGTCGTTCAAAAACGGTCGAAATTCTTATGACTCATGGCAGAATGGTTGCAGGAAAGGCTCTGGGCGCCTGTTCAGCAGTAGATGCTGATCCTGAAACCCGCCGTCTTGTAATTGAGGCTTCATACCTGCATGACATAGGGGTATGCAAGGTGGATGCACCTGATATCGATTGCCACGGAGCAGATCCTTATATCCGCCACGGTATATTGGGACGTGAGATACTAGAGTCAGAAGGACTTCTGATGCATGCAATGATTTGTGAACGTCATACAGGGGTAGGAATCACAAAAGATGATATTAAAACCCAGAATCTTCCTCTACCAGAAAGGGATATGATTCCTGAAACTCTGGCTGAAAGGATTATCTGTTATGCGGATCTCTTTTATTCAAAAAATCCGGATAAGCTGGATAAAGAAAAATCGGTTGAGAAGATTAGAAAGAGCCTGTCAAGGTTTGGAAACAAGAAGGTAGCAATTTTTGATGCCTGGCATCGTGAGTTTAACATTGGATAAATCTAAGTCATACCAAGGAGTAGAATAATGATAAGGAGTATGACCGGCTACGGCAAAGGTGAATCATCTGATCAGAATGGACATTGTCTGGTTGAGATAAAGACGGTGAATAATCGCTATGGCGAGGTTTCTTTAAAGATGCCCAGAAGTTTTATGGGATATGAAAATGATGTAAGAAAGATCGTTGGGGCACGGGTAAAACGTGGCAAGGCGGATCTGTTCGTACAGTGGGAAACCTCAACAAATGAACTGGCCGTCCCATCATTGAACAATGCAGTTGCAAAGGGTTATCATCAGGCATTTCTTGATCTGGCACATGAGCTGCACGTCTCGGCAGAGATCCCGTTATCTCTTATAATCTCTCAGAAAAATGTATTGCAGGAAACGCTCACAGATGAAGAAACAGATCTGCTGCCAACTCTGATTAAGGCAGTAAACATCGCTCTGGAAAACCTTGACGGTATGCGAATTAAGGAAGGGGAGGCATTGCAGGCAGATATGGTTGCAAGGCGCAATGAACTGGCAGGTCTGGTTAAAGATCTCAGAGAGCGTTCTCCTCAGGTAGTTGTAGAGTATCAGATCAAACTGCAGCAGAGAGTTGAAAAGCTGCTGAACGGAACAGAGATGGATCCGCAGCGACTTGCCCAAGAAGTGGCTTTACTGGCTGATAGATGCGATATTACAGAGGAACTTGTCAGGTTGGATAGTCACTTTTCTCAATTTGACGATGCCTTGAAACTAAAAGAGCCTGTAGGCCGCAAGCTTGATTTTCTTATGCAGGAGATAAACCGTGAGGTGAATACAATCGGTTCAAAAGCCAATGATGCAGCAATCACTTCTCTGGTCGTACAGATGAAGGCAGAATTGGAAAAGATGAGGGAACAGGTGCAGAATATTGAATAGAAATGTTGTCAGTATCTAAAAAACCAGAGGTATCAAAAAGATGCAGAAAGAAGGACTCCTAATAGTTATTTCAGCCCCTTCAGGGGCAGGTAAGACAACCCTCTGCAATGGTTTGGTAAAACGTTTTCCTGGGTTAAAGGAATCTGTCAGTTATACAACCAGAGATCCAAGGCAGGGAGAGCAGGATGGTGTTGATTATCACTTTGTTTCAACTGAACAGTTCAAAAAGATGGTGTCAGAAAACGGATTTGCCGAGTGGGCAGAGGTGCACGGTAATTTATACGGCACCGCCATTTCTGTTCTGGAACAGGCTCGCAGGGATGGAGTAGATATCCTTCTGGACATCGACTGCCAGGGAGCGAGGATTCTGAAGAACCACTCGATAAAAGGGACTTTTATCTTTGTGATGCCTCCAAGCATTCCTGAACTCAGACGTCGTCTTGAATCCCGCTCCTCAGATTCAGTTGATGTTATTGAGCGGAGGATAGCAAGGGCAGTTGAAGAAATCCCTGAAGCCAGATGGTACGATTATATTGTAATAAATGATCAGCTTGAAGAGGCTCAAGAAAGGCTGGCGGCAATTGTTACCGCTGCACAGATAAAAACCGAAAATATCTGGGAACAGATATCGAAAATGTTTGATATTTGAGCGGTTATGGGTATAATCACGCTCCGTTTATTTGTTTATAGTTAAAGGAGATAATTTATGGCACGGGTTACCGTTGAAGATTGCCTTGAAAAGGTTGACAATCGCTTTATGCTGGTGATGATAGCATCAAAGCGTGTAAAGCAGCTATACAAAGGGGTAAAACCGTTGATAGACCCCAAAAACAACCGCCAGGTCGTGACTGCGCTCCGTGAGATTGCTGCCGGCAAGCTGACTGCCGAATTTACCGGCAAGCGCACTGCATGAACCTCTACTTTTTAGGAGACCTGCCGATTGGCAAGGTCTCCTTTGCCTATTCAGCCACCGTTTTACTATTCACCCTGATTATCCAATAGAACCTTTTCCCCGATGATACGCCTGAATGATATCCTTGATACGGTTGTAAGTTATAATCAAACCGCCGATCTCAACCTGATCAGAAAGGCATATGTCTATTGTGCAAAGGTTCATCAGGGTCAGACCCGTCTCTCAGGTGAGCCGTACATCATCCACCCTATGGAAGTGGCCGGCCTTCTTGCACATCTAAAGCTTGACGTGCCAAGTATAGTCACAGGTTTTCTACATGACACCATTGAAGACACCCTTACAACATCTGAAGAACTGTCCGACCTGTTTGGACCGGAGGTAGCTGCGCTTGTTGATGGTGTCACCAAGATAAGCAAGATTCACTTCAAGACAAAGGAAGAGAACCAGGCTGAAAACTTCCGCAAGATGCTGCTGGCAATGGCCAACGACATAAGGGTAATTCTGGTAAAGCTGGCTGATAGACTGCACAATATGCGAACCCTGCAGTTTCAGCCCGATATAAAACAGAGATCCATATCCAGAGAAACAATGGATATCTATGCCCCTATTGCCCATAGACTCGGAATATCATGGATCAAGACCGAGCTTGAGGATCTATCCTTTAGATATCTGCAGCCTGACATCTATTTTGATCTCTCCACAAAAATCCAGCGTAAAAAACAGGAACGCGAATCTTTTATCAATGAAATAAAGGATATAATAAGGCAAAAACTCGTTGAACATCAGATTGCCGGTGAGGTATCAGGCCGAAGCAAGCACCTCTATTCGATATACCGAAAGATGGAAAAGCGTAACGTTGAGTTTGAGGAAATATATGACCTTACTGCCCTGAGGGTTCTAGTTGAGGATATAAGAAACTGCTATGAGGTGCTTGGAATCATCCACTCTGCCTGGAGACCTATTCCTGGGCGCTTCAAGGATTATATAGCAATGCCCAAGGGGAATATGTACCAGTCACTGCATACAACAGTGATAGGCCCCCACGGTGACAGGATGGAAGTCCAGATCCGTACATATGAGATGCACAGGGTAGCTGAGGCCGGGATTGCAGCCCACTGGAAATACAAAGAAGGCAAGGGATACGACGAAAAAGAGGTAAAACGGTTTGCCTGGCTGCGTCAACTGCTTGAATGGCAACAGGAACTTCAGGATTCACGTGAGTTTATGGATTCGGTTAAGGTAGATCTCTTTCCTGAAGAAGTCTACGTTTTCACTCCCAAAGGAGACGTAAAAGGTTTTCCAAAAGGTTCAACCCCTATTGACTTTGCCTACGCTGTTCATACTGATGTTGGACATCGCTGTGTTGGGGCAAAGGTTAACGGGAAGCTGGTTCCTCTAAAGCATGAATTGCAACACGGAGATATTGTTGAGGTAATAACATCTCCACATCATACCCCCAGTAAAGACTGGCTAAAGATAGTCCGCTCATCACGTGCAAGGAACAAGATCCGCGCATGGATAAAGATCGAAGAGAGAAAGCGCAGTATACTGCTTGGCCGAGATATCTGCGAAAAAGAGTTCCGCAAGTATTCTCTCAATCTGCAGAAGATCCTGAAAGGTGGTGAGCTGAAAAAAATCGCCAACGAGTACGGATTTAACAGTGAGGAAGACCTGCTCGCAGCCATGGGATATGGCAAGGTTTCTGCCGCACAGGTTATTGGTAAACTGATTCCTGAAGAACGGATGCAGGCTCAGCAGACTCATAAAGAGTCAAGAATAACGAGTGTAATCAACAAACTTAAGGGCAAGTCATCCAATGCTGTCGAGGTTGGCGGCATGGAAGACATTATGATCCGGTATGCAAAATGTTGTAACCCCCTGCCTGGAGATGAGATTGTAGGCTTCATAACCAGAGGGCAAGGTGTGACAATTCATACAGCTGATTGCCCGTTTGTCACGGAAAGTGATCCGGAACGTAGAATTGATGTTACATGGGCAAAAGGCAAAAGTGCTGCCCTGCCAGTAAGATTGAGAGTCATCTGCATGGATGAAAAAGGGATTCTTGCCCATATGACTCTGGCGATCACAAATGCTGAGGCAAACATTGTAAGCGCCCAAATCAAGAGTACCATTGACAAGCGTGGTGAAAACATATTCGAACTGAACGTAACTGACCTTACCCACCTTAACAAGGTAATAAACTCTCTATTAAAAGTAAGAGGGGTCATAAAGGTGGAACGGATTAAAAAGTAGAAAGAGAGCTGATTTCATGGAGATTATTACAACATCAAAGGCGCCTGCAGCGATAGGCCCATATTCTCAGGCAGTGAAAGCCGGAAATCTTTTGTTCTGTTCAGGGCAGATACCTCTTCTTCCCGAAACCGGCGAGATGATTTCAGGTACAGTTGAAGAAGAAACTACCCGTGTAATGGAAAATCTTGAATTTATACTTGAAGCGGCTGGAACCGGTTTTGATAAGGTAGTTAAGACGACTATATATCTTACTGATATGGCTGATTTTCCTAAAGTAAATCAGATTTACGGCAGTTATTTTCCTACAACAAAACCGGCACGGGTCACAGTAGCCGTTGCTGCTCTTCCGCGCGGAGCAAAGGTCGAAATTGATGCTGTCGCTACTATTTGAAAAACAGCACGAACAGCAAGTAGCCCCATATGGTAACCATATGGGGCTACTTCTTAAAACGGAACTGGATATCTGGAACCTTAAACAGCCTTTACGACTGCGCCGGAACGAATGCAGCGGGTACAGACTTTGATAGTACGAACTGTTCCATTACGTAACGCTTTGACTTTTTGAAGGTTAGGATACCAAGTTGTACGGGTCTTGTTGTTGGCGTGACTTACATTATTGCCTGTGCTAGGACCTTTACCGCAGATTTCACATTTTCTGGACATTTATCTTGCCTCCTGTGCTGACTGAACGAAATCTTTTATCAGAATGAGCCTGCTCTTGCAAGGAGAAAATTACTGAAATGAAAATGCTCAAGGCCTTCCTCTCCCTGCTTGTACTCGCACTGCTAATGCTTACTGCATTATTTATAGATTTTACCTACAAGACATTTTCAGCCCGCCCACGTATATTGGAGGCCGATGCCATTGTTGTGCTTGCTGGAGGCAAAGGTAGAATTGAAGAGGGTATACGGCTTTTTCGTGAAAAGCGGGCAAATAAACTCTTTCTAATCGGTGTAGATCCTGTTGTTCGTAAATCAGAACTTTATCATCAAAAACCAGGCGATCCGACTCCAGACAATGTAATATTGGAAAAGTCTTCACGTAATACCCTTGAAAATGCAATCTATGCAAGAGATCTGCTAGTAGAAAACAAGGTCAATTCAATTTTACTAATAACTTCCAGATATCACTTGAAACGAGCCTCTATACTATTCAGAAACACACTGCCTACTGAAATCAATATATACCCGTATCCGGTTGATACAGGAAATTTGAAGACAGACTGGTGGTACAATCCTGGAAGTTTCAAGCTCTTATTTTCCGAATTTTACAAATACTGTCTGTTCAGAGCGTTCTTTATTTTCTCTTCCGGAGAGATACAACCTAGCAGACACTAGATTTTCTAATCCAAAACTGGTAGAAAACTAAAGATTATTTTCATCTGAAAGGATCTTTTTGCTATGCGTTACATCAGTACACGTGGCGGCATCAAACCGGTACGCTTCAAAGATGCAGTCATGATGGGTCTGGCGGATGATGGTGGCCTTCTCTTGCCCGAGGTTATTCCATCATTTTCAAACGAAGAACTGGTATCATGGCGCAATCTGTCCTACCAGGAACTTGCCTTCCGAATTATCTCACGTTTTGTGGATGATATCCCTGCAAATGACCTTAAATCACTTATTGATAAATCATATTCAACCTTTACCCACCCTGAAATTACACCTGTAGTAAAAAAGGATGGAGTTTACATACTTGAGCTCTTCCATGGAGTGACGCTGGCATTCAAGGATGTTGCCCTTCAACTTCTGGGAAATCTTTTTGAGTACATACTTAAAGAACGGAATGAACAACTGACCATTCTTGGAGCAACATCTGGTGATACCGGCAGCGCCGCCATACATGCTGTTCGTGGAAAAACCGGAATAAGCATTTTTATTCTGCATCCTCATGGCAAGACTTCACCGGTTCAGGCGTTGCAGATGACCTCTGTACTGGATGAAAACGTACATAATATAGCTGTTGATGGTACTTTTGACGATTGTCAGGATATTGTAAAATCACTGATGGGAGATCTTGAATTCAAGCAGAAATACTCCCTTGGAGCAGTAAACTCCATCAACTGGGCGAGGGTTCTGGCTCAGGTAGTTTATTATATTTATGCATGGCTTAAGGTTGCCAAACATGGAGAAAAGATCTTATTTTCAGTCCCCACTGGCAATTTTGGTGACATATTTGCCGGTTATCTGGCATGGCAGATGGGGTTGCCAATAGAGAAACTGCTTTTAGCCACGAATGAAAACAATATTCTTACCCGTTTTATAACAATGGGAGACTACTCGGTGGGTGAGGTGCTTCAGACCATCTCTCCATCCATGGATATTCAGGTTGCTTCCAATTTTGAACGCTATCTCTATTACCTCTTTAATAAGGATACCGGCAGGGTTTCTGCCGCCTTCAACCAATTAAAACTGGAAGGAAAAATAACCTTTACTGATGCAGAGTTACAGCAGGTTAAAAGTGATTTTTGTTCCGCTTCTGTTGATCGTGTTGCCACTCTTGAAACCATTGGCAGATTCAGAAAAGAGACAGGATACCTGCTTGACCCCCATACCGCTGTTGGAATAAGAGCGGCGGAAGATTTTTTAAAAGACGGCATACCTGTCGTTTGCCTTTCAACAGCCCATCCAGCCAAGTTCGGAGATGTTGTAATAGAAGCTACATCTGAACTGGTTCCAACGCCCGAATCTATCAAGAGACTGGAAGGTATGCCTACACGTTGTGAACTAATGCCTGCAGATGCTCAAAAGATCCGTGAACGGATAATTCAGGCAGCAGGATAAGTAAAATGCGTATTGAATGCCCAAACTGCAAGGCTACTGGAAATGTGAATGATCACGACATTCCTGATGAAGGGATGAATCTTGCTTGTCCACGCTGCAAACACAATTTTCATATAGTAAAACCACGGAAGAAAATGACATCCGTCTACGCCACCAACACCTGCCCTTCATGTGGCTACAGCACTTTCTGTGAAGAGGTTTTTGATGAATGCCCACATTGTGGCATTGTTGTCAAAACTATAGTTGAAAGGAAACAACAGGAAGCAGCCCATAAAAGAGAACTGGAACTTCTTAACAAAAATTATATGACAGAGGCACCGATTCCTTTGCAATTGCCACCAATTGGCAGCAAATATGTGACTGAAAACCATACAGAGAAAGATACCCGCAAAATAAATCTGGCTATATTTACTGATCAATTTAATCCTGTTGCAGCTATATCTTGGTCTGCAATCCTTGGGGCTGCAATCCTGCTTATTATTGGTGGAAAAGGGCTGTTGTACTATCTGAATACAGATATACAGACAAAACTGTCAGAAAACTCCGTTGAATCTGTTACTGCCTGGCAGGTCTTCTGGGGATATGGCTTTTCACCATGGATAGAGGTCATTATAGGTTCAATAATACTTGCGACTGCTATTGGCTTTTTGATTAAAGAATCTTGGGGATTGCAAACGATGCAACGGGTGGTTTCAGGTCTGTTGCTGCTTGTTCCAATTTATGAACTAACCCTTTATGCTCTCTGGATAATCAAATCAATAGATCCACCATGGTGGGCATATCTTGTTGAATTTACCAGCACATTATTGTTCTCAGCACTCTGGATGGCTCCTTTGTTTTTCTTGCAGCGTTATCTGTCAGGCGACAACTTTAAAAAACTCTATCAAAAAGGCTAATCCAATTCCGACTTAATATTACCCTCAGGAACCTGATTCAATTTTTTTCGCTTCGGTAAATGCCTCTTCTTTGCAGCTAAAGAATCAGAAGACCTTAACTGCCTGTTTTTATCAACCTTTTTATTATTGCGTTTGCCATTTGCATCACCAGCTGAAGCAGCTTCAGCCTTTCTATGCTTGGGTGTTATGTAATCATGAACAAACAGTTCATCTTCAGCCCAAGCAACCGGGATCTTGTGTTTTATGTACTCTTCAATTGCCTCAATATTAAAAGCGCCATCTTCATCTGCAAATGATATAGCGTTACCTTCCGCTCCTGCCCTGGCAGTCCTGCCAATTCTATGAACATAGTCCTCTGCATCCTGTGGCAGGTCATAATTGATGACATCCGAGACAGCATCAATATGCAGCCCACGTGAAGCCACGTCAGTCGCTATAAGGATAGGCAATTCGCCACGCTTGAACTGTTCTATAATATTCATCCGCTTGCGTTGTTCAACATCTCCTGAAATCAGACGGCATCCAAATCCGTTGGCGTTAAGCCTGTCCTGGAGGCGTTCCGCCTCTCGCTTTGTATTGACAAATATCATTGAGCGGAGCATTCCACCACGACGCAAAAGTCCAAGTAGCAGAGGAAATTTTTCCTTATTGGAAACATGATACAACCGCTGCTGCACCCTTTCAGCTGTCATCTTCTCAGGTGTAATGGAAACCTTTTGGGGCATATTCATAAACTCGTAAGAGAGTTCCATAACGCGCTGATTCAAGGTGGCGGAAAACATCAGATTCTGACGTTTGTCAAATGGGGGTAAACGTCTAAGGATGTAACGCAGGTCAGGGATAAAACCCATATCAAACATCCGATCTGCCTCATCAATCACAAGTATCTCAATATTTTTGAGGGAATATACCTTCTGCTTCAGATAATCTATGAGACGTCCAGGAGTGCCGATCACAATATCGGCTCCATCTTTTAAGGCGTTCTTCTGCTTCATGTAATCAACACCACCATAGATCGCCTGTATGTTAAACCCGCAATCTGAACCAAGCAGTTGCCCATCCTTTTCTATCTGAATTACCAGCTCTCTGGTAGGAGCCAAGATCAGGGCACGAGGTTGATTAACCTTTTTATCGTCAATATTCTCTTTTGATGCAAGTAGTCTGGAAAATACTGCTATGAGAAAAGCTGCAGTCTTCCCTGTGCCTGTCTGAGCCTGTCCTGCAACATCTTTACCCGAAAGACAAATAGGCAATGCCTGTTCCTGGATAGGAGTACAGATATCAAACCCTGCTTTAGATATCCCTGTAATAATCTGTTCAGGCAGTAAAAATTCTGTAAATTTCATTTTTCAGTTCCATCTTGCAATCTGATTTTGACAAATGTATTTGAAAACCTCATAAAATTGATTATTTATGTCTTGTATACTAACACAAAGATGCTCCAATGGACAGATAAGCTTGCAAAAATCTTATAATTTCACCATACAGATTCTTCAAAGGGTTTAAATTCTGATTCCGGTTACTCCAGTTGAGATCCAATTCTCTTGATATTTAGTCTGACTTGCAGCCTTAGCTTGAGGAAATGAAACATAATGACAACCAGTTCCATCACTCTTAAATCCAATACAGTTCGCTGGCGCCTTTTTTTCACACTGGCTCTGATGTATATCCTTGTGTATTTTTACCGCGTTTCACTGGCTGTTGTTTCTACCGATGTCAGCAGAGATCTTACTTTAACACCTGAACAACTTGGAACTCTGGCTGGTGTACTGTTTTATGTATATGCCGTTGCACAGATCCCACTTGGCCCACTTATAGATAGAATCGGCTCGCGCCTTGTAATCTCATCTTGCGGACTTATTACAACATTAGGCGGTCTATTGTTTGCAAAGGCTGGCTCTCTGGCTACCGCCATGGCAGGAAGAGTGCTGATAGGCATCGGTACAGCAGCTGTTCTTATGTCTATCTTCACTATATTCAGCTACTGGTACACCAGACAGGAGTTCGGACGTATTACAGGTCTGATGGTTGCAGCAGGAAACCTCGGCAATCTTGCTGGAACCGCTCCACTTGCCTTTGCAGTTGGATTAATCGGTTGGCGTTCATCTTTTTTATGGATTGCAGCTCTGCAGGGATTTGTAACCTTATTAATCTTTATGAAGGTGAAGGATCGCCCTGAGCACCCTGTTGAAGAGGATTCTGAAAAACATCTTGAGAAAACAGGTATGTTTTCAGCTTGGGGAATCATCGCAAGAGACCGTTCATTCTGGCTCCTGGCTGCTATAGCTTTCTGCTGGTACGGAAATTATCTGGCAGTTCAAGGACTTTGGGGTGGCCCATATTTAATGCAACTGATAGGACTTTCAAGAGAAAAAGCCGGCCAGATGCTTATGTGGACCTCTGTAGGTTTTATTATAGGTTCAATGATTACAGATTTTGCAGCACGGAAGTTGTTTCATTCATATACCCGAACACTTATAGCAGGGCAGTTCAGCTTTGCAACTCTTATGACCGGATTTCTGGGATGGCTGCCATTTATACCTGTCTGGTCATTGCCTCTATACTTCCTGGCTATTGGCCTTACAGTATCCACCGGAGTGATGATCTATCCAATAATCAGAGCCAGCATACCGGTTACAATAGTTGGCACCGGACTTACATCGCTAAATTTCTTTGTACTAATGGGAGCGGCAATCGCTCAACATGCCATGGGTATAATAATTGTGTTGTATGGTGGATATACTACAGCAGGATTCAGAGCGGCATTCCTGGGGCCGGTGGTTGGCCTGCTGTTTACAACGTTTCTGTTTATCTTTGCACGCAACTGCCCGGCCGGTGAGTGACCGGAAGGTCACCCCTTGGGCTATTCATATTTTATATCAATAATTTCATATTCTTTGGTACCTGAAGGCACCTTAACCTTTACAGAATCATCCAGTTTATGGCCGATCAGCGCCTTCCCCACAGGAGAAGTGCAAGAGATCTTTCCAAGCTTGATATCAGCCTCATCCTCTCCCACAATCTTGTAGGTAATCTCTTCTTCAGAGGCTGTATCATAAAGGGTTATGGTTGCTCCAAAAACTACCTTATCAGGCTTAAGCCCGGTCAGGTCAACCACATGGGCACGTGCCAGTTTGCCTTGCAGCTCCTGTATTCTTCCTTCAATAAATCCCTGCCTGTTCTTGGCAGCATCATATTCTGCGTTTTCCGATAAATCACCATGGCTGCGAGCTTCAGCGATATCCTGAATAACCTTTGGACGCTCTTCACGAATCAGACGTTTGAGCTCCTCCTGCAATGACTCATGGCTCTCTTTGGTAAGTGGTATTGTAGTAGACATCGTATGCAACAGCTCCTAAAAAAGATAATCCTGAAGAGGCTTGACCCGCAGATCCTGTTCCTTCAGGTTGATGATGGCATCTACCGCAGCATTTGCACCAGCCGCAGTGGTATAGTAAGCCACACTATGCATCAGCGATTCACGACGGATTGAAAAAGAATCAGCGACAGCCTGTGCACCCTGGGTTGTGTTAATAACAAGTTGAACCTGATTGTTTTTAAGGGCATCAACTATATGTGGACGACCCTCTTTAACCTTGTTGACCCGCTTTACCGGTATCCCTTTTTCTTCAAGAAAAGAGGCCGTACCAGCGGTAGCCAGTAGGCCGAAGCCAGCTTTATACAGCTTTTCTGCAGCATTGACAACCAGTTTCTTGTCTTCATCACGCACACTGATAAAGGCATTGCCGCTTTTTGGAAGTTTTACGTTTGCTCCCATCTGGGATTTGGCAAAGGCTTCTGCAAAAGAATCACCTATCCCCATAACCTCACCTGTTGATTTCATCTCAGGTCCCAAAAGGGTATCCACACCAGGAAATTTTACAAACGGAAATACGGCCTCTTTAACAGAATAGTATTGGGGGACAATATCGCCTGCTACAGACAGTTCAGCCAAGCTCTTTCCAGCCATTACCCTTGATGCAATCTTTGCAAGTGGACGACCGGTAGCCTTTGATACAAACGGTACTGTCCGTGAGGCACGCGGATTCACCTCTAGAACATAGATAGTATTGTCCCTGATCGCATACTGTACATTCATCAACCCTTTTACATTCAACTCCAGAGCCATTACTTCGGTCTGACGCCTGATCTCGCCTATCAACTCCTGTGAGAGTGAATATGGAGGCAACGAGCAGGCAGAGTCGCCTGAATGGATACCGGCTTCCTCAATATGCTCCATAATTCCGCCAATAACCACCTGTTGACCATCAGATAGCGCATCCACATCCACCTCAATCGCATTATCCAGAAATTTGTCTATCAGAATAGGGTGCTCAGGTGAGGCCTGTACCGCTGTAGTCATATACCTCAAGAGATTTTCAACATCGTAAACTATTTCCATTGCCCGACCGCCAAGAACATATGATGGGCGCACTACTACCGGATAACCGATCCGGTTGGCAACAATTTCTGCCTCTTCAAAGGAACGTGCCGTGCCGTTTGCAGGCTGGAGGAGATTAAGCTTATGCAGCATCTCCTGGAACCGCTCCCTGTCCTCCGCGCGATCTATCGCATCCGGGCTGGTTCCTATGATCGGCACCCCGGCCTTTTCGAGAGCAACCGCAAGCTTAAGCGGAGTCTGTCCCCCGAACTGAACTATCACACCGTAGGGTTTTTCCTTTGCCACTATCTCAAGCACGTCTTCCAGTGTAAGAGGCTCAAAATAGAGTCTGTCCGATGTATCATAGTCAGTAGAAACCGTCTCAGGGTTGCAGTTGACCATAATGGTCTCATAGCCATCCTCAGCCAGTGCAAAGACTCCATGCACACAGCAGTAATCAAACTCTATACCCTGGCCGATACGGTTAGGTCCGCCTCCCAGGATGACGACCTTCCTGCGGTCAGTCACTTCAGCTTCACACTCCCGTTCATATGTGGAATAGAGGTAAGGTGTGTATGCAACAAACTCTGCAGCGCATGTATCAACCCGCTTGTACACCGGCCGGATATTCTGTTTCCATCGAAGTTCACGCACAGCATCTTCAGTGGTTTTCCAGAGCTTCGACAGCATCTTGTCCGAAAAACCGTATTGCTTGGCCTCAAACAGTTGTTCAACAGTGATACTGGACAGATCAAATTCCTTAAGCTCATCTTCCTTCTCAATGATCTGACGGATATTATTGACAAACCATGGATCAAAGGCCGTGTGGCGATATATCTCATCAACTGTCATTCCGCTGCGTATCGCATCACCCAAGTACCAGACACGCTCGGCATTTGGCACATTCAGCTTTTCAATCAGAAGTTGCTGTTCTTTTTCAGTCAGGGCGCGCCTGGTCTCATCCGACAGGTTAAAAAGCTTTGAATCCATACCGCTTACGCCTGTTTCAAGAGAACGCAACGCCTTTTGGAAGGACTCTTTGAAGGTGCGCCCGATAGCCATTACCTCACCAACTGACTTCATTTGAGTAGTAAGTGTGGCATCTGCGGCCGGAAATTTTTCAAAGGTAAAACGTGGAATCTTGGTGACCACATAATCAATTGATGGTTCAAAACAGGCAGGTGTCTCACGGGTAATATCGTTTCGAATCTCGTCCAGGGTATAACCAACCGCAAGCTTTGCAGCGATCTTTGCAATAGGAAAACCGGTAGCCTTCGAAGCCAAGGCCGAAGAACGGGAAACACGCGGGTTCATCTCAATCACGACCAGACGGCCATCACGCGGATTAATGCCAAACTGGATATTTGAGCCTCCTGTATCAACACCTATCTCGCGGATGATTGCAAGCGATGCATCACGCAGGATCTGATATTCCTTGTCGGTCAATGTCTGTGCCGGTGCGACCGTTATTGAATCGCCGGTATGAACCCCCATTGGGTCAAAGTTTTCAATGGAGCAGATGATCACCACGTTGTCAGCAGTATCACGCATCACCTCCAGCTCATACTCCTTCCAGCCAATCACCGACTCCTCAACCAGGATCTCGTCGGTTGGCGAGGCATCAATCCCCACCATGGCCATCCGCTCATACTCCTCCATATTATAGGCAATACCGCCACCAGTGCCGCCTAGGGTAAAGGAAGGGCGGATAATGGCCGGAAAACCAATGGTCTTGATAACTTCCATAGCCTCCTGACGGTTGTGGGCAAGGCCGGACTCAGGAACAGCAAGCCCTATCTTTTCCATCGCCTGCTTAAAGAGGGTGCGATCCTCAGCCTTTTTAATGGCAGGCAGTTTGGCGCCTATAAGTTCAACATTAAACTTATCCAGGATTCCCATCTCCGCAACACTCACCGCAGTGTTGAGAGCAGTCTGTCCTCCCAGAGTCGGCAACACCGCATCAGGCCGTTCCCTTTCAATGATCTTTGCCAAAATCTCCGGCGTAACCGGCTCAATATAGGTGCGGTCGGCAAAATCCGGATCAGTCATAATAGTGGCTGGATTGCTATTAAGCAGAATTACCTCGTACCCCTCTTCCTTTAACGCCTTGCAGGCCTGGGTACCGGAATAGTCAAACTCACAGGCCTGGCCGATAACGATTGGTCCAGCCCCGATGATCAGGATTTTTTTGATGTCTGTTCTTTTTGGCATTAGTGTTACAACTCCTTGTCGTTGCTTAAATAAATCAAAAAGACTGTTTGGTGTAGAAAGTAAAGAGTTCTGAGGATGTAAAACAATTGGTTGTTTTTATACTGCCCCCAAAACTCTCCACAAATTTTGTTGCCTTTTGTAGTTACGTCACTCCTAAAATGGCGAAGTCCCGTAAGGGCCAGTTACAAATAGTGAGGCTATGTATTGAATATTTCCAAATGCGTCACCCCACCATCTCACGCGAGCCCGTGCACTGCTTGTTCCAATGCCGTTTTCGGCCAGGTATGCTCCTACAGTGCCACGGCTTCTGGAATCAATAGAAACAACCACTTTTTCTAGTTTCCAGCCGTTTTTAAGGGTTGTGCGCGGGAAGTAGTCATCATAGCCGCTCTTGCCAAAGTATATATATTGAGACGTGTTGTGGCCAGCATATACACCAATGAAATCTACGTTAGGGTTACACCACAAACCATAGAAACAACCATCGCCATTTCCACCAGAGGCCGTCATGGATGTCAGAGTCTCTCCAAACTGGATATCGGTGTTGAAAGGGGCGCCACATGGAGCCAGCACCTCATGCAGATAGGTGGGGATGTAGGTGAACGTCAGAGCGGTCTTACTTATCTTCTGTCCGCTGGTTACCTTGATTTGGCAGGGGGTATTTACCGAGATACCGCCGATCTTGGGGACCGTCACATATATTGTGCCTGAGCTTGCCTGGCTGGCGACAGCCTGGTAGCTACGTCCTGCAATCGTGAAAGTGACGGACGGTTTTCCTTCAAAGCCATAACCAGAGATGACAATAGGGCAATCCATTGCAGCCTCGCGGACATTCACGCTGCTGATGTCCATTTCATTTCCCTTGAGCGTAAGCCTGGCTTCCTGACTGGCGAACTGTATGTTATTGACAACGCGGGTTATATGGACCCTTGCGTCAAAGGCATAGCGGGAGCTGTAAGCCGGTATGGTAAAGCGGACAGCCGATGTTGAAACAAAGCTTGAAGGGATGATCCGATCCTGCCCGTCGTTCATGACAATATGCACTTTATCCGTATTCAGAAACTGGCCGCCACTTATGGTGACTTGCTGTCCCGGCAATCCGGGGGCTGGTTGAATGCTGTTAATGATCGGTACAGCAACCGCTTGATACTGAAATGGGATTGTATTGCTGGCATTGCCATCAGATGATTTGACGGAAACAGTGCCGTTATAAGAATTTGTTGCCTCCCCGGCTGGCGGCGCGGGCATGCGTGTTAACATTTCCTGCAAACCGTTTGGCAGTTGGGTGATTAATTCGACCGGAGCAGTCAGCGTCAACGGAGGAATGGTAGTAACATATACCGGCCGACTGGGGTCGTTGGTGGATACGTATTTTACATAGCTGTTACGGACAATAAAGTCAGCCTGGTATAAGCTGTTTTGTGCCTTGAAATTCTTGCCTCTGAGAATGACCCGTTCACCTGGTGACGCCTTGGCCGGTACAGCTTCTGTAAGGGTCGGGAAATCTCTTGATAGTCCAATGATTTTTGCATTGGTCAGAGCAGAAGGCCCTGAAACTACAGTGGGCTTAAGCTGATCGACCGGTTTTATAACAGTTGCTGCAGTAGTTGGCGCAGGCACTGCTGCAGGCACGTTTTTTAGGGCAGCTGCATATTGTTTGTCGGCCTGACTCTTGTAGGCAGCAATCCGCTGGGTAGCCGGCTGCTTGAGTTCATCAAGTGTTCGGGATACTTTTGTCCGATGAGCGGCAATCGCGGCAGCCTTATCTGCAACAGGTGCTTTACGTGCATTCAGTATCTGGGAGAGCCGAGAAAGTTGCGCCGGATCAATATTCGGAAAACGGATGGAAACTGTTCCATTTACTGCCATGCGAGAGGCATTGGGAGGGTATACGACCACGACCTTCCACAGCATTCCTTGTGCAACGTCTCCTGCAGTTGCGTTATAGGTCAGTCTGGCCGGCGATTTGGCAGGGTTGATTGCCGCAACAAAACGGCCGTTCGAGTCAGCAAGGCCTACCGAAAGAGGCATCCCCCCCTGCCACTGCACTTCAGCCTGTACTGCCCCGGCCTTTGTGAGAGGAAATCCAAATGATGTCTGTTCACCTGGCAGCATACTCAGTGATTGCGGGTAGGCTGGCACTTTCAAGGGCTGGGCGAGCTCAGCATAGAGTTGTGTGGAACATAAAAACGTTAAACAGACGCAGATCGTAAGCCAGAGTTTCATACGCATAGAGTTACCTCCTGTTTTATAAAGCTTTTATTATGCTTCTGTGTAGTCAGTTTTAACGTTTACGAGATAACCGGCTGGCGATGCCGGAGCGATGCTGTTTGACTAACCTGCCAACTGACGACTGAGACATAGGTGAAATTCAGCGCACAGTAAGCCAGTCCGAGTTGTTTGAGCCGTTAGGGTTATATTAGCTTTTGGGCAATGATTTCATAATATTCTGGTGAGCCTACAAGCTTTTCAAACTCTACTTCAATTAACTCTCTGTCGATGGTTTCGAGTCTTCGTGCGATGACTGCACGAACAAAAGCACGGTCGTCCCCGAATTTTTCAATAGACCAGCTAACTCCACCAGCATTGGGACAGCCCGGCCAATTTGCAAGCCACCTGTCTGAACCATTTTTTGCCCCATTTCTGCCTGGATATTTCGGTTGATATTGGACGCCAACAACACCAGATGAATTTCGTTTAGTTTTGACATCCTTTAAGGTGCTAGGAGCAGGTAAGGTCGGTAAAATGGATTCAACCCAGTCATTGCCAGCGGCGGCAGCAGCTTCCCAACTGCCATGCTGCTTTAAGGTAAAATTTGCTGAAATGATTTCGCCATTGCGCTGAATTCGCCCCATGTAGCACTTCTCTTGCGCATTTTTGGTGAGATACCTCATTTACACCTCCTTGGGAGACCCTAACCAATGGTTCATGCACACGCTCTTCAAAAGCTGTCAGATCTTCGGCATCCTCAACCAAGGCTTGCCGGACAGCAGCATTGACAATACCCGATAAGCTGCGGGATGTTTCAGGTTTCTCAAAACCACCTTCAAAAAATGAGACAACATCAATTGTGTCAAAGTCATCCGGCACAGATATCTCATCGATCATAAAACCTGTCCGTTCCATATAATTATCACCTGAAAATAAAGTACACCGCTCCGGCCAGACAACAGCCAGCCCAGAGATAATCAAGCTTCAGCGGCACCCCCATGTAGAAAACTGCAAACGGAATGAATACCGAAAGCGTAATTACTTCCTGTGTAATCTTCAGCTGGGCCAGGCTGAAGGAGCCGTGATAGCCGATCCGGTTGGCTGGCACCTGTACCAGATATTCAAAAAATGCGATGCCCCACGAAACAAGCACCGCAATCATCCAGTGCCGGTTGCTCAGGTTCTTTAAGTGGGCGTACCAGGCAAAGGTCATGAAGATATTGGAGATAACCAGCAAGAAAACGGTTCTCATACCGCCCCACGCTCCTGATCCAGCTCCTGCACCCAGCCGTTTTCCAGAGTAGCTTCCTCAAGTGCCTCAACTGCCGCATCGTACTCATCATGGGTAAGCCCACGGTTGATGCCGGACAATGCAGTTGCAAGATGGGCAGGAAAGTACTGGCTCATCAGGGCGATATGAGTATCAATTCCCAGATGCTCAGCAATCCAGGGCAGGGTTTCAGCAGAACCTGCCCTACCCTGCGGCAACACCAGATGTCTGATGATGAGGCCTTTCAGAGCAATACCATCTTCATCAACCTGTAAATGACCAACCTGCCGCAGCATCTCCTGTAAGGCAGAGCGGTTAAACTCACGGTAGCCTGGCGCAGCGGACAGTTCAACTGCCTGGGCATCATCGCTGTACTTCATATCAGGCAGATATACTGAAACCACACCATCCAGCAGCTGTAACGCATCCAGCGTTTCATAACCGCTTGTATTCCAGACTATCGGCAGGTTAAATCCCTGCGGGATAGCCAGCCAGAGCGCTGCAAGAATCTGTGGCAACCAATGGGTGGGGGTCACCAGATTTATATTGTGAGCGCCTCGTTTCTGAAGCTGCAGCATTTTTCTGGCAAGTTCAGCCGTGCTGATGGTCTCGCCATTGTTCTGCTGGCTAATCGGGAAATTCTGGCAGAAAACACAGCACAGGGTACAACCGGTGAAAAAGATCGTGCCAGACCCATTGTTGCCGCTGATCGGAGGCTCTTCCCCTCGGTGCAGATTGGCTGAGGCTATGCGTGGTTTAAGACCGCTACGGCATCTGCCCTGTTCTCCCTTTATACGATTGACACCACAGCGATGAGGACAAAGATCGCAGGCTGCAAGACGGCGATATCCTTCGCTTATGCGATTCAGCAGTTCGCCTGATTGATAAAGAGCATGGTACTGCATTGTGTGTTCTACTTGGACTTTCTCATCATTTCTACAAACCTGCCAAACAGATAGTGAGAATCATGCGGTCCAGGTGAGGCCTCAGGATGGTGTTGCACCGAAAAGATCGGCAGCTTGCAGTGGCTGATCCCCTCAACGGTCTGGTCATTTAGGTTTTCATGTCCAAGACAGGCAGCATCGCCAAGAGAATCAAGGTCAACCGCAAAACCGTGGTTCTGTGAAGTAATCTCCACCTTGCGAGTTGACATATCCATAACCGGCAGATTTGAACCATGGTTGCCAAAGGGGAGCTTGACGGTTTTTCCACCTAAAGCCAGGCCAAGAAGCTGGTGTCCCAGACAGATCCCGAAGACCGGTTTTTTGCCTACAAACTTGCGAATCTCCCCCTGCACAGCCAGAAGAGGTTCAGGATCACCAGGGCCATTTGAGAGGAAGATCCCGTCCGGATTCATTGAAAGAGCCTCTTCAGCAGGAAAAGATGCCGGAACTATTGTCAAGTCACAACCAGCGTCAACCAGACAGCGCAGGATGTTGTATTTGACGCCAAAGTCATAAACTACAACCTTGTATTTAAGAGATTCCGGCTCAACATTTTTATACCCTTCCCCCAGGCTCCAAAGCCCTTCTATCCATTTGTAAGGTTTGTCGCAGGAAACACCGGAAGCAAGATCAAGGCCTGTCATACTTGGAATGGCAGATGCTTTTGCCAAAAGGGAAGCATGATCAAAATCAACGGTTGAGATAATCCCGTTCTGCGCTCCATGATCCCTTAGATGACGTGTCAGGGCACGGGTATCCAGTCCATGAATCCCTACAACAGAGTTTTCCTTAAGATATGAATCAAGAGTCATCGTTGAGCGGAAGTTGGATGGAAAATCAAGATATTCCCGCACGATAAAACCGGACAGAAAAAGCCCCCGGCTCTCTATATCCTCCGGGTTTATTCCGGTATTGCCTATCTGAGGATAGGTCATGGTTACCATCTGTCCCTTATAGGAAGGGTCGGTCAAAACTTCCTGATATCCGGTCATGGCGGTGTTAAATACCACCTCGCCTGTTACTTCGCCGACTGAGCCAAATGATTTCCCTTCAAAGATGCGTCCGTCAGCGAGCGCAAGAATAGCTTTCATGCTTGTTTATTCTCCTGATATCTGTTCTATCTGCCTGAAAATACAACTTTACCGGCAACAATCGTACAGGCGGCAGCTCCGGTCATCAGCTCGCCAAGCCAGGGGGAATTCTTGGATTTGCTGTGAAGTGCCTCTTCAGTTACAGTCCACCGTTTCTCTGGATCAATGACAGTTATATCAGCAGCAGTTCCAGGTTTTAATGTGCCACGTTCCAACCCTAAAAGTGCCGATGGCCTACAGCTCATCTTGTCAATCATCTCCGGCAGAGTTAAGATCCCTTCATCAACAAGTTTAAGAGAGAGCGGCAGGGCTGTTTCCAGACCTACAATCCCGTTCATCGCTTCATTAAACTCAACATCCTTTTCGTCTAGATGATGAGGAGCATGGTCAGTAGCAATACAGTCAATAGTCCCATCCTTAAGGCCGGCCTTTATAGCAGAAACATCCTCAGCCTCACGCAATGGCGGGTTCATCTTTGCATTGGTGTTGTAACCACGAACAGCATCATCGGTAAGTGAGAAATAATGCGGCGCGGTTTCACAGGTAATCTTAACTCCTCGGGCCTTTGCATCCCGTATGATACGGACTGAACCTTTGCTTGAGACATGGCAGATATGGATTGGAGCATTGGTGTACTCGGAGAGTAACGCCTCACGGGCAATCGCAACCTCTTCAGCAATGCGGGGGATACCTTTGAGACCTAGTTCGGTAGAGGTAAATCCTTCGTTCATAACACCTTCACCAACCAGTTCCAACTCTTCAGAATGAGACACGACCATAATCCCTATACCTGCGGCATACTGAAGGGCACGACGCATAAGTTCAGGATTTTTAACCGGCTTGCCATCATCAGATACAGCCACACAACCAGCCTCCTTCAGTTCACCCATCTCTGACATACGTTCCCCGTGCATCCCTTGGGTAATGGTGCCTATCGGAAAAACGTTGCAAAGCCCTTCAGCCTTTGCCTTGCTTGTTATGTATGTAGCAACAGACTTATTATCAATCACAGGATTTGTATTTGGCATACAGCACACAGAGGTAAACCCTCCGGCTACCGCGCTGGTTGTACCGGAAACTATATCCTCTTTGTACTCCTGCCCTGGATCCCTGAAATGGACATGGATATCAACAAGACCTGGCACAACATACTTGCCAGCTGCATCAACAATCTCCGAGCCTGACGGAGCAGCAAGCCCCTTGCCTATCTCCTTGATTTTCCCGTTATCAACAACGATATCAAGGATATCGTCAACACCCTGGGATGGATCAACCACCCTGCCGCCTTTAATTATAAGACTCATATAGTCACCTCACAGAATGTGTTTTCGTTCAACATGAATAGATTTGAATGAAATGTATAACCTTAACCCGTTACTCCATCTCTCCGCCGCAGACGTGATAAAGCATTGCCATCCTTACCGCAACACCGTTCTCAACCTGCTTCAGAATATGCGACTGGTCACCATCAACAACATATGAGGACATCTCCACACCCCTGTTTATCGGCCCTGGATGCATTATCAACGCCCCTGGCTTTGCCAGCTTTATATTCTGGGGGTTAAGCCCGAAATAGCGGGAATACTCACGAGTGTTAGGCATAAGTGTCTTTCCCTGACGCTCCTGCTGTATTCTGAGCATCATAACGACATCAGCATCCTGTATGGCCTCCTTCATAGAAGCACATACCGTGACGTTACCCAACCGTTCCGCCCCGGGAGGCATCATTGTAGGAGGGCCTGCCAGATAGACTGAAGAACCCATCTTTGTCAGTCCCTGTATATCTGAACGAGCCACCCGGCTGTGGGTAATATCACCTACAATAGCCACCTTAAGGCCATCCAGACGACCAAACTTATCCTTCATGGTCAGCATATCCAGAAGCCCCTGGGATGGATGTTCATGGGCGCCATCACCGGCATTTATTATTGAACAGCTGACCTTTTTGGATAGAAAATAGTGAGAACCTGATACAGCATGACGCATGACAATGATATCAGGCTTCATTGCGAGCAGATTAAGAGCCGTATCAGCCAGGGTTTCACCTTTTGTTGCAGAACTGCTGGATGGAGTAATGTTGACTGTATCCGCAGAAAGCCGTTTTCCGGCGATCTCAAAAGAGGTTCGGGTTCGGGTGGAGGCCTCATAGAAGAGGTTTATAATGGTCTTGCCCCTAAGGGTAGGAACCTTCTTTATATCACGGCTGTTTACTTCTCGCATGTTCTCTGCAGTTGAGATCAAAAGCTCTATCTCTTCCTTGCTCAGGTCACGCAATGCAATAATGTCCTTATGCTTAAACTCTGGCATAGTCCCTCCCCTATTTTTCCAGCACCACTTCAAGCGGCTGCTGTTTATCGCTAAAGATTACCTCGACATTTTCCTTAATACTGGTAGGTACATTACGCCCAACAAAATCTGCCCTTATCGGAAGTTCACGGTGACCACGATCTATAAGAACGGCAAGCTGTATCACCCTGGGACGGCCATGATCCATCAAGGCGTCCATGGCAGCCCTGATTGTTCTGCCGGTAAACAGGACATCATCAACAAGCACCACCCTTTTACCTTCCAGAGAAAAGGATATATCGGTCTTTCCTACAGACTTGTGAGGAGTCTGACTCTTGAAGTCATCGCGGTAAAGTGTGATGTCAACAGAACCGACAGGAACCCTTTCTCCTTCAATAATCTCCAGGGAATTAGCAATCTCCAGGGCAAGATGTGCACCGCCAGACTGGATTCCAACAAGAACAAGTTCCGAAAGCCCCTTATTTTTCTCAAGTATCTCGTGGGATATCCGAGTCAAAGCCCGGCTTATACCGCTCTTATCAAGGATAACTGTCCTAAGCGTATCAACGGCCATATTTCCTCCTTGTCAAATGTAATAAAAAAGGGCCTATCCGCAATATACGGACAGACCCTACCTTATATGTTGGCTGTTTTTTGCACCTTTGTTAACCTCTCCGGGTTACTTTAAAAGGTAGAAACTCAAATATTGCATACAGAATTTCGGGCATACTAAAGCATCAGATTGAATACGGCAATAGCTAAAATTTATGTTTTTTTAACCTTCTGTTATTCTTCAACAATAAACTTTAAACAAATTCAATGAACAGTTATGTTTGCTTTCATGTCAATGACTGAAGTAATTATGTCATTAGATTTTAATAACAAACCAGAAACCTTTGCCTCACAGGAATTAAATGGAAAATTCAAGCAAAATTACACTAACGGAACTTCTTCACAGATTTGATATTGATTCTGAAAAAATTTTGAAGGTCGCCACGGTTTATCCATTCAGGATAAGCGCCTATTATGCAGGGCTGATTAAAGCACCCTTTGATCCAATATGGCGTCAGTCAGTCCCTTCTCCTGAAGAACTTTACGATACAGTACAGTTAGCAGATCCACTGGATGAGGTTCGATTAAGTCCGGTTCCCGGCCTTATACATCGCTATCCAGATAGAGCTGTGCTGCTGGTATCAAATTATTGCGCCACATATTGCCGCTTCTGTATGAGAAAACGTCAGGTTGGATGTCCCATGGGAAAAACGGATCTTTCAGCTGCTCTGGATTATATTGCTTCAACTCCGGAACTGCATGACATAATTCTTTCCGGCGGAGATCCACTTATGCTTGATGACGAACAGTTGCATAACATCCTGTCTGCGCTGCGTAAAATCCCTCATCTGGATATCATTCGGATAGGCAGCAGGATGCCCGTTACAGACCCATCCCGGATAACACTAAAGCTTTGTAAAATGTTGGCAGAGCATCACCCTATTTATCTGAACACCCATTTCAATCATCCAATGGAACTGACCACTGAGGCAGAAAAGGTATGCTGCATGCTCTCCGATCATGGAATAACTCTGGGCAACCAGACCGTTCTCTTAAAAGGGGTAAATGATAACAGTAAAACTCTTCATCAGCTTTTTGCAGGGCTCCTCCGTTTCAGAGTCCGCCCATACTATCTACATCAGATGGATCTTGTTCGTGGAACAGCTCATTTCAGAACCCCACTGGAAAAAGGTAGAGAATTGATTGGCGGGCTTAGAGGAAAGATATCAGGTATGGCAATACCTCATTTTGTGGTTGATTTACCCGGAGGAAAGGGCAAGGTGCCGATTTTACCTGACACCTTGCATAGAGGAGGCAATGACTGGCTAATAAAAACCTACAGTGGAGAACTGGTTAAGTACAAGGATCCTGCCTGATTAAATGGCGGTTCAAAACTTTTTACGCATTTCCAGAACATTTCCACCGTCAATCTTGCGATAATTTACCGAATCCATCAGTGAACGTATTATATATAAACCTCTTCCATGATCTTCAAGCTCATTGATTGTATCAACTGGGTTATGAAGTACAGTATCCAAATCAAATCCCTTCCCATGGTCAAACACCTGCAGCAGTATCTCATGCTCCATTACAATTATCCTGATTTGCACCTCCTCATCAGGGTTATCTGAATTTGCATGACGAATGGCATTTACCAGAGCCTCTGTGAGCACCACATTGATATGGTTTGCCAAGGCATCAAGGTCACCGTCATAGTTCTGCACCTGTGACGTAAGTTCTTCGCTTATTTTTCCCACAAGGCTCAGGTAACGTGTCTGATTTGGAACTGTGATCTGTAGATCAATCTGATTGTTTTTCATTGCAGCTCTCCAGGTTTTCTATCAGAACGCTTCAATTGCCTCATCAATTGTGGTGTAAATATCAAAAACGCGATGCAGCCTTGTAAGCTCAAACATCGATTTAACCTGGCTCTGGAGACTTGACAGCTTTAACTCCGCCTGACGGGCTGAAGCATTTTTAAATCCTGAAACGAGGGAACCAAGCCCTGAACTATCAATAAAACGCACATCCTTAAGATCTACAACTACGCGCGTTTTCCCCTCATCAAACAACCTTGCCAATTCCTTTTTCAGCTCTTCGGAATTATGTGCATCAAGCCGCTCTTCCTTAACCACAATCAATACCACCTTCCCTGTCTCTTCAACTTTCAGGTTCATTTTGATTCTCCTTTCACTTAAGCTACAATTTTCATAACTACCATCGATATGTCATCCTGTGGGGTTGAACTCTGCATATATTCCTTAACCAGTTCATGAAACGATTCTGCAATATCATCTACGGACAATGTTCCATTCAGAAACAGATGGCGACATACTTTTTCTATTCCCAACAATTCACCTTCATGGTTTGCCGCTTCAGTAATCCCGTCAGTATATAAAAACAGCGTGTCACCCTGTTGCAGATTTATAGAACGTTCTTCAAAGATTACTGAAGGTTTGATACCCAGAATCAAACCTTCGGCATCAAGCCTTGTACATCTTTCAGCCCCTATTCTGTACAAAAGAGGCATATTATGACCGGCATTGGCATATGAAAGACGTCCAGTAGCACTGCTGTATCGCGCGTAAAACATGGTAATGAACAGCTCTGCCCTTGTAAGATCCTCATACAACTGACTATTGAGCGTAGCCAGAATGCTACTTGGGCTGATTGTGCGTCCTGCGTGCGCCCTCAGAAGTGTCCGCACCTCTGCCATAATCAGCGCAGCGCCAACGCTATGGCCTGAAACATCGGCAATAAGGAGATCAATCGTATGGTCATCCTGCTTGAACAGATCATAATAGTCGCCACCTACATATGTTGCAGGATAACAGCGCCCTGCCAGCTCAACACCTGAAAGAACCGGAGGGGTGGCAGGAAGCAGTGAAAGCTGGATCTGCTCTGCTATTTCCATATCCCTTTTGACCATTGCATTATCAAACTGAGCCTTTTCTTTTTCCTTTCTTTCCTGCTCTTTGGCCTGCATTTCTTCGACAAGACGGGCAGCCTGGGCAAGTTGACCGGTAAGACTTGTAAGAAGATTTACAAACTCCTCTGTAAAAAGTCCCCTTATTGATTTGGAATAGACCGATAAAACACCCAGGCTTTTCTCTCCTTCCCTAAATATCGGGATATGCGCGAAGGAGACAAAACCTTCGGCAGAGGTTTTAGGCATTGCCACTACTTCCTGAATATTGCTTATATCATTAACAAAATGCGTCCTTTGATCCGCCAGAGCCATTCTTATGTAGGGATCACTCTCCTGATACCAGTGTTCAGGTGTTATAGGACGGCGATCACTGCCCTGGTAGCTCTGGACTGCCAACTTGGCATCGCTGTTCAAACTTATCTGAATAAGCGCGGAATCCAGCCTGAACTCTTTAAGAAGTAACTGGAGCAGTTCATCCATAATGGTCTGAAGATTGAGTGTCCGGTTGATAATCTCTGAAGCCTTAAGCCTCACGTAAAGCGCTTCACGGCTCTGATCAAGGGAAGCCCTTACCGTGCTGAATATGTCGTAGACCGATTCCATCCTGCTGCCCATATCAGAAAGATAGCTGTCCATAATCGCTCCAGCAGCTGCAGCCCCGACAGAACCTGCCAGAGTTCTTTCAACATAACGTTTCATCGCAGGAAGTTCAAATTCGGGAACCATGTTTTCTTCATCAAGTTTACGCCCTTTAAGATAAACGGACATTGAGCGCCTGGCCTCATCAGGGCCTATAAACTTGCCCATAAGGGCAATAAACTGTGGAATTGTAACCGGCTTAGACAGGCGTTTGGCGGTACTTTTCAGCTGGCTCCGCTCTGTTTCATACTTGCCGATAAAACGGCGAACCTGTTCTTTTTCCATCTCTCCCTGTTTGATTAACAGAGAGCAGGCAATATATGCCCCGATATTAAAGAGCATGCTCCAAAACATGGAGTGGCTCCACATATCCATCCCTGTAAGACCAAACAAGGCTGTTGGTTTCAGAAGAGAAATCCCGAAAAGACCATGCTCTATAATATGATGGTTTGTCGTTGTCCCGTAGAATGATGGCAAAAGAAGGGTGTAGCACCAGATTATAAAACCTAGAGCCATACCGATAATCGCTCCGCTCTTGTTGCCCCTTGGCCAGTATAGACCTCCAAGCATCGCAGGAAGAAACTGCATTGATGCGAGAAACGAGATGAGACCCATATTGACCAACATGAAGGAGTCGCCTACAGCTCGATAGTAGAAATAGCCAAGAAAAACCACCAAAAAAATAGCTATCCGCTTCAGATTGATCAGAACAAGCGGAAACCACTGTTTTGGGATGAACTTAACCAGAATTGGCATAAACATGTTGTTAAGCAACATGGTGGATATAGCAACAGATTCAACCATCACCATTCCTGCTGCTGCAGAAAGGCCTCCAAGGAATGCAAGAAGCGCAATACTCTCATTTCCGGCTCTAAGTGGTATGCTGAGTACAAAATAATCTGCTCCTGTGGTGCTGCCTGTCTGTAAAATACCAGCCAGAGCTATAGGCATGATAAAGAGATTAATCAGAAACATGTATAAAGGAAACAACCACATGGCCTTGCTGACATGGTTTAAATCAGCATTTTCAACCACCATGACATGAAACTGACGAGGCAGCAGAAGAATTGCCCCCATAGACATAAGTAACATCGTAGAGGAGGGGATAACATCATTCTGCAGGACAGGATTTGAGTGGTTCACCAAAAGACAAAATTCCTGAACGCATAAAGCACCGGAGCGGATAGCTTCATTCCCTTGAACAGCTTTAAGGGTAAAAAGTCTTTCAAAAAGTTGCGGGTACTGGGACTGAAAACGGTTAAGGATATCTCCAAAACCATCAAACAGGTACCATGTAACAAAGATTCCAACAACAAGCAGGCTGAAGAGCTTTACAACCGATTCAAACGCAACAGCGGCAATTAATCCTTCATGCCTTTCGGTTGTTGGACGACGCCTGGCTCCAAAAATGACACCAAATATCGAGAGAATTAGTGCAAGAGCAAATCCGGTTGGCAATGTTATTGATGACTCGGGAGCTCCAAGTTTTATTGCATGATCACTGACACCGCTAACAATGGCAAAAGAGGTGACAACAGCCTTAATCTGAAGTGCAATATAAGGCATTATACCCAGAACGGCTATCAGAGTTACAAGAGAACCGAGCAGTTGTGAATTTCCGTAACGAAGACTTATAAGGTCAGCTATTGAAGAAACATTATTTTCCTTACTGATTCTAATTATGCGGCGAAGTATGTAAAACCAGGAAAAAGCGACCAGTGATGGCCCGAGATAAATCATCAGGAAATCTATCCCACTTGTGGCAGCCTTGCCAACACTGCCATAGAAAGTCCATGTTGTGCAGTAAACCGCTATTGAAAGGCTGTATACAAGCGGGTTGTTTACAAGGCTTCTACCCTGTTCGAAACGACGTCTGGCATACCAGGCCACAAGAAACAGCAATAGAGTATAACCTATTGCTATTAACGCTACATGAAAGATATTAAGAGTCACAGAGACTCCTCTTCATCAGTCTGCTGGTCTGGAGCTTCAGGTTCAGAAGATGATGCAAAAAGGTATATGACTCCGATAGAGATTGCCCAACCAATGGTAAAATAGAGATACATAATAGGAAAGCCAAACAGGGTGGTAGGTTGATTGAAGATCTTCAAAAAAGGAAAATTAAGCATTACGTTCCCCAAAACAAAGAAAATAACCCATGATTCTCTCAAGTCGAGTCTCTTCAGAAGTTTTCTACCGCCTGAACGTAACATGAAATAAATTGTTCCTTTCCGAGGATTAATCCCTTTCTGGAAACTGTAATGAATAGTAACATCTAACCTAATTCTATGCAACCTGGTGAGCTCAAATATCACCTATTCAAACCCTTTATGCCCTCGTATTTTGTCATTCACTAAGCGATTCTGTTAGAGAATACAGTTTGTAAGCTGCTGAAATTATGGATCCCAGATAGAGACATTAGACGATGACAACTAGAATTTGTAAGTGCATCAAACCCCTGGTATGGAATAATTTTAAAAACATGCTAGAATTGCAACGAAATTAGATATGGAGATACAATAAGAATGCAGAGTATCCATCTTATAATGCTGGCAGGAGGATTGTTAACCGGCTTGATAGCCGGCTTCATAATGCACCGTTCTGACTACTGCATTGCAGGAATGTTCAGCAATCTGTTTCTCTTTCGTTCAACTATAATGCTGAAAACTCTGTTTTTGCTTATTGGCGTTTCTATGTTACTTTTTGAGATGGTAAATATTACAGGTTTTGTAACTGTTCCTTTTCCATTCTTTGGCCCCCCGTCACTGGCTAACATAATAGGTGGTTTTCTTTTTGGAGCAGGAATGATTCTATCAGGTGGATGTGTGGTAGGAACGCTTTACAAAATGGGGGCTGGCAGCTTTGCAAGTACACTTGCTTTTCTTGGACTTGTTATAGGAAGCACCCTATATGCCTTCCTCCATCCGAAATGGGTATTCTTATCAAAACTGTTGGCTCTACCTACAAATACTGTAACTATTCCTCAACTACTCGGAATATCTTCAACTTTACCTGCTTTTTTAATCTCTGTTTTTTTAATAGCCTTGTTTGTGTATTGGTTGCGTAATGCTGAAATTGAGACATCAGTGGTCGTTGACGGCTACATTCAACCATGGAAAGCTGCTATACTTCTGGCCTTTCTGGGTTCTGTATCAGTCCTTATAACAGGCATGCCTATGGGGATAACCACATCTTATTCAAAATTCGGAGCCATCCTGATACAGTTAATTGCTCCTGAGCGGTATACAGATATTAAATATTTTACTTTGCTTCCTCTAAACTACACGCCACCTCTGGGAGGTGAAACCATATCGGGGGGACCGGGCGCGATGATTGACGCTATTTCTCTGATACAGTTTCCTGTTATATTCGGGATAATAGGAGGTTCCGCCATCTCGGCCATCTGGCTTGGGGAATGGCATCTCAATTTAAGACTTCCATGGAAGCAGATAGTCTCTGCTGTTGTGGGAGGCATCTTGATGGGAATGGCCTCAAGAATGGCTCCGGCCTGCAACATCTGGCATCTTATGGGTGGATTGCCTATAATGGCCATGCAAAGCTTACTGTTTTTGCTGGGGCTTTTACCCGGCGCCTGGTTTGGAACATTAGTTTTCAGCAGAGTTGTAGTCTCAAGTTAACCTTTATGGAGGAATCATCTATATGCTTCAGGAATCAAACTGCAAGGTTATTGATTTAAGAGGACAGATTTGCCCTTCAACACTTCTCACAAGCCTGCGTGAAGTGAATAATTCAAAGGAAGAGCTTAAATCCGGCAGTTTGAAACTGGTATTGCTTTCAGACAACAGGAGTTCAACAACCCATATTTCAGATGCTGTAACCAGTATGGGATATCGAGTTGATGTAGATAAAGAAAGAGAACATTATATGATTTCCATTTGCAGGAATTCATAATGACAAGAGACAATAAAAAAATCCTGGATAACAATACCAGACAGAGGCCCGAGGAAACAGTTCTAATTGAAAAATGTAATTTTCTGGAGGCAAAAAACAGAGAGCTTCTCAAGTATATCCGCGCCAAGACAGACCGTCTTCTTCAGGTAATGGGTACAGTTCCTCTTCATCATGAGGAGCTGGACGACAACACGCTGTTATCAGTGGATCCGATTGGAATTGTAGCCGAATCGTTTGTACAGGTACTGGAACATCTGAACACAACAAATGATGAGTTGACTTCAATAAGGAATGAGCTTCAGGCAGTTCTGGATTCAGCTGGAGCCGGAATAGTTGTTGTAAATACCAATATGGAGGTAGAAGCCTGCAACACCTATAGCATGACCACCCTGTTTTCCGAAGAAGAACAGGTACTTGGAAACAATCTAAGGGGTGTTCTGTGTGAATCATCTGACAAAAAATGTATTATGGAAGAAATGCTTCTTACAGGACGGCGTGTTGAAAAGAATGACTTTGTGCATAATGAACGACACTACCAGCTCGTTGGAACCCCTCTAAAGTCCACTGGCGGTGAAATCAACCGATTTGTCCTCATATACACAGATATTACGGAAAGAAGGAACGCTGCCATTGAGATAGAAAGGCTGGCATTTTATGACAGCCTTACAGGTCTTCCAAACAGGGTTCTTTTAAAGGAGCACCTCTCTCAGATGCTGGCTCGCGCCAGAAGAAATAAAGAGATTGTGGCTCTATTGTTTATAGATCTTGATCACTTTAAAGAGGTGAATGACACCCTTGGGCATATTTACGGAGACCAGTTGCTCCAGGTTGTTGCCGAACGTCTGAGCTCTTGCCTAAGAAGCACGGATTCAGTGGCCAGGTTTGGAGGTGACGAGTTTGTTGTCCTCCTTGAAGGGGTTCCTGATCGTGAAGGGATACTAGAGGTGGCAAATAAACTTCTGGCAGCCCTCTCACATCCCGTTCAACTCGGTGACCGCGAAATTTACACAGGAGGCAGCATAGGCATTTCACAGTTTCCTGAAGATGGAGAGGATGTTGACACCCTTTTCAAGAATGCAGACACGGCCATGTATTATGCCAAGGATGCAGGCAGAAACGTATACCGATTCTATTCATCAGAGATGCACACATCAGCGCTTGAATTGCTAACACTTAGCGGTTTCTTGAGACATTCTCTGGAGCGAAGTGAACTTTTCATTCTATATCAACCACAGATAAGCTTTATTACCGGAACAATTGTGGGGGTTGAGGCGTTGCTCCGCTGGAGACATCCGTTTTTAGGCATGATTCCCCCCGATCGTTTTATTCCTATGGCTGAGGAAACAGGACTTATAATCGAGATAGGTTCATGGGTTTTAAAGATGGCATGCGTTGATGCCGTGAGCTGGCTTGACAAAGGGCTGCCACCTTTGAGGGTTTCTGTTAACATCTCGGCAAAACAGTTCCGTGATCAGGGACTTGTCGGAGTGATTCAAAAGACTTTAAAAGAAACAGGTTTACCTCCCCATCTGTTGGAACTGGAGCTAACAGAAGGGATGCTGATTGAAAACATCTCCACTACCAGGAATACCCTCGATGCGCTAAAAAAGATGGGGGTAACACTTGCGATCGACGATTTTGGAACCGGTTACAGTTCACTAAGCTATCTCAAGCATTTTCCGCTTGACCGTCTAAAAATAGACAAGTCATTCGTACAGGAGATAACTGAGGTATCAGGAGATTCAGCCGCTATTGTAGAGGCTATTATAGCACTTGCCCACAGCCTTAAATTGACCGTAATTGCAGAAGGGGTTGAAGAACGGGAACAGGTGGAGTTTTTAAAGGAACGCAATTGTGATGAACTTCAGGGGTATTATTTCAGTAGACCACTAAAGAGAAGTCATCTGGAACATCTGCTGCGTAAAAGCATACAGGAACCAAAATTTTGCCTCTTTAACTATCGTTAGCAGAAAAAAGACTTGGATAATGAGGTAACCACAACATTCGTGGAACCAAGTACAAAGTAGCTGCATTGAAGCATCTTAATTGATCGAAATAACGTTACATTTTGATTGTTTAGAAACACTAACATTTGAACTACCAGGGATCAAATGTTAGATTCACTCCACAAGGCTTAACGTGGAGCCACAAAATCAAGATAATTTTCCTGCGTAATCTTCTGCCAGGATGCTTCAGGGTATGCCTCAATCCAGCTTTTGGGGGGCTTGACCCGCCGGTTATCCGACCACTTGAATTCATAACCAAACAGACCGCCATCACGTTCTTCCAAGTAATCAATCTCTTGCCCAGCATATGTCCGCCAGAAGTAATAGCTACCGTAGATGCCGGTATAGCCGCGCAGCTTGATCCGCTCAGAAACCAGAAAATTCTCCCACAATGCGCCGATGTCATTACGTGCATCCAGTCCGTTATACTGGCTAATCACTGCATTGCGTACCCCGTTGTCCAGAAAATAATACTTGGCCTTGCTGGTCACCTCATTGCGCAGATTTCGGCTGAAGCCGCCCACCCGCACAATCACGAATCCCTTTTCCAAAATATCCAGATAACGTCCAACCGTCTTGACATCCAGACGCACCTGCGTGGCCAGTTCATTCAACGAGACCTCACTGCCCACCTGAAACGACACCAGCTTCAACAGATCCAGCATGGGACGCGAAGCCCTGATCCGCTCATGGGCCAACAGATCTTTCAATAGATAGGAACAGGCCAGCTCTTCAAGATACTCGATCCGCTCCTTACGGGAACCAGCCATAACCAGTTCAGGGTACGAGCCGTAGACCAGAAACTCCGGCAGACGATCCTTCAGGTCATACCGGCTCAGAGTCTCGGCAAGCTCCATCTGGCTGATCGGGTACAGGGTGGCGGTGCGCTTTCTGCCGGTTAGCGGTTCGCCCACCGCACCGGCAAGATCAAAGGAGGATGAGCCGGTAGCAATAATACGCAGATCGGGGCGGTGATCAACCAGCAGTTTTAGGCCGGTACCAACGCCCGGTATCTCCTGTGCTTCATCAATAGCGATAACCTGATAGCCTTCGGCAAAGCTCAGAATCTCTTGCAGATCTGCAGAGCCCAGTAGATGCTGCATACGGATGTTGTCGCCAGTTTCCAGACGGTAGCGCAGACCGCAGCTTTTCAGATAGCTGGTAAGCAGCGTGGTCTTGCCTGCCCGGCGTGGGCCATACAGGATGGCTGCCTTGCCCGGTGTAGCCAGAGATGCCAGATCAATAACGCGTGGAATCATGATACACCCAAATTCGTTAATTTACAGATTTGTAATCCACAAATTAACAAGAATACATGGAACAATCAACCGGTTTTTATTCAATCAGGTCGATGTCCAAGCCGCCACTACCGGCGGCACGATTAATCCCGCCGGGGGGTCTGTATCGCTATTCGATTGTCAGAGAACAGGGTGATGGTTTGATTGAGGCAAGAGTGTCAGTTAGACGGGAAGCGTCCCTAGTTTTCTCAGACAATAAAAGACTTTACGGCGGTTTAAAGTGGCTACGGTATGTCAGGCAGCTTTTTTAAATTCGTCACTGTTACCTTCTGCGACAAACCGTTCCCATCCAAGACAGGCCAGCCACAAATGGCGGGGAATTGCCTTCTCTCCGGTACGGTAATAGGCCAGCATTCTTCTGCTAATTCCCAGTGCTTCCGCAGCAGTATCAAGTGTCAGCTTGTTTCGATGCATCCATTCCCATATACGCTCATGAGAAATACCGCCAACCTGTTCAAGTGCTTCGGCACGCAGGTTGTCACCGGCTATATCAAGTTCATCCTCAATCCAGACAACACCAGTTCCCCAGTGATTGACATATGCCGTGAGAAAAAGAGAAACATCCTGTAATGGAGCAAAGACAGCATTCCGGCTGATAAGGTGCCCCATATCAACATCCATAACCGCATCATCGCCGAATGTGACAATAAGTTTGCAGGGAGCAACTGCCTTGACCGCTTTCACCTGAAAATGTTTCTGTTTCATGGGTTGTACTCCTTAAACTTCCTACGTAATAAATCACGGTTTGTTACAGCCCATGCCAGGGCTTCTTTGATCTCGCGACGGCTTACACTGCCTGAATGCATCTCCAGACTTTCAATTTCAACAAATGCATCCCTGCCATCACTCATCCTTACATGAAAATGAGGAGGATTATGGTCTCTGGCATTGATGTAAATTGCACATGCAATAAAACGTTGAATTATCGGCATACCCCAACGATAGTGCAATCATTGCACTTGGTCAACTATTTCTGTATAGCCATAAAGGAAAAACCGCTGCCGGAATCAACTCCGGGGCGGCTTATTTGTGGTGGTGGCGGAAAAATGCGAAATTACTACGGGTGGTGGTGGAAAATATGGGAGGTGTTTGAATGCATAAGTAGGTAGT
>DCVL01000011.1 GCA_002328035.1 Geobacter sp. UBA2189
CCATGTTTTAAGAGTCCACGACCAAAACGACTGCCGCACAGTAGAGCACTCATATTCAGAAAATCTCCTCTTATCCTGCCGCAGAAAGAAGATGTTGGCAGATAGCCTACATCACCTGCAATGGCTCCAAGATCTCCGCTATGATTGGCCAGCCTTTCAATTTCCAGCGCAATTCCCCGCAATGCCTCTGCAGCAGCCGGTGGGCGTGTTCCGGACAATCCTTCGAGCACCATGCAATATGCCTGGCCATGACCAATCGTTGTGTCACCGGCAATAGCCTCAATCTTACGGATTGTATTTGGATAAGGGCCTCCAATCATCATCTGTTCAATTCCGCGGTGTTGATAACCAAGGGATATCTCCAGATGAAAAACCTGCTCTCCGTGGCACTGAAAGCGAAAATGACCTGGCTCAATCACACCTGCATGCACAGGTCCTACCGCCACCTCATGCACCTCTTCACCTTCAACACGGTAGTAATCCATTACCCCTGCCCGAATCAACTCATCCGGCAGACGTCCCCAGGCATCGGTTCCAGGAATCCTCGAGCGGACAAACCTGACAGGCTTGAACCAGGGATGACCCTCAAATCGAATGCCACACTGTTCAGCAATCTCACGTTCAAACAACTGTAGCTGTGGGGATTCAAGCGCAATTGAAGGAAAATCTGCTCCTACTCCGTCAGTCTTCATAATCCCCAACACGGCATCCCTTGGGGATGTCAGGAGGCAGTACAGGGTCGTGCCTCTATCAGAAGGGAGACCAAAGTATGAGCTAACCCTCCACCCCTGACTTGTCATGTCAACAATAGTCTGCAAAAACAGATCCCTGTCATTAGAGGGAATTGCTGAACAATCTACAGGTCTGCCGTTATAAATAATTCTTAGTGCGTCATTCATGGCCGGATCTCCAACATTGCCGCGCCATCTCTTAGCAGCTGAAGAAGCGCTTCAGGTGGCCATACCCCGAGCCAGAGGATAATCAGGATTGTCACAAACGGAGGTCCTACTGTAAGCAGACGATCCTTGTAATCAGTAGCCGGAAGATCATCTCTGGGCGTTCCCATAACCATCGGTAGTACCGTAAGAGACATACCTATGAATATGATGGCAAGAAACAGGATAAAAAGGCTTCCAACCCAATAGCGGCCTTCAATAAAGGCTGAGCTGACTATGGAAAATTCACTTATAAAAGGTGAAAATGGAGGTGAACCTGTGATAGCTATGAAACCTGCCAGAAACAGCCCCCCAGACCAAGGAATACGAGTCAACGCCCCCTGAACAACATCTGTGGTCTTACCTCCGTAAGAGCGATGCAGATTGGCAGAAGAAAGAAACAAAACCCCCTTGGTTAAACCGTTGTTTAACAAATGAAACAGGACACCAAACAGTGCCCCCTTTCCAAGCCCCAAACCAATTGCCAGAATACCGACATGCTCAACACTGGAATATGCAAGCATTCTCTTGAAGTCGTGCTGACGAGCCATGAAAACAGCAGCAACCCCCATAGAAAAGAGACCTAGAACGATCAGCACATTCTGGAAGAAAGCGACCTCTACAACTGAAGCCAGACAGACCTGATATACCCTTATGATTGCCAGAAATGCACAGCTGACTAATCCTCCAGCCAAAAGGGCTCCAACCATACCGGGGGCTTCACCGTAAGCATCCGGCTTCCATGTATGAAGTGGAGCAAGCCCCATTTTTGAACCATATCCGACCAGAAGGAAGATGAATGCGGCATGTAACCAGCCACGGTTAATTTCAGGTGCTCCGACAAGCAGTTCGGAGAGCAAAAGGGTGGCATCCTGATGAGCAACGTGAGTTGCATATGCAAGAAACAGCAAACCGAGAAGAGCAAGGGCAATACCAACTGAACAGATCAGCAGGTACTTCCAGGTAGCCTCAATAGAACGGGCATTACGATTAAAATAGATGAGTGGAGCCATTGCAATGGTTGTTGTTTCTACTGCCACCCAGAGTAGTCCAAGATGCTGGCAGAGTGTAACAAGGCTCATTGCTGCAAGACATACCAGCAGTCCGAGGCATAAGACCCTGTTGGAGCGTTCCTGCCTATAAGCAAGATAGCCGACTGCATATACAGCGCAGACGGCAAACAGAACGCTTATACCCAAAAGCGTTATTTTTCCGAGAGGATCCAGCCATATCCATCCACCATTGCTAGGAACTGAATCGGTAGCAAGCAGGTAGGAGGTAAGTCCCAGATGAGGAAGCGCTATAACAGGCAATATCACTGGACGCATTCGATTGTCAGGGATAATCCAGGCTATTATCGCCCCCAGAAGGGGAAGCAGTATAGTAAGATACACCATTAGCCTATTCCTCCCGCAAAGCCTGTAGCCGCGAGGTGTCAACAGACGAAAACTCACGACTTATATGGTTGATTACTATCCCCATAACAAATACACCTACAAGCAGATCCAGAAGCGCAGCCGCCTCAACCATAAACGGCATTGCCTCTGTAAGGAGTAGGCCAAATATAAATATCCCGTTTTCCAGAACCAGGTAGCCGATAACCTGCGATATTGCCTTCTTTCGGGTAGTTAGAAGCAGAAAACCTGTCATAAGGGTAGCAAGCGAAGCCGGCACAAACAACAGTTCCCTGTGTTCAGGAGCCAGAGGCAGTTTCTGGGCAAACACAAAAGCCAGGGTAGTAAAAACTGCTCCCAGTATAAGGGTTGGTACATATCCGATAAAAGGTTCAACTTCTCGACGTATCTGGGCTTTACGAACCGCATCGTTAATCAGCCATGGTATAAAAAGACCTTTTGCTACTATCATGCTGACTGTAATAACCAGTAGATGTCCTGAAAACGGATGAATCAGGCCAGGTATTATCCCCAGAACTACACCTTGCGCGGCAACAGCGCGTATCGCAAAAGCCAGCCTGCTTGTGCCAAGCATAATAAAGTTAATCAACATAACAAGAACGAGGAGTTGGTCAGCAAGAGAAATCATCGCGCGTCACCTCACTATCAGCAGCATGGCAAACGCAGAAAGTATCGTAGCTGCAACGAGCAACTGAGGAATCCTGACAAGGCGCAGCCTGGCCATTACAGACTCAACCACTCCAATCAGAACAGCCAGCATAAACATATCTGCGACAAAAACAGCCCAGTTTATAAAAGGATTGCCAGTTTTGAAAGGCAGAGCCAGATTAACAAAGATAGCCCCAAGCACAAAAAGTTTTAGGGCAGCAGCGTATAATATTATTCCAAATGCAGGGCCGCTGTGATCCAGAACCATTACCTCATGGATCATGGTCAGCTCAAGATGAGTGTTGGGATCATCAAAGGGAATCCGGCAGTTTTCTGCAAGAAGCGCAATAAATAAGGCTCCAACAAGCAAAAGCATCGTTGCACCTGCGACAAACCATACATCAAAAGAGGGATAGGTTAACATTTGTGTCAACGTGAGACTTTTACTCATTCTGGCGAGGGTAACCATAATAAAAAACATTGTGGGCTCTACCAGACATGCAAAGGTCACCTCACGAGCCGCCCCCATACCCTCAAAACTTGAGCCAGTATCAAGTGCTGCACTTGTGGTGAAAAAACGAGCCAATCCGAACAGGTAGGCAAACAGGATCATATCACCATTAAACGAGATGATAGCCGGATGGTTCCCCAAAGGGATAAGCAGTGAAGCGACCAGTGTTGCCGCTAATGTTACAGCCGGACCGGCACGAAACACCCATGTAGTGGTACGACTGAATACGGAACCTTTGCGCATAAGCCTTGCCAGATCGTAATAAGGTTGGAGCAATGGGGCTCCAAGCCGTCCGGCAAAACCGGCCTTGGTCTTGTTAATAACACCCAGAAGCAACGGGGGCATTAACAAGAGGATTAAAACATGCAGGAGAATACTGGCTATCATTGATGACTCCATAGCATCAATACAAACAGTGTGGCAAAGATGTACAGGATATAGAAATGTAGATGTCCTGACTGGGTTCGGCGCAGCCAAGCCAGACACCAGTCGGCTCCGAGCAAAATAGGGATGATTATCTTGTCGAGAATACGTTCGGTAGTCGGAGATGCAAAACCGGCAGAGGCAGGAAACATCCCTTGTAACACAGGATGTCGGTTTCCATCACCTCCAGAACCTCGTAGAAGTCCTGTAAACAATGAAGAGAAGGAGCTTCCGGTATACTGCATACGCCTGGAAGGCAATAAATAACCACAGCCCCATGTTTCTGTGGTAGCCAAAGGAGCTCGCTGAACAATAAAGCGCCAGGATACCCATATAACAAGAATTACAAGTAGAAGCAGGCCATTAATCATGGTGAGCTGTTGTAGAGGAACAATAGAAACGAGTCGTTCGAAAAGTTCTACAGGGACAGCAGCGTAATCAACAACTACAGGTTCCACCAGATTTAGCAGCAATGGAGCAAACACCCCTGTTATCAAGCAGGCCAAGGTCAGAAGAATCATTGGTATCAACATGGCAAAAGGGGCTTCCCCCCCTTTTGTTGCAGAAGCATCACGAGCTGTGCCCAGGAATATGGTTCCGTACAGTTTTACAAAGGTAATTAGCGCTAGCCCCCCCACAAGGGCTAGTATCGGGGCAATAAAAGCAACCACTGGCAATGGCGCCGAGATCCCATTGGAGAATGCAGCAAAATAGAGAAACAGCTCTCCAACAAAACCATTAAGTGGGGGCAGACCACAGATGGCAAGACATCCTACAAGAAATAACGGAGCAGTACGGGGAAGTGTAATGGATAGGCCACCCATCCTGTCAATCTGACGGGTGCCTGTGGCATGTATGATAACTCCGCTGCCGAGAAAAAGCAGTGGTTTAAAGAGGGCATGGTTAATAATGTGCATGAAAGCCCCCACCAACCCGAATACCACAAGCAGCCTGTTGCCAGATTGCATTCCAACGAGAGCAATGCCCAAACCAATAGATATAATACCTATATTTTCAATGCTGCTACAGGCAAGAATACGTTTAAGATCCCTCTGTGCTGTAGCCATGACTATGCCGGTTACAGCGGAGATAATACCAAGAGAGAGGATCAGCCAGCCAAACCATAACGGCAACTCTACAAAAAAAGATACGACCCTTATGATCCCGTACAAACCTATCTTAAGCATAATACCTGACATCAATGCTGATACATGACTTGGAGCGTTTGCATGGGCACCGGGCAACCAGATATGCATCGGCATTATCCCAGCTTTGGCTCCAAACCCTATAAGTGCCGCCAATAGTATTATTGGCAGGGTTAAACCACCTGTCGTCAAACTATGGATTGCCGGAAAAAGAAATGAGCCACTCTCTGCACGCAAAAGCGAAAAGAGAACAAATAAGGCCATAGTTCCGGTGTGAGTGCAGAGCAGATAAACCATACCTGCTCTCTGAACCTCTGCATCCTTCTTGTTTGTCATCAAAAGCAGCCATGAAGACAAAGCCATTATTTCCCACGCAAAAAGGAGTAAAACACCATTACGAGCCACCAGAACCGAAGCCATGGAAGCTAGCAGAAGACCGGAAAAGAAGGTAACCTGTTTTTCAGTACCAGGATGTTCACTGGCAGATATGTAGGCTAATCCATAGATAGATGAACAGGAAGCAGAGAGAAGGAGGGGAAGCAAAAAGAGGGCAGAGAGAGGATCCGCCGAGAGCATGCAGGGATCAAAAAAAGGTATTGGCCATTCAAGCAGATAGTTTACAGAGGGGGCACCACCAAGGATCCTCATTGCCCCTGTCATCCCCAATATAGAAGCGCATATGGTGATGACAACCGACATCTTTTGCCCTGGTCCGGGACGTTTGATAAACAGGCCAGGCAAACCACTCAACCCAATTAAGAGAATCGCTCCTAGTATATTCGCGACTGGGTCTACGGCTATGTGCCAGACAAAGATCATAAAAAAATCTGTTCCATGGTTGAAGTTTCGCGCTGGACCATTCAAAACAGAGACAGCGTTTCATTAATAGATGATTTTTCTTAACACGTTTTATAAGAACATGGTATACATTTTTTACAGCTTATTGATACATGAAACTCTCTCTTTTTATAAACTTATTAAACCTCTTTTTAAAAAACGGGGAATTATTCGAAATGCAACTCAAAACCGGCGAAGCTGCAGAAGCGCTCAACGTAGATGAAAAAACCGTAATACGATGGATTAAACACGACCATCTTCCTGCTGAACATTTTCTTGGAAACTATCAGATCAACAGGGTTGATCTGCTTGAATGGGCAACTGAGCGAGGCATCAAGGTAAACCCCTCCCTTTATGATCTTGAAGATACAAACGACGGAAAACCACTTCCACTTTTAAGTCAGTGCCTTGAGTCCGGCGGAATCCATTGTAATGTTCAGGGAAATGATGTCCCTTCAGTGCTGCAGCGGGTGGTTAATCTGCTTAATCTACCAGAAGAACTTGACCCTGATTTTGTTCTACAGGTACTGCTTGCCCGAGAGGCTATGGGTACAACAGCAGTAGGTGACGGCATTGCAATACCTCACGTCAGAAACCCCCTTCTGCTCCGCCTTAACATGCCTAAGGTATCACTCTGTTTCCTGGCTCAACCGGTTGATTTTGGAGCTATTGACGGCAAGCCGGTTCAGATTCTGTTCACCATTACAAGCCCAACAGTAAGGATACACCTGCATCTGCTTTCCAAGCTGGCATATGCGCTTCGCAACGAGCAACTGCGTCAAGTTCTCAAGCCTCCATGTCAATCTGAACTTATCCTTGGTACCCTGCGACAGATTGAAGAAGATCTGGAGAGAAACAAAGCATGATCTACGGAACACCGGAAATCACTCCTGCTCTATTGCTTATAATAGCACTATTGCTTGCTGCAATCTCCGGAGTTCCCCTTTTGTTTCGTATTCTCCCTCCCCTACCTGCTCAACGTCTAAGCGTAGTCCTTATAATCCTCGCAGCCATAACAGGCCTTGCAGCATCTTTTATAACCCTTCTTTCAGGTAACACCACCGGCTACAAATTGGACATACCCCTGATGTATGGCCCTCACAACCTGGAATTTGATCCTCTTTCCGCCTTGTTTGCAATCCCTATTCTGCTGGTTGCCAGCTGTTGCAGCATATACAGCCTCGGCTACTGGCCTGCCAATGAAAACCTTCATAACATACGCAAAATAACACTGTTTTTCGGATTTCTGGTTTCTTCTCTATTATGGGTGCTGCTGGCACGCTCCGCAGGACTATTTCTGCTAGGTTGGGAAATAATTGCCTTAGCCGCCTACTTTGTACTTACGACCAATGACACCGAGTCAGAAGTTCGTAAGGCCGGCACGCTCTACATGATCTGCACACATACTGGAACATTGAGCCTATTCGCACTGTTTTCACTTCTGGCAAAGCTGACAGGAAGCTTTGCATTTCCTGTAACCTCTTCCATAAATGGCACCACCGGTCTAGCCGCCATAATTTTTATACTCTCGATTATAGGTTTTGGATTCAAGGCAGGCATAATGCCGCTCCACATCTGGCTACCATCCGCGCATGCTAATGCCCCGAGTCATATTTCCGCAATAATGTCAGGCATAATTCTAAAGATCGGTATTTATGGGCTAGTTAGAACGCTATCATTTTTCAGCACAATTCCTCTATGGTGGGGAATAACCATCCTCACTCTGGGGGTCATATCAGGCGTGGCAGGGGTTGTCTTTGCCATCGGACAGCATGACATAAAACGACTACTAGCCTATCACAGCATTGAAAACATAGGAATAATCTGCATAGGAATAGGTGTAGCGCTGATAGGCGTAACTAACGGCTCAAAACTGATGATTATTCTCGGAATGGGGGGGGCTCTGCTGCATGTAATAAACCACGCGCTATTCAAGGCGCTCCTTTTTCTTGGTGCTGGTTCAGTTATACACGCAATAGGGACACGCGAGATTGACCGGATGGGTGGACTGCTTAAACGGATGCCCTGGACAGGAGTATTCTTTCTTACAGGAGCGGTTGCCATCTGTGGTCTGCCCCCATTAAACGGTTTTGTAAGCGAACTCTTGATCTATCTCGGTCTTTTCAATGGTTCAATGCAGACAACAGGCGCAGCACCTGTAGCACTGTCCGCTCCTTTTCTTGCTCTTGTAGGAGCTTTGGCTGTCGCCTGTTTTGTAAAGGTCTTCGGAGTCGTGTTTCTTGGAGTTGCCCGTTCTGAAGAGGCAGTAAAAGCCCATGAATCTCCTTTATTTATGAAACTGCCAATGGCAACTCTTGCCCTCTTCTGCATACTGATTGGCCTAGCTCCATCCATTGTAGTTCCACTGCTGGAAAGCAGTGTAACAAGCTGGTACCCTCCCCTCGCAGGCTCTGACTTGAAGCTCGCTACAACAGCTCCTATGGGATGGATTACCTTGCTTGGGTTGGCTGTTATAGCAGGAGTTATTCTATTCTATCGTATGAATTCAAGAACTTCCAAGGATTCAACAAGCGAGACCTGGGGCTGCGGGTATCTGGCTCCAACCTCTCATATGCAGTACAGCTCATCATCCTTTGCACAGATGCTGGTTGACCTGTTCAGTGGCATTTTACGAACTCACACTCATCAGCCACAAATAAACGGTTCATATCCATCAGCCAGCCATTATGAAAGTCATGTCCCTGAAGCGATATTGGAACAGGTCTATATTCCATTTCTTGAATGGGTCAATGAAAAATTCTCAACATTCCGTAAGTTACAGCATGGTCATCTACACATCTATATCCTTTACATACTTCTAACACTGGTTATTCTGCTTTTTATCCCACTTTAATCAAACATTACCTGGAGTTTCATATGAAAATATTTAATCAACTCTTTTTGGTTGTTTTTTCATTCTGTTTATTAATCTCACCCTTAAAGGCCTTATCTACTGAGATTAAGCAAAGCAGAGGGCAAACCGTTTATGTGGCTGCATATTCTCATGTTTTTACGGGTCCACGAGCGAACCCATACAACCTTGCTATAACCCTTGCAGTCAGAAATACGGATCTATCACAACGTATCTTCATAACCGCCATTGATTATTACGATAACAATAGCAAGCTGGTAAGAAAATATGCCCCGTCACCAATAGCGTTATCACCACTAGCCTCAAACTTCACCCACCTTGAAGAAAAAGATACAAGCGGAGGCTTTGCGCCCAAGTTTATTGTCAAATGGGAAGCAGTAAAACAGGTTACACCTCCAATAATTGAGGCCATTATGATTGGCGCGACTTCAGGCCAGGGAATCTCTTTTGTAAACCAGGGTCAGGTAATCCAGGAAAGGTAGCAGTTTTCACAAAGAGCGGAGCTCGCCCTTTTCTTTACACAGTTATTACCTTCATGTATTATCCGCCACCATGAACCAGCGCATTATCAACCGTTATCTTATACGGGAAATCTCAGGCACCTTCTCTTTGGGTCTGGCTATATTCACCCTGGTGCTATTGATGGGACGGATGGTAAAGCTGATGGAGATGGTCGTAGCTAACGGCGTCCCTTTTTTTGAAGTAATCCATCTTATAATGCTGCTGCTCCCCTCTTTTATGGTTCTAACCATTCCAATGGCTTTTCTTCTTGCAGTTCTGCTTACATTTGGACGACTTTCAAGCGACAACGAAATTACCGTACTAAAGGCAAGCGGATTAAGCCTTTCCTCTCTGCTCCCTCCGGTGCTTATAACAGCGGCAGCGGCAGCTGTTTTGACGCTCTTCATGAGCATACTGGCAGTACCATGGGGTAATAGCGGGTTCAAGCAGATGACCCAGGAAGTGGCTCGCAAGTATGCCGCGTCAGCGATACGTGAGAGGATATTCAGAGATGATCTGCCAGGCATTGTCCTGTATCTGGATCAGTACGATGAAGCACGACATACAATGCATCGGGTAATGATTCAAGACAGCCGCGACCCCAAACGCCCAATAACAATCTTTGCAAAAAGTGGCTTTGTTACTTCAGATGAACCGGATGGAACACTTAGAATACTTCTTAAAAGCGGTAGTATTCATTCCCGTCAGGAAAATGATTATCGTTTGATATCCTTTGCAGAATATATGCTTACAGCAGACCCGGGCAAACTGATCCCTCCCGCTAAATCAGAGATCGATCTTGGAATTACAGAGCTTGCAAGGGGGGCATCATTAAAGTCACTCCCTATGCAAAACCGGTTGAAAATGGCCACAGAGCTTCACAGCCGTTTTGCATTCCCTTTTGCAACATTTGTCTTTGCCATACTTGCACTCCCTCTTGGAATTTCCAATCGTCGTTCCGGTAAAGGTGCCGGCTTTACGATCAGCATTCTAATCCTGCTCACATACTACATCATGCTCTCCTTTCTAAGAACAATCGCTGAAAAGGGTGACATTCCACCCTTTTTAGCTCTCTGGTTGCCAAATCTGCTATTTCTTGTACTGGGAATAATACTGTTTCGTCTCGCATCCCAAGAACGTTTGATCAGGGATCTTTTAAGGCAGTTTCCTGGAACTAGAAAGGCGGCCAGATAATGCAAATTATCGGACGCTACGTAGCAAAAACCTGGCTGAGATTCTTCATGCTTTGCCAGGGCAGCTTTCTTGCAGTCTATCTGATACTTGACTTCATGGAAAAGTTTAGTCGTTTCAGCAAGGCAGGAGCATCAGCGGCAGCCATACTACAATTCTTTATATTTAAACTCCCTGAGATGTTTGGCCAGACCATGCCATTTGCCGTGCTAATGGCAACACTCTTATCATTAGGAATGCTCTCCCGAAGCAATGAACTGACAGCAATGCGCAGCTGTGGACTAAGCATCCCCAAGATTGTTACCCCTGTTTTGATACTTGGCCTTATCTGTAGTTGTTTGCTGCTTTTAAATGCCGAATTGGTTGTGCCTGGCAGTTTTCAAAAAATGGAGCAGATTGACAAAATAGTCATAAACAAAAAAGCGTTAAACACCTTTTTTAGACTCAACAACATCTGGTTTCGTTCAGATAATCTTATTCTTCAGGCCAAGCTCTTTGAACCTGCAACATTTACACTTAAAGGAATTACTGTCTGGGATCTGTCAGCCGATATGCAGCCAGTAAGGCGAATGGATGCTGAAAAAGCTGTTTACAGCCAAACAGGATGGGAACTGTCTAACGTCCAGACCCGTACATTTACAGGCAGGAGCGGGGTAACAAAAACGGATAAAATGCCTCTGCCACTACGCTTAAAGGTTGATGATCTAAGAATACTTGATAATAACGCTGATAATTTCAGCTTCAGAAAATTAAGGCAATACGCCATAAGCCTTGAACAGGGCGGATACGCTGCAGGACGATACCGCACAATGATGCATGCCAAGGTTGCACTCCCTTTTGCTGCATTTGTGATGGTAATATTGGGGATTCCTTTTGCCTTGAAGACTGGACGAACCAGCGGAGTAACCCGTGGAATCGCCATTGGTGTAGCAATCGGGTTTGCCTATTTCATCATAAATGCAGCAATACAGTCATATGGGCGAAGCGGAATTCTACCACCATTTATTGCAGCATGGGGAGCCAACGTAATTTTTATTCTGGGCGGAATCTGGCTCTCAATGACGATAAAACAGCAGTAGAACTTAAAGAAACTGACCAACAGGCAGTCAAAAAAACACGAAACGCTTGACTGCTTGCCAATAGTTTGCTATTAAGGCTATCTCATTTTTAGGGGTGTAGCCAAGCGGTAAGGCACCGGATTTTGATTCCGGCATCCCCAGGTTCGAATCCTGGCACCCCTGCCATAAAAATAAACGCTTACAACTCAAACTGTAGCCGGTTTTTCTTTCTTCCCTCAAACTTATTTTTTATAAACAGTTGACGCCAGCCTAATAATATGTTAGTTATTACAACCAGTTAGAACGATTCACATTATTTGTTTAGAGTTAAAGTCACTCGTTTCGGTGCGTAGCGCAGCCTGGTAGCGCACTACCTTGGGGTGGTAGGGGTCGCTGGTTCAAATCCAGTCGCACCGACCATATAGCCATCCAGCCCCAAAGGGATGGCACAGAAAGCCCCTGAGCTTCAGGGGCTTTCTTGTTTGTTAAGCTGTACTCTGATATGGAATCCTGACTAATCCCCTTCCGCTGCCAGACCGTATTTTGAGAGTTTGTATCTATACGATCTAAACGACATACCCAATAGTTCTGATGCTCTGGTTTTGTTTCCTCCAGACTTTTCCAGTGCCTTTACAAGATACTGTTTTTCCAGATTTTCAATGGCTGGCTCAAGCTCAATCCCTTCTTCCGGAATATCAATCAAGGCATTAAGATCAAAGCGTTTTACAGCCCCCCTTACCTGAGGAGGCAAAGTATCTATTGTTATCTTTTCTCTATTCAAAACAAGGCTGCGTTCAATAATATTTTCCAGTTCCCTTACATTGCCCGGAAACTGGTAAGCCATCAGGGCTTTCAGAGCCTCTGATGTCACTATGCCGGTACTGCCGCTATGTTTCTTGATCAGGTGCTGCACCAGCAACGGAATATCCTCGATACGTTCACGTAAAGGTGGCATCATAACCTGCATGACATTAATCCTGTAGTATAAGTCCTCGCGAAAGCTCCCTTCCTTTATCTGAAGTGCCAGATCCCTGTTTGATGCGGCCAGTAGTCGTACATCTACTTTTTTTGTAGAGTTTCCACCTATTCTACGAACCTCTCTTTCCTGTATTACTCTTAAAAGCCTTGACTGCATTGACAAGGGCAACTCACCTATTTCGTCAAGAAAAATAGTTCCGCCTCCGGCCTGTTCAAAGAGCCCAGGACGTTCTCCAACTGCCCCTGTAAAGGCACCTTTTACATGCCCAAAAAGTTCGCTTTCTATAAGATTCTCAGGGATGGCTCCACAGTTCACAGCTACAAACGGTTTTCCATTGCGCTGGCTTCCTTCATGAATCGCACGGGCCGCAAGTTCCTTACCTGTTCCGCTTTCTCCAAGGATAAGCACTGTTGTTTGAGAGTCTGAAAGCTTACGTAAAAGTTCAAAGAGCTCTCTCATCCTTTGTGATGCCCCTATAATACCGGCATAACCTTCAGCTACACAGGCTCTTTCGCGTAGTTGTCGGTTCTCTATCCTGAGATCGCGCTTCTCAAGTGCATTCCTTACAAGGATCTTTATTTCATCGACCTTGAAAGGCTTTGCGAGGTAATCATATGCCCCAAGCTTCATCGCCTCAACTGCCTGCTCTGCGGTTGAAAAGGCTGTGATAAGCAGCACGGCGGTCTCGGGAGAGGTTTCCTTGATCCTTGCAAGCAGTTCCAGGCCGTTAAGACCTGGCATCTGTACATCGGATATTACAAGATCAATATTAGAGGCTGCCAGACGCTGCTGGGCAGTTTCAGCATCTGCTGCGGTCAGAACTTCATACCCCTCCCGTTCCAGCAGGATTGATATAAACTCCCTCATACTTAATTCGTCATCAACAACCAGAATTCTGGTTCTCACCTTGCTCCTCCTGATTCATTGGCAGGTGTATTGTAAAAACAGTCCCTCCCCCTTCACGTTTTTCAGGCTGGACTGTACCACCATGGGCTTCTACAATTCGGTATACTGTCGCAAGACCCAAGCCGGTTCCAGCAGGCTTGGTACTCCAAAAAGGCTCAAAAAGGTGCTTACAGGTTTCCTCATCTATTCCAACACCCTGATCCGCAACCTTCAGACAGAGTTCAAGTGAAACTTTACCGTTATTTGCTCTAGTTTGAAGTTCTGCGCTGACCAAAATTTCACCTCCGTCAGGCATAGCGTCTGCAGCATTATGTATAAGATTCAAGAGAACCTGATGCAATTGATCCCTGTCGGCAAAGACCTTAATACCCTTGTCTATTGATTTGACAAGCCGTATCTTCATGCAACGGGCATCAGTTGATAGCAAGGTATGGAGGTCTGAAATAAATGGTTCCAGATAGAAGCATTCTGGATTTGGTGTCCTTGGACGGGCATATGCCAGGAAATCTGTAATCAGCCCGTTAAGACGCTCTGACTCCCTCATAACTATGGCAAGAAGACGGTATTCCTGTTCTTGCAGCCCCCCCTGTTCTGATAAAAGTTGTACTGAACCGCTTATTGCAGCAAGGGGATTACGGATCTCATGAGCCATTCTTGCCGAAAGTTCACCAAGCGCAGCCAGACGGTCGGCACGCTTTAACGCAAGCTGCATCTGCTTCAGGCTTGTAAGGTCTTTAAGTGTTAATATGAGGCCTGCTGTTTCAGCCTCAAGATTTTTAAACGGTACAGCCACATAACCTATGGTGAAGGATTTGTCAGAGGGAGAACGGTAAAAAAACTCACCTTTTATATCTGTTATTGATTCAATCTCTCTAAAAGACAATGCAGGAAAGATGGACTCAATCCGCTGCCCATATGCTTTTGTCTGGGTAATCCCTGTTAATTTTTCAACATATGGGTTAAAAACCCTTACAAGGCCGTCACGATTGATCGTGAGAAATCCACTATCCAGATTTTCAACAATTGTGCTGTGCAACTGCTTAAGCTCTTCGTAGTTAACCTCTGTAGCCCTGAGAGCCTGTTCTGTAACCCTTGCCCTCTCCGCAAGATGACTGCCCATTATCGCGGCAAGGACAAAACCTACCAGATGCAGGAAGAGCGTGTAAAAGATTATCACATCTCCGCGAAGCCTTGCTTCATTTGGGGTTAGACCAATTATTTCAAGCATTCCGTAATACTGAAGATCAACCATTCCACCATACAGGATAAGACAGAGAGCAGCGGTATAAAGAGCCTGCTGCCTGTTAAGCAGCATGCCTGCATTCATAATGGCAAGCAGATATAAAAACGAGTATGGACTGGCAATGCCATCCGTCAGCATCAACAAGAATGTTACAAAGAGGATGTCCCAGACAATCTGCAGGCGGGTAAGTTGAAGAAGCCATGCCAGATGTTTCAAGGCCGCCAGAGAGGCCGCTGAAAAGAGGCACGATAGAACCATAAGCTCAATGAGACCCCTGAACTGAAGATCCCCGATAGCTTCGGAAGATGAAATTTTAAGTATTATGGTTGATGCCAGGAAGAGGATTGTAACTACAATCCTGGCAATTATGAATAACCGTAAGCGCTTACCGGTCCTCACCCCTTATCCACCAACAGCACCCGCAAGTTTGAAGATTGGCAGGTACATAGCTACAACCAGACCACCTACCGTTGTCCCCAGGAAAACCATAAGCAAAGGCTCCATCATTGATGTCATTGCGGAGACAGCGTCATCCACCTCATCGTCGTAGAAGTCAGCAATCTTTGTCAGCATGGCGTCCATAGCGCCGGTTGCCTCGCCAACCGCTATCATCTGAACAACCATTGGTGGAAATATGCCACAGGCCTGCAGAGGCTCAGCCATTGTCTTACCTTCAGATATTGCCTGCCTGACACCATAGATAGCCTCTTCAACTATCTTGTTACCAGCCGTCTTTGCAACTATCTCAAGACCGTCCATAATAGGAACGCCTGAGCTGACCATTGTACCCAATGTACGTGTAAACTTAGCAACCGAAACCTTACGGATTAAGGGTCCTACAATCGGCGCCTTAAGGAACATTGAATCCATCTTTTTGCGCCCACCCGCAGTGGCATAATACTTTTTAATGGCCGTTATAAGACCAAAAATCGCAGCTATAATAACTATGATATATTTTAGCAGGAAGTTGGAAAGAGCGATAACGGCTTTTGTCGGCCCGGGCAGATCACCACCAAAATCCGCAAACATCTTTGCAAAGGTAGGGATAACAAAGACCAGAATAACGCCGACAACTATCACTGCGATAGACATGATCGTGGTTGGATATACCATGGCTCCCTTGATCTGCTTCTTCAACTTCATCGCTTTTTCAATATATGCTGCCAGGCGGTTAAGGATCGTATCCAGAATACCGCCAATCTCACCGGCGGCAACGAGGTTGACATAAAGCTGGTCAAAGGCCTTTGGATGCCTGGCAAGAGCATCCGCAAAGGTTGAACCGCTTTCAACACTCTCTTTGACCTTCAAGAGAATCTCTTTAAAAACAGGCTTTTCCTGTTGAGAGGATAGTATGTCGAGGCATTGAACCAAAGGCAAACCGGAATCAATCATTGTGGCAAACTGACGGGTAAAGATTACAAGATCCTTGGTTTCAATCTTTCCGCCGCCGAAACCTGGCAGCTTGAATTGAATCCCTTTTGACTGTTCCTTGACTACTATATTTTGTAACCCAGACTTTTTGAGTTGAGATTCTATAGATGCTGCATCAGGTGCATCCGTCACACCTTTCTGAATAGCACCTGTACGGGTTTTACCTTCCCAGGAAAACTTAGGCATGCCTCTTCCTCCTTTGAAATCGGTTTATCTTTAACGACGTGGTTGTTGACGCATCCCCATTGCCGGATTATTGATCATCTGCTTTAATTCATCAGGGTCAGAGGAACGACCAAGCGCATCATCAAGGGTAATAAGTCTCCTTGAATAAATAGAATACAGAGATTGATTCATAGTGGTCATTCCAAACTTCTCCTGTCCCACCTGCATCTGCGAGTAAATCTGGTGTACCTTATCCTCACGGATCAGGTTTCTGATAGCCGGATTAGGCACCATAATCTCAAGCGCCATGGTTCTGCCGCCACCAATTTTAGGTATAAGTGTCTGTGAAATAACCCCTTCCAGAACAAATGAGAGTTGGGCTCTGATCTGGGTCTGCTGGTATGGTGGAAAAACATCTACAATCCGGTTGATAGTCTGCGCACAGGAGTTTGTATGCAGTGTGGCAAGACAGAGGTGACCTGTTTCTGATAGAGTCAAAGCCGCCTCAATTGTCTCAAGATCCCTCAATTCTCCAACCAGCACTACATCGGGATCCTGACGCAGAACATATTTAAGTGCATTTTTGAATCCCTTTGTATCAGCCCCCACCTCCCTCTGGTTGACAAGACAACCTTTATGGGGATGCAGGTATTCAATAGGATCTTCTATCGTAACAATATGTTCTCTACGATTAACATTGATAAAGTCAATTATCGAGGCCAGAGTTGTTGATTTTCCTGAGCCGGTCGGACCTGTAACCAGGATCAGTCCACGTGGTTTTTCCGAGAGATCCTTGATTACAGGAGGTAGCCCTAATTCTTCAAAGGTGAGAATCTTGTATGGAATAACCCTGAAAACCCCTGCAACTGCTCCACGCTGCACAAAAACGTTACCCCTGAAGCGGGAAAGCCCCTTTACTCCGAAGGAGAGGTCAAGTTCATTTTCCTCTTCAAATTTATGTTTCTGTGAATCCGTTAAAACGGAGTAACAGAGCTGCTTTGTCTCCACAGCATTCAAAGGATCCATTTCCAGCGGCCTTAACTTGCCATCCACGCGAATCTGCGGAGGGGTGTTGGTAGTGATGTGGAGATCGGAGCCTCCAGCTTCTACCAGTGTTTTCAGAAGTTCATGCAGGTTAGCCATATAAAAACTCCTTAATCGTCAGAAACCGTTACCCTCAAAACCTCTTCAAGGGATGTAACTCCCTCTTTAACCTTTGTCAGACCTGATTGTCTCATGGTCTTTATGCCAAGCCGTATTGATTCACGTTTTATTTCAGCAGTGTTGGCACCATTCAGAATCAACTCTCTGATAGGCTCAAGCATCGGCATTACCTGATAGAAACCAACCCTTCCCTTGTATCCGGTATTGTTGCAGGCTCCACAACCTCTTCCCCTGTAGCAGACATATTCAGCCGCCTCATCTGCCGGTACTCCTGCTGCAATAAGCGCCTGTACCGGAATATCTTCCTTCTCCTTGCACTCGCTACAAACCCTGCGGGCAAGACGCTGCGCCGTGATAAGGTTTACCGCTGAAGATACCAGAAACGGCTCTATCCCCATGTTGAGAAGACGGTTAATCGTTGCAGGGGCATCATTGGTATGAAGGGTTGAAAGCACAAGGTGACCGGTAAGAGCAGCCTTTACCGCAATCTCTGCGGTTTCAAAATCCCGAATCTCACCAATCATGATGATATCGGGATCCTGCCGCAGAAATGAACGAAGCGCAGCGGCAAAGTTAAGCCCTATATCCTCATGCATCTGCACCTGGTTTATTCCAGCAAAGTTGAATTCCACCGGATCCTCAGCAGTTGAGATATTCTCCGTAACCTTGTTAAGTTCAGACAAGGCAGAGTAGAGAGATACCGTCTTTCCTGAACCGGTAGGACCTGTAACAAGCACCATACCAAAAGGCTTATGAATCTCCCTTTGAAAGTGGGCAAGAGCCTCCGGCTCATAACCAAGCTTTGTCATATCAAGCTGCAGATTGCTCTTGTCAAGAAGACGCATTACTATCTTTTCACCAAAAAGTGTAGGCAGGACAGAGACCCGATAGTCCATATCCTTCCCGCCACCGAGCTTTATTTTGATACGACCGTCCTGAGGAAGCCTTCGCTCGGCTATGTCAAGTTCAGCCATTATCTTTATTCTTGAAGTTATGGCATTTTTCATCTTTATAGGTGGCTTCATAACCTCATAAAGCACACCGTCAATCCTGTAGCGAACCCTGAACATCTTTTCATATGGTTCTATATGAATATCACTGGCCTTTTTCCTTATCGCGTCCATCAGAATAAGGTTAACCAGCTTGACAACGGGAGCATCCTCCGTCGCCCTTTCCAGGGAAGAAACGTCAACTTCCTCTTCAGTATCAACCAGCTCCAGATCATCAATATCAAGGTTACCCATCACATCGGCCAACGAAGCCGACTGATCATAATATCTGTCAATGGCAGCCTTGATATCTGACTCTGTTGTCACAACCATTTCTACGTTGTAACTGGTCATAAATTTGATATCTTCAATAGCAAAGAGGTTTGAAGGATCGCTGACCGCTACAATAAGATTGGAACCGGCTCTGTTTACAGGAACCAGATTGTATTTTTGTGCAACCTCGGGAGGGATAATTTTTATTATTGCGGGATCAATTTCATAATCGGAGAGTGATACGCTCGGGACACCGTACTGTTTGGAAAGGAAGGCAACCAGTTCAGGCTCTTTTACCAATCCCTTCTTAACAAGAATGGAGCCAAGCTTGCTTTGACCACCAGACATCTTCTGTTCCTGAAGAGCTGATGTCAACTGCTCACTTGTAATAAAGTTGTTCTTGACCAGAATTTCGCCAAGCCGACTCGTCTGCATACAGTTCCCATTACTGACTTTTAATGAAATTATTCCGCAACTTTTGGATATTAACGATCTGAATCAGATACTGTCAAGCATTTGGCAATAATCAGACCAAAGAAGATTCCAATGCCGCACGCATTACAGCATTCTTTGGAGGAATCGAGTGCCATAGTGAAAAGGCAAGTTCCCCCTGTGAGACCAACATTCCAATACCATTGACAGCCATCAAGCCAAGTTCTTTCGCATCAAAGAGAAGTGGCGTTATGGCTGGATTATAGACCATGTCGTATACTCTAGCATGGTCAGAGAGAAGTGCAAGCGGAAGTCCTTCAATTTTTTCTCCAGCCATTCCCAAAGAGGTTGCATTAATAATCAGCTCCAAATCCCCAAGCGAGGAAGAAGAAAATGAGGCTTTTTCAACAGCCTGAAGTTCGATGGCAGGGAAATTTACCTTGAAATCCGAGACAAGGCTGGATGCTGCTCCCAATGTCCGGTTACAAACAGTCACAGAACGTACTCCGGCACGACACAAGGCTGCAAGCGCCCCCCTTGCCGCTCCACCCGCACCAATCAGGAGAACCTTGGAATCTTTAGGGTCAAACTGTAGATCCTCTTTTAGAGACTTGACAAGACCATCACCATCCGTATTGTGCCCCGCCAGACGGCCATTATTGTTTACAACCGTATTCACAGCGCCAGCCTGAACCGCAGTAGGTGCAAGTTCATCGAGAAAAGGAATAATCGAGGTTTTGTGAGGAATAGTGACATTAAATCCACTCACCTGAAGCGCCCTGAGACCTGATACAGCATCGGATAGATGCTCCGGCTTGACCGTAAAAGGGAGATAGACTCCATCTATTTCAGCGGCACACAATGCTGCATTCTGCATTAAAGGAGAAAGAGAGTGGCTTACAGGATACCCGATAATGCCGTATATCTTTGTAGCTCCCGTTATTTTGGATGCATTATTCATGCTTCTCTCCTTGTGAAACCGGAGTCATGTAGCGCTCTCTCTTCTGCTTCAGCGTCATGCTCCACTCCGGAACAATCCTCTCAGTGATGTTAAACAGCTTTGCAGCTTCCTTTATATGGCCTGCCCTTGCCAAATCCTCGGCAGACTCCATAAGACTGTAGGCATGAATAAGCAGGGCTTTCTGCGAATCCATATCCGGCTTCCAGTTTTCAGGCTGAAGCCGTTCAAGAATGTAATAGTCCCAAGCCGAAAGCCTGTCAATTTCAGCCGAGGCTCCAGGCGAAAAAACGATCCCCTGCTGGAGAGGCATCATCCTGCCCCATTCCACTGAATGAAATGTTGAAAAATCCATTAGCACAGGACGTCTCTTGGATAATCTCTCAGAGAGAAGAATAAACATCTTTTCTGCCGGAATTCCTGGTGGCAAGCTCCTTAATTCATCTGATAAACGTGGCAGTTCATTCTGATACCAGTTAAATACCAGGTGGGGGATGTGTGGCAGATCCAGATCCTCCCTGAACCTTTCAACCCCCTGCAGGTACCAGAGAGGAAAAGCTCCGCTGTCACCCCAGGTAAAAAGGACGGAATTTTCAGGTAATGGCCTCAGACTGTTCATGGCGTAATCCTGGGCAAGATAATTCTTGTGCTGATCCTGGGTCTGGAGATTGGCTGCAAGTTGTGTTGACGGGATCAGCATAAAAAAGAGGATTAGCAACAACTTGTGGCTTATTCCATACTGTTCAGGCTTATCCGCTCTGGAAACTCCAAATGACGAAATTTTGTATAGTCCAAAGATAATAACAGCGGCTGATAACAGATATAAGGGGGTATAGAACTCTTCAGTAAGGAAGATAGAGTCATGCTGCGGATTAAAATAACCGGCAATTACCATCCAGAAAGATATGATAGAAACAACAAAGTATAGAAAGAAAACCCGCTGCTTCTTCCAGGAGACATACAGACCAATAATAAACAGTACAAAGCCAACAACTCCAAACTCATTAGGGATATTGAAGGCAGCCATCTGCTTAAGCAGCAACATAAAATCCCTGCTGTGCGGTTCCTCCGGATACCCCTTTCTCAGTATATGCCAGAGAAATCTGGAAAGGGCTGTTGGATCCCCCCAGTTCTGTCTCGTTTCGGCCGCCCCCCTGAGAGGAAGATAGAGTTGAACAGCCCCACCAAATATTAACATAACGGCAGTCAAGATCCATTCCCTCAGGTAACGCACCGCCTTAGGCTGAGTAATCAATATAAATAACAGACAACCTGGCAGCAACAGGACAATAGTCTGGTGCGCCCCAGTTGCCAAACCTGCCATAAAGGCGGTTGCGTACCACCAGGCCGGCTGCTGATTGCCACTTAGAAGCTCTTCCCTCCAGCGCAGCAAAAAAATCAGCATTACAGCCGTTATGCATGCCAACAGAGGATATGGCTTGTCATGGTTACTCTGTAGCCAGAGTCTCGGAGAAACCGCAAACAGAAGAGAACCGGACAGAGCTGCCAGCTGCATTACAAATCCTGAGAAATCAGAATCTTCACAAAAGATCTGTTCTCTAAGGAGAATCTTCAAAAGATAAAACAGTGACAGTGATGCAAGTGCTGCGGAAACAGCCGTAGCAATATTTACCTTGAATGCAACAGTGCCAAACGGAAGCCAGGTAAAAGGCTTGGCATAAAGCAGAAACAGGGGATATCCAGGCGAATGCGCCGATCCGAGAAAATGGACTGCGGTGATGAATTCTCCGCTGTCGTAGAAGGTAATGCCCGGTGCAAGAGACCAGAGATAAATTGCAAATGGGATTGAAAAAGCCAGAATTGGCCAGATGTCAGGGGAGCGCGCAGGTCTCATTTAATTTAGTCCGGAACTGGCAGCCTGCTCTTTCATCTTTCCCAAAGAGACACCCTGAGACCAGACATGATACAGACCGGCAAGAGTTACAGGAAAAAAACCAACCGCATGTATTACCAGCGCAATGCTCACCGCCTCTGTATCAGGGAGCCCAAAGGCGGCCAGACCTGTATAACAGGCCAGATGATAGGTTCCTATGTAACCTGGAGCTGCCGGCACCATAACGGCAAAGACAAGCAGAACCATTATGAAAAAAGAAGCTGTCAATGGAAGATGAAGCCCGAATCCGACAAGAACAAGATAAATCGGCAGTGTAGCGGCAAACCAGATAACTGCGGAACTAATCAGGATGGCCAGAAGGTCTTTTGGCTTACGAGAGATCTTCAGCCCTCCAAGAAATGAACCTATAAGGGGAATCAGTTTCTCAGAGAAAACAGCAGGAAAAGGTTTAAGGATGTATGAAAGGATTGAGATTGTAGCGACAGGCCTCTTTTTGAGCAGAAGAAGAAATATTACAACCAGCGCATAGAAGGCCAATGTAGTTACACCTCCAGCTCTCAGAACCTTTGCCGATTGTTCCATTCCTGGAGGCAATTCAAGGTTTAAAAGCACGAACGCCAGAATCAGCATAACGCTGAACCCGTCAAAAAGGCGGTCAATTACAAGTGATGCAAATACAGCCGGTGCCTGAAGCTTCTCACGTTCAGCCAAAACCCAGGCTCTTATAAACTCACCCAATCTGGCAGGAAACAGGTTGTTGGCCATATACCCTATTATGACTGCGGGATAGAGAGAAGAAATCTGAACAGGGCGTTCATGTATCAGCAGATAACGCCACCTGACTGCTCGAAGCAGGTAGCTGAGAAAGGTAAAGAAAACTGCAGCAACAAGGTAGCGGAGATCAAGGGTTAAAAGAGCCTTAATCAAGGAATTAAAGTCAATCTTTCGAATAAGCATGAGCAGCAACATGATGCTGATGACTATGCCACCCCAGAACAAAATGCCTGTCCTTTTCAACGGACAAACTCCATAGGCAGCGCTGTTGACAGGATCTGTCTGGCTTTGACAACATCCATTTCAATCTGTTGCTTTAAGGCTCCAACATCAGGGAATCTGACAACATCCCTAAGCCTGTCCACAAAATGGATAACGACCTGCTTGCCATACAGATCAGCCGCAAAGTCGAAGAGAAAGACCTCAACCGTATGCTGTCCCCCCTCAAAGGTAGGATTTATTCCAATGCTGCATGCCCCCATAAAAAGCTCTTTTCCAACTGAAACCCAGACGGCATATACCCCGTCTGCAGGGACAAGCTCATTCTGCGGTATTATATTAGCTGTGGGAAACCCCAGAAAACGACCTATCTCCCTGCCATGCACAACCTGACCTGTAACACGATGGCAACGTCCAAGTATCTGCGTCGCATCGGCCACAGCACCTGCCAGAACAAGACGTCTTACCTGAGTGCTACTAAACAGCAAACTTGTATCACCAACAGGTTCAAGCACGGTAACTCCAAAGCCCAATTCTTCTCCCATCTCTAATAAAAACCGCTCATTTCCTTCTCTGCCGCTACCGAACGAATAATCGTGCCCGATAACCAGATGCCTCGCTCCAAGAAAACCGTAGAGAACACGTTTGACAAAATCAGCTGCCGATATCGCGGCAAACTCTTTACTGAAAGGGATGATAAGCAATAGATCAATATCACTCTCCGCTATCAGCTCACGTTTCTGTTCATCAGTTGTAATAAGACAGAAACGACGATCGTGAGGTCGAAGCACCCTCAACGGATGAGGTGTAAAGGTTACAACAACAGATCTAGCGGAAAGTTTAATCGAAGAAGAGACAACCTGCCTGAATATCTCACGATGTCCACGGTGAACACCGTCGAAATTACCGATGGTTACAACCGATCGTTCAGAGATTGGATGGGAGAAATCATCTGTGATAACTGTCTGCATAATTTCTGTTTATGGCACATTTTATTAATTGAAACAACCCATTGCTGATAATCTGACTGTCCAGAGTCTATTTTTAGAGTTGGAAATTGAAACAGTAAAACCTGAAATGTAAGAATCCTATTCAGCTGGAAAAAGTTTCTGTTTTTTCTTGATCTATTAAAGCACCAATAGTATATCAAGGAAAATTGATTTATAGTTTCAAGGAAGCTTGATGTATGCTTGTTGATATTTTAAAAGCCTTGGCCGATCCATCCCGTCTACGCCTGGTAGCTGTTCTGCTTCGTGGAGAGTTTACCGTCCAGGAATTGACTATTATACTTCAAATGGGTCAGTCACGGATATCACGACACCTTAAAATCCTCACTGAGGTTGGTATTTTATCGGTCAAGCGTCAGGGCACATGGAGCTATTATCGGGCTGGCGGAGATTCTCCGTTTTTTGAATCTATACTTCCTGTCTTTGAAAAGGAGCTGGAGACTTTACCTGAACGGAATGAAGATTTATCAGGGATAGCCGCTGTCCTGGAAGAACGTCGCCGACGAAGTCAGCTATTTTTTGACCATAACGCCGGACAGTGGGATAGCCTCGCTAGAACCCTGCTCCCTGTCCCTGAATACAACAGCGCCTTATTAAAACAGATCCCAAATGGTGCAAGGATACTGGAAATAGGTATAGGCACAGGAGGATTGCTTAAGGAACTCGCGGCAGTAGGTTCCAGGGTAATAGGAGTTGACCATTCACCGGCAATGCTGGAAGAGGCTGGTCATCGTCTGGCAGCGGATGGAGTTACAGGGATTGACCTGCGGCTTGGAGAGATGAGCCACCTCCCATTGTCCGACAGTTCAGTTGACTGTGCCGTTCTGAATATGGTGCTGCATCATGCAGCAGATCCACAGGAAGTCTTTTTTGAAATAAGACGAATACTGGCTGGCAAGGGTCGATTGGTACTGGCGGATCTGGCTCGACATGACAGAGAATTGGCTAGAGAACAGTTGGCTGATCAGTGGTTGGGTTTTGAAGAAAATGAATTACACCAATGGCTTGTTGCAGCAGGATTCAAATCCATTCTGGTAGAACAGATTTCTCCGCTGCAAGGGCAGGAAACCGTACTGCTTGTTAAGGCGCAGATATAATAAAAAGGAGTTAAATCATGTCAAAAGATTACGTTGTAGCAGATCTCTCACTCGCCGTGTGGGGACGAAAAGAGATGAATATTGCTGAAACAGAGATGCCCGGACTTATGGCCATCAGAGAGGAATATGCAGCAGTGCAACCTCTTAAGGGAGCAAGGATAACCGGTTCATTACATATGACGATACAGACAGCTGTCCTTATCGAAACCCTTAAAGCGCTTGGCGCCGAGGTACGGTGGGCTTCCTGCAACATCTTCTCAACACAGGATCATGCCGCTGCCGCAATAGCGGAATCAGGAGTGCCTGTCTTTGCTGTCAAGGGTGAATCACTGGTTGATTACTGGAACTACACCCACAAGATCTTTGAATGGCCTGATGGCGGCTTTACCAATATGATTCTGGATGACGGTGGCGATGCAACTCTTTTATTGCATCTTGGCGCAAAAGCCGAAAAAGATGTCTCTGTACTTAACAACCCCGGTTCCGAAGAAGAGACCATCCTGTTTGCGGCCATCAAGGAAAAACTAGCTGTTGACCCTGCCTGGTACTCCAGAAGAATTGCAGAGATAAAGGGAGTAAGTGAAGAGACTACCACAGGCGTTCACAGACTTTACCAGATGCACGAGCGTGGAGAACTTCGCTTCCCTGCCATCAATGTCAATGATTCAGTAACCAAGAGCAAGTTTGACAACCTTTATGGCTGCCGCGAATCACTGGTTGACGGCATAAAGCGTGCCACTGATGTTATGGTGGCAGGAAAGATAGCCGTTGTGTGCGGGTATGGTGATGTTGGCAAAGGTTCCGCCCAGGCTCTGCGAGCCCTCTCGGCTCAGGTCTGGATAACAGAGGTAGACCCTATCTGTGCTCTACAGGCAGCAATGGAAGGCTACCGCGTTGTTACCATGGACTATGCAGCAGACAAGGGAGATATATTTGTCACTGCAACCGGAAACTACCACGTAATAACCCATGAGCATCTGCTTAGGATGAAGAACCAGGCTATTGTCTGCAACATCGGACACTTTGACAACGAGATCGAGGTTGCGCCGCTTGAGCAGTACCAATGGGAAGAGATAAAACCACAGGTTGATCATATCATCCTGCCAAGCGGAAACAGGATAATACTCCTTGCAAAGGGGCGCCTTGTTAACCTTGGGTGTGCAACCGGACATCCAAGCTATGTAATGTCATCCTCTTTTGCAAATCAAACCATTGCACAGATTGAACTTTTCTGTAATTCTGAAAAATATCCTATTGGGGTTTACACGCTTCCAAAACATCTTGACGAGAAGGTTGCCAGACTGCAACTGAAAAAGTTGAATGTAGAGCTCTCCACGCTTACACAGAAGCAGGCTGATTACATCGGTGTATCAGTAGAAGGGCCATATAAGCCGGAACACTATCGTTATTGATATGTTGCTAAAAATCGGAATGCCATGCCGTCTAGGCTGCGCTGCCTGTTGTATAGCACCATCAATTTCATCGCCGATTCCTGGCATGCCGGCAGGCAAGCCTGCAAATGTTCGATGTGTTCAGTTGACGCCGGAAAATCAATGCCGTATCTTTGGCAGACCGGAAAGACCGGCGGTATGCGTTTCATTGAAACCTGATCCGGAGATGTGCGGCAAATCATCCGAAGAAGCACTGCAACGCCTACAGGATTTGGAGATGCTTACTTCTCCTTAAAAAGAAGGAATTGATTGATGGCAAAAGAACTTTACGTAGGACATCTACCATATGAAACTACCCAGGACGATCTGCGGAGACTATTCAGCGTAGCAGGGACAGTGACTTCAGTCCATATCATTACGGATCCGGAAACCGGAAAATCAAAGGGTTGCGGTTATGTAAGGATGGCCGAAGAACAACAGTTGAACGAGGCCATTGAATGTCTTGATGGAGCACTGGTTGATAACAGGGTAATTACCGTAAGTATTGCAAATCCGCCTAAAAATGAAAACAAACCTCTAGTCAGGGGAGCTGGGAACACAAAGCCTGGCTCACGCCGAGCACGTGCACGACAACGATAGCCTTACTCAAGGTTATCGGGTTTTATAAACTTAAAGGGGGGGAGTCACAATGCTAAATGATCTTATCAAGACAAGAAAAGAAGGGCGGATCGGTTGGATAACACTTAATCGCCCTGAAGCCATGAACACCTTTACAGTTCCGTTTGCCGAGCAACTTGATGCCGCTTTGTGGGAGATGGAAAGAGATCCGGAAATTCTCGTATTGATTATCGAAGGAGCCGGAAAGAACTTCTGCACCGGCATTTCTCTTGATCAGTTCCCTCCAAGGACTCAACCTGAAGCCAGGGAGTTCCTGTATAAAATAGACACCTTTTATCATACACTGGCGAAGATGAATACCGTAACCATCGCTTCTGTACATGGCTATGCGCTAGCAAACGGCGCTGGTCTTGCCTTTGGCTGTGACCTGACTGTGGCAACAGAAAAAGCCGTTTTTGGCACTACGGCTATTAATGTTGGCCTGATCTGCCTGGGACCTGCAGCACCTATGATCCGGACTCTGGGCAAAAAGAAGGTATTGGAAATGGTGTTGACCGGCGACATGATCAGCGCCTCAGAAGCAAAAGATTTAGGTCTTGTAAACAAGGTAGTTCCTGAAGAAGAACTGGCTGCAACAACCCTGGAACTTGCCAACAAGCTGGCATCCAAGAGCCCTGTAGCACTCAAAATAGGCAAGGAAGGACTGAAACGTCTACAGGATATCCCTTACCACCAAGGGCTTGACCTTATGGATGACCTGTTTGCAACCCTGGCTTCAACAGAAGATGCGGTTAAAGGGGTTGCAGCTTTTCTGGCAAAACGTAAACCTGTCTGGAAAGAGAAATAAACCAGACTCTGGAATCCGGAGCATCTCTATATTATGGATAATCTATTATTGCCATTCTTTGTAGTCAACCTGCTTCTTGTGTTGCTGGATGCATCCATCGGTTTTTACCTGGCTCCAACTCTTTTCAGGGCTGGTGGCGGAGAACCGGAGACGTCCGAAAGCGGAATCAGGAGCATAAGGATCCTTTTAAGCGGTGTTGTCGCTCTATACATGTTTTTTAACTGTCTGGCCTATTTCAGACAAAACATGGCGTTGCTCTATATTGTAACCGCTCTTGTCCTGCTTGATCTTGGAGGGCAGATTTACATCCGCTACCGAACTAAACAGCGAGATAATCTTAAAGAATCCTGAAAAAGAAGAAACTGCTTCAGCATAAGTTGAACATTCTTAAAATCATAAAAAGGAGCATCTAAGAACATGGCAGAAAAATTCATCTTCACCTCTGAATCTGTTTCTGAAGGACACCCTGACAAGGTTGCGGATCAGATATCCGACAGCATTCTGGACGCCATACTGGCTCAGGATTCAAAGGCACGGGTTGCCTGCGAAACCCTTGTAACAACCGGAATGGCTGTGATTGCCGGAGAGATAACAACCAGCGCAACAGTCAATTATGCCGAGGTAGTTCGCAATACCATAAAAGAGATTGGATACTGCGGCTCAGAGATGGGCTTTGATTACGAAACATGCGCCGTACTTGTCTCACTGGATCGCCAGTCACCTGATATCTCTCAAGGCGTAACCGAAGGTGAGGGGATGTTCAAGGAGCAGGGAGCCGGAGACCAGGGTCTTATGTTTGGCTATGCATGTAACGAAACAGCTGAACTTATGCCGATGCCGATTCAACTTTCACAACAGCTAGTCAAGCGTTTGGCTGATGTCCGTAAATCCGGTCTTCTCAAGTTCCTTCGTCCTGATTCAAAGTCCCAGGTCTCGGTAGAGTATGACAACGGGAAGCCAGTGCGTGTAAACACTGTCGTCATATCCACCCAGCACACCCCTGATGTCACCCATGAAACAATAGTTGAGGGAGTAATGGATGAGGTAATCAAAAAGGTTATTCCTGCACATCTTATGGATAGTGAGACCCGCTTCTTCATAAACCCTACAGGCCGTTTTGTAGTTGGAGGCCCCATGGGTGACTGCGGCCTGACCGGTCGCAAGATTATAGTTGATACTTATGGAGGTATGGGTCGTCACGGTGGTGGCGCATTCTCTGGCAAAGATCCTTCAAAGGTAGACCGTTCCGCCGCTTACATGGGACGATATGTTGCAAAAAACCTGGTTGCAGCAGGTCTTTGCGAACGTTGTGAAGTACAGGTCGCATACGCCATTGGTGTTGCAGAACCTGTATCCATAATGGTCAACACCTTCGGCACCGGAATAGTGACAGAGCATCGCCTTTCAGAACTAGTACGCGAGGTTTTTGACATGCGCCCACGAGCAATTATTGAACAGCTCGATCTTTTGCGTCCCATCTACAGAAAAACCGCCGCCTACGGGCATTTTGGTCGCGAACTGCCGGAATTTACATGGGAAAAAACTGACAAGGCAGAAATACTTAAACAGAAGGCCGGTCTGTAACCGGAGCAGCAGTTCCTTATGATTGCGAGAGGGGCGGTCTCCAAAGGGATCGCCCCTTTTTCGTGATTATTGACAAATATCATCCGTATACAGTAAGCTTGCACACTTTTTTACAGGGGGGATAGATTATGGGCAAAACATTTAAAATTGCCGTGCTGCCAGGCGATGGAATCGGACCTGAGGTGATGGCTGAGGCAACCAGGATTCTCGACGTAATCGGCCAGAAATACGGCGTAACATTTGAGGGAAAGTTTGCCAATGTCGGAGGTGCCGGCATCGACAACGAGGGCAAGGCGCTTCCGCAGACAACTATTGATATCTGCAAGGCTGCTGACGCAATCCTTTTCGGTTCTGTTGGCGGCCCCAAGTGGGAAACACTTCCTCCTGACGAACAGCCTGAACGAGGCGCCCTGCTGCCACTTCGGAAGATATTCGGACTATATGCCAATCTGCGTCCGGCAATTATATTCCCATCATTAACCGGTGCCTCTTCCCTAAAGGAAGAGGTTATTGCCGGAGGCTTTAATGTCCTTGTAATCCGCGAACTAACTGGAGGGATATACTTCTCACAACCAAAGGGAATTGAGGGTGAAGGGCGTAACCGGATCGGTATTGACACAATGAAATACAGCATCCCGGAGATAGAGCGAATCGCACATGTCGCCTTTGAGGCGGCACGAAAAAGAGGCAAGAAGGTCTGCTCCATTGACAAAGCCAATGTACTCTCTTCATCTGTACTCTGGCGCGAGGTGGTAACCGGTATAGGCAAACAGTATCCCGATGTTGAGTTATCCCATATGTATGTAGACAACGCAGCCATGCAGCTTGTTAAATGGCCTAAACAGTTTGACGTTATCCTGGCAGAGAACATGTTCGGTGACATTCTTTCAGATGAGGCTGCAATGCTTACCGGCTCTCTTGGCATGCTGCCATCAGCATCCCTTGCTGAAGGAACCTTTGGCATGTATGAGCCTTCAGGCGGATCTGCTCCTGACATCGCCGGGCAAGGAGTTGCGAACCCGATTGCCCAGATCCTCTCCGCAGGAATGATGCTCAAATTTTCACTTGGGATGCTGGATGCAGCTGATGAGATCGACAAGGCTGTTGCCACTGTACTGGATCAAGGCTACCGCACAAGGGACATCTACCAGAACAAGCCTGGTGAAAAGCAGGTAAATACCAAAGAGATGGGTGACGCTATTATAGCAGCTCTTGATTGAACCAATAAACTCTTAATAAAGGAGTGACAGTTATGAAAGTCGGAATTGTAGGTTGGCGTGGTATGGTTGGTTCGGTTCTTATGCAGAGGATGCAGGAAGAGAAGGACTTTGACCTTGGATTTGAGCCGGTCTTTTTTACCACCTCGCAGGCAGGCCAGCCTGCCCCTATGGGCGGCGGAACTTTGAAAAAGGCCGATGATCTTGAAGAGCTTAAAAAGCTGGACGTAATCCTTACCTGCCAAGGGGGTGACTACACAAAAGCGATCCATCCGGAGCTTCGCAAACAGGGTTGGAACGGCTACTGGATTGATGCGGCTTCTACCTTGAGGATGGAGGAAAACGCCGTAATCATACTGGATCCTGTCAACCGTAACGTAATTGACAGGGCTCTTGCCAACAACCAGAAGGACTTTATTGGCGGCAACTGCACCGTAAGCCTCATGCTTATGGCATTGGGCGGTCTTTACAAGGCGGGGTTGATTGAGTGGATCTCCTCTATGACCTATCAGGCAGCCTCCGGCGCAGGTGCTCCAAATATGCGGGAACTCCTCTCACAGATGGGCGGTCTCTATAGTGTCGTCTCTGAAGAGCTTAAGAATCCTGCCTCCGCAATACTTGAGATTGACAGAAAAGTGACTGAAACCCTGAGGAACGGTTCACTACCAACCAAAGAGTTCGGCTTCCCTCTTGCGGGAAGTGTACTTCCCTGGATTGATCGTGAGGTGGATGACGGTCAGAGCCGCGAGGAGTGGAAAGGTTTTGCGGAATCAAACAAGATTCTGGGTACCAGCAGACCTATCCCTGTTGACGGCATCTGCGTAAGAGTGGGATCAATGCGTTGTCACAGCCAGGCAATTACCATAAAGCTTAATAAAGACCTGCCAATTTCTGAAATAGAATCATTGATAGCCAATGACAATCAATGGGTAAAACTAATTCCAAACACCAAAGCAGAAACCCTTGCCGGACTTACACCGGCTGCGGTTTCTGGAACCCTGGCAGTGCCTATCGGCAGGGTACGCAAGATGAAAATGGGTCCGCAGTTTGTTCAGGCATTCACATGCGGCGACCAACTCCTTTGGGGTGCTGCAGAGCCGCTGCGCAGGATGCTGCGTATCCTTCTGGAAAAATAAAGAGTAAATTTAAGCGCCCCTTTCAGGGCGCTTCGTGTATGCGAACCATAAAACTGATCATCCAATATGATGGCACAAACTACTGCGGCTGGCAGGAACAGACCAACGGCATATCAATCCAGGAAACCGTGGAACTGGCTCTGGCCAAAATACTTGGGAAGCGGGTGCGGATTCAGTCATCAGGGCGTACTGACTCAGGTGTGCATGCTGTTGCTATGCCAGCCGTATTTAAAACTGATTCAAAGATGCCGTTAAAGGCTTTTGTATATGGCCTTAATTGCTATCTCCCTGAAGATATAGCCATACAGTCCGCAGAAGAGGTGCCAAGCAAATTTAAACCTATCGGCGGAGCCAGATCAAAGACTTATCGTTATACAATCTATAACTGTCCGATTCGAAGCCCTTTAAACCGCCTTACATCCTGGCATGTCCGTGAAACGATTGACACGGAAGCTATGATTAAAGCTTCTGAATACTTTATTGGAGAACATGATTTTGCTGGCTTCAGAGGGCAGAACTGCACAGCTGTCACCAGCATCCGAAGGGTTGACTCTGTTATCATAAAAAAGGAGGAACCATTTATCATCATTGATGTAACTGGAGGAGGGTTCTTGAAATACATGGTAAGGATAATGGTCGGAACCCTTGTAGATATCGGGAGAGGAAAGCTGGAACCTGCTCATATAAAAAAACTTTTGGAGCAACCTATTCGCGCAAATGCCGGAGTAACTGCGCCGCCGCAAGGACTCTCTCTTTTGCATGTTCTGTATCTTGAAAAATAATTAATAGAAAAATCTGTATAATTTGGCTTGACTCAAAATGAGTGCTTGAGTAGAATCCAGTTTCATTTTGTATACAGTTGAAATTACGTTCTTTAATTTATTGTTTTTATTGAATTTTATATGATGCAAATCGCCGATGCAGTTTTGCTTCGACGTTGTGTAGACATAAAAACAAAACAGGAGGTAGTACAATGGGACAGCACGGAACATTAGAAGATCGCGTTCGTATGAAGTCATTGCTCAGCAAGGTTATGAAGGCTGAAGACTGCATTCAGTTCTTTAAGCCTGGCATGAATCTTGGCTGGTCAGGTTTTACTCCGGTTGGTTATCCTAAAATGGTACCTATTGCCGTAGCTGATTATGTTGAAAAGAACAACCTTCAAGGCAAGTGGAAATTCAACCTGTTTATCGGCGCATCCGTTGGAGCAGAAACAGAAGATCGCTGGGCTTCTCTCGATATGATTGACCGCCGCTGGCCTTATCAGACCGGAAAAGAGCTCGGTAAAGCCATTAACTCTGGCAAGATCCGGATGGGCGACAAGCATCTCTCCATGTTTGCTCAGGATCTCCGTTATGGTTTCTATACCAAGGATGATGGCGGTCGCATTGACCTGGCAATCATTGAGGCTTCTGCAATTACCGAAGACGGTAACATCATTCTTTCCGGTGCTGTTGGCGCTGCAAACGATATCATCGCCATCGCTGACAAGATTATTGTGGAAGTAAACACCGGTCTACCTTCATTTGAAGGTATGCACGACATCTACATGACTGACCTGCCACCTTATCGTACGATTATTCCTATCACTGATGCACGTCAGCATATTGGTACCCCATGGGTTCCAACCGATCCGAGCAAGATCGTAGCCATCGTTGAATCACACCTGCCTGATAACGGTCGTTCACTCCGTGGCACAGACGACGTAGCACAGGCGATTGCAGACAACATTGTGGACTTCTTCACCGCTGAAGTTAAAGCAGGTCGTCTGCCAAAGAACCTGCTTCCTCTGCAGTCCGGCGTTGGTTCAATTGCCAACGCAGTTATCGGTGGTCTGACCAGCTCTCCATTCAAAGATCTTATTATCTTTACTGAAGTTCTTCAGGACACCTTCCTTGACTTTATGGACTCCGGCAAGTGCGATTACATCAACTGCACATCACTGTCACTTTCTAATGATGCCTTTGAAATCTGGTGGAAAAACTACGATAAGTACAAGAACATGGTGTTGATGAGACCTCAACAGGTTTCAAACAACCCTGAAGTAATCCGTCGTCTTGGATGCATCGGTATGAACACACCTCTTGAGTTTGATATCTTTGCCCATGCAAACTCAACCCACGCTGGCGGCACCAAGATGCTTAACGGCATCGGCGGTTCAGGCGACTTCGAGCGTAACGCATACATCTCCATGATGCACTGCCCATCAGTTCGTCCAAGCAAGAACGACGAATTCGGTATCTCCGGTGTTGTGCCAAAGGCACCTCACGTTGACCATACCGAGCACGACATTGACGTACTTGTTACCGAGCAGGGTCTGGCTGACCTTCGTGGTCTGGCTCCGGTTGATCGTGCCCGTACACTTATTGCCAAGTGCGCACACCCGACCTACAGGGACTACCTCAACGACTACCTTGATCGCGCTATCAAGAAGACCGGTGGTCATCACGAGCCACAACTGCTGGACGAGTGCTACAAGCTGCACCTTAGCCTTGAGCAAGGTGGCACCATGCGCTTCTGGGAAAAGAAATAACAGAAGCGAAGCAATAAGTTACTTTGCTGTGGAAGCCCTCACCGTTTATACTGTGGGGGCTTTTCTCTTTTAAACAACATTTAAACGGGTAAATTCCTCCTTGCACTTGTATAACAAAGTGCGTAATATTTCCCTCTCATTAACAGGGCTCTTTAATTAAGAGCTGATTTTATTCCACAGGGGAGTTCATACATGGCAGAAGCAGTAAGTGGCTTCCAGGGTGAAGTAGCCGGTCTTTCTCTTGCAGATGTCATCCAGCTCAAGGGTCATAACAGATATACGGGGTGTATAACCGTAGAGTACAAAGAGCATAGTGGAGCTATTTATTTTGTAGATGGTGAAATAATTCACGCTGAACAGAATACCTTCAGCGGAGAAGATGCCATTTACGAGATAATCAAATGGCCTGGCGGAAGCTTCAGCCTTGCACCTGAAATGACCACAAACATATGTACTATTCACTGCAGCCTTAATTTCCTCCTTCTCGAGGCTCATCGTCGGATGGATGAAGAGCTAAACCAGCCTGAAGAGTCATTTGCCGATGTAATTGAAAACAGTGAACGCAGAAAAGAACCAAGACCGGCAGATCCGGCAACCCCTCAGAGAACAATGAGTGCTGCTGCTGCCAGGGTAATGCAGATAAATCCGGTAACATATGCTGTACTGCTCGACAAACAAGGTCATCCCGTTCAGGACGAAAGTATGGAGGCTGAAACACTTGCAGCAAAGTCACTGTTCCTTGCTCAATCAGGCAACATACTGGGGGACTTGCTGGGGTTGGGAGAATTAAAATCTGCGGCAATTCAGACCAAAAATTTTGACCTGTTAATGTACGACTCAAAACAACATTATCTTGGTGTAGCAATGAGTAACGGAAGCAAAATAGAAGCTGTTGAAGCAGAGATCAGGGCCGCCCTGATGCCAGGGAGGTAAAGAGAGATGCAAACAATCATTCAACAGATAGCTGCAATTGATGGTGTGATTGGCTGTTGCCTCTATAACGACAGAGGTTCCATAATTGCGGCAGTTTGTCCTATGCTGTTGGATCAGCAGCAACTTACCGCCGCTGCTGGGACAATTCTTGATTGCATCCATGCACTGCAAATATCAGAGAGCCTTATAACAATGGAACTCCGTTTTTCTGAAGGCAGGATGCTAATCCGACCTTTGAACGGCGGTTTCATTAGCGTTTTATGTTCCAAGAGTGTTAACTTCTCGATGGTCAATATCACTCTTAATCTTGCAATGCGTAAGATTGAACAGTTAATGCCTAAACCTGGTCAGGAACCTGCGCCGGTATCTGCTGAGCATGATGGACTGGTTCTACGGGTTGCCCATTTAAAGAAGGGGGATGTAGGGAGCAGTTTTGATCAGCTTGGAATGGTTGCCGTGAGTCAGGGAACGGCAAAACAGATGAATGAGTTTTTTGGTAAAAACAGCAAGAAGATCAAGGTTACCACCGAGTCGGGTAAAGAAGGTGTCTTCCCTGTGATGATTATAAATGATATGGAAATGCAGTATGACAGCGCTCTGGTTGTAGGCCCTGGAATAGAGAGAAAACTGAAGGCTGAAGAGGGAACAAAGGTTTATATAGCTCTGGCATAAACAAAAAAAATAATCTTTTAGCAGCTTCGAGGGAGACGAGTTATCAGCCTCCCTCTTTCTTTTCATGGGCGCGTGGATGAGCCTTATCATAAACCTCCAGAAGGCGATCAATTCCGACATGCGTGTATTTCTGAGTAGTTGAAAGCGATGCATGCCCCAGCAGTTCCTGAATGGAGCGGAGATCTGCCCCCCCTTCCAGCAGATGTGTTGCAAATGTATGACGTAAAGTATGGGGTGAGACTGAACGGAATGCAGAAAGGCCTGATGACCATTTTTTAATAACAGCGGCAACGGTTCTGCGATTTATCCTTTTTCCCTTTATCCCCAAGAACAGCGGGGCAGTATCATCAACCTGGAAACGTTCGGCAAGATACAGCTTCAATGCTGAAATAGCAGCGCTTCCGACAGGCACAATTCTCTCTTTGGAACCTTTACCCATGACCCTGACCATCTCTGAATGAATATCAAGATCACAGATATCCAGTCCAGTAAGTTCTGAAACCCTCAACCCTGACGAATAGAGGAGTTCCAGCATAGCAATGTCACGTTTGTTTGAGGGTCTTTCATTTTCCTCGGCAACAGGAGCCTCAATCAACGTTACAACCTGATCTATATCCAGATGAAAAGGAAGTCGCTGCTCCCTCTTTGGAGTTGCTATGAGCTCTGCCGGATTAAAATCTATCTGCCCTGTTCGTAGCATCCATGTAAAAAAAGATCTTATGGCTGCCAATTTACGGCCAATGCTGCTCTTTGTGTAAGCAAGATTGGCGCCTTCTGTATTTGTATGACTCAGTCTTGAAAGATAGAGACGCAACAGCAGATGATCAAGTTTTGAAGCATCTGCTCCATCCCCTTTCTCCCTTCTAACAAATTCTACAAAATCGAGTAGATCAGAACGATATGCAGCTACGGTATTTGGAGACGCATTCCTTTGAGTCGCAAGAAATTCAATAAAAGCCGATAACTTTAATGAGAGCTCTTCCATTATATTTATTTAAAATCGGGCAGGGGAGAGGTCAGCTTCCAACCTTCTGCAATATCAGGCTCGGCAGGATTTTCTTCGTTAAAAACCCAGGTTTGATGATCTGTCAGAGTTTTAAGCCTGTTATCAGGCATTATGTAGTAATCAAACTCCACAGTGGCTTCAGCTTTTTTTTGCTCAGGCAGGCATTGATGCGCCAGAATACGGTAATCAGCAAAAGATACGGATCTGCGACGTAAAGATTCTGCAGCCCTGTTGTACTCTGCTCGCTGCCTGGAATCAACAAACAGCATGGATGTTTTTTCCGCCTCCTGCCAACGTATCATCCGGCTATACTGCTTGATCATCTTATCGCAATCCTCTTTACGATTCATATTTTTGTAGGCAGCACAGCCACTGAACATGACAGGAAGTACTAGCAATAAAGCACAGTTTCTAAGGTTCATCTGTTTAGCTCCTTTTATTCGGGCTGTTGTATCACCAGCAATTTTGGGGTATAAGAAAAAACATTCCGTACTACAAAGGATCTTCATGCTTCACAATCTGGTTCATTGGTTAATTGAAGCAATAGGCAACATGGGTTATCCGGGCATTTTTCTTCTGATGGCAATGGAAAGCTCTATCATTCCAGTTCCAAGCGAATTGGTCATGCCGCCGGCCGGATATCTTATCCATCAGGGACGGATGAGCTGGCTCCCCACAATTCTGGCCGGAAGTCTCGGAAGCCTTGCAGGCGCCTACGTGAACTACTTTGTCTCTCAGTTTCTCGGACGGCCGTTAATTCTTAAATATGGCCGCTATGTTCTTATACCTCCGGAAAAATTTCAACGGGTAGAACAGTTTTTTCTAAGACACGGGGAGATATCAACCTTTATCGGTCGTCTGTTGCCGGTTATTCGACATTTAATCTCAATCCCTGCCGGTGTTGCCGGCATGAACCACCTCCGTTTTTCACTCTACACCCTGCTTGGAGCTACTATCTGGTGCAGCATCCTAACCTGGATAGGGTATGCCATCGGCCAAAATCAGGAACTTGTCATGGAATGGTCACACCGTGCTCTTTTATGGGTGATTCTGGCCAGTTGTGGGCTTATAGCCTGTTATATCTTGTGGCATCGACGCAGTGGGCATTAAAACGTAATAAGCCCTGAAAGGCAAAGGAAAAAAGCTAGATGGAAACCTTAAGAGCCGGACGGATTCATTACCTTGCACCAAAATTTGAAACCCAATCCCCTTTAACTATTCAGGGATTCACCACAAGACATGAAGGCGTTTCTCGCCCACCTTACAATTCACTAAACCTTGGTCTTAACACGGATGACTCACCACACAATGTCGAGGGAAACAGAAATCTCCTTAGCAGAACCTTTGGAATCAGCATTGACAGGCTTGTAACTGTGCGGCAGAACCACGGGAGTGATATACTTGTAATCGACTCCCCAAATGATGATTTTTCCCATTTTCTCGGAATAGAGGCTGATGCAATTATCACCAACCAGCCTGGAGTGATGCTCGGCATTACAGTCGCCGACTGTGTACCTATATTGCTTTTCGATCCTGTTAAAAAGGTTATTGCCGCAGTACATGCGGGTTGGCAGGGAACGGTGGCAAAAATCACGAACAAAGCTGTAGCAGGAATGACTAAAATCTTTGGCAGCAGAGAGAAAGATATAATGGCGGCAATAGGGCCATGCATTGGTTCATGCTGCTATGAGGTCGATCAACCTGTAAGGGATAGCTTTAAAGAACAGCCCGAGCTATGGGATGCCATTTCAGAACCTAAAGGAAAAGACAAATGGCATCTGGATCTTGCGCTTGCAAACAGGATACAGCTTGAAGGGGCAGGAATTCCACTGACCTCTATCCAGACCGCAGGTCAATGTGTCTGTTGTCTGAAGGAGCTCTATTTTTCATACCGTAGAGACAACGGTGAGACTGGACGTCAGATAGGCTTTATCATGCTTAAGGAGTCCTGAATGCTTGCAAAGGTCTTTAGTGCTGCTGTCGTTGGGATTGAGGCGATTCTTGTTGATGTTGAGGTAGACATTGCCCAGGGGCTACCTCAATTTACAACTGTAGGTTTACCAGACGGCGCTGTTAAGGAAAGCAAGGAAAGAGTAAAAGCTGCTCTAAAAAATAGCGGGTATGAGCTGCCTCCACGTCGTATAACGGCAAATCTGGCTCCTGCAGATCTGAAAAAAGAAGGCTCCGCCTTTGATCTGCCAATCTCAGTAGGTATTCTGGCAGCTACAGGTATAATTACAGGCGATCGCCTTCTACGTTATATACTTCTCGGTGAACTTTCTCTTGATGGCACTCTCAAGCCGGTGCATGGAGCCCTGCCTGTTGCCGTAGCTACACGCCTCGCAGGATTATCAGGTTTGATACTCCCTGTTGAAAATGCAGCGGAGGCTGCAGTAGTAGAGGGAATAGATATATTACCAGCAGCCACACTCTCGGATGTGGTAGGTTTTCTGAGAGGGGAAACAGATATAACCCCTGAAAAGATTGACCTACACCAGCTATTTGGCCGCCAAAATGAGCATTACGATGATTTTTGTGAGGTGCGCGGACAGGATCACGCAAAACGTGCCATAGAAGTAGCTGCGGCAGGAAGTCACAATCTTCTGATGATAGGTCCACCTGGTTCAGGAAAGACCATGCTTGCCCGCCGTATACCTTCGATACTCCCTCCACTTGAATTTGATGAAGCCATTGAGACAACAGCGGTTTTCAGCGTAAGTGGCCTTCTTGAATCCGGAAACCCACTGGTTACGACCCGTCCGTTCCGAAGCCCCCATCATACCATCTCTGATGTCGGACTTATTGGGGGAGGAGCATCCCCAAAACCTGGAGAAGTTTCATTAGCGAATCACGGACTTCTATTCCTTGATGAATTGCCGGAGTTCAAGAAAAACGCACTTGAGGTGCTGCGTCAGCCGTTAGAGGATGGTAAGGTTACCATATCCCGCGCATTGCAATCCCTGACCTATCCATCCCGTTTCATGCTGGTGGCCGCCATGAACCCTTGCCCCTGCGGCTATCTGGGAGATCCGGCTCATGCCTGTATCTGCACGCCCATAGCTATTAAACGCTACCGCTCGCGTATTTCTGGTCCGTTGCTTGACAGGATTGACTTGCATGTTGAGGTTCCGGCAGTAGCCTATCGTGACCTGTCCGACAGCCGTGAAACAGAATCCTCCGCTGTCATTGCAGCCAGAGTACAACAGGCGCGCCGGATCCAGCAAGAACGGTTCCGTGGGAGCAAGATCCACTGTAACGCCCAGATGAACGCCCGCCTGATCAAGAAACACTGCGAACTTGACAGCGGCGGGCACCGGATGCTTGAGCTGGCCGGGGAAAAATTGGGGTTTTCCGCCCGCAGCTACTCCCGTATCCTCAAGGTGGCTCGCACCATTGCAGACCTGGCCGGTTCGGAGAACATCCGGGAGCACCACCTGGCTGAGGCGATCCAGTACCGCAGCCTAGACCGGAAGGCCTCAATATGAAGCAAATTGTATCAATTGACTCAGACCATGTAAAATTGGACAGTTTTTTGAAGCTGGTCGGGGTGGTTATGAGCGGCGGTGAAGCAAAAGAGATAATTCAGGATGGGCTTGTAACGGTAAATGGTGAGGTTGAAAAGCGGCGTGGACGTAAATTGTACCGGGGCGATCTGATTGTGTTTGATGAAGCATACTTCTTTGTAATTGAGAAGGAAGAGACAAGATCATAAAAAGGGGGAACCGCCATGCTGGATGAATTCAAAAAATTTATTATGAAGGGTAACGTGCTGGATCTGGCTGTTGGTGTCATTATCGGAGCCGCATTCGGCAAGATCGTAAACTCTGCGGTCAACGACATTATTATGCCTATAATCGGTCTGGTTATGGGCAAGGTAGATTTCAGTAACCTGTTCATATCGCTATCAGACACCAGCTATCCTACAGTAGCTGCAGCAAAGGCCGCTGGCGTCCCTACAATCAACTATGGAATTTTCATAAACAGTACTCTTGATTTTCTGATCATGGCTATTGTTATCTTCATTATTATAAAGGCAGCCAACAAAGCCCGTAAAGATGAAGAACCGGCTCCTGCTCCTGTTACTCGCGAATGCCCGTTCTGCAGATCTCCTCTGCATGAGGAAGCAACGCGCTGTCCTAACTGCACCTCACAGCTCTAGCTTTTGATATCAGGATGGAGAGTAAAGGCCCTGTTATACTGCTTGATTCCTTTGTAGAGGGTCAATTCCACCATTCCTGGCGTTTTACCGGTCACACTCGGACCATCTCGGCAATGAGACTGGATGAAGTCGTTCCGGTACTTGCTGAAGCAGAATCATCAACAGAATCAGGGATGTACGCAGTCGGGTTTGTGGAATATGAAGCTGCCCATGCATTTAACAGCCATCTGCCTCTCCTGCCACAAGATGAGACTCTGCCACTTGCCTGGTTTGCCATATTCAGAGAACGCCACGCTGTTCAGGGCGGATACGGAATAGCATCATCTCCGTTCAAACAGTTCAACCTTTCTCCCCTTCTCGCTAAAACTGAATATAACAATGCAGTATCTCATATTCATGCCGCAATTGCCGCTGGAGAAACATATCAGATCAACTACACTTTCCCACTCCACGGCCGGTTTAACGGGGATCCACTACCCCTCTACTACAAACTTTTGGAGGCTCAACGCCCCGCGTTTGGAGCCTTTATGGAGATCGGCACGCACTCCCTGATCTCCTGCTCGCCTGAACTGTTTTTCAGTGTAAAAGATCGGCTGATTACGACACGCCCGATGAAAGGGACTGCAAAACGTGGCCGTTTTCCAGAGGAAGACAGAATAGCTGCCAGAATGTTGTCCAGCTCAGCAAAGGAACAGGCTGAGAATCTGATGATAGTTGATCTGCTACGAAATGATCTTGGGAAGATTGCAGAAACAGGAACCATTAAGACAGAAAAACTGTTTGAGCTGGAACAGTATCCAACGGTTTATCAGCTAACCTCCACAATAACCGCAAAACTACAACAACAAATTAGAATAATTGATATCTTTCGGGCAATGTTCCCATGCGGTTCGGTCACCGGCACTCCCAAAAGACATAGCATGGATATCATCCGCCAGATTGAGCGGAAGCCAAGAGGGATCTATTGTGGCGCCGCAGGATATCTGGCTCCAGGGGGTGACGCCTGTTTCTCTGTATTGATACGAAGTTTACTACTTGAAAATAAGGACAGAACTATCAGCATGGGGGTAGGAAGTGGCATTACATGGGATTCAATCGCAGAAGATGAATTTGCCGAGTGCATGAACAAAGCTGATTTTATTAAACAAGAAAAGAATGAGAGACTTCTTGAATCAATGCTTCTGGATAAAGGCAGCTATCCGAGGCTTGAGCGACACCTGGATAGGCTTTCATGGTCAGCCTCAAGAGTCGGATACGCTTTTGACCGTTGCCAGATAAGAGATAGCCTTTTGAAACATGCTGAAGATAAAGAAGGGGAGCGTAAGGTGAGACTCCTTTTAAGCCGTAATGGGATCTTTGGAATAGAATCATTTCCATTGAAAAAGGTAAAGGGTTCATTAGGGCTTGCACTTGCCAAAACGGCTATGGATACCACAGATCTTTCCATCTATCTAAAGACAGAAAATCGTAAAAGATATGAGACCGCGCTACTTGAATCTCCTGAGGCGGATGAAGTTTTGCTGTTCAACCTGAAAGGTGAACTGACCGAGGGAACCTTTACCAATCTGCTGCTTAAACTTAATGGCAAGCTGTACACACCTCCCCTCTCCTGTGGTCTTTTACCAGGGATAATGAGACAGGAATTGCTCGAACAGGGATTAATAGAAGAGAAGATTCTCTATCCGAAAGACCTGGCGGATGCCGAAGAAATTTGGCTGATAAACAGTGTGCGGGGTATGCAAAAGGGTTATTTTTAAAAACCTTCTTTAGCCGGTCTTAGCACAACCGAAAACCTCTGTTTCAGCAGATAATTAGAGCGATTGAACCTGTTAACAAATTATGTTAGCCTGCCTCAAAATAACCAGAGCGGAGTTTCCATGTCTTTAGAATCATCCAAGGTTCAACCACTTATTGAGCATCTTACAGAACTTCGAAAACGCCTCATCATAATTGTTATTACAGTAGTAATAGGTATGGGATTTGCCTGGAACCTAGCGGATGATATTCTGGTATTCATGGAAAAACCATTAACCGGCACCACTTACCTTGATGCAGCAAAGCAGAGGGCTTATCTTTACCTTAAAGAACAGTTTCCAACCATCTACAGTCGCGCAAACCTTGAAAAAGAACTGCACAAACCGGTCAAACAGCATTCACTCAACTACACCGCCCCCCTGGAACCTTTTTTCATGCAGTGTAAAATATCGGCTCTAGCCGGTTTTGTACTTGCTCTACCAGTTGTCTTTTATCAGATATGGGCATTCATAGCCCCGGGACTTACCCGAAACGAACGCCGACTTGTTGTCCCGTTCATAACAGTTGCCAGCGTAGCATTCTGCATGGGAGCCATGTTTTTTCTTACAACCATCTGGCCGTTCATAATAAACTTCTCCTTATCTTACGAGACCGAAGGCCTTAGAAGCTGGTTGTCACTTTCCTCTTACGTTGACTTTTGTCTACGCCTTATACTGCTCTTCGGAATTATAGCAGAACTCCCTGTCATAACCCTGATGCTTTCCAGATTCGGCCTTGTTTCATATCAGTTTCTGGCTCCAAAGCGAAAATACGCGCTCCTCATAAGTGCCATAATAGCGGCATTTCACTCCGATCTGGTCACCATGTTTGTCATAATGATCCCTCTCTACCTTATGTATGAGGTAAGTGTATGGGTAGCTTTAATCTTCGGCAAGAAAAAGGCTGTAGCACCTGCTGAACCTGAATTGCAGAGTTCCTGATTCAGCGTACAAGGGAGACTTTTATGGTCAAAAAGATAGGGATACTTACAGGCGGCGGAGACTGTCCTGGCCTTAATGCTGTCATACGTGGCGTGGTAAAGAGCGCAATCCTGAGACATGGCTGGGAGGTTATCGGGATCAAGGACGGTTTTGACGGACTCTTAACCCTTAACAATGCAATTCCGCTTACTCTTGAAGCTGTCCGTGGCATACTTCCCCGTGGCGGCACCATACTTGGAACCACCAACAGGGGAAATCCATTTTCCTACCCACTCAGGCAGTCTGACGGTTCATATATTCAGACCGATATTTCAGATCAGGTTATTGAAAATGCCAGAAATCTTGGTATTGACGCTTTGATTGCGGTTGGTGGTGAAGGCTCGCTGAAGATTGCCCTCCAGCTTTCTCAAAAAGGGCTTCCGGTGGTTGGTGTCCCTAAAACCATTGATAATGACCTTGATAAAACAGATGTCACCTTTGGCTACAACACAGCACTTGAAACAGCGACAGATGCACTGGACAAACTTCATACCACTGCAGAAAGTCACCACAGGGTTATGATACTTGAGGTTATGGGACGATATGCAGGATGGATTGCACTTGAATCAGGTATTGCAGGTGGAGCGGACGTAATACTTATTCCTGAAATCCCTTTTGAACTTGAAAAGATCTGCACCTCCATAAAAGAACGAAAGGACAGAGGTGGCAACTTCAGCATAATTGTGGCAGCCGAAGGAGCCTTTCCGACAGGCGGAGATCGGGTCGTGGCAGAAGGAGCAACAGAGAGGTATACAATAGAGCGTCTGGGTGGAGTTGGTCAATTTGTAGCAAAGCAGATCGAGAAGTGCCTTGATATGGATGTAAGGGTAACGGTTTTGGGACACCTGCAACGCGGTGGTTCCCCAACCACCTTTGATCGTGCTCTTGGAAGCAGGTTTGGTGTAAGAGCAGTAGAGCTTGTTGAACAGGGTGATTTTGGCAAAATGGTGGCTCTACAGGGCAGAAAGATAGTTGCGGTTCCTATTGCCGATGCGACCAGAGAGCTTAAACAGGTCAATCCGGATGGTGAAATTGTGAGAGCAGCAGAATCATTGGGAATCATGATGGGAAGGTAATCAGCTTAAGAGGACTTGACAGGTCTTTTGAAGGAACTGTATAAAGACTTGCAGCCATATCCTTTCAGGAGTCCCGTAATGATGGAACTGACCCGCAAGGGTGATTACGCAATACGCGGTATCGTTTATCTGGCAAGTCAGCCACCAAACAAGATCTCATTGCTTAGCGAGATTGCGGCGGCAGTTGATGTACCTCAGACCTTTCTGGCAAAGATATTTCAGCAGTTCAGTAAAACAGGGATCGTCAAGTCTTTCAGGGGAACTGGCGGAGGCTTCATGCTGGCCAACCCGCCTGAAAAGATCACCCTGCTGCAGATTGTTGAGACAGTGGAAGGAACCATCATTCCGAACCGTTGCGTGCTTAGACCCGGTGAATGCGAAAGGGATTCATTTTGCACAGTTCACCCTGTATGGGTCAAGATACAGCATCAGGTTCGTGAAATACTTCAAAACGTTACCCTCAAGGAACTAGCACAATAGTAACATATTGTAATTATTGTTGTATTTTTATTTTTAGTTGACATTATACCGTAGTTGATATATTAGCTTAAACACAATTTAACCGTTCAGGTTCAGATTAAGTCTCGTGCGAAAAGCCGAGACTTTTGTTGTTTAACAGGCCGGTACAGTAAAATCACCGGTAATTTCAGTATGAAAGGAGTTTGCCGGACACATCTACCATTCTTCTTCCGGCTTTGGCTGCCTGTCCAGCACCATCCGCCCAGCCTCTACTCTAAATCAATGAAAAATCAATCCCTTATCAAAAAAATAAGTTGTATGGCAGCAGGAATACTGCTTTTCTGGTCGCCTGTTCTTTTTATGGCCTGCAGCAAGGCTCCACAGCCCGTATCATCGCATATTTCCCTTGACAACGATCCTTATGAGACATCCCTTGAAAAAGAGATTCGTGTTGTTATGGAGAAGGGGATCTCAATGACCGAGCGCAAACGCCAGGTTCCGATTATTGAACTGGCCTTTGCAAAGCTAACCACTCAGGAACGAGCCAGAAACCTTGCGGCTCTCTGCTATTTCAAGACTCTTGGCACCCCCTTTTCTCCCCTTGATTTGGCAGAAATAGCGTTGGTCGAAACAGGAGGCCACCGTTTGTCATCAAGCGCCACATCCTCCAAAGGCGCGATAGGAGTATGGCAGCTGATGCCAAAACAGGCCAAAAGTCATGGATACACACCAAGGCAGATGCACAGCGATGAAAAATGTGCGGAAGCAGCTGTAAGAACACTGCTTTCCAAGCTTGAAATTGCGGGCGGAAATATGGATCGTGCAAAAAAACTTTACTGCGGTGTAGGCCCACAGGCAGATGCATATCTTGTAAAACTGCACACTACTCGCAAAACCCTTATGGATAATTTGGAGAGGAGCGGAGCCAAACTTGCCCTCAACGAAAAAGAGACTCAGATTCAGTAATACGGACAGATATCTTTTTAAGATTCATACTGGTCGGCATTCTCTCCTGTTCTGCAGTTGCCTCTCCCTTTAAAAGAAAGGTCTCTGCCTGTTGTTCACAGAGGTTAGTTTCCAATACCTGAAAATACCAATCATGCACAATCACACAAATCTCTGAAAGCTCTCTTTTCACCTCCATTAAACCCGTTTTCACTTGCCCTGTAAAGCCGCCCTCTGTTATAGTTTGACGCATTTTTGACTAATCCCGACAATCTGGAAAGGAAACTCTTGCGATTGGAAAACAAAGCCCCAGTTAAAAGCTGTTCAGGCCTTAAATTGAGAACCAGAATGTTTCTGCTTTCGCTACTCTCGTTTGCGGCAATTCTGGTTGTTATAGTTCTTGGGGGACGTTTGCTTAATGAAGTAAGGATCAACGGCAGTAATTATAAGACAATCCGGCACAGCAAAGATGCACTTGAAAAAATAGCACTCCTGAAATCTGACAACTACCAGTTAAATGGTGAAGTTACCAACTACATCACCAGAAGAAGATCCTCCGATATTGCTAAATTGCTTGAAACTATCGAATACCACATTGATGATATTGACTTCATGTATGAAGATATCCAGGAGCTGATTGAATCACAGGAAATGCGTAATGAAGTTGTAAAGGCATCTAAAATCTGGAACGAATACAAAAAGACCTTGCTGGAAGAGTTCTTGCCAGCTGTACAGCACGGAGACATGCAGCTTGCCTCTGATATTATGAACGGAATTCAAGAAAAACGATTCAACAGCATATCCTTAAGCATCGCTACAACCATTGATAATCTCAGACGCGCTGTTTATATGACGGAAAAAAACATCTATGAGATAACTCAAAAGAAAATCCTGTTTACCGCCATCATCACACTTATACTTATCTCTTTTATTGTAATACTTTCGTTATACATAACTGAATCGGTAACCCGTCCTATAAAAAGATGTGTTGAATTTGCCAAGCAGGTTGCAGGCGGTTCACTTGAAAAACGCCTGACCATTAACGCCTGTGGTGAGGTCGGTGACCTGGCCTCTGCAATGAACACTATGGCAGAAAACCTTCAGACCATTGTATCCCGTCTCAACTCTACAAGCCTGGAACTTACAGTAATTGATCGGAACATAGAAACAGCTGCCCGACAGGTTGTTGGAGCCACTCACCTTCAGGAAGAGGCTGTAAACGAAACATCCCGAGCAGTTGAACTGATAAATGCCTCTGTGTTTGAGATATCTGAGGGAGTCGATCAATTATCCTCCTCAGCTACAGATACATCGTCCTCTATCCTTGAAATGGCATCCAGCATAGAAGAAGTGGCTATAAACACTGATAAACTTGGCGAATCCGTTGATGAAGTCAGCTCTTCAATAATCCAGATGATAAGCTCCATAAAAGGGATCAGCGAGAACATCGTAAACCTTCAGGAAGCTTCAGGAATTACCGCATCATCAATGGCAGAGATGGATACGACCATCCGCCAGGTAGAAAAGAACGCCCTGGACACCTCATCTATTTCAGAAACGGTAAAGACTGACGCAGAAAACGGCCTTATAGCTGTGCAGGAGACTATTGCAGGAATGCAGGAAATCAGGCGTGCAGCGCATATAACCGCCGAGGTAGTAGAGCATCTTTCTCTTAGAGCCAATGATATCGGCACGATCCTCTCTGTTATTGACGAAGTGGCCGAGCAGACCAGTCTTCTTGCCCTTAATGCCGCAATAATAGCAGCACAGGCAGGTGAATATGGCAAAGGCTTTGCCGTTGTGGCCGACGAGATTAAGGAACTGGCAGAACGGACGTCCTCATCCACCCGTGAAATTGCCCAGGTTATAAATGCCGTCCAGAAGGAAACTGGAAGCGCAGTGGCCGCAATAAATCAGGCAGAATTGGCAATATGCAACGGTGAAGAGCTTTCTGAACGCTCAGGTCAGGCACTTGAAAAGATAGTTGGTGGAGTGCATCAGGCCGGCCTTCAGATTAACGCTATTGCCCGTGCAACGGTTGAGCAGGCAAAGGGAAGCCTTTCTATAAGGGTTGCCATGGAACAGGTAAAAGAGATGGTCGGTCAAATGGCAAATTCTGCAAGAGAACACAGTCGTGGTACCGATCTGATCACGATAGCTGTAGAAAAGATGCGAGATATGACAGGACAGGTTAGATCTTCAACAAGAGAGCAGACAAAAACCAGTGCCTTGATAGCCAGAGCGACAGAGGATATTACCACAATGATAGGCAGGATAAGGGAAGCCTGCGCAGCCCAGACAGAACATAGTAGAGCCATTGACCAAATGGCCGGAAATATTCGCCAATCATCCTCTACTACTTCTCATGCGGCACAGGTTATGAACAACTCGGTAACTGGGCTTTCCCAGCAGATTGAACAGCTTGAAAAGGATATGTCCGGATTCAAAATATGAAAAGCCATATAAAAAAACAGTTTAATCTATTAAAAAACAATGGCCAGAAAGCACTGGTAACATTCATTACAGCCGGAGATCCTGACCTTGCCACAACCGCCTCAATACTGCCCATTCTGGCAAATGCCGGAGCAGATATCATCGAGATTGGAATACCCTTTTCCGACCCGATGGCAGATGGACCGACAATTCAACGTGCTTCCGAACGGGCTCTGGCAAGTGGAACCACGCTGAAAGCAATCCTTGAACTTGTAAAAAAGAGCAGGGAGCAGGTGTCTGTTCCGATTATCCTTATGGGTTACAGCAATCCGATCTACAACTATGGATGGCATCAATTTTCAAAAGATGCAGTTGAAGCCGGAGTTGATGGCCTTCTACTCGTTGACCTGCCACCTGAAGAGGCAGATGAGCTGATTCCAGCTGCCAAATCTGCGGGGCTTGACACGATTTTTCTTCTCACCCCCACCTCGGATGAAGCCAGAATCAAGCAGGTAAACAGATGTGGCAGCGGCTTTGTCTATTATGTAACTGTGACAGGTGTTACCGGCGCCAGACAATCAGTATCAACCAGCCTTTCCGAGGAGCTTGAGACCGTTATTCGGACCATTAAACTTCCGGTTGTAGCCGGCTTTGGCATATCAACACCGGAGCAGGCAGCTCAGGTAGCTGCAGCAGCTGACGGTGTGGTTGTAGGCAGCGCAATAGTAAAGCTGTTTGAATTTTACAAGGGGAAAGAGTTGCAGGAAAAAGTCAAATCCCTTGTTTCATCGCTTAAGCAAGCCGTTATAACAATATAGAACAGTTTCCGAGAGGATATTTCCATGAGCTGGTTTAATCGTGACAAGACAGGTATAGAGAAAAGTACAACTGGACACGTTAAGGTGCCTGAAGGTCTGTGGACAAAATGTCAGGGCTGCAACAAATCGCTCCTTACCAAAGAGATTGAAGACAATCTTCAGGTCTGTCCCGCATGCGGTCACCATTACAGGATTGCCCCACGCAAAAGGCTGCAAGCGCTGTTTGATAATGCCACCTGGGAAGAGTTCGATGCAGGAATAACATCTGTTGATTTCCTTGAGTTCAAGGACTCCAAAAGCTATCAGGAACGGATCGATGCCGCTGTTGCCAAAGGAGGCTCACGTGACGCTGTTATCTGTGTAGAGGGACAGATTGAAGGAATATCAACCCAGATAGCAATCTTTGACTTTTCCTTCATGGGTGGCAGCATGGGAAGTGTTGTTGGAGAGAAGATCACCCGTTCAATAGAGCGCGGCCTTGAAAAAAAACAACCGGTAATTATCATCTCCGCATCTGGTGGCGCACGAATGCAGGAGTCTATCCTCTCTCTTATGCAGATGGCAAAGACATCTGCTGCACTCGCAAAACTCAAATCAGCCGGGCTCCCCTTCTTGTCCATCCTGACAGATCCGACTACGGGCGGTGTAACAGCAAGTTTTGCCATGCTCGGAGATCTTAACATAGCGGAACCCAAAGCGTTGATCGGTTTTGCAGGGCCACGGGTAATAGAGCAAACCATCCGCCAGAAACTACCCGCAGGATTCCAGCGATCAGAATATCTTCTCGACCATGGCATGGTGGACATGATCGTTTCACGTGTTGACATGCGCAAGACCCTGGGTCAGATTCTGGCCATGCTAACCAGACAGTAGGCGTGTCAGCTTCAGAACGTCTGGCAGAGCTGTTCGGCAGACGCCGCTTTGCCATAAAACCAGGAATTGAAAGAATTGCCGCACTACTTGAACAGCTCGGACATCCGGAGCGTTCTTTTACAACAATTAACGTTGTCGGCACAAATGGTAAAGGCTCCACAGCGGCTTTTCTGGCTTCAATACTAACCAGTGCCGGGCACCATACCGGCCTTTTTACATCTCCTCATCTCATATCTTATTCAGAACGTTTTCAGGTTAACGGCCAGCCAATTCCTCAGGAACGCCTTGACCTGCTGGTTGCTGAACTGCTTGCCTCCTCAAAAAATGAGGAGACATTCTTTGAGCTTACAACAGCGCTGGCCTGCAGACATTTTGCTGAAAGCGGTGTTGACGTCGCAATAATTGAAGCCGGAATGGGGGGAATGAATGACGCCACAGCTGCTATGCCTGGCATCATATCAGTTGTCACTCCAATCTCGCTTGACCACTGCCAGTGGCTTGGTAATTCACTGCAAAAAATCGCCACTGAAAAAATCGGCATTACAAAACCAGGGATTACAGTAATATCCGCAGTTCAAAAGGATGAAGTATTTGATATTATAGAGGACTACTGTGTCAGTTCAGCCAGCAGACTGCTACTTCAGGGCAGAGACTTTGACGCAGTAAAAGGGCCAGATCGCCTCCTTCGCTTTACGGGTGTTTCAGGCAGCATCGATAATATTGCCCCAAGCCTTCAGGGAGATTATCAAACAGGTAACGCAGCGGTTGCTATGGCTACAGCTGAACAGCTTCATTCAGTAGGATTTCCTGTTTCCAGACAGGCAATGAGAGTTGGAATCAGTTCTGCCAGATGGCAGGGCAGATTTGAACTGATAGAGCTTGATAATGGAAAACAACTGTTGCTTGATGGCGCTCATAATCCGGCTGGAGCAGAAGCCCTTTCAGATGCTCTTGCAGAATATGCAGGTCGGAGAATCATTCTGCTTTTAGGAGTTATGGGAGATAAGGATCTTAACGGTCTGCTTACCCCTCTCCTAAAGAGGGTACAACATATTATCACTGTAACACCTGCACAGGAACGGGCTGTCAGAGACACTGAACTGGCTCTGGCATCTGTAGCCAAAGGGGTAAAAGCAGAACCGGCAGGAACGGTTGCAGAGGGATTTAAGGCCGCAATCAAAGCTGCAAATAATGGTGAACTTATAGTGGCGGCCGGCTCTCTCTTCCTGATTGGAGAGCTTAAAGCACTGATTGCCGGCATCCCCTGTGAAGCGGTCAGAGGATAAAAAAAGAGCAAGAGGAATCCCGAAAGAACCAGATGCGTGATATCCGTATTTACATGATCCTTTTTCTGCTGTTTATGCCTGCAATCCTTCCTGCGGCTGAACAGGCAGGAGCGCCGGGAATGCTTATACAGGCTGACACCATGTCTCATGACACGGCCAGTGATATTGTTAAGGCGACCGGTGCTGTAAGGATGGTCTGGCAGGATCTCACCATGACTTCAGATGAGGCCACATACAACCGTACGACCCAGACAATGACCGCCACAGGCAATGTTATACTTGTTAAAGGCAGAGATACCCTAAGGGGAGAACATCTTATACTTGATGCAGAGACCGGTCGCGCAGAGATGGAGAATGGCCGGATCTTTCTAGCGCAGGGGAACTTTAAAGGAGATGGCAAACGGATAGCCAGAATCGGTGAAGATGACTACGCCTTGCGAAACGGAAGCCTTACAACATGCGATGCAGAGACCCCAAGCTGGAAGTTCGGAGCCTCTGAATTTGACGTAACACTTGAAGAATATGCTACTGGCAAAAATGTAATTTTCTATGTGAAGAATATCCCTGTCTTTTATTTCCCATATATCATCCTGCCGGTAAAAAGGGATAGACAATCCGGCTTCCTCTTTCCAAAGTTCGGAACATCCTCAAAAAAAGGAGAGTTCGTTGATCTACCGTTTTACTGGGCTATATCTCCTTCACAGGAAGCCACTATTGATCTCGATATCCAGACAAAAAGGGGAGTTGGACTCGGCCTTGATTACAGATACCTTCTAAGCCGCACCAGTGAAGGCTCACTCGGAGGCTATATAATATACGACAATAATGAAAAAAAGGAGCGCGGTCAGCTGGTACAGTATCACCGTGAACTTTTTTCAGACAGCTTCTCTCTGATAGGCAGCCTGAACCTTACCAGCGATCGAACCTTTCTGACAGATTATGGAGAGCAGAGCGGAGAATACAACCGCCAGTACTACGACTCCCGTGTCGTTTTAACAAAATTCTGGAACCAGTGGCTAAGCAGCGCCCAGGCTATTTACACCCAGGATTTTTATTCAAGCAGCAACACGACGACCCTGCAACGGGCTCCTGAGCTATCATTGTATGGAGTAAGGGAGAAGATCCCGTTTATTCCAAACCTGTATTTTGACATGGATCTCATAATGACAAACTACTACAGGGAAAACGGGATGGATGGTCAAAGAGCTGTGATTGAGCCAGTTATTACCACTGTTCATTCACTGTTTGATGAAAGATTGAACTTTTCCGCATATGGCGCCGTTCAGGTCAAGGGATACAATACCAATCATGTCACTCAAACGGTTAAGGATGACCAGGCCGTTGTTGTGCCAAAGGCTGGAGCCCAGTTGAGCAGTTCATTCAGCCGTCTGTATGATGTTGAAATATTTGACTTTCAACGTATGCGCCATGAGCTGGTACCTTCAATTTCATATCTTTATGTAGGAGATACTGATCAAAGCACCGTCCCTGTATTTGATCAGCTTGACAAGGTAAATGCCCAGGAATCATTCACCTTTTCACTGGCAAGCCATCTAGGAGGGAGAGTTGCAAAGAAAGGGACTCCTGAATATCGCGATATAATGACCCTTCGCCTGCTTCAAAGCTACAACTTGAGCGGAACCAGACAGAACAACCTGCTGACACTGGCTGATGACTCGCGCAAATGGAGTAACCTCACCCTTGAAACGGAAACCTCTATATCAAGGAATCTCCGGATTCTGGCAGATGCTCGTTACAGTCATTACGACCACAACATATCAAGCACCGCAACCGGAGCTGAATACAATGATCTGAGAGGCAACACGGCAAGAATTTCATACCGAATGGTTGAACACCAGCTTGACTACCTGGAAGGCGGGGCAATTATCTCTCTTGCAAAACCGTTCTACCTGAACTACAGCACCCGTTACTCCTTTGACAAGAAAGATTTTCTGGAATCATACTACTCCCTTGAATACAGACACCAGTGCTGGAGCGTTATAGCAGGTTACAGAGATAGACCGGACAACAAGTCCTGGACGGTTAACTTCAATCTGACCGGGCTTTTCGGCATAGGAACAAAATGAGACCAATTCTGCCCAAACTGGTATATGCCGATTCAGAGGGTCAGATCTACGATCATCCATATCTGACAATGGCAGGTATGAGCGGACCTGATGCCGTTATTCCTGAAACTATTGAGCTGGTTCCGCTACCTGAAGGAAGCCGCCTGTTTACTATCCCTGATACTCCTCCCATAGCATGGGATACTCGAAAGATGAAATTTACGGTGTTGGAGAAAGTACCGGGGATGAGAGGAAAGCTACAGGCTGTCTCGGCCTTTATGGCACCAGGCTATGCACGAACGCTATTACCTGCCTGTGATTACAACAAAAAAAGAGCCCACCTTCCCCTATGGTCCTACACAGCCGTCGGATGGGATGAAGAGAGGGACTGTTTTGTTGTAGCCGCCACCAAAGTGGATAACAACAGCAACTGGAATCCGGAAAACTACGATGACCGCCTGCTTGATCCACTTGTAAGAAAATATCTTAAGGAATTGCCGGACAACCGCCTCCTTGAACAGTTATCCCGCTGCGCCGTTGACTACCACTGCTTTGCGGCAAAAAATCTGTTCTTTCAAAGATGGGAAGCGCCACTGCCAACATCCCCTGCTTGCAACGCCGCATGCCTGGGCTGTATCTCATTGCAACCATCAGATTACTGTCCGGCCAGCCAGGAAAGGATCAAATTTGTTCCGACACCTGCTGAACTGGTAGAACTGGCAGTGCCTCATCTACAACGAGCAGATCAGCCAATAGTCTCATATGGCCAGGGATGTGAGGGTGATCCCATACTCCAGGCTCCTGTTATTGCAGAGGCCACCAGACTTATGAAGGCTTCAACCTCACGTGGCACCGTAAACTTCAATTCAAACGGTTCATTACCTGATAAAGTAAGACAGCTGTGCGATTCAGGAATGGACTCATTTCGTTTCTCCCTCAATTCGGTACTAGAAGAGCGTTACAACGCCTACTACCGCCCAAGAGGATACAGCTTTAAAGATGTCAAGGAATCGGTCAAAATATCAAAGGGTGCAGGCCGGTTCACAATGATAAACTACCTTATATCTCCAGGGGTTAATGATGCGCCGGAAGAGGTACAAGAGCTGAAGCAGTTTGTGGCAGATACAGGGCTGGATATGATACAGATGCGCAATCTCTCTATTGATCCCGACTATTATAACAAGGCACTCCGGGTTACCAGACGGGGCATAGGGATATACAGGCTGCTGGCGGAACTTAAAAGAGAATTTCCCAAACTGCAGTTCGGCTACTATAATCGCTGTAAAGAGGATTTCTTCCCACCCGGATTTGAAACCGGATGGCCAATCAGGGGGTAAAAATGAAGATACTCGTAAAAATAAAAACTATGGCACTTGCATCTGCAGTCATACTTACAGCTACTCCTCTGCTTGCCTCAGATCAACTGAACATACAGGTATCAATGCCTACCCTTAACTGCGGCAAAGGATTACTGGAACCTAACGAGTGTATCCTTGGCGGCACTATGAAGGCCAGAGGTTCCGAATCCCTCAACGGCTCTGTTCGCTACTACTGCGATATACGCTATACCTACATCGCCGCAGGAAGTGAAAACCAGGCTATCCGGTTTAACGGTCGGGTTGTACATCATGGAGAAATAACCCTGGTCAATGGCCGGGCACAGAAGGAACTTATAGAGAAGTTAACACTCAAGCTGACAAGTCATGCCAAACAGATTGAGGTCTCGGAAATAGGATGCGAGAAGGAGTAACAGCACCTCTTACCGGAGAGTCTTGAGATAATCAATCAAACCATGCATTTCACCATTCTCAAGGGTTGCAAAGGATGGCATGGATGTGTCGGGGTTTACTTTTTTGGGATAAGAGATCCTGGCTTTTAACTGGGTTTCTGACAGACGCAGGGCAACCTTAGTCAAATCAGGGCCGATTGCTCCACCCCGGCCACGGACGATATGACACATGGCACATTTACGGTTAAAAAGTTTCTCCCCTGGCATACCGGCCCAAGCAAGACCAGTAATAAACATTAATGCCAACAAGATTACAGCTGTTCTCATAACTGTTCCCCCCCATGTTCGGAAGTTTACCCTCTCAACTCATCCGTTGCAATCGCTTAATCTGTAACCGGCATGTTTTCCCGCCTTTACCTGCATATCCCCTGGTGTTTAAGCAAATGTAACTACTGCGCCTTCAACTCTCACCCATTGCAAAACAACTCTCTCGAAGAGACCTGCAATCTCCTTATTAGGGAGATGGAGCTTACAGCTGAAGCTTATCCTGATAATCAGCCGCTTGAATCTGTATATATGGGTGGCGGCACCCCTTCCCTGCTAACCCCGAAACAGGTAAACACACTTCTAAGCCGTTCAATGGAACTGTTTGGTCACAAACCGGATATTGAGGTAACTCTTGAGGCAAATCCTGGCACAATAACCCTTGAAAAACTTCAGGGTTATTTTAAAGCAGGAGCCAACCGCCTCTCTATCGGGGTGCAGAGTTTTGATGACCGGCTTCTTGAAACCCTGGGCAGAATCCACAGGAAAGAAGAGATATTGGATACCTTTAAATGGTCAAAGGATGCCGGATTCAGATCTATAGGCCTTGATCTGATCTGCGGTCTGCCAGGGCAAACAGAAGAGTCCTGGCACAATGATCTCGCTAAAGCGGTTTATATGCAGCCTGAGCATCTCTCGATTTATGCTCTTTCGATTGAACCAGGAACCCCCTTTGCCAAAATTTATCCTGACGATTCAGAACTGTTGCCCGGAGAGGATAAAACTGCAAACATGCTTGAATATGCTGATAACATGCTTGTAACTTCAGGCTTTGAACATTACGAGATCTCGAATTTTGCACGCCCCGGCCACCGTTCCGCTCATAACTGCGGATACTGGAAACGGGACGGCTATCTTGGAATCGGTCCTGGCGCTCACTCTTTCCTGAAAAAAGGGTGGGGAGCAAGATGGGGTAATCAGCCTGATTACAAATTATGGTCAGAGTCTCTAATAAACGGATCTCTATCACCTTCTGAAACCCATATTCTTACCCGTGAGGAAGCTCTGTCAGAGGTTCTCTTCCTCGGTCTGAGGATGAGTGACGGGATCTTGCTTGACAGCTTTACCGAGCAGTTTGGTGAGAGTATAGAATCAAGATTTGCAGAAGATCTCTTCCAGCTTCAAAAGGCTGAACTGCTGAGTTGCAGCTCAAAAAGAATCTCACTGACATCTCGCGGTATGCTGCTATCAAACCAAGTCTTTGTAAGGTTTGTCTAAGATGAGACAAATAACCGTCCTGTTTCTGCTACTGCTTATAACCTTGATGCTGCCGGAAAAAAGCTGCCAGGCTGAAGCCTTTAACCACATTTGGGGTGGCTTCAGCAGTTCCCTGCTTTTACGAAACCGGCAGCAGCGTCATAACACTACAACAGCCGCCAGAGATCTTGACATGTTAATCATAATGCCAGGTGAAACCTTCAGCTTCAACGAACGTGTAGGAGCCAGGGACAGCAGCAAAGGATACAGTCCGGCGCCTGTCATAACATCACAAGGGCTGTTGGAGGATATCCCAGGCGGCGGTATCTGCCAACTGGCCTCCACCATCTACAACGCCGGTCTATTGGCTGGAATGGTTGTAATTGAGCGGCATCCGCATTCAAGGACGGTCGGGCATATACCACCAGGCAGGGACGCCACCATAACCTCATGGCGCAAAGACTTAAAGCTGAGAAACAGTTCAGAAAAGCCATTACAGTTACGAATCAGCCTGAACCAGAACAGACTGACTGCATCGTTTAATTCAGAGGTTGAAAAGCCATTTACCGTTGAAATAATGGTACGCAGAACAACAGTACTACCTTATACAATAGTTTCAAAAACAACCTCTAACACTACCAACCAGAGAGGGGTAAACGGCTATTCAACGGAAACAAGGAGAATCATCAGACAGAATGGCCTGATTAACGAAGAACTGATCTCTGAAGACTACTACCCTGCGCCAAGCAGGCTGATTGCAGCAGGAGAAGGAAAAAACGGCAAAGGTGGACAGAAATGAGATTATTGCTTATTCTGACACTTTCTATTCTATGGACAGAGTTGGCTTACACGGCAGACTTTTCAACTTTAGAACAGCAGGAACTGCTAAACTACACCAGGAGCTGCCTTATCAGTATACTTGAGGGAACTCCGGCTCCGCCACCAACCAGCAGTTGCCTGCAGAAACAGAAAGCCTGTTTTGTCACCTTCTTTCACAACCGTTCTGTAATCGCCTGTTTTGGAAGTTTTACTCCACGTAGAGAAACTTTGGGAGAAGAGATCATCGATAATATAAGGCTGGCAATCAGGAATGACCCCAGAGCCTCAATCATTACGACGCAACTGGCAAATATCGCCGATATCCAGATTACATTTCCCCAAAAACCTCAAAGGATAAAGGATTGGCAGAGCCTCAACCCTCTTAAGGAAGGGCTCCTTGTAGAAGCTGCTGACGGAAGGGGTGTCGCAATAGTGCCTGGAGAAGCCCGCACAGCCGGTTATGCATGGAGAAGTGCAATTAAACGGCTGAATATAAATCCTGGCAACCCAGGGATCAGGACATTCCGTTTCCAAGCTGAAGTAATCAGACAACGAAAACGGAGCTGAACGGACTATTCGATGTAACCATTATGCCTGGCAAATACCTGGAAAAAAGCGTTTTTCCATATCTATTACTGATGCCCTCGCAAATTCTATCTGTCATCCCCGAATGCTTTTATCGGGGATCCATGATTTCAATATGTTAAAGACCGGATTCCGGCTCAAAACAGTGCCGGAATGACAAGTTGCGAGTGCATCATTATTGACTCCCCCACCCTTTTTCTCTGAGCCGTTAACCATCGATCCGGCCTGTTTGGTTGTTTATCTGGCCAGAATTTGTAATCCAAATAAGATACTTTTCTATTTATCCTTCCTGGGTACAACCACAATCCCTGATTCTGTCAATGTGTATCCCTGCTTCAAATCCTCTTCCCGATCATAGCCTATGGTTGTGCCGTCAGGGATGATAACCCCTTTGTCAATGATGGCTCTCTTAATCTTTGCATGTCGCCCAACTGTGACGTTTTCAAAAAGAATAGAGTCCTCTACCTGGCTGTAGCTATTAATCTTGCACATTGGCCCCAGTATGGATCTGCGTACGATGCTGCCGCTTGTTATGCAGCCACCTGTAACATATGAGTCAATGTTGGCGCCACGGCGATTTTCTTCATCAAAAACGGTCTTTGCGGGAGGAAGATTGCCCTGATTGGTCAGGATAGGCCATTTATAGTTGTAAAGGTTAAGTTGTGGCGAGACATGGATCAGATCCATGTTGGCCTCATAGTATGAATCAAGAGTGCCTACATCCTTCCAGTATCCACGCTCTTCAGACTTCATTCCAGCAACGAGATTATCGTTGAAGTTATAAGCAAATACCCTGTCTCCCTGTTCCAGCATCATCGGTATGACATGTTTTCCAAAATCAAGATCTTCATGCCTTTTTTTGCCTTCCAGCAAGACTTCAATCAGCTTTTTGGTCGGAAAGATGTAGTTACCCATTGAGGCAAAGCATGTTTCCCTGCCAGGGATTGTCACAGGTTCTTTAGGCTTTTCTGCAAAACCAATTACGCGGTTGTCGTCATCTACAGAAAATACTCCAAAGCGGCTTGCATCCTCCTTTGGTACTTCAAGCGCTGCAATGGTAATATCCGCACGGTTCATCCTGTGATACTCAATCATCTGTGTTACATCCATCTTGTAGATATGGTCGCCGCCAAATACCGCAACATAATCGGCGTTTGCGGTTTCAACAAAGCGGAGGTACTGTAGAATTGCATCAGCGGTGCCTTTGAACCATTCTTCACTGTCACTGCTGGTTTCAGGCGAGATAGCTACGAAGAACTCACCCAACCCTGTCCATTTACCCCAGGATTCCCTGATATGCTTGTTCAGAGAATAGGCACGGTACTGGGTCAAGATATAGACTCGTTTTATCCCTGAGTTGAACAGGTTGCTTAAGACAAAATCTATTATCTTGTATTTGCCACCAAAAGATACGCTTGGCTTGGCTCTACGCATTGTCAAAGGGCTTAAGCGTTCTCCCTTGCCTCCGGCCAGTACCATTGCAATAGTGTTTGCACCTATATTGCCAGAGCTGTTGTACATGACAATCCCCCCTGTTAACCGTTTATCCCCATTTTTGTTATTCTAACTTTTACTTATACTCTGTCAAGTCTGCAACCCAGAATATTAATTTTCAGGGTGCAATAGCTCTCCCCTTATGGTGATGTTCCTATCCAGTAAGCTTGCAGATAGCGTATAAAGATTCGAATAATTCATATATAGCATTATAATTCTAAGTATTTGCAAACAGACAAAGGTCTGCTATGGTACCTAATGAAATTGACTAGGAAGGAGAAATAGATTATGGCGCAGAGAGGTATTATGAACAGTATTTCCGGTAAGTTGTTGGCTATCATAGCCGCCTGTGTGGTGGTATTCGGGGTTGTACTTGGGGGATATCTGGTCTATTTCCGCTCTCAGATGATTGACGATCGAAGCGTAGTACTCTCAAAGAACCTGCAGGAACAGGTTGATCTGCAGATTAAGGGGAAGCTTGACATACTACTGACAAATGCCATATCTATTTCACATGATTCAAAGGTGATAGAGTCATTAAAGAAAAACGATTACACGATAGCCGAAGGGGAGATTAAAACTATCATCAAGGAGTTCGAACAGGCTGATTTTAAAGGCACAGGAGTTCATATTGTCCGTGCTAATATGACTAGTTTCTGGCGCAGCTTTATGGATAAGCGTGATGATGATATCTCCTTCCGTGAGATGGTCAAGAGGGTAGCTAAAGATAAAAAACCGCTTATGGGAGTAGAGATTGGGATCGCCGGTGTAGGGCTCCGAGCAATGGTTCCGGTTCTGGAGCCGGATGGCAACATGATCGGTATGATAGAGACCACCTTCGGAGTAGGCAGTATCAGCCGTGTAATGAAAACGCAGAACTCTTTTTACATCCTGCTTATTGATAAGTCTGCCATAAACCTAGATGCTTTCAAAAAGCAGAGCAGCGATGTTGAGATTGCAGGCAAATATCTGACAGCCAACAAGAAGTGGTTTGATGAAGCTACTGTTGAATTTGCAAAGAGTGCTGACTACAACGCCCTGGCCAAGAACAAGACCCTCCTTAATGACAAATACTTTTATGCAATCAGCGAAGCCAAGGATATGAATGGCAAGGTGTACGGCCTGCATCTGACCGGTATGACACGCGCCGAGTATGACAAGCAGATAAAAACAGTATTTTCTCTGGCAAACAACCTTCTTATAGCAACGGCGGTTATGATTGTACTGATGGCTCTGATAATTATTACGATGCTTAAGCGTGTGGCTATTACTCCTGTAACATCACTTTCAACCTTCCTGTTAACCCTTGAAAATGACCTTACCAAACGGTTTAACTGGAAGAGTAATGATGAGATCGGTCAGGTATCGGAAAGCGTTAATGAGTTTCTCGTCAGCCTGCAGAAGGTTGTTGGAACAGTGGTGTCAGAAGCCAGCCAGGTTTCTGCATCTGCTACACAGCTACAGGCCGGTTCAGAAAGGATAGTAGGCGGTTCTGACGCAGTGGTCGGACAGGCTGCCGGTGTTGCAACCGCCAGTGAAGAGATGGCAGCCACCAGCGCTGATATAGCACGCAACTGTCTTATGGCAGTTGATGCCGCCCAGTCTGCAAGTGAAGCGGCAGTGCATGGATCAGGCGTTGTCTCCTCAACCATTGCAGGTATGGAGCAGATAGCGCTCAGGGTACGTAATTCGGCAGAGACGGTAAGGAGTCTTGGAGAGCGTTCAGACCAGATAGGGGCAATAGCGTCAACCATTGAGGATATTGCTGATCAGACTAATCTTCTGGCATTGAATGCCGCTATTGAGGCAGCCCGAGCCGGCGAGATGGGGCGTGGTTTTGCCGTGGTTGCAGATGAGGTACGTGCGCTTGCGGAACGTACTACCCGCGCTACTCGCGAGATTGGCGAGATGATCAAAGCTATACAGAATGAGACAAGGACCGCGGTTGGGCAGATGGAAGAGGGGGTAAAGGAGGTTGAACAGGGTACGGAGGATGCTTCCCGTTCAGGCGAGGCGCTGCAGGAGATCCTGTCGCGGATTAATGATGTAACGATGCAGATAAACCAGATAGCAACTGCGGCAGAGGAACAGACAGCAACTACAGGTGAGATAGCGGGCAATGTTGGCAGGATAAATGAGGCCGCTATGGAAAGTTCACAGCTTGCACATGAATCATCGGTTTCTTCTATGCAGCTTGCTTCACTGGCTGAAGAGCTTCAACGCCAGGTGCGTCAGTTTAGGGTCTGAAATTTGAACCCCCTGCCCCCTTAAAAAAGGGGCATTTTTTATAAGGCAAGCTTCAAAGGGGATTTAATAGATTGGACTTCAAACCATGCCAAATATCCTTCTAAAAGAGTTCTCAGCAGGGCTTTCTCTACTTTATGTTGAAGACGACCCTGTTGGAACCGAAATTATCAGGATGATGCTTGAGCCGTTTTTTACCAATCTGTATGAGGCAAATGATGGCCAAGAGGGATTAAGGCAGTTTTATCTGCATAAACCAGACATCATAATTACAGACCTTATGATGCCTGTCATGGATGGGATCGCCATGATGAAGGAGATACGGAAGAGCGATCAGAAAACCCCCGTTCTGCTTATGACCGCTTCACTGGAGCACCTTCATCTGGTTGAGGCGATAAATCTTGGTGTATCGAAATTTCTTCCAAAACCGATACGGACTGAAGCCCTTCAAAGGGCGCTGTTGGGAATAACCAGAGAACTGCATCTGGAGAAGGTAGCTGAAAAGGCACGACGGCAGGAGGTTGAACTTCTCCAGTATCGTAACCGTTACCACTCTCTTCAGCAAGAACTTGCGCAATCCAAAGAGAAGCATATAGCAAGAAACCTGCTTCAGGACATCTTTATTCCTGACAAACGCAAGGGGGAGGGCTGGCTGGTTGATTTGATACAGATGCCTAGAGATGTCATGTCTGGTGACAGTTACTCAATTATTCCATTAAAAAACAATACCTTGCTGGTTTTTCTTGCTGATGCTATGGGGCATGGGCTATCCGCATCCGTCACATCTATGCTTGCCACAGCCTTTTTTAATCATTTGGCGGAATCCCCTGCTTGTGCTCAGGACTTTTCATCACTTGTGCGGGAGACAATTAGCTTTGCTGCGAATAACCTTCTTGAAGAAGAGGTGTTTAGCTGTCTTTTGATGGAATTTGATCCTGAAATGGGTATTGCCCGTTTTGCCAGTTGTGGAATGCCAGCTGTTTTGATGATAAGAGATGGGATCGTAGAGCAGGTAAAGGGAGCCAATCCACCGGTTTCATCGCTTTCACCTCAGGTGAAATTGCAGGAAATATCGCTTGAAGGGATAAGCGATATCCTTTTGGCTACGGATGGTCTTACTGATATAGCGATGCTAAACGGGGGTATTTATCGTGAGAAGATAAACGAAGACCTTCTTGCAACAGTTACTGCGGCAGAGCTATTTGCCAAGTATCGCCTACAGTGTAACGATGAAGAAAATGATGACGATATTACATTGATACGCTTAATTGCGATATCTGGTTCCGGTCAGCACAAATCATTTACCTGTGAAGGAACCTTAAAAGCGATTGAAGGCTTGCAGCAACAGGTGCGAGAGTATTTGATTATTGCAGGAGCAGATGGGGAAAAGCTTGATAATCTTGAGCTCGCTCTTGGCGAAGCCTTGATGAATGCCTTTGAACATGGCTGCCTCGGTATAGGTCGGAATAAAGAGCGATATATCCTTGAAGGTAAGTATGATGATATTCTTATGGATGCAAAACCAGACGAGAAAAAGCAGATTTCTCTTGAATTGAAACTCGCACAGATTCATGGTCGTTTGCAGGTATGGATAGAGGTGGCTGATCCAGGCGCTGGTTTTGATGCTGAACGACCTGATTCCAGATTTAAAGCAGCTACTGCAACGTCTGGTCGTGGTTTTAAAATAATGCAACGTTCGGTTGATCTCGCAAGACATAGTCCGGAAGGTAATCGGCTCGTACTTATGCAGATGTTTGATTAGACAACAGAACCTCTAATTTATTAAAAGGAGAGTGCTATGGAAATCAAGATATTCGGAACCAACGAGCTGGCAGTGACCGGTATAATAAAGACTATTGATGACAGCATGCTGTTGCGTGGAGAACTGCAGAAGCTTTATGAAGGAGGTGCAGACTCCATTGTTTTGAAGATTGAAGACTCATTTGCCATGCCTTCTGCAGTTATTGGCTACCTGATGAAGCTTGTGAATCGTGATAAAGTCAAACTCAAGCTTGTTGCCGGAGATTCACGCCTGTACCAACTTCTTGATGAGCTGAACTTGACAGAGAGTTTTGGGGTTCGCTATTCAGGTAATTAAATCAAAAATATTGAAGACAGAGGCACAGAGTAATCTGTTTATTATAGTTCCGATTAAAGGAGACTCTTGGTTGACTCGTCTTTGGCTCTTTAGCGTGCTATCTGCCAGACATATTTATTCCCTCTAATCTTTTCAAATATTTTTCCTTTTCGTAACAGCCCTGTAACATAGATTTGTTACGGTGTCCTCCAGGTTACAAAACCATTTAACAAGCAGAATAAACAAGGAGGATTTAAAAATGTTAAAAAAGACTGTCATGGCTGCGCTCGCAACACTCTGTATTGCCACAGCTGCAAATGCGGAAAAGGTAAAGGTTGATTCCAAGTTGCCCACCTACAAGGCAACCTCAGGGGTATCCGGAAACCTCAACAGTATCGGTTCAGATACGTTGAATAACCTGATGACCTACTGGGCTGAAGGTTTCAAGAAGAAGTACCCAAACGTAAATATTCAGATTGAAGGCAAAGGTTCAAGTACAGCACCTCCTGCTCTTATAGCGGGAACAGCACAGTTGGGGCCTATGTCCCGTATGATGAAAGGTAAGGAGATTGAAGATTTTGAAAAGAAGTACGGCTACAAGCCTACCAAGGTAGGAGTTGCCCTTGACTCACTCGCCGTCTTTGTAAACAAGGACAACCCAGTTAAATCGCTCTCTCTTGATGAGGTCGACGCCATCTTTTCAAAAAACCGCAAGCGTGGCCTTGCCGAGATAACAACATGGGGGCAGGCGGGAGCAACAGGCGCAATCGCTTCAAAGCCAATTTCCATATTTGGCCGTAACTCGGCATCCGGCACTTACGGGTACTTTAAAGAGCACACCCTTAAGAATGGCGACTACAAGAATACTGTTAAAGAACAGCCTGGCTCTGCCTCTGTTGTTGAAGGTGTTGCCAAGGATATAGCAGCCATTGGATATTCCGGAATTGGTTATGCAACATCAGGTGTAAAGGCACTGGCTCTGTCTGATAAAAAAGGCGGCGAAGTATATGAGGCAAACAACGCCAACGTACTGTCCGGCAAGTATCCTTTGTCCCGTATGCTCTATATCTATGTGGCCAAGAAACCAGGCCAACCGATGCCTAAGGTTGCTGAAGAGTTCCTTAAGTTTGCTCTTTCAAAAGAAGGGCAGGAGATAGTTGTCAAGGACGGTTTTGATCCGCTGCCTGCAAAGGTTGCAGCAGAGCAGCTGAAGGCTCTGAAGTAGAACCGTAACAATAGGCCGGATGATTTTCAGATAAAACGGATTAAGGCTTGTACCTGGATTTGTCAAATCTGCGTCATCCGGCTTTTGTTGACTTTAATGCTTTCCCTTTCGTTTTTCAGGACTTTCTAAATGGCTCCCAATATTGTAGATAAATCCCTAAGGAATGACCGTATTGCCGCTTGGTTGATCAAAAGCGGCGGTCTTTTCGTTATTGTTGTGGTGATTGGAATACTGCTCCTCATCGGTCAGGTTGCCTTGCCACTCTTTTACTCACCTAAGGCAGAACAACTTGAAAAAATACCATCTGAACTGGCAGAGTTGCTTGAAAGTGACAACTCGGCAAAGATTCAATCCCGAAAACAGGGGGAAAACGGAAAAATAACCGTACAGCTATTGCCTGGAGACAGAATTTCAGTGCATCAGCAGCTTGTTGAACAGGATCTGCTGGGGAATGAAAAGGCAAGTGAGAAAAAATATCTGCTTGAGGACAAACTGCCTGGAGCTATAACGGCTCTCTGGCTGGGACGCAGGGGACAGAGCCTTTACGCAGGAACTGATAATGGATGGCTTATACGCTGGGATCTTGCCGAAGAGGGCGAAGGGCGTCTTATCGAAAAGGTTGAGGCATTTAAGGATCATCGCAAGATTACAGCTCTGGCAACACTGCTCGGCGACTATTCTCTTGCCGTAGGTGACTCTACAGGTCAGGTAACCAGTTGGATGCCGGTAAAAACTCCTGGCACAGGAGAAGATAAACGTCTGGCACAGATACACCGGTTGCCAGGTTTTACTGAACCGGTGGTTCATCTTCTGGCATCACCTCGTGACAAGTCTCTGGCTGTTTTTAATGCTGATGGTGATATTCGGATTGTTCACCTTACCACTGAACGGCTGTTGCTTGAGCTGAAGTCAGGTATGCCAGTTAAAAGTTCCGCTTTTGGAGACAACGGAAGAAAGCTTCTGGTTTCGGGGGCAGATGGAAAGATGGTCGCCTGGAATCTTGATATACCCCATCCTGAGGTTTCTCTTTCAACTCTGTTTGGCAAGGTATGGTACGAGGGGTATAACAAACCTGAATATGTCTGGCAATCCTCTGCGGCAACGGATGATTTTGAAGCAAAGATCTCTCTCGTTCCACTTATCTTCGGTACCTTCAAGGCGACGCTTTTTGCCATGCTGTTTGCGGTTCCAGTTGCGCTTTTGGCTGCAATATATACCAGTCAGTTTATGGCTCCTGCCCTAAAAGGCCGTATAAAACCCGCAGTTGAGATTATGGCTGCTGTTCCATCCGTTGTTGTAGGCTTTCTGGCGGGGCTCTGGCTGGCACCTCTGATGGACAAGCATCTGATGGCTCTGTTTCTTTCGTTCATTTTTGTCCCTCTGATGCTGCTGATTGCGATTCTGGCCTGGCGCCCTTTTGCTGAAAAGACAAAAGTTGGCAGGGGTATGATCGGATACGAATTTTTTGGCCTGCTTCCTATAGTTGCTTTATCTTTCTGGCTTGCAGGTCAGGTGGCTATTCCACTTGAAGCTGTTTTGTTTGCCGGAGATCTTAAACAGTGGCTCTATTCGTCGCTTGGTATCCGTTACGATCAACGTAACAGCATAGTTATCGCGATATCGCTTGGTTTTGCAGTAATCCCGATAATATTTACCATTGCGGAGGATGCCCTTTCCAACGTCCCACGCAACCTCTCGGCGGCATCTCTGGCTCTTGGAGCCAGTCGCTGGCAGACTGCATGGCGGGTTGTCTTGCCATCTGCCCTTCCAGGCGTCTTTTCTGCCATTATGATCGGATTCGGTCGTGCCGTCGGTGAGACCATGATAGTACTTATGGCAACTGGCAATACCCCGATAATGAGCTGGTCATTTTTAAACGGCCTTCGCTCCCTTTCCGCCAATATTGCCGTAGAGATCCCTGAAGCTCCGTTTAACGGGACCCTTTACAGGACGTTGTTTCTCTCGGCGGTGCTGCTCTTTCTGCTGACTTTTGTTATAAACACTGCTGCAGAGCTGCTCAGACAAAGATTCCGCAAGAAGTACGGGCGGTATTAAAAGGTGTGTGTGTGAAAAACTACTGGAAACGTGGCGAACCAATGGTATTGGCCGCAGGCGCAACCCTTGCGGCAATCCTCTTTATGACAATAACCCTTATGGCCGTGATACTGGGTAACAGTCTTGGATACTTCTGGGTTAAGGGGCTGGTTGAATACACCCTGAATGACGGAAGTCATATTATGGGGCAGGTTACCGGCAAGGAACTCCACGCACTGACTAATGCAAAGAGGGTTCAGCTTAAGGTTGCCAACCGTGACATCTATGGTCAGGATTTCAGATGGATAGATGAATCAGATATTAAGGGGCAGTCTGTTCCCAAAGAGGCATATCTGCTTGATAGAATGGAACATGGTAATTTCTTTGGCTTTTTAAAAGAGTTGAAGGGTGCGGATGGAACTCTGCTTAATCCAGATCCTGAGATGCTTCGAAAGCTATCCACTGATCTTCGCAGGCAAGAGTCTGCGCTTAAAGATATTAAAAAGAAGATGTCTGATCTTAATCAGGCTTCTGAAGTAATAAGACTGAAGATTGCAAAGCTTGAATACAGGAATGCCGAGGCTAACGGTGCTGCCATTGCCTCACTGAATGAAAAACGGAACAATATTACAGAGCAGTTTGATCTACTGAAGGATGAATTGAATAGCAGACAACAAGAACTGGCCAAAACTACAGCTACTTTTGTGGATGCCAGTGGAACAGCCAAAGAATTTGCTCTGCTTGATATTTTAAATATACATCAACCTAACAAGATGTCTCTTCTTGATAAGGTTTGGGTCTATGCAGGCAAGATAGGCGAGCTGCTGTTTGATGACCCCAGGGAGTCCAACACCGAAGGGGGACTGTTTCCTGCAATCTTCGGCACGGTGATGATGGTGATACTTATGTCACTATTTTCAATGCCTTTTGGTGTCATTGCAGCAATATATCTCCGAGAGTATGCTAGAGAAGGGAGATTGGTGCAACTGGTAAGGATTGCGGTCAATAACCTTGCTGGAGTGCCCTCTATAGTCTACGGTGTCTTTGGCCTTGGATTCTTTGTCTACGGTATAGGTGGCTCTCTTGATAAGTTCTTCTTTCCTGAGCGTCTGCCAACACCTGTTTTCGGCACAGGCGGAATCCTCTGGGCATCACTTACCCTAGCTCTTCTTACTGTGCCGGTTGTTATTGTGGCAACGGAAGAGTCTCTTGCATCCATACCAAAAGGGATCCGTGAAGGTTCTCTTGCTTTGGGTGCTACAAAGTTTCAGACTCTTACAAGGGTTCTATTGCCAATGGCCACGCCAGGGATTATGACCGGTCTTGTGCTTTCCATGGCGCGTGCAGTTGGTGAGGTTGCCCCTCTTATGCTTGTAGGTGTTGTCAAGATGGCTCCTTCATTGCCTATTGACGGACAATTCCCGTTTTTCCATGTAGACCGGAAGTTTATGCATCTGGGTTTCCATATCTATGACGTTGGTTTTCAATCACCCAACGTGGAGGCAGCCAAACCAATGGTTTATGTAACAACCCTGCTTCTGCTTTTGATTGTTATTGCTGCATCCAGTCTGGCTATCCGGTTCCGTAACCAGATGAGACGCAGATACACTACTTCGCATTTCTAGACTGCAAAAAGGATTTAATCTGATGAGTCAGGAATCTGTACAGACCAATAAACAGCCAGCCATACTGGAGGTAGAAGATCTAAACCTCTACTATGGAGCTGCACAGGCCTTGAAGAATGTTTCGCTTAGTATGTTGCGCAACCATGTTACCGCCTTTATAGGCCCTTCAGGTTGTGGTAAATCGACACTCTTGCGCTGCCTTAATCGTATGAATGACCTTATTGATTCTGTCAGGATTGAGGGGAGCATCAAGCTGGACAATCAGGAGATTACCGGCAATGCGACTGATGTCATTTCCCTTCGCAGACGGGTAGGAATGGTTTTTCAGCAACCCAACCCTTTTCCTAAATCTATCTATGAGAACATAGTATATGGCCTTAGAATCGCAGGGGTAAATGACAAGGCTACACTAGATGAGACGGTTGAGAGAAGCCTCAAGGGAGCGGCTATCTGGAACGAGGTGAAGGATCGTCTGCATGAATCGGCTTTGGGGCTATCGGGCGGACAGGCTCAGCGGATCTGCATTGCCAGAGCCATTGCCAACGCTCCTGATGTTCTGCTTATGGACGAACCTGCCTCAGCTCTCGATCCGCTCTCAACCCTGAAGATAGAAGAGCTGATAGATGAGCTGAAAGAAAAATACAGTATCGTGATTGTTACCCATAATATGCAGCAGGCCGCCAGGGTCTCGGACAGCACTGCATTCTTCTATCTGGGTGAATTGATAGAGATGGGGAACACTAAGAAGATATTTACTAACCCGGAAAAAAAGCAGACGGAAGACTATATTACAGGGAGATTCGGTTAATGAGTGGACACCTGGTTTCATCCTACGATGCAGATTTGAATGATTTAAGGCAACGGATACTGACTATGGGCGGCCTTGTCGAAAAGATGATAGCTGACGTTATTCAGGCGCTGGTTGAGAGGAATACAGAACTGGCGGAAACCGTAATAGCAAGGGATCATGAGGTCAACACCCTTGAGGTTGATATAGATGAGCGTTGTCTGGAACTTCTTGCTTTGCGACAACCGACAGGGCGTGATCTCAGATTTATTACTCTAGCATTAAAAATAGTGACTGATATCGAGAGAATAGGAGATAAGTGTTCCAACATGGCAAAGCGTGCCCGTATGTTGAACCAGGAACCTCCGCTAAAGCCTTATATAGATATTCCACGTATGGCTCATTGGGTATCAGTTATGATCAGAGAGGCATTGGATGCCTTTATACGTGGTGATGATCAACTTGCCTTAAAGGTCTGCAAGGATGACGGTATGGTAGATGACCTTAACGAGCAGGTTCAGCGTGAGCTTTATACCTATATGATAGAGGATCCCTCAACCATATCCCGTGCGATGAGGTTGACATACATATCCAAATCACTTGAACGTATTGCTGATCATGCCACCAACATTGCTGAAATGGTAATATTTATGGTCAAGGGTAAGGATATCCGGCATACGATAGCCTGATAAACAGATGTACAGTAAAGAAGAAACAAAAAGCCCGGCAGGGATAAATACCTGTCGGGCTTTGTTATTTTCAAGCAACATGAATTCTAGTTGGGGTAGACCGAAACCTTCTTGCGATCACGTCCCATACGCTCAAACTTGACAACACCTTCAATCAGTGCAAACAGGGTGTAATCCTTACCGCAACCAACATTGTTACCAGGATGGATCTGTGTGCCTCTTTGGCGGTAAATGATGTTACCTGCCTTTACAGGCTCACCACCAAATTTTTTACAGCCCAGCCGTTGTCCGGAAGAATCGCGGCCGTTACGGGAACTGCCTCCAGCTTTTTTATGTGCCATGGTCTTATCTCCTTAAAAATAAATCGGAAAGCGTCTAAGCGCTGATTTTTTCGATTTTAAGAACGGTATGATATTGACGGTGACCGTTCAGTTTGCGGGTATTTTTCCGGCGCTTGGACTTGAACACAAGGATCTTCTTGTCGCGTCCCTGAAGAGCAACCCTGGCGGTTACCGATGCCCCTGCCACAACCGGAGCTCCAATCTTGATAGCATCGCCACCAACCATCAGAACTTCAGCAAACTCGATAGTGTCGCCTACAACGTTGTCCAGTTTTTCAACCTTAAGGAAATCGCCTTCAGCAACCTTGTATTGTTTACCACCTGTTTTAATTACTGCGTACATGATCGGTACCACCTATTCGTTTTTAACAGAGTTGTGGAATATAGTAAAAATGAGCTTTAAGGTCAAGCACTTTTTGGCAGCTAAAAGTAATCAACCATAATTATCAGTGGTAGAGCAGCAAGTACTGCGAAATTAATTTTCTGCAATCAAAAATCTGGACAAACAGTTTAAATTAATGTAGTTAATAAGCCCTTTTGTGGAGAGGTGTCCGAGTGGCTGAAGGAGCACGCCTGGAAAGTGTGTGTACGTTAATCCCGTACCCAGGGTTCAAATCCCTGCCTCTCCGCCATTAAATAATCCGGCATAGTCCGGTTAAGACCGAAAGCCCTTGATAATTCAGGGGCTTTTGCTTTTTTCTCTCTGCTTTTTTACAACAGCTCTTCCATCCACAGAACCGGCCAGAAATATTGCGTGACAATCAGGATCTGCATCTACGGAGATTTTTTCCAAACGGTGCGGTTAACATAATCGGTATAGCTGAGGATGATACGCAGCACCTTAGCTGAAACATTTTCTACATCATAATCAGCAACGGTTTTGAAACGGTTATAAGAATCTGAATGCTGAGCAGTTACCACTTCAATAGATTTCAATACTGTTTCCGTTTCAAGACCACACATAATCAACGTTCCCTCGTCCATACCCTCCGGCCGTTCATGAGCCTGACGGATGGTAACTGCGGGGAAACCAAGTATGGACGATTCCTCCGTTATCGTGCCGCTATCGGATATAACGCAGGCTGCGTTCATCTGTAGCTTGATGTAGTCAGGAAAACCAAGTGGTTTAAGAAATTGAATTCGACTATCCAAATCTGTAGTACCTTTTGCTTCAAGCCGTTTTCTGGTGCGGGGATGCGTTGAAACAATCACCGGTTTGTCATACCGTTCAGCAATCGCAGCAAGAGATTGCAGGAGATTGGCAAAATTGACCTCACTGTCTACATTTTCTTCTCGATGTGCGCTAACCAGGAAATACTCCCCCTTCTGGATCTTCAATCGTATCAATACGTCAGAAGCTTCTATCTGCTCACGATGATGCGCAAGCACCTCCTTCATCGGAGATCCAGTCTTGATAACCGTTTCAGGTCGCAGTCCCTCCGCCAGCAGATAGCGACGGGCATGCTCTGTATAGGTCATGTTAATATCACTGATATGATCAACTATCTTGCGGTTGATCTCTTCCGGAACGCGCAGGTCAAAACAACGATTACCCGCCTCCATATGGAATATCGGTATCTTTCTCCGCTTGGCAGCAATGGCTGCCAGGCAGCTGTTGGTATCACCAAGCAGGAGCAGGGCGTCCGGCTGCTCCTTCTCTATCACCTCGTCAGCCTTGGCTATCACATTGCCAATAGTGTGGGCAACATTCTGACCAACCGCATCCAGAAAGTAATCGGGTTTTCTGATCCCCAGCTCTGAGAAGAAGATCTCATTCAGCTCGTAGTCGTAATTCTGGCCGGAGTGCACCAGAACATGGTTCAGATGACAGTCGATCTCGGCTATCACCCTGCTCAACTTGATGATCTCCGGCCTGGTCCCAACAATGGTCATAACTTTCATTGCGCAAGCTCCTCAATCATGTCAAGCCATGTTGGAGGTGTGTAGCCAAACTCGTTACGAAAACGGGCTGAATCCAGACTTCTGTCGCAACAAAAAACACTATCTGGTACAATCTCAACCTGATGTCCCAATTTTGCTCGAAACAGAAGTAACAGCTCATACTTGTTTATCGGCTCACTGGAAACCTGGTAGACACCATGCGCCTCTGGGAATTCAATAAGCATCCGCTCAATAATTCTGCTCATTTCCAGGGTGGTAAAACCGGTGTAAATCGCCTTGATAAAACCTTTGACCGTACCTGTCTGGGCAAGAAACCAATCCAGCAGACTCGTGTGGCGAGAAAGCTCCCGGCCAATGATTGAGGTACGCAATGTCAGGCAGTTTGCTTCGTGAACCTCTCCCAGGAACTTGGTCTTTCCATACAGATCTTTGGCATCAGATGGATCGTTTTCAAGATAGTTCCCCTTTTCCCCCGAAAAGACACAATCTGTACTCAGGTGAATCAGGCGTGCACCTACCCCCTTGCACAGCACCGCCAGCCGATGGGGTAAAAGCGCATTGATCTCCAGACTGGGGATGCTTTCCTTCGCATCGGCTCTTTGCTTAACGATTCCTACCGCATTGATCACCGCCTCCGGTCTGAAATCGGCCATAACCTCCACAAGTCGATCAAAAGATCGGATATCAATCCCGTCATACGCATTTTCTGTGCGGAAAAGGCCAAGAGCAGAGTACACGGACAAATCCTGACGTAGAGTAACTTTCACCTCATGCCGGGGTTGCAAGTGTTTCAATAATTGGTGACCAAGCATGCCGTCACCACCCAGAATCAAAATGCGCACCCGACACCTCCGCTCAACTCCTGCTGGATAAACTCCAGCCTCATCAACCTTTCTTTGATTTCCGGTATCGAAAGTCGTTGCGTGTTGTGGGAGTTGTAATCTTCAAGGAGTGAAATCTGCTCTTCTCCCTCGGTAAAATACTTACCATAGTTGAGATCACGACCATCCGGCATGATGCGATAATACCCGCCCAAGTCTTCCGCCTTGGCAAGCTCTTCACGGGTCAAGAGTGTCTCGTACAATTTTTCTCCATGACGGGTGCCGATAACTCTGATCTCGTTTTTTACATCAAACAGTTCTCGCACTGCCACAGCAAGATCAATGATGGTGGAAGCAGGCGCCTTTTGTACAA
>DCVL01000057.1 GCA_002328035.1 Geobacter sp. UBA2189
ACCGCAACGACGCCCTGTTCGGCGGCTTTTTGAATGCTGATAATTATGCAAACACAGCCGAATGGAGGTGTGCGGCATGATTACATTCAAGATCAAAGCATTGCTCCATACTGTTCTCATAGTCTTCTTATCTGTCATCTATGTGCCGTTTCAAGTACAAGCAGCAGAACATACCCCCCCAGATAGTCTGCTTCAACAACTTATCCAGGTTGATAAAGAGCTTAACACAGTATTTAAGGATGCACTAAGTCGCCTTGATGAGAAGGACAAGCAGACGCTTCGAAAAGAACAAAAGGCTTGGATAAAGGAGCGTGACAAGAAGTGCGGCTCTGCTTTCAAAAGTAAGGATATGGATGATTGGTTGCGAAATGCGGCTGCTAAGGAAGAATGTGCGCGGTGTCTTTTGCTGGAGAGTAAAACAAGGATGCTTGAATTTTTTAAGCGAAAAAAAATTGATAAAGTATATGAATTGGTTTCCAGCAAGTATGACAATAGAGAAGGGAAACTGGAAAATAAAAGAAATATCCAATGATAAGCTTTTATTTTATTTATATTGTGTGTTGGGCACACCGAGTCACAATCAGGGTGAAATTAGTGGTGAAGCCCAATATGTTGATGGAAAGGCAGTTTACAACACTGGCAAATGCAAAATAATATTTAGCTTCAGGAATAATTCTGTTGTTGTTCAGGAATATTTGGGTGATCCACTCTGCGCTCCTTATTACGGTTATGGTGTACATTGTGAAGGTGAATATAGGTTGAAAAAAAAGCGGAGGGGAATAAGGGGACAGGCTACTTATTGAGTGCTTGTTAGAAGGGCTGTCACATGCCGAGAATTGCAAGAGCGTTGGGAGACAACTGCTATTACCACATCATCAATCGCGGTAACGGCAGACAACAGGTTTTTCATAAAGATGAAGACTATGGTGCATTTCTGGAACTGATGCAGCAAGCACGGCAGAAACATTCGGTTCGACTGCATGCATGGTGCCTGATGCCCAACCATTTTCATATTCTCGTGCAACCTGAACATGCGGATGATCTCAACAAATATATGCAGTGGCTTATGACCATCCATGTCCGTCGCTACCATGCGCACTACAAAACCAGTGGCCATGTCTGGCAGGGAAGATACAAAAGTTTCATCATCCAGAGTGACGAACACCTGTTAACGGTAGCCCGCTATATTTAAGCCAATCCTGTGCGTGCCAGTCTTTCGCCAACAGCCACCCAATGGCGATGGTCATCGCATACCGCTCGAACTGCCGGGAGTGCTGGCTTGCAGCCCGACACCTCTTCGCTGTCGCTACCAGAAGATTGGACTGCTTACGTGGATATGCTGCTAACTGCTGGCGAACTGGAGAAGTTGCAGAAAAGCGTGAACCGTCAGACACCATTTGGCAAGGAGGATTGGCAACATGAATTATGCCGTAAAATGGGAATGGAATCGACATTGCGACCTGTCGGTTGGCCAAAAGGTAAAAAACGGGGCACCAATAAGTAGCCTGTCCCCCCTTATTGGCTGTTAGTTTTGCAGGCGATATCTGGTCAAAAAACTGCTGCCGACAACGGGATAATGACCAGTAACTGCCGTTTTTGGGGTTATGCTTCGGTGTGTGAAAAAAGGCTACTGATACTGGATGTAGAGTGGTTTGGGATTTAGTCTTAGGAGTTCTTTGGGGGTCATAAGAGGATCACCTTTTTTTGTATCATTATGATAGAAAAGTTTGAATCCAGTAAACTGTACAGGTTCTGAGACAACGTAGTCTTTGTATGAATCACGTTTCAGACAAGGAGCTCCCCATCCATCCATATTGATTACAACCTGAACTTCCCTGCTAAGTTTTATCTTTTTGGCATTTATGATGCCATTACGAGTAAAACGGTGAATAATCAATATCTTAGGTGGTAATTTGTATTTATTAACCAATTCTTTAAGGTAATTGCTTGCAAAATTGATTTCACTATCATTGTAATTTCCTATTTTTTTTCCAGGCTTTGCTTTGCTTTCTATCAGATTAAACTCTGGATCTATCCCTAGATGTACATCAGGATTTTTAAGTATCCACTCAAATTCAGGTAGCACTGTTCTGATGTCGTCATGCCCCGTCTGTATATCTATAAACAGAATTGAACCACTCTCTTTAGCCCATTCATAAACCTTATTTATCAGGCTTTCTGGCATAATTGTCCGGTATTTGCCTAATTTTCCTGGTTCAGATTGTGCAACCACCGCTATAAGATGCAGTGCGGTCTGTACAGGCATAGCAGGGTCAGCCTGCTCCCATTTCTCTGCTTCGGTCTTTAGCCGTTTTATCATATCATCTTTTTCAAATTCCCCTAAAGCCCCCATACGTTTTGATAGAGGGTTACCATAATAGGCAATAATTCTTTTGTTTGGAATTATTGAGCCAGTAAGTGGTGTCGGGTATTTCTTTGGCCATCCTTTATCTTTGGCGAATTTTGGGTCTTCTCCTGCATTGTATCTGTAATTGGTTTTAGTTCCTTTGGATGAACTTGATTGTCGCTGTACAGCAATTTCAGTTCCTATTGTGCTGCTTGTTTGCTCAAATACTTGAGGAACTGTCTGTGATTTTGAAGTGCTTAGAGGTTCTTGTGTCGGCTTTTTAACTGGATTTACAGAAGTATTAAACTGAAAATCTTTATTGCAGGCTGTGAGGTTCAAAAAAAACAGTGTTAAGAACAATGCAAAGGATATAACTCTACATACGGATAAAGGGTTTTTATTAAACACAGAAAGAGCTCCAAACATATTTTAGCTATTGTAGCCTGTTTTAAAATTTAATTTTTAACTTGCAGAGAATTATATTTTTCTCTTGTCAATTACCCGCTCTGCCTTACCTTCATGGCGTGGTATGCTGTTGGGCTCAACAAGCTTTACGGTAGCGCCGACCCCTAGGGCTGAATGGATCTTCCTTTCTATGGATTCAAGAAATGCACGCTGTTTCTTCATTTCATCAAAGAAAATATTCTCTGTCACCTCAATATCAATTTCAAGTGTGTCTGTCACACCAGAACGCTCAACTATAAGTTGGTAGTGAGGTTCACAACCTTCTATTGCAAACAGGACTTCCTCAATCTGAGATGGAAATACATTAACTCCTTTTATTATCAACATATCATCACTGCGTCCCATGGTTTTTTTCATACGTACAGATGTTCTACCGCAGGCACAAGGTTCATTTACAAGGCTGGTTATATCCCGTGTTCTATATCTAATCATCGGGAAGGCTTCTTTTGTAAGGCTTGTTAAAACCAGTTCTCCTACAGAACCTGAAGGCAGAACCTTTCCAGTTTCGGGGTCAATAATTTCTGCAATAAAGGCATCTTCAGCAATGTGCATACCACATTTATGGAGACATTCTCCCGCAACTCCGGGGCCGATTACCTCAGAGAGCCCATAATTATCAGTAGCAATTATTTGCAGGCGCTGTTCGATCTCCGCCCTCATAGCCTCAGACCAAGGTTCTCCACCAAAAAGGCCGACCTTTAAAGAAAGTGATTTTGGATCAATTCCCATTTTGTCGAGCCTGTCAGCAATAGTGAGCGCATAGCTCGGCGTTCCCACCAAAGCAGTAGTTTTGTAGTCCTGCATAATCATGATCTGTTTTTCGGTATTGCCGCCGCCCATAGGTATGACCGCCGCTCCGATAGTTTCAGAACCATAATGCAAGCCAAATGCACCTGTAAACAGACCATAACCAAAAGCTATCTGTACAACATCATCATGTGTAACGCCTGCCGCAGTCATAAAACGGGCTACCAGATTAGACCATGCTTTAAGGTCATGTCTTGTATAGCCAACAACGGTTGGTTTTCCCGTGGTTCCTGATGATGAATGTATCCTGACTACTTCGCGCAAAGGAACAGCAAACATTCCATATGGATAGTTAAGTCTCAGATCCTCTTTTGTTGTAAACGGGAGTTTGGAAAGATCCGAAAGAGAGGTGACATCCTCGGGCTCTATACCCAGTTCCTTGAATTTGTTTTGGTAACATTTAACATTTTTGTAAACCCTGTTAAGGGTCGCCTGTAGCCGCTCAAGCTGAAGCTGTTCCAGCTCTTCACGTGGCATACATTCATTCTCTAGATCCCATATTGCTGCGGCACTCATCTGTTCCCCCCACCACAGGCTTTTTGCACTGTTGAAATAACCTTTTCTATAGCCTCTTCAGGGGTTAGCAACTGTGTTTCCTCTCCGCTACGTTCTTTATATTCGATCTTCCCATCGGCCAACCTCTTTGATCCTACAACTATTTTTAAAGGTATACCGATAAGGTCATGATCCTTAAACTTAAAACCAGGTCGTTCATCACGATCATCAAGCAGCACCTCAACACCGGCTGACTCAAGACGGTCGTGTATATCACGTGCTGCAGTCATAACTTCGGGATCTTTTTGTGGATTTATAGCTATGACGGAACAGTGAAAAGGAGCAAGTGGCAGTGGCCAGATAATTCCGTTCTGATCGTTATTCTGTTCTATCGAGGCTGCAACGGTACGACCGATGCCTATACCATAGCAACCCATAAATATAACCTGCTCTTTTCCATCCTTATCCAGATAGGTGGCATTCATTGCACTGGAATATTTTGTGCCCAGCTTGAATACATGACCCACCTCAATACCTCGCCATATTTCAAGAACACCATCAGAACAGCGTGGGCAGGCATCTCCTGCACCTATAAGGCGTATGTCGGCAATCTGCCCAACATTAAAATCACGTCCGAAATTTGCGCCAGTAAAATGGCGATCTGTTTCATTGGCTCCAATCACAAAATCAGTTAATGATTCCAATGCATAATCTGCCACAACATCAAGTTCTAATTTAAGTCCTACAGGCCCCAGAAAACCTGGAGGCGAACCGGTAAAGCTGAGGATTTCATCATCAGTTGCCATCTGGATTTCATCCCAGCGCAAATGATTTTTCAGTTTCAACTCATTCAGATCATGGTCACCCCTGACAAGTGCCATAACAAATTTGCCTTCTCCGTTTGAAAGAACCAGGGTCTTTACCGTGGATGATTGAGGTACGCCCAAGAACTCTGCAACCTCGGCAATACTCCTCTTGTCTGGTGTACCAACCTTGGTTAAATCCTTTTTACCCGCCAATCCATCAACTTTTTGTCTTATACCTTCGGCTTTTTCTACATTTGCTGCATATTTGCAGCTGTTGCAGGATACAATTGCATCTTCTCCGGATGAAGCAAGAACCATGAATTCATGGGAGGCCGAACCACCTATAGAACCGGTATCCGCCTCAACAGCCCTGAAATTGAGACCACAACGCTCAAATATCCTGTTGTAAGCCTGATACATCTTTTCATATGAGAGATCTGCTGCAGAAGAATCAATATCAAATGAATAGGCATCCTTCATTATAAATTCCCGACCTCTCATAAGGCCGAATCTTGGACGGATCTCATCACGGAACTTGATTTGTATCTGATAAAAATTAACTGGCATCTGGCGGTAGCTCTTGACCTCACGCCTTGCTATGTCAGTGATTATCTCTTCATGGGTTGGTCCCATACAAAATTCATTATCCTTACGATCCTTAAATCGTAAAAGTTCTTTTCCATATTGAGCCCATCTCTTTGATTCTATCCAGAGTTCTGCCGGTTGCACGCCTGGCATCAGAAGCTCAATCGCCCCTGCCCTGTTCATCTCTTCACGTACAATCTGTTCAAATTTACGTATGGAACGCAAGCCTATCGGCATATATGTATAAATGCCTGCCGCTATCTTGCGTATCATTCCGGCACGCATCATTAACTGATGGGACACCACCTCTGCATCCGATGGCGTTTCTTTAAGTGTAGGAATAAAGAATTGTGTGTAAAGCATTAATATTAAACCACCTTAAATTAAATTATGACGCTGAAGCATCTGGCTTACCAGTTCTCTTTGAAACGGTTTTACGATATAGTCATCACAATCACCCTCAAAGAAGGCATCTTCAATATCCTGTGGAGAGCTGCATGCGGAGATCATAAAAACCTTGGTTCGTTTACCGGAAACATGCTCTCTTTCTCTTATGACTTTAAGGGTTGCAGTCCCATCCATTACAGGCATTACAATATCAAGACAGATTAAATCGTAAGGATTTCCTTCAGATACGGCCAGCGCAATCATATCCAGCGCCTGTTGACCATTTTCAGCCTGATCACAGGTTCCGGATTCTTCAAGATAGGTTGCCAACATAAGACGACCGATAGTATCGTCGTCAACAATCAGGCTGTGCATGGGGGGCTTCTCCTTCTAAAGCCTGCCTATTTCATCTAAAAGGGCGTCAGCCAACTCATCCTCGCCAACCTTGCAGACAACTTCGCCCTTGCGAAAAACAAGCCCCTCTCCTTTTCCTCCGGCCACTCCTACATCAGCTTCCCGAGCCTCCCCTGGGCCATTGACAATGCAGCCCATGACAGCGACAGTTATCGGCTTATCAACAGACTGAAGTCTCCGTTCTACCTCTTCGGCCAGTTTAATAAGATTGATCTGGCATCTGCCACATGTAGGACAGGATACAAAATTAACTCCCCGCTGTCTCAAACCAAGAGATTTCAGTATTTCATAACCTACCCTGACTTCATCTACAGGGTCTCCGGTAAGAGAAACACGCAAAGTGTCGCCGATCCCTTCATACAGCAATATACCCAGTCCTACCGATGATTTTATTGTGCCTGAAAAGATAGTACCGGCTTCTGTTATGCCTACATGCATAGGATAATCAACCTGCGAAGAAAGAATACGGTAAGCCTCTACAGTCTTGGGTACATCGGATGCCTTAAGGGATACTTTTATTTCCTGATATTTTAGGTCTTCAAGGATGCGGATATGCCCCAGGGCTGATTCAACCATTGCTTCCGCAGTTGGATGCCCATACTTTTCAAGCAACTTTTTTTCCAGTGAACCTGCATTAACACCTATACGTATAGGCACTTTTCTATCAGACGCAGCTTTAACTACTTCGGCCACCTTCCAATGTTCACCAATATTTCCGGGATTAAGGCGCAGGCCGTCAATTCCTCCATCAAGCACCCGCAGCGCAAGCCTATAATCAAAGTGAATATCGGCAATAACAGGAACAGGACTTAAGGTTTTTATTGTCGCAAGGGCATCAGCAGCATCAGAATCCGGCACGGCACATCGTACAATTTCGCATCCCACATCGGCAAGGGCGTTAATCTGAGCCATAGTCTGCTTGATGTCACGGGTATCGGTAGAACACATAGATTGAACAGAGCATGGGGTGCCACCGCCAATTGCCACAGAGCCTACATGTAGTTGTCTTGTTAGTCGTTTCATAGTTGCAGGATAGTAGCGGAACAGCACGCGAAATGCAAGGAGAGGGTAATACCAAAAGTGAATAAAATAGGGGAAGAAACAGTAAAGTCCTCCCCCTTTATTAAAAAGTATCTCTCAGCAGGAACCCTTATCTGTTCAAAGTTACACTTTTTAGTAACTACTGAACATTTATGGATTGTGTCGCAACCCTTCCATTTCTGTCCCTCACAACAAAAGTGAACTGCTGCAAACAATCAGAATCTGAAATCAAAGTAAATTGAGCCTCTTGCAAAACCTTATTCA
>DCVL01000055.1 GCA_002328035.1 Geobacter sp. UBA2189
ATTAACAATATCAGCCTGTTTTTGATGGTCATTGCATTGAACATTACTTTTCTCCTGTATTTATGAAATTACTCGCTGCACCTTGCTTCATACATCTCGTTCTTCTCTACACTGCCGCTCTGTTGCTGGTAGATGCTGCATTCCAGGTAATGGCCACCGCAGAAATACAGAGCCAGTGGCACCTTTGACGAGGTGATGGCAAAGCAGTGACATGTACTGAACGGCTTGGTAACAAATCGACAGAGTTCCTGAAATGGCTGCGCTGAAGGGTGTTCCGCAGCATCGGATTGACTTGTAGTTATAAAACTGGACACCATGCGGCTGTCCCTCCTTTCTTTATGCATACTACGGAGAAAGGAAGGCTATTGAACAGTCAGGAAGAACGGAAGCGGAGCTTCGAAAAACCTTATGGAAGGAGGAAAAACCTTAGGGGGGAGTAATACCCCAATACAGGGGAAGATTAATCAAGGAGAGCGGTTACTGAAAATGGCAATTACTCGATACGAACACTCAACACACGCTAAACATCAGATGCTGGTCAGTCCCTCCCGCAAGGCATATTTGGTAAGTTCAGCCACACTGTGCAGTTCCAGTTTCTTCATAATGTTCATCCGGTGAACCTCAACGGTCTTGACACTGCATTCAAGCGCAAAGGCAATCTCCTTGGTGTTGCGGCCATCGGCGATCATGCTGAGAATCTCCTGTTCCCGTCGGGAAAGAACGGTTTCAATGACGCCTGTATCCTCATTCGTTCGCTGGACATAATCGCTGATGACAACCTGCGCGATCTTGGTGCAGAGGAACGATTCACCGCCAGCCAGGGCGTGGATAGCACCCTGTAGTTCTTCGGCAGCACAATCCTTGACCAGGTACCCCTTGGCACCGGCCTTAAGGCATTCAATCACGCAGTTGCGGTCAACTACCATAGAGAGGATCAGCACCTTGGTCGAAGGATCGGTGGCAACAAGTTGCCGGGTGGCCTCAATGCCGTCCATCTCCGGCATGTTCAGATCCATTACCACCACATCGGGTCGGAGTTCAGCCGCCAGTTGCACCGCTTCGCGGCCATTGGTCGCCATACCGACCACCTCAATGTCCGGCACATCATCCAGCAGAGCCTTCAGCCCTTCCCGCATAATCTTGTGATCATCCGCCAACAGGATTCTGATACTCATATACCCTCCTCGGCAATCGCCAAAGGTATTCTGATGACAACACGCGTCCCCTGCAGCGGACTGGAGTCCAGGGTCATCTCACCACCCAGGTTCCTGATCCTGCGCATGACATTAAACAGACCGAACCCCTTGGCCTGACGCGAAGCAGCAGCAAGGGTGTTGGGATCAAAACCGGCGCCGTTATCCGTTACCGTCATCATAAACATAGCACCATCCCTGCTGATTGCAAGACAAGCCTGCTTGGCACCGGCGTGCTTACCCACATTGATCAGCAATTCGCGAGCGGTCTGATACAGCACCGTGCGCACCTCGGGCGATAACGGCTTGGGCAGTTGATCATCGCTGAACGCCACCTGTAGCTCCCATTCTTCCAGCATCTGCCGACAAAGCAGTTCCAAAGCCGGTTCAAGTCCCATGGTACTGAGCACCGGCGGACAGAGCTGAACGGTAAGGGAACGGGTGGATTGAATTGCCTCGTCCATCAGGGTACGCACATCAGAAACCGTCTGTTTCGTTGCCGAAGGCTGACCGTTGGACAGCAGCGCCCCAAGCTTGATCCGACCCAGAAGCAGCAGCTGCCCGATATGGTCGTGCAGAACTGCGGCAATCCGCTGGCGTTCCCTTTCTTCAGCAAATGAAAGTTCAAGTTCAAGCTCCGCCAGTTTGCGCTGTTTGGTACGCAAGGTTTCCTCTGTCATATGGCGTTCGGTAACATCCTGCGCCGTACCCATTGAGCGCAATGGCATACCGTCTGCATTATAGTAGGTTTCACACCGTTCCTGAATATACTTGATCCGACCATCGGCAAACAGCAGGCGATACTCAATATCATATGGAACACGGCTTGCCACTGAATCGGTGTGGGCGCGGTTGACCATTTCACGGTCATCTGGGTAAATACGTTGTAAAAAAGCCTCGTAGGAGACATCAAACTGAGCCGGGTCGATTTCAAAGATACGGAAGATTTCATCGGACCAGGTCAGACGATTGGTTGCCAGGTCAAGCTCCCAACTGCCGACATGGGCGATCCGCTGAGCCTCAGCCAGCAAATGCCTGCTTTTGCGCAGCGACGCTTCCATCTCCGTCCGTTCAGTAATGTCGCGGGCAATCCCTATCACACCGATAATCGTGCCGTTAGCATCCACCTCAGGGATATGACGGAGATCAAAAAGCCGCTTACCGTGCAGGGTCTGCCAGATCGCCTCCATGGAGTTGGAAGCCCGTTCCTCAAGAACACGACGGATAGATGCCGGAAACTGGCTGCCTTCCGGGGCTGTCCCTACAGCGCTCAGTTCTTCCAGTGTCATTCCGGCAATCATATCCGTTGTAACACCGAAATCCCGGGTAACCGCAGGGTTGATGTAGCGGACACGCCCTTCA
>DCVL01000003.1 GCA_002328035.1 Geobacter sp. UBA2189
ACCAAAATCAGGCACTGCTGTGACTATTTTTAAAAAAGCGAAAAATATTTTACGTTATCTCTTATTGCTGCAACGGCAATTGAGCATGGAGTCGTACTTGCTACTCGCAATACCTCTGATTTTGAATGGATTGAGAATTTAACTCTTATCGATCCCTTAAGTATAACCTGATAAGGGACACGCTAGGGTAACCACATTGGGAATTCCAGGGGATGCTGCTTGTAATATCTCAATCCTCATAATCTGTAAGCAAACAGGGAAAATCTAATGTCAGGTGAAACGCCCTGCTTTTGGTTTTAAATCCCGAGTAATCATAGTAATCCCGAGGCTGAAAAAAAGGTTTTAGCTTCTGTGTTTTGGCTCAGCCTGTCTACCAATGTTGTAATGACATAATATATTGCAAAATCAAGCTAATTATGTAAAATGAATTTTACTAATTTGCTGGAGATTTGTAATGGAAAACTTTTTTAGGGAGCAACAGCGGCTGATCGAGTCGCTAAGCCAGACCAGGCGGTATCTTTTTAGCCGGATTGACTGGAGTGAGCGCTGCATTGGTATATTGGGGGCACGTGGTACCGGTAAGACGACCTTGATGCTCCAGTATGTCAAAGAGCGGTATTCTGGGAGCGACAAGGCACTTTACGTTTCTGTGGATAGCCCATTTTTTCAGGCAAATGACCTGTTTGAGTTTGCCCGTGATTTTGACCAGCTTGGCGGTGAGTTGCTCCTGCTGGATGAGATACATAAATATCCTGACTGGTCAACACAGATTAAGGCTATCTATGACACTTTTCCCGGAATGCGGGTGGTTTTTTCCGGTTCCAGCCTTTTGCAGATCAGCAAACAGAAAGCGGATCTTTCCCGCCGAGCCATTGTTTATTCTCTCCATGGACTCTCACTTCGCGAATACATCAATTTCTCACTTTGCAAGGAATATCCCGTTTTTTCTCTTGAAGAGCTTTTGGCCAATCATCAGGAGATTGCCACTGAAATTTGTCAAGATATCAAGCCTGTTCGCCAATTTCGTGACTATATCCAGGGCGGCTACTATCCGTTTTTTCTGGAGGGTGAGGCCTTCTACAGGCTGAAGGTCAGGGAAGTTATAAACCATATTCTTGAGGTGGATCTCCCTTGTGTCAGCAGGGTTGAGCCACGGCAGATTTCAAAGATCAAAAAGCTGCTGTACCTGTTGACTGTTGGTGTTCCATTTGTGCCAAATATTGCCAAATTGGCTGAGGCTACCGATATTTCACGCCCACGGCTGTATGAATATCTGGAAAGGTTGCAAGATGCCTCACTCTTGAACCTGGTAAGATCGCAGGGGCGGGGTTATGAGATACTGACCAGGCCGGAGAAGATATTTCTGGAGAACAGTAACCAAATGTATGCGATTAGCAATGAGGTTAATACGGGTACACTTCGTGAGTTGTTCTTTGTCAACCAGGTCAGAAATATGAGCAAAACCCACCCTGAGTTTATTGAGAAGAGTATTGAGATATCAACCAGGGGTGATTTTATAGTCAATGGGCAGCATACCTTTGAAATTGGGGGTAAGAACAAAGGATTCAAGCAGATAGATGGTATGGAGGATGCCTATCTGGTTGCGGATGATATTGAGGTTGGGTTTAAAAACAAGATTCCGTTGTGGATCTTTGGTTTTATGTACTGATAAAAAGCTTTTAGCCTCAGGATTACTTCAGGATTTCTCAGGATTAAACCCAAAGGCGTTTTTGAAGTTAAATCCCGAGTAATCGTAGTAATCCCGAGGCTGAAAAAAGATTTTGGCTTCAGGATTACCTCAGGATTACTCAGGATTAAAACCAAAGGCTTTGTTGGTTTTGACCTTAAATCCAGAGTAATCGTAGTAATCCCGAGGCTGAAAAAAAGGTTTTGGCTTCAGGATGCCTTTAGGATTTCTCAGGATTAAAACCAAATGGAAGGCTGCCGTCACTGATTCTGAAAAATTAACCTTAGGATTAATCAGCAGGTCGCCGGTTAGATTCCGGTAGGTGCTCCAGTAAATACAAGACCTTGCAATAAAACTGCAGGGTCTTTTTTTATGGTATTTATAGAAGGTTTTAGCTCAAACTCCTTGTTCTCGAATACAACCTCATTTGAAATGCCCCCTTTTCCGGTTTTTATGATATCAAGCAGATTGCTTAATGTTTAATGGAGGCTTGTAGATGAAAAAGAAGAAGATGATCGCTATTGTGTTGGTTTTGCTCTTGGTGGTTTCTGTAACGTTTGTCATGCGGCGTTCAGGAAAGGCCAACGGTGGATTGAAGCTGACAGGCACTATAGAAGCCACCACTGTTGAGCTATCATTCAAGGTGCCTGGTCGTTTGAAAGAACGTCTGGTGGATGAGGGGCAGCAGGTTGTTAAAGGTCAGGTTATAGCAAGGTTGGAGGATGATGAGCTTAAGGAGGAAATAAATGCCCGTGTTGCTGATCAGCAGGCAGCGGAGTCTGCTCTTGCCGATCTGAGGGCAGGCAGTCGTAAGGAGGAAATCTCGGCGGCGGAGGCAACCGTTGCCCGTATGAAGGCTGATGCAGAAAGGGCTGCACGTGATGCTGCAAGGGCTGAGACGTTGTTTAAAAAAGAGGTTATTCCACGAAAGGATCTGGATGCTGCCCGTGCAGCTAAAGATGTGACAGCGGCTGCTCTGCGTGAAGCTGAAGAACGGCTGAAGCTTGCCAGGGTTGGTGCCAGACCGGATGCAGTCAATCAGGCGAAGGCAAGGATGGATTCAGCTGGAGCGATCCGTTCGTTAGCATCCATAAGGCTGGCTCAGGCAGTTCTGGCAACTCCTTTAAACGGTACGGTATTGGCCAAGCATGCAGAGCCTGGCGAACTTCTTGCGGTAGGCAGTCCGGTAATAACCGTGGCTGCTCTGGATGATGTCTGGGTAAGGGCATATATTCCCGAAACAGAGCTGGGGAGGGTAAAGCTGGGTCAATCAGTGCGGGTTACGAGCGATACCTGGAAGGGTCGTATATATCAGGGAACTGTCAGTTTCATTGCCTCTGAGGCAGAATTTACTCCAAGAAATGTTCAGACAGAGGCGGAACGTGTCAAGCTGGTCTACAGGATAAAAATTGCTATCAAAAACCTGAAGCAGGAGCTTAAACCTGGTATGCCTGTGGATGCCTTCCTGGATGCAGAGACAAAGGGAAAGGGAAACGGGGGAAGGTAGGAGTGAATCCAACTCCGCCTGTAATATCAGCTTCTTCTCTTACTAAACGGTTTGGCAGCCTGACTGCTGTAGACGGGATATCCTTTTCAGTTCGGCAGGGTGAGCTATTTGGGCTTGTAGGTTCAGACGGAGCTGGAAAAACTACTACATTGAGGATGCTGACAGGTGTGCTGGATGCTACAGAAGGGGAGGCTTCCCTGCTTGGAACTGCCTGTAGTAATCTGGATCCTGTTCGTGGTGATATTGGCTACATGAGCCAGCGCTTTGGTCTTTATCCTGATCTTACGGTTATAGAAAACATCCGCTTCCATGCCGATATCTACGGAGTGCCCAAAGCGGATTGGTTGGTGCATTCTGAACGGTTATTGGCTATGAGCGGTCTGGATCCGTTTACAAGGCGCAGAGCCGGAGCCTTATCCGGTGGAATGAAGCAGAAGCTGGGGCTTTGTTGCGCTCTTATACATACTCCCCGGATACTTTTTCTTGATGAGCCTACCAATGGGGTAGATCCTGTCTCTCGCCGTGATTTCTGGAAAATTCTGGATACGCTGCTTGCCGAAGGGGTAACCATTCTGGTTGCCACTGCATATCTTGATGAGGCGGAACGATGCCACAGGGTGGCTTTTTTGCATCATGGACAGATTCTTGCCTCTGATTCTCCCTTCAATCTTAAAAAACTGGCTATTACCAGGATGATTGAACCTACACTGGAGGAATTGTTTATCTCCTTTATGGGAAAAGAAGGGGTAGATTCAGCGGTCAAACGTCGTCCTCCCCCAGATCTCAAATCTGCTGAAATGGCTGTTACTATTGAGAATCTAACACGCCGCTTTGGTGAGTTTGTAGCGGTTAACGGTATTTCCCTTCAGGTGCCAAAGGGAGAAATATTCGGATTTCTGGGGCCTAACGGTGCTGGAAAGTCAACCACCATAAAAATGCTATGCGGCATTCTTGAGCCGAGCGGTGGTAGTGGTAGTGTGGCAGGATTTGACATAACGACCAAGGCTGAACTGATAAAAGAACATATTGGCTACATGAGTCAGAAATTCTCGCTCTATGAGGATCTGACAGTGGAGGAGAATATAGCCTTTTACGGAGGTATATACCGTTTACCAGGCAGAGAGCTTTCTGAAAGGGCTGACTGGGTGATTGAGATGGCCGGACTTTCAGAGAGACGTAGTTCAAAGGCAGGTGAGCTATCGGTCGGATGGAGGCAGCGGCTGGCGTTGGGATGTGCGTTACTTCACAAACCACCTATCATCTTTCTGGATGAACCGACTGCCGGTGTTGACCCATTAAACCGCCGTCGTTTCTGGCAGATGATACATAATCTTGCTGCTGATGGTGTTACGGTATTTGTCACGACCCATTATATGGATGAAGCTGAATATTGTGATCGTCTGGCCTTGATCTACCGTGGCAAGATTGTGGCGGTGGGCAGTCCATCAGAACTTAAAAGAGAGCGTACAAAGGGCGATGTTTTGCCAACTCTGGAAGAGCTGTTCATCCTGTTGATTGAGGAACATGACAGGCAGGGGGAATATGTATGATGCCTCCGTTTCTGCGTCGCATGACAACTATCGGTCGCAAGGAATTCCTGCATGTTATGAGGGATCCGCGCAGTCTCGCGATGGGTATACTTATGCCTCTTATCATGTTGTTTCTGTTTGGCTATGCCCTGACACTGGATGTTGATAAGGTTCCGCTGGCGGTATGGGATCAGAGCAATAGTCCGCAGAGCAGGGAGCTTATCAGCCGTTTTAAAGGTTCCCGTTACTTTTCGCTTAAGACAAATGCAGATTCATACATGCAGCTTGAAAAGGCTATTGACCGCCGAGATGCGTTGATCGCTCTTGTTGTGCCACCTGATTTTGCTGAAAGGTTGTCAAGTGGAGCTGCTTCTTCCTTGCAGATTGTTCTTGATGGAAGCGATCCTACCACAGCAACCATTGCACAGGGGTATGCTGAAGCTATAGTTCTTGGCTGGTCACGCCAGGTCAGTCTCTCAACCTTGAAGCGTCGTTTTCCTCAACAGGCAGGTATTGTTCCGCCTTTAGAAATCCGTCCCCGTATCTGGTACAACACCGATCTGGTCTCCCGCAATTTTATTTTTCCTGGCCTTATTCCGGTGATTATGATGATAGTAGCTACCTTGCTTACCTCTCTCAGCATGGCAAGGGAGTGGGAAACCGGCACAATGGAACAGATTGTAACCATGCCGATTCGGCGTTGGGAGCTTATTATCGGCAAGATGGCTCCATATTTTTGTATAGGCATCCTCGACCTTCTGCTTTCAGTTGGTGTTGGTTATTTTGTTTTTAATGTCCCGCTAAAAGGGAGTCTGTTCTTGCTCTCTGCCTTATCACTGCTTTTCCTTGTTGGCGCGCTGTCAGTAGGGATGCTTATCAGTATTTTTGCTAAAAATCAGTTACTTGCAAGTCAACTTGCATTGCTGGTGACTGTCTTGCCGGCATTCCTGCTTTCCGGTTTCATCTTCCCTTTGGAAAACATGCCTGCTCCGATTCAGGCCGTCAGTCATATTGTAGTGGCTCGCTACTTTGTGACCATCTTAAGAGGGATCTACCTCAAGGATGTAGGGTTATCCGTTCTATGGCCACAGAGTCTCTTTCTGCTTGGATTTGCCGTATTGATTCTGTTGCTTGCTGTTCTTAGGTTCAGAAAGAAGCTGGGTTAGCCGATGTTTGAGCGTCTGAAGGCGATGCTTGTAAAGGAGTTTATACAGACCTTTCGGGATCCGAGAATGAGGGTCGTGCTTTTTATTACACCGATGATTCAGACCATCATCTTTGGTTATGCGGTTAATATGGATGTACGCAACATACCTACAGCTGTCATTGACAGGGATAATTCACCACGTAGTCGAGAACTGCTGACAGAGCTGTTCTCATCCGGTCATTTCAGGCTTGCTGTGCGACCTGACAATGAAAGACAGGGAGCTGAACTGCTGGATTCCGGCAAGGTACGTGTTCTGTTGAGTATCAACCATGGACTGGCCGAAAAGATTGGGCGTGGTGAGACCTCTACAGTTCAGGCTATAATTGATGGAACGGATTCAAATACAGCAGGTGTGATTTTGGGCTATCTTTTCCGTTTCAGCGAAGCCCATAACTTAAAACTGCAGGCAGAAAAGGTTCCCGGTTACGGGAAAACAGCCTCATCCAATGCTATACGCCTGGAGAACAGAGCCTGGTTCAACCCTGATCTGGCAAGCCCTCCTTTTTACGTTCCAGCTGTAATTGCCAATATACTCTATATAATCACGATGTTGCTCTCTGCTATGGCTATAGTGAGAGAAAAAGAGATAGGCACAATAGAACAGATTATTGTTACACCTATCCGGAAATTTGAGTTCATCCTCGGTAAAACCCTGCCTTTTGTACTTATAGGATATGCCAATGTGTTTCTTATAAGTTTCGTAGGCTGGCTGGTTTTTCGTGTGCCGGTAAGGGGCAGTATCTGTCTGCTTGTTCTGGCTACCGGTCTGTTTTTGATGAGTTCTCTTGGAACAGGACTCTTCCTTTCAACCATAAGTCAGACGCAGCAGCAGGCTACTATGAGCGCATTTTTTATTATATTTATTGCCATGTTTCTTTCAGGTTTTGCTTTTCCAATTAATAACATGCCATTACCTGTGCAGTGGCTTACCATTATGAATCCGGTGCGCTGGTTTATGGAGATTATTCGTGGATTGTACCTTAAGGGGGTTGGTCTTCAGATACTTTGGAAACAGTTTCTTATGCTGGGGAGTATCGGAACAACAGTATTGTTAATTGCTGTGGCGAGATTCAGAAAAACCGTGGGATAAACTGAAACTGTCTCTCCCCTTACCGGAGAGAGACAGTCAAAGATAAAATTAGGATGTTTCTTACAACCTGTTATTTTTTTAACGCTTCTTTCATTGCCTGTCCCATCTTTGTAGGGGAAACCGCAACTGTTACGCCACATTCCTGTAAGGTGCGGATCTTGTCTTCAGCCTTACCTTTGCCTCCTGTGATAATAGCTCCTGCGTGTCCCATCCTTTTTCCTGGAGGGGCGGTGCTGCCTGCAATAAAGGCTGCAACCGGCTTTTTCATATTGTCCCTTATCCACTCGGCAGCCTCTTCTTCAGCTCCGCCGCCTATCTCGCCGATCATAAAGACAGCCTCTGTGCCAGGGTCTTCGTTGAACTTTTTTAGTACATCAATGAACTTCATACCGATTATCGGATCACCGCCAATCCCCACACAGGTTGATTGGCCGAGTTTCATATCGGTAAGCTGTTTGACAGCTTCATATGTAAGTGTGCCGGAACGTGAAACTACACCAATTTTTCCCGGGGTATGTATGTATCCGGGCATTATCCCAACTTTGCACTGTCCCGGCGTGATGACACCAGGGCAGTTGGGGCCTACAAGCAGTGTTTTGCTCTGTTCCTGAACAGCTCTGGCCAGAACCATATCCCTTACCGGAATACCTTCGGTTATGCAGATTGCCAGCTCAACACCGGCGTCGCATGATTCAAGTATTGCATCAGCAGCGCCTGGAGGGGGCACAAAGATCATTGAGACAGTGGCACCGGTATAATGTACGGCCTCGGCAACGGTATTAAAAACCGGAATCCCCTCTATATGAATCCCGCCTTTTCCAGGGGTAACACCAGCTACTATCTGGCTACCGTAGGCACGACACTGTTGGGTATGGAAGAGGCCGCTCTTTCCGGTAATCCCCTGAACAAGTATTTTAGAATCTTTATTTATAAGAATTGACATGGTTTAGGTTCCTCCCCCTTATTCCTTGGCCAGCATGGCAACGATCTTCTGTGCGCCATCACCGAGATTTTCACCAATCTGAACATTAAGGCCGGACTCGAGCAGAAGTTTTTTGCCTTCTTCAACATTGCTGCCGTCCATCCGTACAACTATAGGCAATGGGCAGTGAACCTCATTTGCGGCTTCAATTATTCCTTGTGCTATAACATCGCAGCGCATGATCCCGCCAAATATATTAACAAAAACAGCCTTAACGTCAGTATCTTCCAGGATTATCTTGAATGCCTCTGCAACCTTCTCACGGGTTGCTCCGCCCCCAACATCCAGAAAGTTGGCAGGTCTTCCGTTAAACTCATTCAGAACATCAAGCGTTGCCATGGCCAGTCCTGCGCCATTTACCATGCATCCGATGTTTCCTTCCAGCTTGATGTAGGCCAGGTCATACTTACCTGCATTAATCTCAAGTGGATCTAGCTGTGAGTAGTCCATCATGTCAGGATATTCACGGTGACGGTAAACAGCATTGTCATCAAATGATATCTTTGCATCCATTGCCAGAAGCCAGCCTGCTTTTGTAACAACAAGAGGGTTCACCTCTACCAGTGAACAATCTTTTTCAAGACAGCAGGTGTAAAGATTGCGAATCAGCTCAACACAGTCTTCACAGACAACACCTGTAAGCCCCAGAGCCAACGCTATCTTGCGAGCCTGATAGGGGCGCAGTCCGGTGAAAGGATCAATAGTAAGCATATGGATCTTTTCAGGAGACTTCTTTGCAACCTCTTCAATCTCAACCCCTCCTTCAGCCGAAGCTATCAGGCAGTAACGTGAATTCTGACGATCAAGGGTTATGGATACGTAAAATTCGCGGGCAATTTCAACCGCTTCTTCTACAAGTATACGGCGAACCTTTAATCCTTCAGGGCCTGTCTGATGTGTAACAAGCCTTTCTCCAAACAGTTTTTTTGCAAGATCCGCAGCCTGTTCGGGGTGATGAACCACCTTAACGCCGCCGGCCTTACCACGTCCTCCTGCATAGACCTGAGCCTTGACTACACAATGTCCCCCCATCATCTTGGCTGCGCGCTCAACCTGATCGGCGGTAAGTGCAACCATGTTTCTGGGTACAGGAATACCGTAAGTACTGATTATTTCTTTTGCTTGATACTCGTGAATATTCATAGTTCCCTCCCTGGAATTATGTATACGGGGTAGTATATCAAGCTTTAGCGATACTGCAAGCGCTTTTTAATCAGAGTAAAAATATATTGTTAGACTAAATCTTTTTTTGACGTGAAATCTCGGCTTCAGAGAGACGATGGTAGGCAGGTTTCAGAAATTCAGGGGATACAGCGGTTCCATTATTACGGTGAGAGTATTCGGCAATCAGGCATCCTGCGGACGGGCGTAGGGCATTGCAGATTAATGGTGCAAATATGGCATTTTTACCGAGTCTGAGCTTGATTAAATCTTGATATCGCAAGGCGCCGTCTCCAAGAAAGATGGTTGGAGTGGTAAGTTCATCAAGAAATTTATCGGGGGATATTGCAGAGTCTGGCTTAAGGGGGACAGGTAGATCTGATATCTGGTAGAGAGCCGTGTAGATCTCGTTTTTACGGGCGTCCAGCATTGGACATACAGGAATGTCTGAAACAGGTATATTCATTGCGAGCATCGCCAGAGTGGAAACAGTTATGCACGGCTTGTCTGTTGCAAAAGCCAGCCCCTGTATAGTAGCTATGCCTGTGCGAACACCTGTAAAAGAGCCAGGGCCGGCGGCGCAGGCAAAAAGTTCTATCTGCTGAACAGTAAGTCCCTTTTTGTTCAGCAGATGTTTGATTTCAGGTATCAGCAGATTGTTCTGGTGTCCCGCAGAGGCATCAATCAGGGTCTCGGCGAGCAATTTGCCATCTTCTGTTACTGCTATACCGATTCTGGCTGTTGTAGTCTCAATGCAAAGAGTTATCATGCCTTTGCTGAAAAGAAAAAACGGATTATATCGTTGTAAAAAGCCAGCACCATCATTCCAAGGAGCAGTACCATACCAACCTGCTGGGCATACTCCCTTACCTTCTGCGGTACAGGACGCCTTATAATCGCCTCAATGGTGTAAAAGGTCAGATGACCGCCATCCAAGACAGGTATTGGAAGCAGGTTCAATATTCCCAGATTTATTGAAACTACCGCAAGCAGCATAAAAAAGGTGGCTCCGCCGGTTTGAGCAGCCTTGTTTGCCATATCAGCTATCATCAACGGGCCACCGAGGCTATTTAGTGGCACCACACCTTGAAACAGTTTAATTAGGGACAATCCGGTAAGTCTCGTTACCTCCACAGCCTTTGCGCTTCCCAGTGAAAATGATTCCAGTAGTCCGAAGCGCTGAGTCACAAAATCATATGCTGGAGATACACCGATAATCTGTTTCTTTACAACCTCTCCAAACATGTTTTTTGTCTCGCCCTGCTGAGGTTTGAGCTGAATGGTTATTGGCTGATTATTTCTGATAATAGTAAGGGTTATGCTGTCTGTAACAGTGGCCATTTTTGCGGAAAAGTCTTCCCACTGTACGATACGCTGTCCGTTGACCTCAGTAATCAGATCACCTTTCTGAATACCGGCCAGCGCGGCAGGTTTGTTTGGAAAGACCTCTCCTACAGTAGCCTTGAGTATAGGCATACCTGTCATATAAATGATAATAAGCAGCAGCCAGGCAAAGAGCATATTGAAAAAAGGACCGGCAAATACAATAGCCATTCTCTGAGGTATACTTTTATGGGCAAAGGAACGTTTTTTGTCTTCTTCGCTGAGTGGTTCCCTTGAGGATTCAGGGTTTTCCTTGCCGGTTTCCTGCTCAATCATATCAACCTCATTCAACCCGCCTTCACCGAACATCTTGACATATCCGCCCAAAGGGAAGGCTGATATCAGATATTCCGTTTCACCTACCTGACGCCCAAAAAGTTTGGGGCCAAAGCCGAGTGAAAATTTTTCCACCTTTACCCCCATCCATTTGGCCACAAGAAAGTGACCAAGCTCATGGATAAAGATCAATATACCTAGAACTATAATAAAATTAAGGATAATCATTGTAGGGTTCCTGTCTGTAATCTGGCGCAGATATCCTGTGCCGTAGCTCTGCCCCATTCATCAGCTTCAAGCACCTCTTCAATAGATGAAATCTGTGAAGCTTTATGGGCATCCATGGTTTTTTCAATCAAACGGGCGATCTGCAGGTAGGAGATCCTTCCGGCCAGAAACTCCTCCACTGCTACTTCATTAGCTGCATTCATAACTGCCGGCATACTCTCTCCTTCGCCCAGAGCTCGGTAGGCAAGTCCCAGGCAGGGGAAACGCTCCAGATCCGGTTTGTAGAAGGTGAGTCCTGAAAGTGCTGTAAGGTCAAGATGTTTTACACCTGTACTTACACGTGCAGGATACGAAAGGGCATATGCTATTGGAGCCTTCATATCTGGTATCCCTAGCTGGGCGATGACACAGCCATCAATATACTCCACCATTGAGTGAATTATACTTTGTGGATGTATATTAACGCAGATCTTCTCTGCGGGTGCATCAAAGAGCCAGCGTGCCTCGATTACTTCAAGCCCTTTGTTCATCATGGTTGCAGAATCTATTGTAATCTTGCGTCCCATGCTCCAGTTTGGATGATTGAGGGCATCCTGTATCGTTACAGTTTGCAGGTTTTCTACCGGGGTTTCACGGAAGGGGCCACCGGAGGCAGTCAGTATAATCCTTGTTATATCTTCACTGCGATGCCCTTCAATGGATTGAAATACGGCGCTGTGCTCGCTATCCACAGGATACAGCTTGACATTGTGCTTTTTGACCAGTTCCATGAACAGATGCCCTGCAGTAACAAGGATTTCCTTGTTTGCCAGAGCCACATCCTTACCAGCTCTGATAGCTGCGGCAGTAGGCAGGAGCCCTGCTGCGCCGACAATAGCCGCTACAACCATCTGTACCCCAGGGGCTGTAGCAACCGCAGATAGTCCTTCCTGGCCACCGACAACCTCAACATCTACTCCTGACAACATCCCTTTAAGCTGAGGTATGTCCGAAGGATCTGCTACTGCAACAAGTTTTGGCCTGAACTGGCGGATCTGGTGTGACAACAATTCAAGATTCTTTGCCCCAGATAATGAAATAACGCGAAATTTGTCCGGATGAGCCTCTACAATCTCAAGGGTGCTTACTCCAATGGAGCCGGTTGAACCGAGTATGGCGAGCTGTTTCATATCAGAACCTTCCAAACAGGAACAAAGCATAGTAGTAGGTTACAGGTGCGGCAAAGATGATACTGTCCATCCTGTCCAGCACACCACCGTGACCAGGGAATATGGTGCCGGAATCCTTGACTCCGAAGCTCCGTTTTAAAAGAGATTCGAATAGATCCCCCAACTGGCCGATTATTCCAATAACCAGGGCTGTAGCAACTGCGTCTGTAAAACTTAGTTGCTGGAAAAAAGTAAATTTGGCGAACAGGGTTCCGGCAAGGCTGCCAAACAGACCTCCTATTGCTCCTTCTATGCTTTTTTTCGGGCTTACAGCCTCATAAAGTCGATGTTTGCCAATGGCGCTTCCGACGTAATAAGCTGTAGTGTCATTAGTCATTACTATCAGCATTATTAACAGCAGCCAGTTGGTGCCGAATGGCAACAAACGGATAAGCAGAAGGTGAGACATAAGAAAAGGGATATAGATAAAGGCTGTGACAACCAGTGAAAGTTCCTGGGCAACCATTGACATTTCTTTTAATCGGAACAGAAAATGAAAACCGGCAAGCAAGAACGAAGCTGTAATTGACATGATGAAGATTCTGTCATCGCCAAAAAGCGGGATTGCCAGGATAACAGCTCCAATGAAAGCAAATGGATAAAGTTCCCTCTTTCTGTCAGGAAGAGCCATCCCGAAAAATTCCAGCATAGCTATGAAGCAGAGGAGGCAAAGCATTAGGGCAAACATCCAGGGAGTGCCCTTTAAGATAGTCAAAAGAACCAGAGGCAACAGGATAAGTGCTGTAAGCAGGCGTTGTATGTTCAGCTCCTTTGGGAGATTTGGGCGCTGGTTTTGCCAAATCTTCTTTCGCGCGCCTGATAATCGGCCAATGCCGCATGCAGCGAGTTAATGGTAAGGTCAGGCCAGTTTATATCGGTAAAATAGAGTTCTGTGTAAGCCAGCTGCCAGAGCAGAAAGTTACTGATACGCATCTCACCGCTGGTACGGATCAAAAGATCGGGGTCAGGCAGATCGGATGTGTCAAGGTACTGATTAAAGAGCGTTTCAGTAATCTCGTCTGATCCCAGATTGCCTGCCTTGAGATCCTGCGCTATTTTTGCTGCTGCCCTTACAATCTCCTGACGCCCTCCATATGAAAGAGCAAGTGTTAAAACCATACCGGTATTCTGGGATGTCTGGCCAAGGGCATCATCAAGTATTCTGTTTACTTCGGCAGGAAGATCTGCACGGTTACCTATAACATTGAACCTTATATTGTTCTTCATCATCCTGACGAGTTCCATCCTGATATACTTTCGCAATAGAGACATCAATGCGCGCACTTCAACCTTTGGACGTGACCAGTTTTCAGATGAAAAGGCAAAAAGGGTAAGATATCCTATTCCAAGGGCGGATGCCTGCTCTACAACCATTCTGACAGTCTCAACACCACGTTGATGTCCTACGATCCGTTTGAGCATTCTTTGCTCGGCCCAACGGCCGTTACCATCCATTATGATAGCAAGGTGTCTGGGAAGTTTTGTCAGTTCAGAACCGTTCATCTCAAACTTCCATGACCTCCTTCTCTTTGTGAGAGAGGATCTCGTCAAGTTTGGTTATGAGGGTGTCAGTTACCGTCTGAACGTCTTTTTCGGACTTTTTGAGTTCATCTTCAGTAATAAGCTTTTCCTTTTCCATCTTCTTGAGCTCGTCAATAACCTTGCGACGGATGTTACGAATCGCAACCTTGTGCTCTTCATCCATCTTTTTAAGTCCCTTTACGATCTCCTTGCGGCGTTCCTCGGTCAAAGGGGGTAGGTTAAGGCGGATCTGTTTGCCATCATTACCAGGGGTAAGTCCGATATTTGCATTAAGTATCGCTTTCTCAATTGGACCTATCATCTTGGATTCCCAAGGCGTTATGGTTATTGTGCGAGGTTCCGGAACAGCCAGTGTGGCAACCTGCGTAATAGGGGAGGGGTTACCGTAATAATCCACCTTTATCTCATCCAGCAAAGAAGTGCTGGCGCGACCGGTACGGATACGCTGATACTCCTTGCGCAGATCCTCAAGAGTCTTTTCCATATGAGCCTTCATCTCTGCAATGATGGATTGTGGCATTTTTTATTCTCCTTGAACTATGGTTCCAATGGCTTCGCCGGCAATAACCTTGGTAATATTTCCCGGTCTGGTCAGATCAAATACAATTATCGGGAGGTTATTGTCCATGCAGAGGGATGTTGCTGTTGCATCCATAACCTGAAGCCCCTGGTGCAGAACTTCAATATAGGATAACTCATCGTATCTGGTTGCAGTTGGATCTTTTTTGGGATCTGCGGAATATACGCCATCAACCTTGGTACCTTTCAGGATCGCTTCGGCGCCAATCTCCATGGCGCGAAGGCTGGCGGCTGTATCTGTTGTAAAATACGGATTACCGGTGCCGGCACCGAAAATGACCACTCTTCCCTTTTCAAGGTGTCTCATCGCTCTGCGGCGGATGTACGGCTCGGCAACCTCCTGCATGGCAATGGCAGACTGAACACGAGTAGAAACGCCAACCTTTTCAAGTGCATCCTGCATGGCAAGTGAATTTATTACTGTTGCCAACATTCCCATATAATCAGCGCTGGCACGATCCATTCCTTTGGAGGAGGCTGCCAAACCTCTGAAGATATTTCCACCGCCAATAACCAGGGCAAGCTCAACTCCGCTCTCGACAACAGCCTTAATCTCTGCCGCGATAGTGTTAATAGTTTCAGGATCAATACCATAACCCTGATCCCCTGCAAGGGATTCCCCTGATAATTTCAGCAGTACACGTTTAAAAGACCTGCGTGTTGCCATAATGCCTCCTGATACGAAAACGCCGGCTTTGAAGGCCGGCGCTTTCAGTCTATTTCAGTCCGGCCGCTGCCGCAACCTCAGCGGCAAAGTCCGATTCCTTCTTTTCAAGTCCTTCTCCCAGGACAAACTTGGTAAATCGTTTAAGTGTTATGATGCCACCCAAAGCTTTACCGGTTTCATCCAGATACTTTTGGATTGACTTGTCCGGATCCTTTACAAACGCCTGTTCCAGTAGGCAGATATCGCCGTAGAACTTGTTTATCTGACCTTCAATTATCTTCTCAATGATGTTGTCGGGTTTACCTGTCTGGCGAGCCTTGTCACGATAGATATCCTTTTCCCTTTCAAGTACGTCTGTAGGGACTTCGCTCCGTTGCAGATAGGCTGGAGAGGCAGCTGCAATGTGCATTGCTATATCCTTTATGCAGCCAGCCAGCTTTTCATCGGCAGTTCCTTCAAAAGCAGCCTCAACAAGTACACCTATCTTGCCGCCTGCGTGAATATACGTACCAACCATCCCTTTGTCTGCAACTGTAAAGCTGACAAAACGGCGGATCTGCATGTTTTCGCCGATTACAGAGATAGCCTCTGTAAGCAGGGTCTGAACATTCTTTGATGAGTCGCCTGCAAAAGGTTGCGCCATCAAATCCTCAAGATTTGATGGGTTCTTTTGCAGGACATGGTCGGCGACCTGTTTGACAAAGTCTTGGAATTTATCGTTTTTGGCAACAAAATCGGTTTCACTGTTAATCTCGACAAGTATGCCTGTATTCCCATTGGCTGAAACCGCTGCGGCAACCATTCCTTCCGTAGCAGCACGGCCAGCTTTTTTGGATGCAGCAGCCAAGCCCTTTTTGCGAAGGAGGTCAACAGCCTTCTCAATATCTCCGCCTACCTCTTCGAGCGCTTTTTTACAATCAAGCATTCCGGCGCCGGTAGTCTTCCTTAGTTCATTTATCTGTGCAGCTGTAATAGCCATCTTCTTCTATCCTCCGAACATGATCTGCTCTGTAATATTAGTAAAGTATATGGAACAGTAGAATATACTGATTAATCTGCCGATGCTTCACACGCTGCATCATCGCCCAAAGCCTCTTCCAAGGCTTCGTCATCAGAGCCTTCAGCATCGCTTTGAAGCACAACATTGTGAGCTTCAACACCTTCCAGAACTGCATCTGCTATCTTCGCAGAGAGGAGTCTGATGGCGCGGATGGCATCATCATTGCCAGGGATTACAAAGTCGATCATGTCAGGGTCGCAGTTGGTGTCAACAATAGCCACAACGGGGATTCCAAGTTTTTTTGCTTCCTGAACTGCAATTTCCTCATTTTTAGGGTCAATAACGAACATCATGCCAGGAAGCTTGGTCATGTTCTTTATGCCGCCAAGCACCTTTTCAAGCTTTTCGCGCTCCTTGTCCATCTTGAGCGCTTCCTTCTTGGTGTAGGCTTCAATGGTACCATCCTCAAACATGGCATCAAGCTTTTTCAGGCGCTCGATGCTCTGCTTTACAGTAGAAAAGTTGGTTAGCATGCCGCCAAGCCAACGTTGGTTAACGTAATACTGGCCACAGCGGACAGCCTCTTCTGCAACAGAATCCTGAGCCTGTTTTTTCGTGCCTACAAACAGGATGGTGCTACCCTGTTCTGCAGTGTCTCTAACAAAATTGTAAGCGGATTTGAAGTATCGGACGGTTTTCTGAAGATCAATTATGTAGATGCCGTTTCTTGCGCCAAAGATGTACGGTTTCATCTTTGGATTCCAACGCTTGGTCTGGTGGCCGAAATGAACGCCTGCCTCCAGCAGTTCTTTCATGCTGATACTTGACATACTTTTTCTCCTTTGGTTTTTCCTCCGCCCCGCCTTAATCCCCGAACGTTACAAGGGACACCGCCGGTTTTTTACTTGGGGCGTGTGAATTTGAAAAGCGTAAATTTCTATCATACTATTTATTAAAAAATCAATAATAAAAGGCATGTTAAATCTGCATTCAAATGAATAGTAAATTTTTGGATGGGCAATACAGTCTTCCACTGAATGAAAATGCCTTGTTTTAAAAAATGACTGCCTAGCGCAATAATTTTTAAGCTTGATTATGTAAATGAAATGCGTTATCAGTATAAATAGAAATTCAAGCCAGCAATAATCTTCAGATTTAGCCAGCCCATCATCTAAAATCAAGGATGAGCCGGTGAAAAAAACTGACAAAACGATTCATAGAAATTTCATTTCCACTCCAGCTTTCTGCATTATAACTATCTTCTTTTTATCTCTGCTGTCTGTCTTGTTAACTGCTATACCAGCGTCAGCAATCAGTATAGATAGGGCAGTATCTGTCCGATATATTGATCCTCCAGCGCATCAGGACATCCTGCCTGTTTCTTTAGCCCCTGTCCAACCCAGCCAGCCTTTGGGGGATGATTCAGGTAAGATTGAAGGATTATTGCTGAACCAAAGTTTGCCAATCATCATGATCATATTCTTTGGTCTGGGCCTGCTGCTTTCGCTTACTCCCTGCGTATTTCCGATGATTCCGATTTTGTCAGGGATTATAGTAGGGCAGGGTAAAGATGTTTCTCGTAAAACAGCTTTTATCCTTTCAGCAGGTTATCTGTTTGGTATGGCAGCAGCATATTCGTTGGCCGGTGTAGCTGCGGCACTATCTGGAACAATGATATCATCAGGCTTTCAAAACGTTTGGGTACTGGGCAGTTTTTCGCTTGTTTTTGTTCTTTTGGCCTTCTCTATGTTTGGTTATTACGACCTTCAACTCCCATCAAAATTCCAATCGTCCATATCCAAAAAAATATCATCAGGCACCGGTTCGCTGGTTGGCGCAACTCTGATGGGTGCGGTCTCTGCACTGGTTGTAAGTCCATGTGTTGCCGCACCTTTGGCCGGTGCTCTTCTTTATATAGCTAAAACCGGTAATGTTGTCACAGGTGGCGCTGCTCTCTTTTGTATGGCTATCGGCATGGGTGTGCCTCTTTTGCTTGTGGGTGTATTTGCAGGAGCTGTGCTTCCAAAGGCAGGTGCATGGATGGAGCTGATTAAAAAAGGATTTGGTGTTGTACTGCTTGGGGTTGCTATATGGCTTTTGCATCCGGTGGCTTCGGATACAGCTATTATGCTTGCATGGTCAGTTTTGTTTACAGGTACAGGTATTTTCTTCTATCGAATGATTTCAGAGTCTGTTCAGCAAAAAGTTTTCAGGATTCTCTGGAAAGGCGTATCAGCAATCTTTTCTTTGTACGGCTTTATTATTTTTAGCGGATTGGTTGCAGGTTCTGTAAACCCTCTTAATCCTGTAGATATTTTAAAGATAAATTCAGTAATAGAAAAACAGCTGCTTCAGTTTGAAGAGATTCACAACCTGCCTGAGCTTGAATTGGCAGTTAAAAAGAGTCAAAAGCCGGTAATGTTGTTTATAACTGCAGACTGGTGCAGCTGGTGCAAGAGAATGAAACAGACCTTTGATAATCAGGCAGTACGTCAACAGCTTAGTGGCTTCAATACCGTTATCATAGACATATCAGAGTCAACAAAAGAGGATAAACGGTTAATGCGGAGGTTTGGTATCTATGGCCCCCCAGGTATGGTTTTTCTTGTTCCAGATCAGAACAGCATGCAAATACTGCGTAGTATCATGGGCTATCAGAAGCCAGCTCAGTTTGTAAAGATCCTTAAATCGCTCACTCGGCAACAATCAGCTAACTCAGCCCTTTACAAGGGAAAACAATTATGATGGCTCAAAAAATGATCCTCAAAACAGGTCAACTCCAAGTTCAAAGATGGGCTCTTCAATCCCCTCAGGTTGAACTGCTCGAGATACCTGGAAACATGACTGAGACGCGCCTTGAGGTAGTAGCTGAAGATCACTGGCAAGTACTCTATATCCTTCGGGGGGAGTTAAAACAGTTCCTTTTGGATGATAAAGGGTATCAGGTTCATTACCGTATTGAAAAAAACGCCTGCAGCCTTCGCTATCTTCCAAGAGGTTATTGCCTGAAAGATTGTTCCAATGAGCAGGGGTACCGTATCCTTTCAATAAAATGCAAAAATCCTGAAATGTTAGGTCAGGGAAGACTCAGACGGAAAGTCGAAGAGGCAAGAAGGTTAAATGTCGCTGTCACCCTTGATATTCAGGTCAACCGTCAGATCCAGCAGCTTGTCGAAGGCATTGACAACTTGCAGGGAGAAGGCAAAAGCATGCTGCTGGTACTTTCCAGAGCCATTGCCTTGCTGCAGCAGGTGACACTTGTTCGTGAACCTGGACAGGTAACCACCCAGGAACGCGAAAAACAGGCGATCGATGCAGCATGTCGAATATTGGAGACCAGACTTGACAGTCCGCCATCGCTGGATGAGCTAGCTGCAGAGGTTGGCATGAGTGCTACACGCTTCAAAAGTTCTTTCAGCCGGATCTGCGGGATGCCGCCCTTTGCATGGCTGCGTGATCTGCGGCTTCAAAAGGCACGTTGCCTGCTACAGCAGGAAAGTATGCGGGTGACTGAGGTTGCCCTTGAAGTGGGTTACACCAACTTCAGCCACTTTGCCAAGATATTTGAGGCTCGCTTCGGGGTCATCCCGTCCCGTGTCCGTCAGGAAGTCATATTCAGACTGGCAGCGCTGGTATTTGGACTGAAGAGTATGGCAACACTTTGAAGCTGAAAGAGGAACTTTAACCAAATATCAACCTAAAACCGGCAGTTCACGAAACACAGAGCAGCGGAGCAACAGAGAAATCAAGATATTAGTAAAGCAGCTAGCAAAACCAAAGTGGTGAGTCTTTAAACAAGCTTTATTCATTGCTTTCTTCTGTAGTTTTACTCGGTTGCTCTGTCGCTCCGTGTTTCAAATGCTTTTTCTAGGATTAACAATAGTTCTGTCCATTTTTCGAGATTATCAAACAGATACCACAATCAATTTCAGGAGAAAAAAATGTCAAAAGGCTTAACCGGTATTATGAAACAGGCTCAGATGATTCAGGCCAAGATGGCACAACTACGGGAAAATGCAGCTCATAACACGGCAGGCGCCTCAGTTGGCGGCGGGGCTGTCTCCGTTGTAGTCAACGGTGAGAACCAACTGCTGTCACTGACGATACAACAGGAGATAGTCAAGCCTGCAGACACGGAGATGCTACAGGAGCTGATCATGGCGGCGGTGAATGAAGCGCAGAAAAAAGTCCAGTCAGAGCTTTCTGACAAAATGTCCAAAATCACGGGAGGAATGAGTATACCTGGGCTCTTCTGATCGCTTTGGCCGAGGTTATTACTGCTGTTGAAGGGTCAGACTATTCCATCCTCTCTATTTTTTTGTAATACGCAGTCTGTCAGAAAAAACAGTTTTGGTCTTGCAGCGGCATTTTTTTGTCTTCAGACGTTAGCAATAAAAATCGGGATATAGTAAAAAAAGAATATGAAAAAGATTATCAATAGCATTTATCTGGCAGTCATTATTTGTGGTGAGCTGGGTGGGTGCGGATGCCGGTTAGATGGTTATGGAGAAAACAGACTTTATGGATGCAAGCGGTAAAGAACAAAATAAAGCCTTGGTTCCAGAAGGACATGAAGAGATCTTTGGCAAGTTGTCAGAGCTGTATCAAGAGCTGTTTCAACATAACGGCTATGGCACGTTGCGTGTAGAGATGCGATTTCTTAAAAAAGGACAAAAAGAGATCTTTCTTATCAGTGGCAAGGAATTCAGGTTTGTAGTTGATTATCCGGCGCATGACAGGGAAACGGCGACTCAGTTGTCAGGCAGGACAAACAGGTTGTCAGCTCTTCATGCAAATGAAAAAACCTCAACTAAAGAGGTTGTTTGACTGAAAGGGGGTGGTGGGTAAACAGTTCATTGTGAAGCTTTGTATCTTGGCTTCACAGCACTTGTCCTGGCAAGGAGCCGGAAAGGGCAATTTAAAGAGAGAAGAGTAAAAATTGTAAACGAAGTGCGGCAGACCCTGGGGCTGGGTTGCAGGCACAGAAAGCAACCATTAAACCCAAGGAGAAGAAGATGAAACTTCGTACAACAGTTAAAGAGCGTTTCAACAAGTTTTTCAGCAACGTACTGCGTAAGAGCAACAACAAAGGTTTTACCCTGCTTGAAATCCTGGTGGTTCTGACCATTATGGGCTTCCTGCTTGCCATGCTTGCTCCTCGTCTGGGCGGCGTATCCAACAGCGCCGTAGACACCGTATGCGACAGCAACCAGAGCCGCACCATCCAGATGGTTGGCGCTTATTTTGAAAAGACCAACCGCTTCCCTGACAAGCTGACCAACCTGGTATCTCAGACGGCTGTTGGTGCATATGCTATCCCGACTTACTCTGACGATGACCCTGATAACGGCAAAGAGACCCTTTCAAGCGAATTCAACAGTCGCGTTGCACCTCAAATCCACTACCTGTCTGAAAAAGAAGCAATCGAGCTTAAGGCCATGGGTGTGGCTAACGTCTTTAACCTGAACAGCTATGAAAACAATACCCTGACGACCGCCAATATTGGTCCGTTTGCGGTAACTGATGCTGGAGATCCTATGGCACCAACCAAGGTGGCTACCGGACTTGGTGTGATGATGTCCGGTATTGGTGCAGCCAACGCCACTGCTGATTTCGTCGCCCCGACATTGGACATTACCGGTATGGGTGAGGCAGAATTCTATGGCCGTATTGTTATGGGTGTGGGGCCTGAGTCCGGCCTGATTACCTCCGGTCTGGTTACCAATGCCGCCCATTGCCCGGGTGGTCTGCAGAACTCTGACAACGTGGTCTATAACGACTACAACATCGTGCTGCCCCGTCTGCAGGCAACCGTTGATCGTGTAGGTGCAACACCGGTCCTGACTGACGTTGCTGCTGATATGGATGGTATCCAGTTGCTGGCCTTTGGTTACACCGAAGATACCGCGGCTGCTACTGCATTGGCTGCTACGGTTTCTGCTGCCGGCGATATCTCCGCTGTTACCGGCGCCACCAAGGCCCGTCTGGTTACCTTTGCCAAGCAGGAAAACCATCAGTACGCCACTATGTGCCCTGAAGGACATATGTTCCCTGCTGATGACGCCGATTTCTGGGCACTTGACCTGGATGGTACTGCCGGTGCAACAACCCCGTAATGTTGGCTAGCTGAACCTCCCGCCCTCTCTGTTGAGGGCGGGTCTCCTTCCCTGCGCTCTCTGCGAGGGCGCGGTCCCGAGCCTCCGAGTCCGGGGATCCTGGGGATGCTAATTATGGAATGTAGCCAACAGTGGGGGGTCTCCTGCCCGAAACTGACGGCTGCCCTGCCGGTCCTCTCCGGCGCCCTCCGGCCAGTGGGCCTCCCACTGGCCGGAGTTGTTTTTTACGGCAGGTGACTGCCATACAATCGGTGAAAGGAGTCTGTCATGGGTTGTTCAATTGTTGAGCCTTCAGGGACTGTCTATTGCGGTGCCTCCCTGCGGCGGTTATTACGGCGTGCCGCGCCAGTGCCATCCCGTTGCCAGATTCCTCTGCTTTTTCAGGAGGAAAGTGAGCCTGTCTGGGTGGCTTATGATGAATTCATCGAATAAAACAAATGGTTTTACATTGCTTGAGGTATTGGTGGTGCTTACCATTATGGGGCTTTTAGCTGCCATGTCGGTTCCCGGTGTTGGCTATCTTGACCGTCTTGAGCGTGAACGGATCACCCGTGAAAAGATCCAGACCATCCGCCGAGCCATTATCGGGCCGGAGGATCGCCATGATGCCCAGGGGAGGCCTCTGGTGGGGGGCTATGTGCGGGATATGAAGGCATGGCCTGATCTGTGGGAGCCTCGCGCCGCAGTGCGGGAAACCTTTAGCGGGGTTGGCTGGGAAAACCCGACCGCCATGGCTGCGGGGCTTGGGCAGTGGACCAGCAGCGGCCAGTATACGGTCAATCCGGCAAACGTCTATCTACGGCCATCCGGTTATTTTGAAGGAGGGCGCTGGAAGTGGCAGCGTCCCTTCCGCAAGCTGTACAACGATACTGTTACTAACATCGATCATACCGGTGGGCTTGAGACCGAGAACGAGGGGCAACCCCGAGGGCTCTGGACTCGCCTTCCTGAAGAGCTGACCAGCGGTCTGACCGGCCATGCCGCGCCGGGCGAAGATCTGGGCATCGCCTGGAAAGGTCCCTATCTGAATCCACCCCTTGATCCGAACATTGCCGATAGTGGCCACTGGGCTGCCAATGATGGTGAATACTATGCACTTGAGCCGACTTTTCATGCAACTAGCGGTTATGAGACCTGGGAAGAGGGGGATTATAGCGTAACCCCCGGTGAGCTTTCTGACGAAAAGGAGCAGTTTCGTGCTTTGCAGGGGGATGGACAACTGCTGGACGGCTGGGGTCGAGCCTTCAAGTTCTTTATTACGGATGATCCTGACAATGCCGGTGAAACCATCTTCTGGATCGTCTCCGAAGGGGCTGATCAGAAAGGGGTTTATCCAAGCAAAGGTACCTGTAGCGGACATGGCTGGTCAACGCTGGCTACTGATGTTATGAGCGCGGCCTACAATGAAAATCATCCCTACAACAAGGATAACCTGGTGATGAAGCTGTACTCCCGCGACTGGAAGGCCAGTCTTGGCGAGCAGGATCTTGATAAAACCGGCCAGACACGTACGCAACTGGAGACGGTTCGCCGTGCCCTGCTGGGTGATGCGCCGGGCAGCATCAACAGTGGCTACAGCGGTGATCTGCTGGCCTGGCCTCTCTTGTTCCGTTGGGAAACGGCAACCACAAGCTGGGATGATAAAGACGGCAGCACCGCCTACACCAAAGGCCAACCCCGTGGGATCTGGATCGCCACCCCCAACAGCGCCAGCAGTCTGGATAATCTTTCAGCTTCAAAATGGGGGCTGGGCTGGCGGCGGAGTTACATACAGGAGCCGATAGGCAGTGGCAGCAGTAGTCTGCTGAAGGATGCCTGGGGGCGGGAACTGCTGTTCTTCTATGATAGTGCTGACGACAGCATGCTGGTGCTTTCTAGAGGATCGGACGGCAAGTTTACCTTTGGCACCACCAATACAGACAATACCGAACCGGCTGCCATGACCGAGGCACTGACCATCAGCAGCTATGATCCCTCTGCAGCCTACAATCAGGACAATATCTACCTGGTCGTGCGTAAAAATGAGCGCAGCCCAGGCTTTTTCAAACTGAACCGGTTGATTATCTACAACGCTACGGCAGCCACCACCAAAGCCCGCTTCTTCCGCGAAAACGGTACGCCGGTCAGCGGTGTTGATCTGCTGACCTGCAGCATTCTGACCGATGAAGACAGTGACGGTACGCCGGATGATTGTGTATTGGGGGTTGATAGCGCTTCGCCCGCATATAATTACCATGATGCCTCAGCCTATAAGGTACCCACCGGTACCCGCTACCTGGTGGTCTGGAATGATACTGACAATGATGGTGAAGTGGATACTGGAGAGCTGCACTATCCGCTGGCGTTTCCGGTTACCGGTGCGCCGGGTAGCGGGCAGAACGGAACGATCAGGCTGTATACGAGTGATCTCTGGGCTGCACCGTAAGGAGCAGACCATCTCCTGTTTCCTCTTTGGGTGAGGAGAGGGGAACATGGGAAAAAATATCTCTGCTGTAATTACTGCAATGAAACGGATGGTGTGTACAGCGTGTTGAACTGGATGTCAGGCGAGCTGCTGGCAATTGAGATTACGGGTGATGAGGTACGTGCTGCCGTTGTATGGGGTGGGCGTCGTCGCTTTGACATTATAGATTTTGCCCTGCTGAAAAAAGAAACTTCGGATGATGATCTGCCATCGGTTGAGCTTATAAAGGCTTTGGCCGAGCGGCTTCGCACTACAACACGGAGAGCCGTTTTTGTTTCACCTATGGCTCGTGCCTTTGAACTGAGGATGGATCGGCTCAAGGTGTCGGCCATGAAACGATCGCAACTGCTTGAAGCGGTCAAATGGGAAGCGGAACCTTACACCGGAATTACCGGCTCCAATGCGCTTATCGGGGTTAAGTATTCTCTAAAACAGTCCGGTAATACTGCAGAGATCAACTACGATGATGAACAGGTGCCAATTACTGTGGCTGCCATTGAGCGTAACGTCTACAGGGCTGTCAAGGAACGGTTCCGTATGGCAGGTTTCAGGTTGGTACGGATCTACCCGCCTGATGTGACTTTCTACATGCCGCTGATGATGGAAAAGAGTGAATTACCCCGAGCTATCCTTGAAATAGGTCAGGATTACTCAAACTTTGCCATTGTCAGGGGGCGTTCCCCCGAGTTGATCAGCACCATGGCTATGAGCCAGGAATCTCTCAGCAGCCATCTGAGTGAAGAAGGTTTTTCCCAAGGGCTTGAAGATTCGCTCCGTTTTATGGCCCGTCAGGTGCCAACTCCCGAACCGCTGCTGTTATCAGGTGTTGGGGCAACTGATGGGGATCTGGTTGCGTATCTGAATGAACTCTGCCCGACCGGAGCTACTCCTCTTCATCTTTCCAGAAGAGCCGGAATAAGTGATACCGGAGTTGAGGCGGAATATGCTGTGTACGGTACCGTTGTTGGAGCTGCGGTACGCGAACTGCTGGGGAGCAAGGAACAGTGCCTGGGGGTAAATGATGATCTGACCCTTGCGGAAAGGCTTAAGAAGAGTGCCTATCTGTTTCCGGTGGTTGTTACTGGTCTGACCCTCTCACTGTTGTTTGGGCACTATGGCTACATGCGCTACAAAGAGACTTCTTATAAACAGCGTACCGAGAGCTTGAATAAAGAGATTAAGGAACGCAAGGCCAGAATGGAGGAGCAGGAGAGGCTTAATACGGAATTGTCAAAGGTACAGGCCGCTATTCTGCTTGGTAAAAAGAAGCAAGCCTTTGCCACCGGACAGTCGGATGTTGATCTGCTGGCGATAAGTACTCTTTTACAGGATGTAGGAGGTGCGGTGCCGGACAAGGTTATTCTGGTCTCACTGGCGTATGAAGATGGCGACAATCAGGTGCTTTCCGGTGTTGCAGCCGGTCAGGGGGTAATAGGCCGTTTCATTTCAGATCTTCAGCGTCGCTACTGGTGCAGTTCGGTTGCCCTGACCAGGGTAGAACGGAAAGGAGAACAGCATGGTCTGCTGTTTTTTGAATTGGCGCTTAAGACCAGATTCAAGCATGGAGCGGCCAAATGAGGAAGATGTCGAAGTTTGAAAAACTTGGTGTGGTGGCCGCTGTTATCGTGGCCAGCAGCTTCATATACATGAAAAAAGTCTATGAACCTCAGGAAAAACGACTGAAGACTACTGTGGCAAATCTGAACAAGGTTGTCGGAGAGCTGAACAGCCTGAAAACGATTAAGTCAACGGCCTCTCTGAAAGTGGAATTGGAAAAGAAGAAAAAAGAGTTGGCTCTGCTTGAAACAGAGACAGGAGGTTCTGACAACGCAGATCCAGACAGGCAGTCAAGTGAGCTTTTGGGCAAGGTAAGCACAGCCCTTGAACGGAGCGGGATGATGGTTAATTCCGTGAAGCCTGGCGGTAAAAAGCCGGATGAACTGTTTCAGTGGAACAGCTACGAATTTGACCTGGGCGGCGGCTTCTTTCAATTCTTGCGGTTTATGGAACGTTTACGGGCAATGCCTGAACCTGTCAAGGTTCATAAGCTGTTGCTGGAACAGGGAAAGGATAAAGACAAGATGCTGCATATTACTCTGGAGTTACTGTTATGAATCTATACCGTATTGTCGCAGCAGGGGTATGTCTGCTCGCTTTTGTGATCTTTGCGCCATTGTCTGCAGTTGCTGCAAAGCCCAAGGCAAAATCAGAGGCTAAACCTGCAGAACCGGTTAAAGAACCGTCAAAGCCTAACGAGCAAGCAAAGAGTGTCGAGTCGCCAAAGAACACCGAGCCAGCCAAGTCTCTGGCAAAGGTTACTGCTCCTGTCACAACTACGCAAAAAGCACCGGCATTGCCCAGTTCAACAATGCCCAATCTGGGGGGTAGAAGTCCATTTGCCGTTCCGCACCGCTATACAAACGCGGTGCAGTCTCTGGTTCTGCGTGGGGTGGTGCGTACGGCGCAGTACAGTGGGGCAATTCTGCAGGTGGGTGAGTATGATCAGCCGGTGGTTTTACGGGTTGGAAGCCGGTTCAAGCTTGATCTGGATGACCAACGGTATGAGTTCCGGCTTTCGGAAATCAAGGAAAAGAGTGTGGTGTTAAAAGGTAAGGATGACAAGAGTTATGAGGTTCCAATCCAATGAGATCTGTAATCCGGCTCCTTCTGATGTCTGTATCTCTGCTTGTGTTGCTAAACGGGTGTGCAAGTTTTCGTGAAAACGCAAAACTGGTTACGGGTCCAAATTATAGTACCCGTGCCACAACCGGTAATATGAGGCAGGATAAAGAGGCAGAGCCTGAAAAAACCAAGGAAAATCCGCTACTGATCAAGGTGATCAAGGGTGCAAAAGTCTCCGGAATTGATGAGGCCAAACGTCTGCTTGAACAGCAGGCCGGTGTTCACAAAACTCCAAAGGGTCTTGATATGTCTCTGAACTCCTGCGTGTTCAGGGAGGTAAAGGCACGGCAGATTGCGGAACTGCTGACTGAGCTGTCCGGGTACAATATTGTGGTTACCAATGCGGTGGCGGAACGCCCCGTAACGGTCTATTTCCGCGAGATCAGCTTGCGTGAAGCACTGGAGTCAATCTGCAGGTTGAACGACTTATGGTATCGGGAAGGGAAAGGGATCATAACCCTGATGACCCGTGATGAGTATGTACGTGATGTTGAGGCTCGCCAGAATGATCAGACCAGAGCATATTTTATACGCTATTCCAACGCACTGGATATGGCCAAGGTGATCCAGGCTGCCATGGGGGATGAGGTTCGTTTGAGCATCATTGATGATGAGAAGATCTATGGTCACCTTAACCCTGATGAATCAAAAGCGGTTGCTTCAACTACAGCCAAGACCAGCAATGAGTCGCTGACGGTCAGTCCGGCTCTGTTGCTGGGGGCAGGTTATCTGCCCACTATTAACGCTTCAGGTGGTTCCCAGGCCTCAGTTGCCCAAACCCCTGTCAGTAAAGCAGATAAGGCGGGAAACAGGGCGCAGACAACGGCAGTCCAAACAGCTACTGCTACTGCGATATCGCAGCAAAAGAGACCCTTATTGGCTATTCTTACGGTTTTTAAACGGAGCAACAGCATTATTGCCCGATCTCTGGACGGGGCGCTTTTAAATGAGATGGGCAAGATTATCGAGGCTCTTGATACCCCAACCAACCAGGTACTGCTGGAGGTAAAGATCCTGCAAATTACGCTTAATGACGGCTTTGACAGCTTTTTCAGGTTTGACTATACAAATTCAGGAAAAGACAAAAATTTGGGCTCATTCGTTACAGGGGCGGCTCTTGGCGGAGCTACTGTAGGTGGTTCAACAGCGTTTGATTTTGTCTTTAGCAGCGAAAAGCTGAATGCCCAGATCGCCTTTTTTGAATCAACTGGTCGGATTCAATCATTTGCCACACCGTTTTTGATGGCAGCCAACAACAGCAAGGTGGAGTTTTTTGTAGGCGAGGAGACGCCACTGCGGGACAAGGTAACATCCAAGACCATTCCGATAGGCACCGAGGGGAACACAATCAACACCTTTGAGGTGGAGATCAAGCGTGAGGAGTTGGGTACCGACGTTGAAATGCAGACCTTTATCAATGAGGACAACACGGTTACCCTTGATATTACGGCGGAGATTTCAAGCGCCTTGCTGAATTACAGCACTACTCAGGTGGTAAATCAGATAACCGGTGAGTTGGTCAGCTATCCGCTGGATGGGGTCAGCAAAATTGAACTTAAATCAATTCTTTCCGCCAAATCAGGGCAGTCTATTGCCATCGGCGGCATCATTAAAGAAACCTTGGACGATACGGTCAAGAAGGTGCCGTTTCTGGGAGATCTGCCCGGTCTGGGGCTACTGTTCCGTGATGTGGCCAAGAGCAAGAAAAAGACCGAGACCGTAATTATCCTGACCCCTCATGTGATTCAGCATCCGGCTCTGGCAGGCAAGACATCCGATACGTTCCTGAGTCAGAAAAGCTCACATGAACATATTACCAAGGGCAAAGAAACTATCCTGAACAATGACCCTGTGAGTCACCAGCCATGAACCATTCAGATGGTTGGAAAATAAATGAAGAGAGGCCGGACAGCATCACCGCGCTGTTCAGGCAGACCCTGAAAAGAAAGGCTTCAGACCTGCACCTGACCGCCTACATGCCTCCTGTGTTCAGGATTAAAGGTGAATTGAACAGGATGCACTGTCCTGTCTATCAGCCTGATGATCTTGAAAGATTGATTGATGAGATTCTTACCAAACGTCACCGTGAGGTACTGCAGAGTAACCGTTCAGTTGATTTTGCTGTCAGCTCTCCGGATGTTGGACGGTTCAGGATTGCGGCCTATTATCAGCGGGGTTCTCTGAGCGTGGCGATTCGGATGCTTTCCGATGGGATACCAGGTTTTGCTGGTCTGGGGTTGCCGGAAACCATTGGCCAGCTCGCCAGACTGCGGGATGGTCTGATCCTGATTACTGGTGTGACCGGTTCTGGTAAATCAACCACACTGGCTACCATTATGGACGACATAAACAGCAACAGCCGCCGTAACATTATTACCATAGAAGACCCTATTGAATACGTACACCAGAATAACCAGTGCGTGATCCACCAGCGTGAACTGCATACCGATGTGCCCAGTTTTGCTGATGCCTTGCGGGATTCGCTGCGGGCAGATCCTGATGTTATTCTGGTGGGGGAGATGCGGGATCTTGAGACTATGCGGACTGCAATCATGGCTGCAGAAACTGGCCACCTGGTTTTTTCAACCCTGCACTCGCGTGATTGTGTATCCACAGTAAACCGGTTGGTGGGGGCTTTTCCGGCCGGTGAACAGTCGCAGATACGCCAACAACTTTCTGCCACCCTAAAGGCGGTAGTGTCCCAGCGTCTGCTGCCGAATGCATCCGGAACAGGCAGAGTACCGGCGGTTGAGTTGATGCTTTCTACACCTGGGATTGCAAACCTGATCCGGCAGGGCAAGGACGACATGATCTATTCGTCGATTGAAACCGGTGTTCAGTTGGGTATGCAGACCATGGAACAATGTCTGATCAGGCTGATCGAAGAGGGGCAGATAAGTATGGAGACCGGTCTTGGGGCTGCCCGTAATGAAAACTTTTTAAAACAGCGGCTTTCTGCCAAGCGCGGAAGAAACCTTCTGGGGGGCAGAGCATGATTGGTGGTCGCAATACAGCATTTTTCGGTGAGTTTCTTGTAGAAAAGGGGGTCATAACAAAAGAGGCATTGGGACGCTTGCTTGTTTCCCAGCGGATGGTCAGGGAGAAGATCGGGTTGGTGGCGGTGAGGGAAGGACTGCTGAGTGAGGATGAGCTGACGGCGCATCTGGCAGAATTTCTGGGTATTCCGCTCTACCGTGGCGGGATCGAAGGTATTCAAAAAGGTGTGGTGAATATCATACCTGTAAAAATGTCAATAAAATTTAATGTGTTACCAGTAGGCAGGGGGGAACATGGCGAACTTCTGCTGGCCGGTAGCGGTCCTTTGCCGCAGACGGTGCTGCAGACCATTTCACGGCTTTGTAAACTGCAGGTCAGGCTGGTGCTGGTTCCACCTCGTCAGTTGAAAAAGATGCAGAACCTGTTTTTCAGCCAGCAGTTCGATACCACCATCAAGGTTGAGCGGCTGATTGATAATGAGGATGTGGGGTTCATTGTCGAATTGCTTGAGCGGATCATGGTGCGAGCTATAAATCAGGGTGCCTCGGATATCCATCTGGAACCGGAAAAAAATGAAATGATAGTCAGGTTGAGGGTTGACGGTTTTCTGCATCAGACCGAGCGTTTGCCATATGAACTGGCGGCCAAACTGGTTTCACGAATAAAGGTTCTGACGCGTATGAATATTGCCGAAACCCGCAAACCTCAGGATGGTTCGTTCTATTTTGAGCCACAGGCTCTTGATGTTGAAATTGACGGAGTAAACGTCAGAGCCAGCGTGCTTCCGGTAGTTAACGGAGAAAAGGCAGTGCTGCGGCTGCTGCCACCCCATGATGAGGCTATTGATCTGGATACCGTTGGCATGGGGAGCGATATACTGGAAAGCTTCAAATATCATCTTGCCTTGCCCCACGGGATCATTCTGGTTACAGGTCCAACCGGTTCCGGCAAGTCTACCACTCTTTACGGTGCTCTACAGTTACTGCGGAATGAAGCAACTAACATCACCACCATTGAGGATCCGGTAGAATTGACTCTGCGAGGGATCAACCAGACTCAGGTGGATGCAGGTGAAAAGGTGACTTTTGCAAGTTCACTCCGCTCAATACTTCGTCAGGATCCGGATGTTATCATGGTGGGGGAGATACGGGATGCAGAAACACTGACTATTGCTCTTAGAGCTGCTATTACCGGCCACCTAGTTCTTTCTACTCTGCATACAAATGATGCTCCAAGCGCCTTTAGCCGGATGGTGGATATGGGAGCGGAGCCGTTTCTGGTGGCTGCTTCAGTTCGTACCGTCCTTGCCCAGCGTCTGGTGCGGAGGGTTTGCCGTCATTGCGGTGAATGGCAGGATATTTCAGCTTCCGAGCTGCAGATGCTTGGACTGAATGAGCCATCCTTCAGGATTTTGCGTGGCAAGGGCTGTGAGAACTGTAAGCTAGGCTATAAGGGCAGGATCGGTATCTTCGAGCTGCTTAATGTAGATGATGAACTGCGCAGAATGATCATGAACAGAGCTACTTTTGAACAGATTCGTTTGTTTGTATTAGAACAGCGTAGCTTTCAAACCTTGCGTCAGGACGGCATTACCAAGATGAAGGCCGGTCTTACGACACCGGAAGAGATTATGCGGGTTACCCTCGAGTAAACGATGCCACGCTTTAGTTACCAGGCCATAAACAAGCGCGGAGACAAGATCAGAGACCGTATTGAGGCTTCAGATCCGGAGTCGGCTGTTGAGCAGCTTCGGCGTGGCGGTCTGACTATTACAGAGCTAACCGAGGACGATCTCTCTACAGACGGTAGCAGCGGGGATCTGCTGACCTGTCTGACGCCGTTACGGGCAAAAGAAATTGCCCTTTTTTTCAGGATGTTTGCTGCTCTGGTAAAGTCCAACATACCTATTTCCGAGGGGATTGGCATCCTCTACACCCAGTCTGACAACCGTAAGCTGAAAAAAGTGCTCGATGATGTCAGGCAGCGGATTGAAGGGGGGGTGCCTCTCAGCGAGGCGATGGAACCTCATACCAAGGTGTTTGGCGAGATGGTTGTCAAGATGATCCGCGCCGGTGAGTTAGGGGGGATGCTGGATCTGATCCTTGAGCGGATTGCCGATTACCTTGAGGAACGAGCCGCCCTGCGTAGCAGGATGATTACCAGCATGATTTATCCGGCAGTAGTGGTGGTGGTGACTTTTGGGGTGGTAATATTTTTGATTACCTACGTAATACCCAAATTTGCAACGTTGCTGGGTGGGCGTAAACTTCCTGCAAACACCCAGCTTTTGCTGGATCTTGCTGATATTTTTAAAAAGCACGGTTCTATGCTGGCGATCGGTTTTGTTGCCATCGTAGCAGGAGTAATCTTGTTGATGATGCTGCCGGAGGTACGTCTGCAATTTGACAGGCACAAGGTAAGGTTGCCTATAATCGGCTCTATTTTTAGATACGGTGTGGTGGTGCAGTTTGCCAACACCTTCAGCGCATTGCTTGAAAGTGGCATTACCCTGGTTGATGCCCTGAAGGCCACCACTGATACCCTGACAAACCAGTCTGTCAAGGCGGACATGGATCTGGTAACTGAACGGGTAACAGCTGGCATACCGTTGTCGGAGGCCATGGCTGACGACCGTTTTTTCCCGCCGATGGTCAAGTCACTGGTATCGGTCGGTGAGTATTCTGGACTTATGGATGATTCCTGGCGTGGAGTAGCCGAGATCTGCGAAAAGATACTGCGGGACAAGATTGCACGGATGAGCGCCATGATTGAACCGGTTCTGATTATGACGCTGGGAACGGTGGTGGGCTATGTGGCTTGGGGGCTGATCGCCGGAATGCTTACTATGTATGCTGCTGCCGGCAAATGAGTAAAATGATCTGTTAAACAACTTCAAGATGAGGAGTAACTGGTATGAACAGGAAAAAACTGATGGCTCTGGTGTTGATGATAACGGTTGTGATGCAGGGGTTGGTGGGCTGCTCTTCCTCAAAAACAGATGAGGTGGTGGTTACCTACAAGGGGGGCAAGCTGACGGCTGCAGATATAGAAGCTCATCGTGAGATTATGAAACGGATTAAGTTGTTCCGCGACAATCCACAGGCTCTGACCAATGAAGCGGTGGTGGAACATGCTGCCAATATGGAGTTGATTATTGCCAAGGCACTGAAGGAAAAGCTGCATGAAGATCCTCGCATGAAGGCGGAGATCCATGGCTTTATGTCAAATATGTTTCTGAAGACCATGCAGGGAACCCTGGTGCCGAATATTGATCCCAAATCTCTGAGCGAGCAGCAGCTACGGGAGTTTTATGAAAAACACAAGAAGAGCTATGCTGCACCGGCGCAGTACGGACTGCGGATTATCAAGTCTGATAATGAGAAAACCCTGAAAAAGCTGAAACAGGAGATTGACAGCGGCAAGCTGAGTTTTAGTGATGCAGCCAAAAAACATTCACTGGACAAGCAGAGCGCAAAGAACGGCGGCTATATTGGCCTGCGCCAGTTGATCCAGTTGCCCCCGGGTCTGCATGAAGACCTGCCGAAGATGGCGATCAATCAGGTCTCTGATATTAAGACGGCCAACAAGCATTTCTATCTGTTTCAACTGCTTGAAAAGCCGGAGCCGCACCAGTACAGCTATGAGGACAAGGCGCCATTTATCCGTAATGACCTGTTGTATTCCAAATATAAGGATGCCTGGAAAGAGACCTACGAGAAGCTGAAAAAGGAGTTCGATCTGAAGATTGATCAGTCGGCAGTTAAAAAACTGCAAGAGAAAAAACCGGAGCCGGTGGTCAAACCCCAACCTGATAAATCTGGCACCACTGATAGGGGTTGAGCTATGCGTATGTTTCTCTTGCTGGTCGTCACAGGGATTTTGTCGCTCTTTATTTGCGGTGTTGTTGCTGCCCATAGCACCAAGGGGCTGATGAAGGCGCCGCTGAAAAAGGATGCCTTGACGGTAAATGATGTAGCCTTTTTTGTTGAGTCATTTGTGATGCGTGAGCTGTATAACGACAAAAATTTCAGGTTTATTGTGAAGGACTTTGTCTCGGTGAAACAGGAAGGCCGTAAGGCAGTAGTTGATTTTGAGGTGTTTGACAAGAAAGATAATCGCAGTTTTCCAGAAAAGATGGAGATTGCCCAGGGGACTGACGGTGTTTGGAGCTACACACCGAAAGGCGGTGAGCCGGTGGCAATGTTCACCTTTGTTAGCAAGGGGAGCCAGGCCGGTGGTGGAAGCTTGCAGGAATTATTAATGGGGGGCTTTGCCCTTGCCGCTGCGGTACTGGGGGTGTTTGTTATTCGTAAAAAAGCCAATAGCGGGTCGTTGGTCGGGTCTGCCTGACAGCACTGACCAAGGAGGCGTGGAGTGCTTGATATTATAAGACGTCTGCTGGTTGCCGGAATTTCAATCGGAGCCATAGCTGGCAATGCTGACGAGATAGAAAAATTCTTTAACAACGCGGTGTCTACCTCTCAAAGCCTTGCAACAGCTGCAGATCTGCGCAGTATAAGTACAATGCTGGACTACGAGTATATGAAAAAGGGGCGTTATCCCAAAACCGATGCTTTTATTCCCTGGATGGAGACGACTTTCAAGGAAAACCCAACAGGAAAAATCGGGCTGGACCACTGGGGGACTCCGCTATTGTATCAGGCAAGCCATGATTGTAAGGGGTATCTGTTGGTAAGTGCAGGGCCTGATACCCTGTTTGAAACTCAGGACGATTTGAAGTACACAGGGCCATAGCCCGTTTGGCAAGGAGGAATCGCGCATGAAGCCGTTGCGTAGAAAGTACTTAATCAACAAACCGTTTCAACTTGGCTATACCGCTAATATGCTGCTCTTGCAACTGCTTGGCTTTACAACATCTGCAGGGGTAGTGGCATGGATTTTTCTGGTGGTGCTTAACCGGCGACTGACCCACAGTCTGGATCAGACTTTTCTGTTGCAGTTTGGCAGCATTGTTACTGTGCTGATTATTGGTACCGTTTTCTGGACAATCCGGTATTCCCATACCATTGCAGGCCCTATCTACAAGAGCCGTCAGGTTCTTAAAGAGGTGGCCGACGGCAGATTACCTGTCATGCCTGTGGTCTTTAGAAAAAGGGATGCCTTCAAGCCGTTGGCTGATGATCTTACCAATATGATTCAAGTGGTACATGCCGAACGCTTAAGGTTTGCCCTGGTAAAGGTTGAACTGGAGGCTTTGGAAGAGATGCTGGGGAGCGATAAGGTTGATACAGGAGAGTGCAGGGATATTATCAGAGAGCTGTTGTTGCGCATTTCAAAGCTCTGAATCTGGTTTTCTTCCTTCTGCTGAAGAATATTATTGATGCGGTATTAAAGGGGTATTGGCAGCATTGGCAACTAATTGGGCAAACTGAAGAAGCAAGGTACACCTTTGACTACAGGATTCCCTTGCTTTTTCTTCAGTTATATTGTTTGTAGCGCTCTCCGTTCAGGTAACCAGTCTGGCACCCAGTTCCCTGCAGGCAGCCAGTGCGGCATCATCCGGTGCAAGCCTGGTAATCAAACCTTCGCCATCTACAACGGCTCCCAGTTCCTTCATTCTTTCAACCCATTCTTGCATCCAGTGACCGTCACCCCAATCGTAAGATCCGAACAGACCCATCGGCTTGCCAGCTACGTCGGTTGCATCCAGTGAAGCAACAAAAGGCTCCATTTCTGTTTCTTCCAAAACTTCCGCTCCCATGGAGGGGCATCCGAGAATAATGATGTCGGCTGATTTAACCATGGCGACATCCGCATTGCCAACGGTGGTTGTTACGACATCTGCGCCAGCGCCCTTTGCTCCTTCAGCAATGGCTTCAGCCATCGCCTCGGTATTTCCGGTGCCGCTCCAGTAAACAACTGCAACATTTTTCATATAACACCATCCTTTCTTCTGGTTGTGGCTATGCAGCCATCTTCATAAAAGTTCAACAGGTTGTTGCTACTCTGTTTCTGCCTTCCTGTTTTGCCCTGTATAATGCCATGTCAGCGTCAGAGATCAGTTGTTCCATATCTTTTTCAGGGGGAAAGGCCGCGCTGCCGATGCTGACAGTCAGGAGTCCACAAGATTGATAAGGAGGAAAGGTAATACTTTCTACCCTCCTTCTTATTCGGTCAGCTATCTGCACAGCTTCTTCCTTAACTGTGCCTCTCAGCAATATCAGGAATTCTTCACCACCCCAACGGCAAAGCATATCGCATCTGCGTAGAGCGCTGCCCACAACTTTGGCAAATTTTGCCAGCACCTGATCACCTGCATTGTGACCAAACATGTCATTAACCTGTTTGAAATGGTCAATATCGGCTATCAGGAGTGCCAGGGGCAACTCCTGTCCGGCATATTTGCTGACTTCAGATTTTATGATTGAGTGTGCTGCGTGACGGTTCAGGCAACCGGTAAGATTATCATAGTTGGCTATATCCCTCAGGGTTTCAAAATAGCTCCTGATTGGCCGTACAACGATGTGTGCTGCAAGTAATAGCGGAAAGGCAAGTCTGGTTCCATCCATACCCACTACTATTTTTCTGCTGCCAAATGGATCAACGTGAAGCAAGTCAACTATTCGCCCCTCACGTAGCCCCATGTTTTTGAGGCGTTTTGTGTCTGAACAATCGCTGTTTATTGCAATAACCTCTGCAGATTCACCTGCATACAGCTCATCAACGTGTAGTAGTGCCATTTTAATGCTCCTGTACAATAATAAAAAACGTACACTGGATAATAATTGGCGTGCTGGGATTACCGGAAGGGCGTTCGTTGGCTGGCTATATGGATTTTTAAGAAGGATTCCAAATTTAGGCGGCGTTACGTAAATTGTGTTGATTCATCCAGTCATCAAGTACAAAGCGAAGCATATCCGACACTCTGTCAGCCTTGCCACGGGTGTATCTTTTCAGGAGCAGCTTTTCTTTATCATTGATCCTTACTGAGACAATGTTACATAGCTTTTCAGCCCGGGGTTTTGTAATTGGCATAATACCTTTCTCCTTGAGTTATATATAATCGGGCTGGCTTAAGCAGTATGAGCTGAATTGGCTGGCTATCAAATATTAGGTAATGATATTTAATATCAATAGTAGGAAAAGTCAAGATATTTTATGAATCCCTCGCAAGTTTTGCTAGGTAGCGTTCTCAATCATGCCAACCATATGACCGTTGAGACCAGAAGCAGCATTGCGAAGTAGTTTCGGCCCAAACGTTCATATCGAGTGGCTATTCGACGATAATGTTTCAGCTTCTGAAAGAAGCGCTCAACAAGATTTCGTTCTTTGTACAATTCGGCATCGTAACAACGCATTTCCTTGCGGTTAATGCGTGGCGGAATGACCGCTTGAGC
>DCVL01000038.1 GCA_002328035.1 Geobacter sp. UBA2189
TGTTTGTCTTTGGTTAGTCCTGTGATGTAAGCCATTTGGCACCTCTCTATGGGTGGTTGGAAATGTATCAGTATCCTTCAAAAGAAACTTTAGATCCCTTGTTCATTGCCTTGCGCAGCCAAGGGGGTGGATTGCCTCTCAATACCTGTTGCAGTTTTGCCACAGTATCTTGCAGGCTGACTTCGGTGTTGGTCTTCATCGGATGAATCTTCAAGGCTACCAGTTTGGCAGCTGCCGGGCCACCTATCTGCATGGTGTAGACTATGGCACATTCGGAGAGAATCTTGGCTCGGGCGGTAATCCGGTCTTCTTCATCATTTCCTGTTGTCTCCGCTGACACTGTCTTTAAAAACCCTGAATATTCCGGTTCTACATCCCAAATCTGGAAATTCTCACACTGTCCAAAATGCTGATCAATCATGGTGCCGTCTGTTGTGGTAAATGCGATTTTCATGGTACCTCCTCCGGAAGCAGGTTGAGGTTGAGGCCAAGGCCAATAAAAACCGAAGAATCCAGTATTATTGAACCTCAACCTGAAGATTAGCCTGCAGTCTTAGTTGTGCGCCAGTTTCTGCGCATCCTTTGCGTTGGCCTGAAAAAGATTGGCCAGCTCAAACACCATGTTCATTGTGCCGCGATATCCAACCCGTAATTTCTGATGGGCGCCAAGCCGGTCGAATACCGGCAGGCCGGTGCGGAGGTGGGCGCCAATCTTGAGCCTGGCTGCAGCCTGTCTTCCGTTGGAGTTGGCCACCAGCAGGTCTGCTCCAATAGCAGCGGTCTCCAGATCTTCAAGATCCCCTACAAAGAGATTCTCAACTGGCAGGCTGTCCAGCCCCCGTGTGCGAGTAGCTGCAAGAGCTGCCTGGATCTCGCAACCGATTCCTGAGAGAAAACGGGTCATACCCTTTAACTGATCAGACTCAAGAGCCAGGGCAACCTTTTTCCCTCCAAACTGGTAATGGCTGTCAACCAGTGCATCAGCAAGGCGTGATCTCCAGCGGCGATGTTTTTCCGGTACCGGCTTACCACTTATTGCGGATAGTACTGCCATTAACCTATCCGTCTCGGCCATACCTGTCAGTGAGGTAAATCCGTAAACCGGTATTCCCAGCCGTTCTTCCATCTGCCTGCCTGCCCTTGCAAGTGAATCCCCTACATAGAGTGTGGCCGTGCTGCGTCCGGCCTGTTTTATCCTTTCTACCCTGATTCCACCGGTTGAAAGCGGGGATACTTCCGGATCAATATGCCCATCAAGGGCAGAGGAGATATCCGGTATGCAGAGTGCATTCAGGCCGAACGATTCGATAATTTCCTTTAGTTCTTCAATATCTGCAGGTGTCAGATCCGAACCTGGCAGCAGGTTTACCTGACCGGGGATACTCTTGCCAGCCTCCGGCAGAGTTGCCAGAATAGCCTCAACCGCAGCGGCGTACCCCTCCTGCATAGAGCCGCAGTAATCGGCAGTAGATGCCCAGATAACAGGCACGTTGTCATGCTCAGGATGCTCCTTGCGATACTGCTGTATGGCAGAACGGAGATCGTCACCCATGGTCTCTGTCAGTCCTGTGGTCATAATTCCGACAACTTCCGGCTCAAACTTTTCAATAACCCGCTCTATCCCCTTTTTGAGATTCTCCCAGCCTCCAAAGATCGCGTTTTCCTGATTCATAGCTGTAGAATTAAGCGCAATCGATTCTTTAAAATGTCTTGAAAGTTGCAGCCGGATAAAGGTTGAACAGCCCTGAGCGCCGTGTAACAAAGCCAGCATCCGGTCGATTCCGAGGTAGGCCAGTGTTGCTCCCAATGCAGGTGAGTTTTTCTGCGGATTAACTGTTGCTGACTTCTTCGGCACCTTTACGCGGGAGGATGATGTCTCTTCAGCCAGATAGTCATCAGCATGCTGACGGGAAGCTTTTACAAGAATAGAGCTGTCTGTCTCCCAGGGCGCCGGACTGTTAAGCAGCGGCCAGATTGGGTTGTTGACTGTAAGATCCAGTTGTCTTGCAAAGGTTACCATCCCTTCATATCCGGCGTAAGGGTAAGCCCTTCCATGGTTTATATCCAGAAAAGGGGTTCTGGTCTTCAGAGCCAGATACTTTGTCTTTCCACCTGCGACCACCAGATCAGGCATCTTTTCCTTCATTATCCCGAGCAGCCCGGCGCTTGAGGTATCCTCTATAATCTTGGCATCCTTGTGCATCAAAGACTTCATCCGGTAGAAGTCTTCAAGGGTAGAGTTCTGTGTGCCGGCTGCAAGTATCTCAATACCCAGTTCTCTAAGGGCATTTACCATAGACCAGGTCTTTACCCCGCCAGTGAAAAGTACCGCCTTCCTACCTTCAAGTCTTTTGCGACATGGGGCTATAACCTCTCTGCATTTGCTCTCTTCTTCATGCAGCAGTTTCTCGACACGTTCCTGCATCGTCCGCTTTTCAAGGCCACCCACTGCATCATCCAGGGCAATGGCTATATTCCTGAAAGCCTTGGCTATATCTGTCATGCCGTAAAAAGACTCTTCCAGATAAGGTATGCCATGCTCTTTTTGCATCTTCCTGGCCAGGTTGGTCAGGCTTTTGGAACAGATGATGATGTTAAGCTTTGCCCTGTGTGCGTAACGCAGCTCATCAAATCTGGCGTCACCGCTAAAACATGAAAGTATCTGAATTCCCAGCCGTTCAAAGAGTGGCTGCATACTCCAGAGATCACCGGCTATGTTGTACTCGCCTATCAGGTTTATCGGGTATTCGCCAAGAACCGGAGGCTCTGCTGTGCCGATTACATGCTTGTACAAGACCTCTCCGGCCAGCCGGTTACCGATGTTCTTGTCACCGATAAAACCGGGGGTATTTACCGCTATAAGAGGTATTGTGACCTTTTCCTGTGCTGCCTTGCAGACCGCTTCAATGTCATCTCCTGTCATAGCTGTAACGCAGGTGGCATATACGAACATCCCTTTTGCTTCAGGATACCTCTCTGCTAGTTCGATAATTGCGTTGTAAAGTTTCTTCTCTCCGCCAAAAATCACGTCATTTTCGAGCATTTCAGTTGTGAATCCGCGACGGTAGAGTTGAGAGCCTGAAGAGCGTGCTCCGCGGTTGTCCCAAGAGTTGCCGGCACAGGCGATAGGGCCATGTACCAGGTGGATTACATCAGTAACTGGCATCAAGACTACACGGGCTCCGTCGAATGCACAGGAGCGTTCGGTTCCCTCTCCCGGTTCAGATTTTTTGCAAAACTTGGGTGCACCCTTGTCGTGGCTCTCACAGTTCTCATTATCGTACCAATCAGGCCGTGCCATTGCCACCTCCCAACAGGCGGCATCTTTGCTGCCCGTAATCTGACTTTGCACTGGACGTGCCAATAGTATAATTGACTGATTTTGCAAGATAAAGTTTCAGTGTGGGGAATTTACAAGCTTATTTTTTCAGTCTATTGCCACTGAAATACACATTTATGAAATCTGTTGCAAAAAAGCTGTGCGGAATCTAGCCTTCAGGCAGTTCTGTGGGTGTGCGCCATCTGGATCCAACTAACAACAAACATTGTTTCTCAAATGTTTAAAATACCCGCTATTCCTGTCAAGAGTAGGGCTACCGCTACTCAGCTATTCCAAATTTCCCATTCATATCTGGTTGCCAGCAATGTAATGATTACTGTATAGATAAAACAATTTTAAATACAATAAATGGGGGGGAGTCTTGCCAATCCTAATCTTTGTTTTAATGTTGCTTGTTAGTGTGCCTGCTCATGCAAGTGAAAAAATCAAGTTTGGTGGCACTGGCAGCGGACTTGAGTTAATGCGCAAGCTTGGCAGTCTCTATGTTACGCAGCACCCTGGCATTGAGATTGCGGTTATTCCTAGCCTGGGGAGTTCAGGGGGCATCAAGGCATTACAGGTAGGCGCGCTTGACCTTGCCATATCTGCTCGGCCTGTCAAGCCGGAAGAAAAGGGGCTGAAGAGCCTTTTACTCTGTCGGACACCTCTCGCCTTTGTAGTAAATTCTGCCAGTGCTGCATCAGCAATTCGTACTGACGATCTTGTACAGCTTTATGGCACCACTGCTTACACCTGGCCAGATGGCGGACGCGCCAGGGTGATCCTGCGGCCTGAGGCCGAGATTGACACCAAGATGCTGCGTAGCATCTCCCCGTTGGTAGATCTGGCCGTATCTCAGGCAAAAACAAGATCGGGCATGAATATGGCGGCAACGGATCAGGACAATGTGAAGATGCTGGAGGCGACCCCTGGTGGTTTTGGAATGGTTGCCTTGGCCATGCTTACCACTGCACAGACAAGGCTCAAGATTCTTACCTTTAACGGGGTTGAACCCAGCCTCCGAAATCTCGAACAGGGGCGTTATCCGCTGGTGCGAGAGTATTACCTGGTAACCCGCAATCCTGCCAACAAAACTGTGAATGAGATTGTTTCACTTGCAGGTTCTGCGAGTGGCGCTTCACTCTTTAAGACGTTGCGGTGCATACCGATAGAGAGGCGTTAGATGGAGGCAGCCAGGCGTCACCTCAGGAGATTGATTACAAAACTGGCAGTGTTTGCAGTGCTGCTGGCTGCGTTGCTGCCTCCGATTGCCTACTTTATGTTGACCAGCCGCTATCAGCAGGGGGTACTGACTGCCATTGCAGAACTTAGCGCTGAGCATATTTCTGCTTTGGTAGTTGTATCTCCCGATACCTGGAAATATCAGCAAATAAGACTTGAGAATCTGCTGGAACCCCGTCCTTCTACGGGCAATGCCAACCTGCGCAGAATCACGGATATTAATGGGGAGATCATTGCTGAAAATGGAGAACATCCTCAATGGCCGACGATCAAGGGTCTCTTCCTGATACATGACTCCGGTGTTCCGGTGGCTCAGATCGAAATTATCCAGACACTGCGCCCCGTACTTGTTAAAGCCCTGCTTATTGCTATATGCAGCGCCGGATTGGCGTTACTGGTCTTCTATGTTGCCTGGGTACTGCCAACACGGGCGGTTGCTGCAGTCCAATACTTGCTTGCTGAAAGTGAGCGTAAATATCGTTCCCTCTTTCTTGCTATCAATGAAGCGGTGCTTTTGCTTGAGTTTGGGCAGGATCTTGATGATGCTTCAGTTGTTGAGGTTAACCCTGCTTGCCGACTCCTGTTTTACAGCAACTTTCCAAATATGGTGGGATTAAGCTCAATCCAGCTGTTTGGTGATATTAATCAGGAGATGACAGAGGTTTTTCATCAGGTGTTACAGCACGAACAAACCGTTTCACAGGAAAAAGAACTGCCGGATCTGGAGAAGATGCTCTCCATCTCTGTGGCTCCAGCAGGCAAAGGACGTCTTGCAGTCATGTTTAGCGATGTTACTGACCACCGTGCTGCAGAACGCCAGGTGCAGCAACTGGTATCCTTTGACGTATTGACGGGTCTTCCTAATCGTGTTCTTCTCAGCGATCGCTTAAAACAGGCTATGCTTGCCTGTGATCGTGATCACTGCAAAGTTGCGGTTTTTTGTGTTGGTCTTGACCATTTTAAGTCGGTAAACGACAGTTTGGGTCATACTGTCGGGGATTTGTTGCTGCAAGCAGTTGCTGAACGTCTTGAAAGCGGTATTCGTAAAACTGATACGATCTCACGGATCGGTGGTGATGAATTTATAATTGTAATTACAGACCTGCATAATGAATTGAACGCCTCACTCGTTGCTTCAGAAATTCTGGGCTGTCTGGATGAACCGTTCTGGATTGCCGATAGAGAGTTATTCATAAACGGAAGTATTGGGATCTCTGTTTTTCCAGATGATGCAGAGGATGCAAACACATTATTGAAAAATGCCGATATGGCAATGTATGCGGCAAAAGGACATGGGCGTAACCGGTATCACTATTACGCACCGCAGCTGCAGGAACGGGCAGCAGAACGTCTTGAGGTAGAAACCGCCTTACGGCATGCCTTGGTTGACAACCTGCTATCGCTTGCCTATCAGCCCCAGTTTGATGCACGTAACGGGAAGGTCATTGGACTGGAGGCGTTGCTGCGCTGGAACAATCAGGTCGGTATACCGTGTCTGTCCCCCTTGCAGATCATAACTATTGCAGAAGAAAACGGAATGATCATCCCAATCGGTGAATGGGTTCTGCATACTGCGTGCGGACAACTGCGCCAGTGGCAAAAAGACGGTTTAACAACGCCTCGGCTGGCCATTAACCTGTCGGCTGTTCAGTTTCAGCAGCCGTGTCTGGTTCAAATTGTGCAGGACGTTCTGCGTCTAAACGATTTGGCACCTGATTGTATTGAGTTGGAGCTGACCGAGAGCTCAATCATGCAACGTCCTGATGAAGCAAAGAAAAAATTGCAAGAGCTGAAACAACTGGGGGTATGGCTTGCTCTGGATGATTTTGGTACCGGCTATTCTTCCCTCAGCTACCTGAAACTGTTCCCCATTGACCGGCTCAAGATTGATCGTTCTTTTGTAAACGAGGCTCCGGCCAACCATGACGATGCAGCTATCGTAGAGACGATAATCTCACTTGCCCATAACATGCAAATGAAGGTGATTGCCGAAGGTGTCGAGAGCCAGGAACATGTTGAGTTTTTGGTTGCCAGAGGGTGCCATGAGATGCAGGGCTACTATTATGCGCGCCCTATGCCAGCTGACCAATGTGCTAACCTGCTGATTCCTGGTTTTATTACTGAAAAATGCCATGCGGCGTTACCGGTGCCAACATAAACAGTTGCCTACGCTCATAAAACAAGCAATTCTAGCGGCTGTTTGATAGCCTGCAGCATCTGGAATTTACTGCCAAAGACAACCGCGAAGTGGTGGGTATTGCCAAGCTTAATGCAGAGCTGAAAAATCACCCTTGCCAGGATTGACAAGCTGTGGGGTGAGATTGACACCATCGTGGCCGAGTTCGAGGGAGCAGAGATTGAAGGAGATGCCAGATGATTCCAGAAAATAAACTCAACATTACCAATCAGATCGATCTGGCCAAAGCCGAAGAAAAAATCAGTAAAATAAAAGCCCGGCAACTCTTTGATTCTGGCGATATTGCCAAGGCAGAGGTCGGCACATTTGCAGGGCTTGCTTTTATCCATACCTATTTGTTTGAAGACATTTATGATTTTGCCGGTCAAATACGTGAAGTGAATATAGCTAAAGGCGATTTCAGATTTGCTCCACTCATGTATCTGAAACACTCTCTTGCGCATATTGATACGATGCACCAAGGCAATTTTGATGAAATCATTGAAAAATATGTTGAGATGAACATTGCTCACCCCTTTCGTGAAGGCAATGGCCGCGCTACACGGATATGGCTGGATCTCATCCTTAAAAGAGAGCTCAAGCAAGTGATCGACTGGAACCTGGTCGATAAAGAGGAGTACCTGTCGGCCATGCAGCGCAGTGTCGTTAAAGACGTTGAAATTAAAGCACTACTCAAACAAGCCCTCACCCCTAAGATTGACGACCGCGCCCTGTTTATGAAGGGGATAGATCTGAGCTATTTCTATGAAGGCTATAGCGAATTCAAGACCGAGGAGCTGTAGGTTTGGAACCACGAATGGACACTAATAAACACGGATAACGTAAGGGATACATTCGTGTCTATTCGTGGTTATCCTAGCGCATCATCTCAAACAGCCTGTCTTCGCAGGTCTCGTCAACTATATCCAAAAACTTGTTACAGATCTCGCTTAGCATATTTACTACTCCCTGATATCCGATAACCGGCCTGCGATGCATGTTTACCCTGTCAAATATGGGGAAGCCGAAACGGAACAGAGGTATACCGGCATCACGAGCTATGAATTTGCCATGGGTATCGCCGATTATTCCATCAACAGGGTCGGTCATAACTAGACTGCGGAGATGCCATAGATCCTTGTTCATATAAATTTTGCAGTCAGCACCGTAAGGCGAGCTGTCCAGCAGAACCTGAAGTTCCTTCTCCAATTTTTTTGAACCACGGCTGCAAAGTATCTGCCACGGTTTTGCCCCCATCTCCAGAAGGAAAGAAACGTATCCTGTCAGGTAATCAGGATCTCCGTAAACGGCAAACTTTTTATTGTGAATATACTGCTGGGCATCGGTCATGGCATCAACCGCGCGGCCACGTTCAGCTTTAAGTGACGCAGGCACCTCTTTAACAAAAAGCTCAGACAGCTTCATCAGGAAGGTATCGGTCTTCTCAATTCCCATAG
>DCVL01000025.1 GCA_002328035.1 Geobacter sp. UBA2189
GTGAGTGACGCTGTTGGGGGTTACTCTCGGGATGCCTAGTCATACAAAAATGAGGAGAGATATTCGCCAAAGTGCGCTCTGTTTTCACGTTCATATTCCTTCAGCAAAACCCTGAATTTATTTATAGCCGGGTCTATATGGCGGTAAGGCAACAGGGCTAATAGTATTTTATTGTAATATTTCATCGATTATTCCTGGACAGCTTCAGGTGCAAGCATGAAAATGCCACTCATTTTGAACAGCATTGTGTTGATATGGTTAGTTCCTCTTATATTTACTTTTATCTTTCTTTCTGTTTTGAGCCTTTTCAGGCTTCTCAGAATAAGAGCAATACCCATTGAATTGATTCGGCCTACCTTGGCATAATCAAAAATAACGTTAGAACCTGAAATTTTATTTTCAATAGTTTTAAAAACTGGCTCTGCCTGGATATCTATAATACCTGAAAGGTAAAATATTTCCTGTAGCCCCTGTTTATCTACGATATACGCTAATGTTTGATCCATATATGAACCCCCTGCTCGGCACTTTTTCCGGCTTTATGAAAATTATAATTAAATGGACTGCAATGATAAACTTCCCCCTACCACAGTTTCTATGCCTGGAGAAATACGGATATAAAGGTTGTTCAAGATTTCCCAGATAAAGAAAAAACCTCGCCCTGTGCGTTCAGGGTCAGGATGGCTTTCCTGTAAATTCAGAGAAAGACAAGACAAAACCTCCTTCTGTGTAAGAGAACCCCATGAATCCTGCACCTCCAGAACAAGCTGCACTCCGTCATAATAGTAACGAAGACGAATCATCTCACCAAAGGCAAGATCTCTAGGTTTTCTCAAAGGATACATGAGTGCCCCGTTGGGCAGACGGGGAGCAGCATAGAGTGCATTTTCCAGCATCTCGTCCAGCATCAATGAGGCTTTTTGGCTCAAAATTGAATGTTCTTCATCGTCTTCGCCAATTAATGAGGTGACTTCATCTATCAATATTGACTTATCCGAGGAGCTGGTGAGATCTCTAACAAAAGTATTTCGACCATTGGGGAACAAAAATTCGTGACTGGAAATACTGGAGCTGGTTCTATTTGCAAAGATTAAAGAGGTTGAACTTTTTGAAGCATTCATTGAATATTTACCGTCCTGCAATTAATAGAGTTACATCATCATCAAAAGAATCCTGGCAGGCAAACTCCCTTGCTTCGGCAAGCAAGAGATCTTTAAGCTGCTCCGGTGATAACTGCCTGCCGGTCTTTAAAGTTTGTTTGAACTTGTTCTGGCCGAATGCCTCGGCAAAACAGTTTTCCGATTCTATGATGCCGTCGCTAAACATCAAGAACATGTCCCCAACATTAAATTGAATTATCATTTCCCCATATACGGCTTGTTCATCAAACCCGAGGGGAAATCCTGCGTCAATCTCAATCTCAGACCACTCACTTGTGGATGCATCAAACAGCCAGGGGTAAGGATGGCCGGCTGATGAGATAGTAAGCTTATTTGTCTCAGGTTCTATCAGAGCTATAAGGGCTGTCATCATTAATTGCTGACGTGCTGTGGCAAGTACGGCACGATTCATGCCGTAAAGCAGTTCTCCAGGATTACTTATCCCGTTATCCAACAAGACCTGAAGACCGGCCTTTGCAGCCGTTGTTACCAATCCGGCTTGTACACCATGCCCCGTCACATCAGCTACCAAAAGACCAAGCTTGTTATCGCCCAACAGGAATAAATCATAAAAGTCACCACTGATCTCGCTCGAATTAACCAGTGCGGCAGAAACCGAAATTCCGGCATGCTGCATCGGTGTATCAGGCAGTAGTTCAGTTTGTATCCGATGTGCCATCTCAACTTCGTGTCGTATGCGACTGCTAAGCATTTCAAGAGTTTCAAGAAGTTTGCCCTGCATACGTGAAATGGTCATTATAAGATCTGAAACAGCTACTATCCCAATGCACCTTTTGTCTTCTATAATACCAAAACAGTCATTCTCCAAAGCAGGATCCCTGTTTAGCAGTTCTTGTAGTCCTTGATGTACATCCCAATCTGATGGCATTAGCATAGGATTAATATCCAAAAGCATCCTGATAGGTTTGCGGTAGTAGATATCCCGCGCAAAAGGCTTGGATAGATGTTTAAAAAAAAGGCTTCTTCGAGTTGTCAGGCCTTCAAAGAGGCCTTCGTTTTCAACTGGCAGCGCTAATAATGAAGAATTCTGCTGAAATTTCTCAATAACGGCATTTACTGCCATACTGCCATTTATCGTTTCAGACCTTTGAGATATTTGTTTCAGTTTGGGGATTTCTGATTCTAGCAAGATTATTCCTGTTGAAAACCGTACTTTAAGACAAGCTTGGCTGGCCACTATATTCCTGAAATATGACAGGAGAGTTACAGAAAGCTGATTTTTAGGTAAAAAGATTTGAAATTGGAGTTAAAATTTTAAGCAGATAAACGGTGTAGAGTGTAATGGCAAAACCTTTGCTTAAGAACCTGATATCAAGCTATTAACCGATAAAGCCAAAATGCTGCATAATTCCCCCAAAAGTTACCAGATTGTTACCAATATCACGCACAATTGTCATAATCTTCTGATAGAACGGTCAAAATCAATCCAGTTGACGTACGATAGTGAGGTATTGATGCCCGACATCTTTCTGAGCAGGCATAGCCCGCCTCAAGAAGAATATAAGCAGGACAGTGCCATGGTATTCCGGGCATTAATGAGAGCTGGCGTCTCCCTTGATAGTCAGGAAAAAATAGTTGAGACAATACCGTTTTCAATAGGTGATATCACTGCTGGCTCTGAAAATGAACTACAGGCAGTAGTAGTTGGCGACCGTTGCCATGTTGATTTGCCGCAGGTTATAGAGCAGTCCGGCTATTTTGCGACTGTTCAGAGACGGGCTGCTTCGGGAGAGACCCCTCGTAAGGCAGTAACCGATCTTGAGAGCTTTCTTGCCAATAATAGTTCTAAAGTCTGGGAAAACAGTTGGGTTCGTTTTCCATATCGGAAGCTTTCGTCTTTTGCCAGGCAGACCTTTAAAAATGACTTGATGACCGACAAAAAAAATCCTGGAGCAGGTCAAAGAGCAGATTCAGGGAAGTTCTTTTTTCAGGATAATAATGGCCAGATCATGCTGCGCCTACCTATCAGTTACCTGATAAAGCTGGCGCTGGCTGATCTGCTTGGTTCGCAGCAAATCCTGCCAGATTTGATTCGCAGTACCGGCATAAGGCTGCTTGGGCATTTCCTTAACGATAACACCTCACCTGAAACATTTTCCTTCAACGTTGTCTCCTCAACTGAGAAACAGGGTTCTGGAATTGCAATCGCCAGTGAAACGGCGATCCGCTACCTGTTAACCCAATTACTGGTGCAGTATGCCAACCTGGCATTTGGTCTGCTGGAAAATGGTCAGGAGGCTCAGGTTTATTGTGCCCCTCATCCTCCAGTACGGCAAAAAGAATTAAATGAACATGTGCCGGATAGTTTCTACCGTGAGTTGTTTATGAGCCCCTGTCTTTCTGGTTGGGATAAAGGGGAGGAAAAGTTTCGGTATATGCAACTTTGCCACCAGGTTCTGTCTCGCAGTCAACTCAATGGTGTGGCAAAACTCCGTGATGCCGGTATTATACTCAATAATCTGGTTGTTTTGCCCAATCTCTCCAATATCAGTCTGGCCAATAATGGTACACACCTCAGTATTGGCAGTCGTCGTCTCACAGCTGCCCTTGCCAACAAAGCTTCAGGATTTGGTGCTGCCGATGAGAAGCTGTTGGGAGATCTTGCAATCAAGATAACGGAACATTTTCTGCCCCTATTTGTAGGTACTTACACTGCTGCTCCATTCCGGTTAGGCTACGCTGATTTTCACCCGGAAAAAGCTTTGGGGTTTCTTCCCCACGAGCTTGATTATACCCACCTGCGTATGCTCTGGCGTCGTTGGCGAAAAAAGGCCGATATATCGATCTTCGGTCAGCCTGTCACCCCCTTTGGCCCTCCTGTAATTGACCGTTTTCTGAGTAGAGTTTTTGATCTTAAAGGAGATTTTGTGCCGGATTATCGATTGGTCGATTATCTGGTATGTCTGCTTTCTACCGATATGAGTCCGGCTCTGAGCGGTCAGCTTGGAAACAGCGATCAGCTACGGCAGGATTTGGCTCAGATGGGGGTTTTTGATGAGCAGATGTCACTCTATCTGCTCTATAAGCAACGTGAATTTAGTAAAATGGGTTTTTCAGGTTTTGAAGGGCGTCACTACAGTCTGTTTTACAGCTTCGTAAAAGACATGTCTCAGGCAGCTGACCTGCAGGTGCTGATCACAGCTTTGGCCTATCAATATATGGCCAGGGGGATAGACCACTCTGTAATACCGGATGGTTCAAGCATCGAAAGTGAGCGAAGGCAGGTGTTCTTCGCTTCAGCCATTGGCCTTCCCACCTTCTTTGTTCGTAAGGATACCTCTAACCACTTTCTCGCAGGGATTATACGCCGAACTCGGGGAGTCCGTCCCAGTAAGAGATATCCAGGCTATTTGAGGGTTCTGGTTTCGGAATACAGGCTGGCTCTCCTGGAAATGCTACGACAAGATGGCAGTGCTCTGGTTGAACAGATGGGTCTGAAAGAAACCCTTGATGAACTTAAGGAACGTCTGCAACAACCGGAACTTTATGCTGCCTCTGGACAGTTGACCAAGGGAATTCTGGACACGCTGGGGAGCCGGGCTCCACTTGCTACAGATGCCCGTACATTTAACACCGGAGCCGAGCAATATTACCGTACAAGTCTGAGACATAAACATACCGAAGAGGCATTTGATCTGTTGCAGGCTCGGTGTCGAATAATGGATCAAGAAGAGTCAAACCTGGAAGAATCAGTCCGTAAAGCTCTCAGGCTATCACTTCAGGGAGAGGATGCTGCCAGCTTTCTCAAAAATAGAAAAGAGGATGTATTGCAGGGAAAAGCGTCCATATCCACTCTACAAAGGATTATCAACCTTCTTTTGATCACAGTCTATTCCGATGCGCAGCCGGTGAGCGAGCCGCTACGTCTGGAAAAGGAAGATATGCCGTGCTGCATCAGTATGTAGAGCGCTATAGTGGATCAGTAATTACTGAACGGATGATGGGTGACCATCTGATCAGGCTCTTGTACGATAAAGTCAGGGAAAATAGTACATCATTGTTCAATCTATTGACTAGCAGTTGGTCTTCATCGTTGCTGAGTGCAGTTAATTTTGATCTGCCACTGTCAAACAGCGCCTCTTTTGCAGCCCGTTGCGGTATAAACCCCGATGAGTATCTTGAACCGCCGGAATCACTTAATACCCCACGGAAGGTATTTGAGCGTAAGATTCGCTATAATGAGTGTCGTCCGATCCCTCAAGTGCCAAAAGCGGTTCTTTCCCCTGCTGATGCAAGGGTGCTTATTGGTTCATTGCAGCAACAGTCTCTCTTTCTGATCAAAAACAAGTTCTTTGTAATGGAAGAACTTCTCGGATCCGCAAATAAAGTCTGGCTTACAGCCTTCAATGAAGGTGACTTTGCTATCTTTCGCCTGACGCCTGACAAATATCACTACAACCACACACCTGTTGCTGGAGAGGTAATAGATCATTATCAGATTGATGGCAGCTATCACAGCTGTAATCCATCTGCCGTGATAAGTGTTGTAACGCCATATTCAAAAAACAAGCGGGTTGTTACCATAATTGACACTGACGTTAAAGGTGGAAGCCAGGTGGGATTGGTTGCGATGATTGAGGTGGTTGCACTTATGATAGGCGATATTGTACAGGCCTACAGCAGCGCTGGCTATGACTCTCCGCAGCCTGTAAGCAAAGGCATGAATTTACTTCAAGGCCAGCCCAAAAGCCTTTATCGGCCTGGGAGTAGCACTGATATTCTGTTGTTCCAGCAGGGACGTGTGCAGTTCTGTCCAGATCTGATACAGAACCAGCAGCGCAGGGATGTGCAGAGTCGTTTCAGCCTGGGATTTGGACAGCCGCTGGTGGAGACGGATATCAAGGTAAGATCTCTTCTGGCAACCGCTACCTGACGAAAGGAACAGATCGTGGCAAACATAATGTTTCTGACTATTACAGCTGTAATACTGGCTCTATATCTTTGGTGGGGCTTCCGTGTACTTCCAGGTGAGCGGTGGCAGATGCTTGCTACTGTGCCAAAGCTAAAAAACAGTAACGGGAGCTGGCAGGGGATAAATTATACCTGGTACGGTCTTCTAAACGCTAATGCCCATTTAATGGCTGTTGCAGTGCTCTTGATATTGCTGGGTTCTTTGGGGATACCTACATTGGCAATAGTGCTCCTCGCCCTTGGCATACTGTCTTGTTGTTTGCCTGCAGCAAAGATAGTGGCATATATCGTCGAAAAAAAGTCTCACACCTTTACTGTAGGAGGAGCGGTTTTTGTTGGTATCATCATAACGCCCCTGGTAATTATGATGTTAAACCGTTTTGCGGGTTCCGCGCTTGGTTTTCAAATACCTGTTATTGCAGCGTGGGCGGCCATTGCAATCTCTTACACTTTTGGCGAGGGTTTGGGACGCCTGGCCTGTATCAGCTTTGGTTGCTGCTATGGAAAACCGCTGAATGATGAAAAATCTGCGATTATAAGATTTTTCAGCGGTTCCGGTTTTACCTTTTACGGAAAGACGAAGAAGATTGTATATGCCGACGCCCTTGAAGCTATTCCTGTCATTCCTGTACAGGCCATGACTGCCATACTCTATACGACATCTGGTCTGATAGCTACAGCTCTTTTCCTGTCATCCCATCAATCCGCTGCATTTTTGACTGCAATCATAACTACCCAGACATGGCGCATATTTTCTGAGACTCTCCGAGCAGATTATCGCGGTTCAGGAAAGATCTCGGCCTACCAGATTATGGGATCAACAGGGATGTTGTATGCTGTAGTCATGTCGCTATTTATGGAACAAACCGCCTCTGATGTAATACCGCAAATTGGTGAAGCCCTTAATCTGATCTGGCAGCCAGGTGTCTTACTTTTTCTCCAGGGTGTCTGGTTGGTGGTATTTCTTTATACCGGACGCAGTACGGTTACAGGGGCTAATCTTAGCTTTCATGTCCACCATGAGCGGATCTGATTCCAGTTGACAGACGTAGTTTATACAGAAGTTAGTACTAGGGGTAACCCCAACATTCGTGTAACCAAGCGCAAAGTAGCAGTCATGAAGCGTCCCAATACACAGAAATAACATTGTCGCGTGTCATTTCTGTTGTTGCATATTTCAGATAGAGTTTGTTTTCACCGTTCCCGCCCTGCCTCCTGAAACGCCTTACTCACCGGTGAAAAGAAGTACTCCAGTACCGACCGTGTCCCCAGCTTGATCTCCGCAGTCACCTGCATTCCGGGTGTCAGTTTGTGTTTCTTGCCATCCGTCATCAGTTGCTGATTAGACAGGTTTATCAGCGTCCGGTAGTGCAGCTGTGTACTGGTCTTGCTGGTCGGCACAATCCCCTGTTCTCCCATCTTGGGCTGTCCCTTGTTTTCACTGGCATCTGCACTGACTTGATCCACGGTTCCATCTACCATCTCGTACTTCTGGAAGGTAAAGGCTGACAGTTTAAGTTTAACCAGCTGCTTTGTTGAATACTCAGGTGTACCAAGCTTACCAAGCGCGTCAGCCAATGTGTATGCCATTACCTGCCTCCCTTATCGAAACAGATGTTGACAGATTTGGCATGGCTCCGGTCACCTAGTTGCCCATATGCGTCCAGACCCTCCCTGATCAGTTGCTCAATCTCTTCCAGTGACATTTGAATCGATGATGGAATACGTAAATCAAAGACTTTCCAGAAAAGTTCAACACCAACCGTCCAGTTTCCGGTGCCTGTGAGGCTTGCATGAAATAGAACAAGTTCTCCTCTAATATCCAGGCAATAAAGCTCTGGAACTTCCGGCCCTCCTTGCGCACCTGTATCAAATAGATAAATAGCACGCACCCGATCCACCGACCAAAAAGAGGGGTGCTGTGCGTGTGGGATCATTGCCCAAAGATTTTCCATGTTGACCTTATCTTTGTCGGCCTCAGATATTCTTTCGCCTACAAATGCCATGTCTATTCTCCTGTGATTGAATATTTAAAAGGTTGTAGTGGTTTTGCAAAAATCATCATATCCATCAGCAGCTGCAAATTGCTTCACCAGATTTTTGAGGGTATCGCTGATATCCCGCAGCATGGCCTGGTGCAGGGAGTAGAGGACACCGGCTCCTTGCAGATCAGGTAGTGCTGCTATTACCGTCATCAAGCTTGTGGCTGATACGCTTGTGTTTCCGGCCGGTAAATCCACGCCGGCGCCAGGCAAACCAATACGGTTAAAGTACTCTTTGGTGCCAACAGCAACAATCGTCTTGCCGTCATTTGCCAGCGAAAATTCAAGCCCTGCCACCTGCTCGGCAGAGTTGTATTTTACGTAATCAAGCAGTATCCGGTCGGCTGTTTCAATATCCGCCAAGGTTGGTGTTGTACCGGTTGCCAGCAGATCACTTCTGAGTCGTATCAGGTCTTCGCGCGGGATGCCGTTGATGGTTGGCGCTTCACTGTTGAGGGCAGCAGCCAGTTCTGTACGTCCAAATACCCGGTCAACCGACGCATTCGGTGTGATGGTGACGATATCTCCCTTTGCTGCCGCAGTAAAACGCCTGGATGCATCGTCCCAAAGAGAGTCTGCCTGCTGAATGCCGTTGACATCTCGGCTGCCGTTGATAAGGGCATCTATACGCTGTTTTTGTATTTCGCTCTCTGGCCCTAGAGCGCTTTCGAGTGCATCGGTAAAAGGTCGAGAAGCCAGTAGGTCGCCAAGTTCAGTCTTGTCAATGGTGCGAAAATAAGCAGGGTCTGTCTGTCGTATGGCTTCAGTGACAGCGTCGGTATGTATATCGGTACTATTTGCCCCCATACTTCCACTATAGAGTATGGTGACGGCATCCGGGGCTGTGCCCGCCACATCGACGGATAAAAGTTCGAGTTTTGATCTGAGTTCTGTAGTCAGCGCATTAAACTGCTCAGAAGTCAGGGTTTCGTTGCTGGCGTTTACTGTGAGAAAGTCGATGATTTCTTGTGTGGTCATGGTCATCTCCTTTCTAATGCTCAGTCTTGAGGTCGAAGTTGACGTTCACGGAGACAAATCTTTCGCCATTAAAGCAAGTACCAACGGCCCTGAACGCATCGCGTACCAGTTGCATGACCTCGTCACGGCGTTCCTGAAGATTTGCCGGAATCTTGAGCCAGTGGACGCGCCAGTTGGCTGTGGCCCCCTCTTCAGAAAAAGTTTTTTCCAAGAGATCTGCAATGATCTCGATTAATTCACCACGCCAGTTTAGCGTGTAATAATCGGTTACCTGTGTTCCTTCATAACCGCCACCGTATGAGTTCGTAAGCACCATGAATGCATCACGTTCCTTGTCAATGGCCCATTTCGTTTGAGAGAAAAATGTTACTTTCACATAGGTCAGCTGCGGTCTTACGGATTCCGGGATGATTTGTACGGTAAATGCCATGTCTGTTCTCCTGTGGAATGTTGTATTTTTGGTCGTATTTGTGCGCAAATCCCAATAAACCTTACGTTAAGCTGCCAGCTTCCATATTTGTTCAGCCCCTTCACCCAGGCCGCCGGTTGAGCCGTCGGTGCGGATGAATGCGCCCAAGTCTGCAAGCTGGTTGCCGTTGGATAGTAGTTGGCTGTGCTCGGTCTTGGCAACGCGGATGGCGGATATTCCTGCCCCAGCAAGTGTCTGCAATTCGTTGCTTTGCGATATGCCGTCCTGGTTGAGGTCGCGCCATACGCGCAGGTTGGTAAAGCGGGCGTCGCTGGCGTTGACCAGACCGTCATTGTTGGTGTCTTCCTGCGCCAGGGCGGCAAAGCCGTCTGCCGCTGTCCCGCCGCCTGCCAGGGGTGTCGAGTCGCCGAACAGTTCGCGGCCATTGTCGATGGTTCCATTGCCGTTGCGGTCGAGCGCAAGAAAAGCGTCGTCGGCCTTGATCCAGCCGGTAGCGGTTTTTACACCATCGCCGTCGTGATCAAAGAGAATCGGATTGGCAGTGTTGCTGCCGACGGTTTCCAGGCCGTCGCCGTCAAGGTCGAGGGTCAGCGGGTCGCGGCGGGGCTGGATGGCGGTCTGGGAGGAGGAGAAGAGGGAACGGGCTTTGTTGAGAAGTCCGGACACTGCTTCACCGCCGATAAGTCCTCCAAGTAAACCGGCAGTTAAGGTAAATACACCGGCAATGAACGCACCGGCAGGACCGGCAAGGCACAATGGGGCTAAAGCTGACCCCGCAAGCTCTGCAGCCAGCAGCCCTCCTGCCAGACCTCCTACGTATTCAGCTGCCCAGTCCTGCAGGATGTGTTGTGCCCCTGTTACATCACCATCTTCATAGGCGGCGTTTGCTGTACTCGCGACAATAGCCAGGGAAAGTATATCTCCGGCTATGCCCAGTTTGTTCAGATATTTGGTAGCAGCAGCCATCCTGGTGGTGTCGCCGGCGGCTTGAGCCAGGTTGTAGTGCTCCTGGGCATAGAGCTTTAAATGGTCATTTGCCAATCTTGCATTACTGATCTGTTCCGATGTCTGCGGCACCGTCATCAAGCTTGTGGCTGATACGCTTGTGTTTCCAGCTGGCAAATCCACGCCGGCGCCAGGCAAACCAATACGGTTAAAGTACTCTTTGGTGCCAACAGCAACAATCGTTTTGCCGTCATTTGCCAGCGAAAATTCAAGCCCTGCCACCTGCTCGGCTGAGTTGTATTTTACGTAATCAAGCAATATCCGGTCGGCTGTTTCAATATCCGCCAAGGTTGGTGTCGTACCGGTTGCCAGCAGATCACTTCTGAGCCGTATCAGGTCTTCGCGCGGGATGCCGTTGATGTGTGTGACGTTTGGTGAGGCTGTGGTATCAAGCAGGGCTTTGAGTTCAGTTTGTGAAAACACACTGTTTGATGCTGCGTCTGGCGCAACTATTGTGCGGACATCACCGGTGGCGTTTTGCGCGAGGCGTTGGGAAACGTCGTCCCAGAGGCCGGGTTGGGTACGTGTGCCGTTGGCGTCGGTTACACCGTTGAAGAATTGATTCTTAAGATTAGTAGCATCAGGATTTCCTTGAATAGCTCGTTCAACAGCATCTTCAAAAGCGCGTGATTTCAGTAGCTTGCCTGCGTCAGTGTCAATTATGGTAATAACCTGTTTATTACCATTTGAAATACTCGCATTACTAATTGTTTCAGCGACTGTGCCAGTATGCAGATTCTCTGATAGCTTGCCGCTGTAAAGTAGAGTTACTGCATCGGGTGCAGCATTAGAGGCATTAATCGAAGCCTGGGCTACAATTCCACGCAATTGTTCGAGTGTGTATGTGTTAGATTGAATATCAATGATCATTTGCTCGTAGGTCATTTTTCATTGCCTCCAATCATAACGTTTGTTAGATCAAATTTAGCAACCTGCAATTGCGCGAAATCAACTTGTACTTCTTTAAACATTGCCCTACTGGTATCGTAAGAATTACTCCCGTGTGCATCCAGTGCTTCAGTCAATAATTTTGCGACATGCTCATGCGAAGCAAGCAATGTGTCTGGCAGGTAGATTTTGAGAATTTCCCAAATCAATATCCTGTTACCATCTGATAAGACCTCTCGCCTATAAGCATCAACGCGCATCCATACGCCTTTCCAGCTAAATAGAAAGTAGAATGGCACATGGTAATCCTCACGTGACATCCCTCCACCAAGGCCTAGCAAAAAAACATCATTCTCACGATCTAAAGTCCATCTAGGCAAGTCTGCAATGCCGGTTCCAGTTTGTGGGTCTTTTAGTGCTCTGTAATTGATACGTTTTTGATCCATCTCACTTATCTGTTCGTTTACAAATGCCATGTCTATTCTCCTTTGCAAAAGTCTATGTATTTAACCGTTCGATATGGTTTTTTCTGAGAGAGTGACCTGTCCTGTCAATAGTGGACACTCATCTTTCAAGCAGCTTCTTTCATTTTGTAGTAATTTGCTTCAAACGCTGCTGGTGAAATATAGCCAAGACGAGAATGTCGTCTCTGACGGTTGTAGAAGATTTCTATGTATTCCTGGATAGAAGCCTTAGCTTCATCACGGATCGTGTAACGTTGGTGATTTACCAGTTCGTTTTTCAGGCTGCCCCAGAAACTCTCCATCGGGAATAAATGCGGGACATCTCCCAGTTTTCTAAGAAAGCTCTCTGTAGATTGACTTCTCGCTACGCCGTTCGCAGTTTT
>DCVL01000018.1 GCA_002328035.1 Geobacter sp. UBA2189
GTATTGAGGATTATTGATCTGACATCACTGTCATAAGGGTCATCATGTCCGGGATAGACCAGTTCTATATTTCTCTGCGACAGTTTAATCAGGGTATCTACATAATCTCTGGTGTACCTGCCGCCGCTTGTGCGGATTCTGAGCTGTGTGTCTCCTGAAAAGAGCAGTTTTTGTGCTTGACAGTAAAATGAAACCGAATCTGATGAGTGTCCGGGGGTGTGAAGAACATCCAGGTAATCGTCACCAGCCTTTAAAACCTGTCCATCCTTCAAGATTGCGTCAACTCCCGAGCCGGGTGCCCATCCGTAGACCTTTGCGCCGTATTTACGGCGAAACAGATCAGCAGAGGCCGCATGGTCAAAATGATTGTGGGTTAAAAGAACCTGTTCAACCGGTACCTTGCCGCATCCTGTATAAATCTGATCAATTTCAACCATTATGTAACCGTCAGTTCCAGGATCAATCAGGGTGTTGACTGCATCTATCTGATTGAAGTCTCCCAAGAGAAGATACGAACGGCAGCTGTAGTTGTTCGGGTTTCTTTGTAACTGAATGACTCGCATTAGGTTCCTCATTAGGACTATATCAAAGCTTTTGAGGAGTGCAAGCTGGGGTGGGATATATTTTTTAAGGTGTCAGCCGATTTTTCTGAAAAGCTGGGCGTCAGGAGCTACCTGTTCAAATAAATGGCTGATTTCAATAGGGATCTTTTGTGTGTTTTCCGTTGCAAAGTAACCGCCAGGAGCCAGGGCATGGTGATACATCTTGAGGACTTTAATCCGTTGTTCGTAAGAAAAGTGAAGAAGTACATTTTTGCACACTATCAGGCTGTAATCAGAACCAACTGGTTGTAGTTGCAGGAGGTCGTTGTATTTGAAGAAAACCCTGCTTCTTACCCTGCTGATTACCCTGTGGTATCCGGGCTTTTCTGGAACTTCTTCAAAATACTTTGCAAAGATATCCGCTGGGATCCTCTGTAACTCTTCGGTCTTATACTCTCCTGCGGTAACAATATCGCCGAAGTTGTTTTCGCTGTCGTAATCTGTGGCATCCAGATACAGGGTGTTAAAACCCATATCTCCCATACGTTCGGCAAAAAGTATTGCCAGTGTGTATGGTTCCTGCCCCAAAGCACAGCCCGCATCCCAGACTTTTATCCGAAGGCGTCCAAGGGCAAGTTTTAATGTATGTTCAACAGCGTATTCAAGAACAGGCAGGTCTCGAAAGAAGAAGGTAAAGGCCATATTAGTCCAGTTTAGGGTTAAGGTTGGAGTTTATTGGTAAAACTTGAACTCAATCTGAAGTTGCTTATGTTTATCCAAACTGTTCCTGTTCAGTCAAGGCTACAGACTGTACCAAAAGACCAGGATCCAGAATAAGCGCCACGGTGCCGTCTCCAAGAATGGTTGCTCCGGATATCCCCCTTACATCACGGTACAGACGTCCAAGAGTTTTGATGACAGTCTGATGCTCGCCTACCACATCATCAACTACAAAACCGATTCTCTTGCCTCCTACGGCAAGGATAACGACTTGTTCTATATCAGGCTGATTGGCTGTAATCTCAAATTCGTCACGGAGATTGATATAGGGGGTAAGCTCACCTCTTACATGTGCCAGATGACGACCGTGGGCAGCCTGAATATCTGCTCGGGTAAGCTCGATACATTCTTCGACCATACTTAGTGGAAGCACAAAGAAGTTATGATCTATCCTTACAAGCAGTGTTTCGATAATTGCCAGAGTTAGAGGTATCTTAAGTGTGATAACAGAACCTGTACCCTGTTCGCTGGAAATATCGATTGTTCCCCGAAGCGCTTCAATGGCTTTTTTAACAACATCCATTCCTACACCACGTCCTGAAACACTTGTAACCTTCTGTGCGGTAGAAAAACCAGGGGAAAAGATCAGATTGAATGTTTCCTTGTCACCAAGTTCCGTATTGTTTGTAATCAATCCACGTTCGATTGCCTTGGCTCTTATTCTTTCCTTGTCAAGACCTGCACCATCATCCCTGATGGTTACAAGCACACTGTCACCGGAGTGTTCTGCTCCCAGGTGTACAATACCTTTTGAAGGTTTGCCAGCCGCCTTGCGTATATCCGGCATCTCTATGCCATGATCTATACTATTCCGGATCAGGTGAACCAGAGGATCGTTAAGCTTTTCAATAACAGTTTTATCCAGCTCTGTTTCGGCACCGCTGGTTTCAAGGTCAATCTCTTTGCCAAGTTCTGCAGAGAGGTCTCGCACAAGGCGCTTGAATTTACTGAATGTGGAGCCGATAGGCAGCATTCGCATGTTAAGGGTGGTGTCACGCAGTTCAGAGATAAGTCGTTCAACCTCTTCTGCTACAGCTATTATCTCGTTATCATTTCTGTTGCCGGCTATCTGTGTTAGATGAGCCTGTACAGTTACTAATTCGCCTACAAGGTTTACCAGATGGTCAAGTCGCTCAGCCGGAACCCTTATGGAAAGGGCTGCTTCGGCTGCCGGAGTTGTGGTTCTTTCCTGTCGGATCTGTCTGATCTGCTGCTGTTCTGCCAAGGCTGACTGAACCTTTGAGGCAGGGACTATACCCTGTTCAACAAGGATCTCTCCAAATCGTTTTTGCATTGATACGATCTTATGCATCTCAACAGGCGAGAGATCTCCACGTTCTACAAGGATATCCCCAAGTTTTTTATAATCCAGATTGTCATCCGGAGCACTTCCATCGTCAATGAGGCTGATGTTTAGTTCGCAGTCATCTTCAACAAAGATGAATACATCCTTGATTGCTTCAATTCCTCTTGTTGTGGAGAGCACGATATCCCAGTAGAAAAAGCAGTGTTCAGGTACAAGCAGTTCAAGTGCAGGTACAGCATCAAGGTGCGCCACCACCTCGCAGGAACCAAGCTCTCTCAGTTCGTTTAAGAGGCTTACTGGATTGGTACCCCCCATCATGATTTCGGGAATTGGCTTGAAGCGGATCCTGTAGGATCTCTTGTCAACTTCATTTCGTTTGTCTGCTGTTGATATTTCCGTCGGGATTGTTTTTATTGGTGCAACCTGAGGCTGTAACTCCTGTAGACCTGAAATTATACGCTGTCCGTTTGCTTCATCTGCAGGAGGTCCGCCGGCAGATGCCTCAAGCATTGAGGTTATCTGGTCTCTTGCCTGTAGTGTAAGGTCAAGAAGGCATCGTGTAACCTGCATCTTGCCGTTACGCACCTGATCAAATACCGTCTCTACCTCATGCGTAAAATGGGCTATGTCGTCAAAACCGAACATTGCGCCCGACCCTTTTATGGTGTGCATGGCTCGGAATACACGGTTTATCAGGTCATTATCCTGTGGATTTTCTTCCAGCTCAAGGAGAGAGGTCTCCAGTTCTGACAACAGTTCTGTAGCCTCTTCACGGTATGTTGCAATCATCTGTTCTTGTGGTGTGGACATATTAACTCCGAGGGGCAAGGGGCAGGGGGCAAGGGTGAAAAGCTTTTGATTTTTCCTGACCCTTGACCCTTGACCCTAACCTAGGACTTTTTTTACAACAGCAATCAGCTGCTCAGGTTTAAAAGGTTTTACTATCCAGCCGGTAGCTCCTGCTGACTTTCCTTCTGCCTTTCGTGAATCCTGGGATTCTGTTGTAAGCATTACTATTGGGATAAATTTATTGATGGTGCTTGCTCTTACACCCTTAATAAGGCCAATACCATCAAGGTTTGGCATGTTAAGGTCGGTAATGAGCATATCCACCTTTTGGCTGCCAAGCTTTGTAAGAGCATCCTTGCCATCTACAGCTTCTACTACATCATATCCATTTTGCTTAAGGGTAAAGCTGACCATCTGCCTTACGCTTGCCGAGTCATCGGCAGTCATAATCAATTTTGCCATTTTAGTTTATCCCTCCACACCAGAGACATGGTAAATCTGCGTTATGTTTACAGGTTATTTGCCTTTGAAGCCCTACGGCAGATATTGCTGATTTAACTGCCTCAGATATGCAGCCTGTAAAATTGAATTGTCTTTTTGCATCAAGGTTGGTTCGGCATGCCGAGCAGATCAGCTGCATTCCTGCCAGATCAATTTCGTCAACCGCTGAGATATCAAGTTGGATGTTTTCCATCTTGTTGCAATTTCCTAGAAGATTTGTTTGCAGTTCGGCAGCATTTTCAATTGTAAGTTTGCCTGCTATTGTTATCTTGAGCGATGTACCATTGCCCGCTACGGTATTCGAAATATTGAGTTCAGACATAAAAACCCCTGTCTTCTGCTTTTAAAACAGATCTACATTGTCTCCGAATTCGGATACAGTTCCACTGTTTTCCTGTCGTTTTTGCAGTGATAGTTTAAGCCCGTGACGGGCTGCCATCATTTCGTGTATTATACGTTCACTTTCCATTGTGTAACGATGTTCCATATCCTTAAGATTATTACGGAATTCGTTTGATGCCGGTACCAGACTGCGAGCCTCAGTGTAGATCTCTTCAAGAAAATCCACCGTTTTTGAAGTCAGTTTTTGTATCTCTTCGTGTACATGAATCCCTGATGTGATCTTGTTGATGTCGTCAGACAGGGACTCAGCCGAGTTTGCAAGAGTAGAAAGCTGCTGTAAGAGAGAACTGTTAATAGCTGATAAAGCGTTTATGATCCGCTGGGTCTCCTCTTCCATCTCTTCGACCTGATTGTGCTCTCCTTCACCTGATGTTAAAAACTGCTGATCTGTCATATTTGCCGTAATAGCATTAATGGACTTCAGGGTTGTTGAAACTGCTTCAGTCTGGGTTACAGCATCTAGGGAAAGACGTTTTATAGCCTCGGCCAGTACTCCCAGCGCAGCGCCTTGGGTGCCGGTGTGAGCAGCCTTTATCTGAGCGTTTAGCGCAATAAGATCTATCTCTGAGCCTACCGCCTCTATGTCACTCACAAATCCGCCTATCTCAGACATGGTTCCGGTCACCTTTTGCATGGCGGATGCCAATTGCTGGTCTGCTTTGCCGCATCTCTGAATGATCTGGGTGACCTGATACATCTCTTTTTCCATAGTATCCAGCAGTGAAGTTTCAGTTGAGCCGGAATTACCCATTAGAGCCTGTTGAAGTTCAAAGCTTATCTGAGCCTGTTTTGAACCTATATCCTGCAGGCTTTCAAGAATCGCATTGGTGGCTTTGGTCATCTGATCCGCTGCGTGTCTCATCTGGGCAGTCTGCAGTTCACAGATATCTCCGGTTTCAGCCACAAATGACTGACAGTTATCATCCGTCTTCTGCTCTGTGCTTATTCTGTGGTTCTGAAGCTTTTCAAGCGCTTCAATTACATGTTCAATCTGCTGACGGGTAATATCGTGGAACTGCATTGAAGAAACCACTGTTCCAATATCAGCTACAATCTGTTCAGAGATCAGACCCACCTGATTGCCGGTTTCCGAACATGAACTGTTAAGGCTGGAGAGGGTTTCAAGATTTCCTCCCACTGCAGTAAGGATATTGGCGGCGTCAGTATACTGGTGAGCCTCCGTATTGCGAACCATATCAAGATTCTGGGATATCAACTGAGAAAGGGAAAGACGCTGGCTCATGATCCCTGATGATTTTTCATTAACAGCCTGTGACAGCTTTTCAACATCCATTGCCAGAGTTGTGAATCCTGCTCCCAGTTCACCCAGACGGGCTGATTCTATCTTGGTTGATATCGAAAGCATCCTTAGTGCCTTGTCCATCTTCTGAAAACCTTCAAGCGGCCTGACAACATTATCAAGTTGAACCATTATCTGCTCAAGCGTAAGGCAGCTTTCTACACCTTGATTTTTCACCTGTACGAGATACTCGTTCATATCAGTAAAAAGCTGGCGCAACTGTTCCTCAAGTACCGAACTTTCCGGGCCTGCTACCAGTTCAACCAGATTGCGTGCAGTTGCGGAGATATCCGTTGAGCGGATTGAAAAATCCTGCAACTTTTCACCAAGTTCAAGAAACTGGTCTTCGGTGCTGCCGGCAAGGCTGCGTAAAATATCCAAAACAGTGGGAAGTTGAGCTTGCCATTTCTGAATATTGGCGCAAAATTTGGTGGTCATCTGGCCTTGTTCCTTTCGCAGGCAGTGATCTACTGGATTAAGCTCAGGAGACGGAGCTCTTTGAAGAGTTTCTGCTTGCTGATAGGTTTTACCAGATAGGCAGTTGCTCCATCCTGATAGAAGGTGCCAAAGACAGTTTTGGGATCATCAAGCGCTGTTGTCATAATAATCCTGACTTCAAGATTGGGGGGGATAGCAAGTTCCTTTTCAATGTTTCTTATCTGTCTTAAAGCCTCGCGTCCATCCATCTTTGGCATCATTATATCCATACAGATTAAGTGGAATGGGGCCTTAGCTTCGTGTGAAAGCTTGAAAGCTGTTACCGCCTCTTCACCATCAACAGCTACCTCAATATCAAAATTTTGCTTCAGTAATTCACGCAATATTCTGCGGGAAACAAAATCATCTTCAACTATAAGCGCTCTCACTGTTTGGCTCCTTTAGGCTGAAAATCGGCTATGCCTGAAAAAACATAGTCACGACCGGCAACCTCTTTCTGGTGGCATTCAAAACAGTTTTTAACAGGGTCAAGTCCGCTTGCTTTTCCTTTTGCAGTGTATCCAGCATAAAGCCATCCGCCGGTCTGTTTTTGTGTTTTATCTTTTTTCATCAATACTATCATGTTTTTGGAACCATCATTGCTGCTGTCGCTGGCATTTATATTAAAATGTTCAACAATAACCTGGCTGCCTTCAGGGAACCTGTTTCCAGCTTTATAACCCTTGATAGCCTTTGGATCGGCATAGATATAGTGAATGCCGTAGAAAAGTGACTTTTTGTCATTTACGACTTTTCTGACGCTTTTTTCCCACTTCTGATATTTGGGCAACGACGGAGCCTTTGCAGCAAATGCTAACGAAGCTATTAAAATTAATAATGTAATAATGACTATTGTCTTTCTCATCTAATTTGAGTCTCCTCTGATTTTGAAGTATAGCAGTTGTTTTATTTTTGTCACGCCAGACAGAGATCTTTTTTGATTTTTTATAAACCTGCTTAGATTGAGCTGTTGGCAGGGAGATATATTGTGAAGGTTGTTCCGGATCCAGGTTTACTTGTAACTGTGATAGTACCATTGTGCTGTTGAACGATTCCATAGACCATTGATAAACCTAGTCCGCTGCCCTTGCCAATCTCTTTGGTTGTGAAGAAGGGATCAAAAATTTTGGATTGATGTTCTTCCGGTATTCCGCAGCCGTTATCAGTTACTTCTATACGTACATATGGTTCCAGTGATAGTTGAAGTGAAGAAGCCATTTTATTGTCGATCAAGGCGTTGGTCATAGATATCTTTAAACTGCCCCCCTCAGGCATTGCATCACGGGCATTTATTGACAGGTTCATAAGCATCTGTTCAATCATGTTACGGTTGACGGTTACAGGTAAAGTTTCTTTGTCAGAGATTAGTTCAAGCGTTATGTTATCCCCAATGATTCTGTTGATAAATTTTTCAAAATTACGAATAAGTTCTGATAAGTCTTCTTTTAATACGATGTTCTCCTGCTTTCTGCTGAAGGTAAGCAGGCTTTGTGTGAGATCGCTTGCCCTGTTTACAGCATCAATTATCATCTGGAGGCTTTCATGGTTAGGGTTATCCGGAGGAGTATCCATAAGAAGCATAGTGCTGTAACCCTTTATTATAGTCATGATGTTGTTAAAATCATGGGCTACGCCTCCAGCAAGAACACCTATTGCCTCCAGCTTGTGTGAATGTCTCAAGCGTTCTTCAGCTTTTTTGATTCGGAGCATTACCTTAATGTGTGCTACCAGTTCATGGCTTGATATAGGTTTCTGCAAAAAGGCATCGGCTCCCATCTCCAGGGCTTTTACCCTGTCTTTTGATGCTACGCTTGCCGCAGTTATTATTATTACGGGGATAAAGGCAGTTACAGGATCCTTCTTTAGATGCCGTATTGTCTCAAAACCATCCATTACGGGCATCTGTAAATCGAGCAGGATTGTGTCAGGCTGAAATATGCGGGCAAGTTCTATCCCTGCAGTTCCTGAATCTGCTGTTTCAAACTGGGCATCCGGCAGATGTTCTTCAAGTATTCGTTTTACAATCACCAGATTTAGAGCTGAATCATCAATGGCAAGGATCTTCATCTGTTTTTAGGTCTCTACCATGGTAAATGGGAGTCTGCAGGTAAAACTGCTGCCGGTTTCAGGACTACTTTCAAGAGTAAGGTTGCCTCCCTGCTTGTCGCAGATGCTGCGAACTATGGCAAGACCGATTCCAGCCCCCTCTTTACTGCGGGTAAGGAAATGTTCAAGTTGTGTAAGAGGCTGCAGAATCAGCCCTTGCTTTTCTAATGGTATCCCTTTTCCCTTATCAATTACCTGTAGTTTTATATTGCCTTTATTTTTATGCTGTTCTTCTATCTCAAAAGAGATGCTGCACGTAACTGTGTTACCATGTTCGGTAAATTTTAAGGCGTTATCCAACAAGCAGGATGCGATAATCTGAACTGCATCCCATGAGCCTTTTAAATGCTGGTTTGGCATGCCCTCACAGTATGTCTTGAAATGTATCCCTGAATTTTTAGCCTTCTTTTTGAAGCGTTCTGTGAGTTTCTCAATAGTATGAGAAATTGTGCCTATCTGATCTTCATCTATTTTGGTTGAGGATCTGGCTTCAGCCAGTGTCAGCAGCTTGTTCACAAGGCTTGCCATTCGGTCTACAGAGCTTTTTAATATTGGCAGGTATGAGGAAGAGGTATCATCTGGTTCGGAATCAACAGATTCCATAAGTTGAATAGCCCCCATGATGCCTTTTAGGGGAGTTCTGAATTCGTGGCTTATAAGGCTTAAAAATTCTCTTTTCAGTGAATCTACCTCAGCTGCCTTACGCTGTGCCTGTTGCAGTTCCTCAAGTTGGTTACACAGAAGTCTTGTCTGTTTGGCAACCTGTTCTTCCAGTCTTATGCGGTACTGTAGTTCCAGTCTTTGTGTCGTAACAAAGGCAAGTGCTCTGGATATGGCCCAGTTCAGATGCTCAAATTCAATCGGCTTGGCAAGCAGATCAAAGGCATGTTGTTTTAGCCCATCAACTACAAGCTCAAAATCGGTATAGCCGGTCATAAGGATTACGGGCAAGTGGGGAAAGAGCTGTCGAATAGCTTCCAGAAGTCGTATACCATTCATGTCAGGCATACGAATGTCAGTTATAAGAAGATCAATAGGTTGATTTTGCCGCTCAACTATTTCAAGTGCAAACTTTCCACCTCTGGCAGTCAGAATTTGATATCCCTGCGAGACAAGGAAGCAGTCAAGCATTTTGAGTATTAGCGGTTCATCATCTACAAGCAGTATTGTGGCTTTAAATCCTGTTTTAAGATTGCAGGTTGTTGAAACAGTATTCATATTTAAAACTTTCCTGGATTTTGTTGTGTGCGTTTCAAGTATACAACAAAACTTATTTAAATAAAGATCCTTAAGAAAAAACAGCCTTATTTCTGTTTATATTTTTCTGATATACTCTTTTTGAAAAACGACAAAAGCCCCCGAGCTTTAATGCCGGAGGCTTTTGAAAATGAATAAATATAATTTTTGTAAAATTAACCCAGTGTATTTACAAGCCTTGTAAGACGAGAAACGTTACGTGATGCGTTGGCTTTATGAATAATACCTTTGGTCGCTGTCTTGTCTATAACAGGAATTGCAATCTGCAGAGTAGCCAGGGCAGCCTCTTTATCCTTGTTTTCAACTGCCTCACGAATCCGCTTGATGTAGGTTTTAAGGGTTGATTTTTGATGACGGTTACGGGCATTGCGTTTTTCAGTCTGCTTGATACGCTTTATTGCCGACTTATGATGAGCCACGGGCTACCTCCAAAAGATAAAAACATGAGTCTATAGGATATAAAGGGTCAAATTTGAAGCGACATTTCTAGCATGCTGTTATTTTGGTGTCAAGCGTAAATTGTTGTATTCTGTTCGTTGATAAAGACTCTCCGTCCTTCAAGATGAAGGCGGCCTTCACAGAAAAGCCTGATAGCCTCAACGTAGGTACGATGCTCTTCACCATGTATCCTGTCAGTTAAAGTTTCCAGAGTGTCAGTGCCCAGTAAAGGCACTACAGTTTGAAGAATAATAGGGCCTGTATCCGTGCCGCTATCTACAAAATGAACTGTACATCCGGTGTAGCGGACTCCATATTCAAATGCCTGTTTCTGTGCATCAAGTCCGGGAAAAGCCGGTAATAAGGCAGGATGGATGTTTATTATTGAATTTGGAAATGCATCAATCATTACCGGAGAGAGAAGCCTCATAAATCCCGCCAGAACTACAAGTTGCACTCCTTGATTTTTCAGTATTTCAACAAGAGCGGCATCATATAGCTTACGGTCAGGGTAGCTTTTGTGATCAAGGACAATAGCGGCAACATTATGTTTTTTTGCCCGCTCAAGTGCAAATGCCTCCGCTTTGTTGCTTACAAGGCAGACAATGTCTGCATTTTTGATATAGCCTGATTCCAGCGCGTCAACTATTGCCTGAAAGTTACTGCCGTTTCCTGAAACCAGCACTCCAATTTTTATTTTTTTGTCATCCATCAGGAAAGTACCACCGGTTCAGTCTGGTTCCTGGTCATTCCCTTAATCTCACCAATCAGCCATGCTTTTTCACCAAGGCCGTTAAGGCGCGAAAGTATATCGTCAACATCTGTTTTGGCTACTGCCAGTACCATTCCTATCCCCATATTAAAGGTTCTGTACATTTCAGATTGCTCAACATTTCCTGCTTCCTGCATTAATTCAAAGATAGATGGCATAGTCCATGAATCAAGTTTGAATATGGCTACAGAACCTTTCGGCAGCACGCGAGGAACATTTTCAAGCAGACCTCCACCTGTAATGTGGGCTATGCCGTTAATCCGGAAATCCTTGAGAAGATTCATTATAGAACGGACATATATCCTGGTTGGAGTAAGAAGCTCTTCCGCAACTGTCTTATTGCTATCCGGCAATTTATCGTTAATGCCAAGCTTCATAATGTCAAAAATTATCTTCCGTGCAAGTGAATATCCATTGCTGTGGAGACCGCTTGAACCGATACCTATAAGTTTGTTGCCTACAGTTATTGATGAACCGTCAATTATTTGTTCCCGTTCGACAACACCTACTGTAAATCCGGCTATGTCGTACTCTCCAGAGCCATAAAAGCCAGGCATTTCGGCGGTTTCCCCACCAATCAGAGCGCATCCGGCCTGACGGCACCCTTCAGCAATTCCGGAAACTACTTCTGCCGCCTTGGAAGGGTCAAGTTTGCCTGTTGCCAGATAATCCAGAAAAAACAGAGGCTCTGCACCCTGCACGATTATATCGTTCACACACATTGCAACCAGATCAATTCCTACAGTGTCATGACGATCTGCCATGAATGCCAGTTTCAGTTTTGTGCCTACCCCGTCAGTCCCTGATACAAGAACAGGGTTTTTGTATCTGGAGGTGTTCAGCGAGAACAGACCGCCAAATCCACCAATTTCTGTCATGACTTCAGGACGGAAGGTTGAGCTTACCAGTGGCTTTATCATCTGCACAAAGCTGTTGCCAGCCTCAATATCAACACCGGCCTCTCTGTAGGTTGCGCTTGCTTTGGTCACTGGTTGCAGCTCCTTGTCATTACACGGATGTAAAAGAAGTTAGATTAAGATGTTTCTTCTAGCCAATCATCAGCAAAATGTCAATCAACAGTAGGGCATATGCTCTCTAAAAAGCAATTTATGCTTGACAAATCGTATGGTTTTACCGTTATCTGAAACTATTATGAGCTGTCTTAACAGTTATAAATATGGGGTTATTAACCTTTGCCCCCAGTTTTTTATGCTGCTCGGTATTCTGCTCCTTGTGACAGCTCTCTCTCCTGTAGATGCAAATGCTGATATCTATCGTTACGAAGATGAAGAAGGCGTTATCCATTTCACCGATGCCCCGACTCACGGCAAGTTTAAAATATTTTTGAGGGATCTCCGCAAGGATCGCCAACTGAGAACCAGATTTAGAATTGCATCCGGTAATCCTCAGGAATTTGAACATCTTATAGCGGCTGCATCTTCCAAATATGGAGTAAGTGCGTCGCTTATCCGCGCTGTAATTCAGGCTGAGTCAGGTTATAATCCACAGGCCGTCTCCCGTGCAGGAGCTGGAGGGTTGATGCAGTTGATGCCAGCTACCGCCAAAAGCCTGAAGGTGGCTGATCGTTTTGACCCGAGTCAGAATGTTGATGGTGGTGTCCGTTACCTTAAGTTTTTGCTGGATACATTTAAGGGGGATGTCTCATTGGCCTTGGCTGCCTACAATGCCGGTCTTTCCAAGGTCGCAAAATATGGTGGCATACCACCATTTGAAGAGACCAGGGTATATGTAAGTAGAGTCCTTTCGTACATGAGATAACCGGATGTCAAGCCATAATCCAATTCTAAATCCTCCAAATATAATTACACTATTCAGGATAGCTTGTATCCCGCTAATGGTTGTGCTGCTGTCTTCACCCACACGCAATGCCGGATTCTGGGCTGCGGCAGTATTTGCAGTAGCTTCAGCCACTGATTGGCTTGATGGTCACCTTGCCAGAAGAATGGGTATTGTTACTGTATTTGGCAAGTTTCTGGATCCTATTGCCGATAAACTTATCGTGACCGCAGCCTTGATAATGATCCTTCCTTTCAACCGTGTCCCTGCATGGATGGTGTTGGTCATACTCTCGCGTGAGATAATCATCACAGGGCTTCGCAGCATCGCTTCATCAGAAGGAATTGTGATACAGGCCTCGGATCTGGGAAAATATAAGACAATCTTTCAGATAACGGCCATAATAGGCCTGCTGTTGCACTATGACTATCACTGGTTCTTTGGAATCAGCCATCCACTTCTAATTGTCAATATGCATAATGCCGGAATGTTTTTCTTCTTTATTGCCTTTGTGCTCACAGTCTGGTCAGGCATTGATTATCTGGTTAAATTTATAAAGATTATAGCCCGCTGATTCTGTTCTCTTTTGTCTCTCTTGCTCTTCTTTATTTCTCCTCAAAATTTCTAGCTATTTTTGTAACTCTCTGAAACAACATGAAATAATATTACTCCCTCTGCTTGCAGTAGCGTGAAATAGTGTTAGGATATTTCAAATAGCAGCTTAATACTACTCCGTCATTTGATCTGCAGTTGGTCAATCCCTCCCTTTGCAAAGGGGGGTTAGGGGAAATTTGGTTTGTAACGTCAACGACAAATCCCCCTAAGTCCCCCTTTTTCAAGGGGGACTTTATAGTACAAAGACTATCTGTCTGAGTAGGATTAATCAAACCGGAGAAGGCTTGATAAAAAAATGTTTATTTTGAAGAAGAGTGTGCCGCTTCCGGAGCAGTTAAAGCTGAAGTGGGAAACGATAGGTGATGCTTAGCAGATTGCGGTCATAACATCAGGGGGAGAAGATGCAACAGACAGTCTGGCCAACACGGATTACTCAGGCACTGCTGGATGAACTCAAAAAAGAGATACCGCTGATTGCCGGAGAAGAGCGGAAGCAGACCGCCATTGACGCACCGGTCAGCGGTGAGATCATTGGGCATATCCCGGCCTGTAGCATTGCCGATCTTGACCTGGCTTTTTCTCTGGCCAGGGCTGCCCAGAAAAAGTGGGTAACAACACCACTGTCCGAGCGCCGCCGGATTTTTCTGCGTTACCACGACCTGGTGCTGGATAAGCAGGAGCTACTTCTGGATCTGTTGCAACTAGAGACAGGCAAGGCTCGTAGGCATGCCCTGGAAGAGGTGCTTGATGTGGCGATTGTCTGCCGTTACTATGCACTAAGACTCGAAAAATACCTGAAGCCTAAGCGGCGCCGCGGCGCCCTGCCAATTCTGACCAAGTCAATGGAATACCATCATCCGGTCGGAGTGGTGGGGATCATATCACCCTGGAACTACCCGCTCTCTCTGGCAGTCTCCGATGCCGTGGCTGCTTTGATGGCCGGTAATGCTGTAATTCTGAAGCCTGATAGCAAGACTCCGTTTACTGCGCTATTGGCTGTAAAACTTATGGTGCAGGCCGGTATGCCGTCTGACCTGTTTCGGGTGGTAACCGGTTTTGGCTACGAACTGGGCGGTGCGTTGATCAGCAACAGTGATTTTATCTGCTTTACTGGCAGTACCGCTACTGGACGGGTAGTCGCGGCTCAGACCGGACAAGCTCTGATTAAGTGTTCGCTTGAGCTGGGGGGCAAGAATCCGGTGCTGGTGCTGGACGATGCTGATGTTGAGCGGACAGTAGATGCTCTGGTTCGGGGATGTTTTTCCAATGCAGGTCAGTTGTGTATCTCCTTTGAGCGAGTCTACCTGCAGTCAGGTGTTTATGACCAGTTCCTGGCAAGCTTTACTGAACGGGTCAAGGGACTGAAACTTGGTTACAGTTATGACTATCTGCCAGAGATCGGCTCTCTGATCTCGGCATCACAACTGTCAACTGTGCAGGAGCATCTTCAGGATGCCCTGGACAAAGGGGCAACGGTACTGACTGGTGGCAAGCACCGTCCTGATATTGGCCCATATTTTTTTGAGCCGACCCTGCTGACTGGTGTGACCGAAGAGATGACCATATATCGAGAGGAGACTTTTGGGCCATTGGTATCGGTCTACCGCTTTAACCGGATTGAAGAGGCGCTTGAGCTGGCAAACAATTCGGAATACGGGCTGAACGCTGCTGTATTTACCCGAAGCAATACAACAGGTGAAGCAGTTGCACAGCAGATCCAGTGCGGCACTGTCAATGTCAATGAGGCATATGCTGCAGCCTGGGCCTCGGTGGATGCACCTATGGGTGGTATGAAAGGCTCGGGTTTAAGCCGTCGTCATGGCAGTGAGGGGATAATGAAATACACCGAATCACAGAACGTGGCCACGCAGCGGCTGTTGCCGATAGGGCCCTTACCTGGTATGGCGGTAGCCAGCTATGCAAGGATTATGATTATTGCCCTCAGACTGCTGCGCTGGATTCCAGGTCTGGGATAAAAATCAGGAAAATCAGATAAAATCAGAGACACTCTCCGTATTTAAACCGTTAAGCAGTTTTACAAGCCAGAAGTCAAAAATGTATAAATCCCTAAAACAACATGATCTAATCTTTGCTGATTTCTTGCATCGTCTTGAAATAATGCTAGGATCCTGAAGTAGCAGCTTGATCAATCCGGAGAATACTGGATGAAAAAATATATATTTCAGATTGCAACAGGAATTATTCTTTTAACCTTGTTTTTAGGGTATTCAGCAGGTTTGTGGCAGCTTGCTCTGGTTCGGCATCTGGAACTCTGGAGTTATGATCATCGTCTGAAATTTACAATGCCAGGTGAAATTGATGATCGGATAGTTATTGTTGATATTGATGAGAAGTCTCTGGCTGAGGTTGGACGTTGGCCCTGGAGCCGCAATCAGGTTGCCAGAATGCTGGATCAACTTTTTGATCTTTATAGCGTTGCCGTAGTTGGATTTGATGTTGTTTTTGCAGAGGCAGATACAAGTTCCGGATTGAAGGAGCTGGAGGCTCTCTCAGCCGGAGTTCTGAAAAACGATGAAAACTTCAGGAGGGTTCTGGCCAAGTCACGCCATAGGCTTGATTACGACTCTATGCTGGCATCAAGTTTTAAAAACAGGCCTGTCGTGCTGGGCTATTATTTTGGGAATGAGATTAAAGAAAAGAGCCGCATAACAGGTCTGTTGCCTCAACCTGTGTTGACGGAACAGGATTTTCCTGAAGGTGATACAACTATTCCGGTCAAATTCGGTTACGGAGCAAATATTGCTGTATTGCAGAAAACAGTGGTTTCAGGAGGGCATTTCAATCCTGAACCTGATCTGGATGGTGTTATTCGTAGAGTTCCAATGTTGCAGAAGTATCAGGGAAATTATTATGAATCACTATCCCTTGCTATACTCAGAACAATGTTTGGACAACCTAAAATTGTTCCAGGCTTTCCTGAAACAAAGGATTCTCTGCTTGAGTGGTTGCAAGTTGCTGATCTTCATATTCCTGTTGACAGTTCTTCTGCAGCATTAATTCCGTATCGCGGAAGACAGGGCAGTTTCAGATACATCTCTGCTGTTGATATCTTAAATGGGAGAGTTGAAAAGAAATTGCTTGAAGGGGCGATTGTGCTTGTTGGAACAACTGCTCCTGGTCTTATGGATCTCCGTTCTACCCCTGTATCAGCCGTTTATGCCGGAGTTGAAATCCATGCTAACATTATTGCAGGCATTCTGGATAACAATATAAAGCATGCTCCCAGCTATGCAAGGGGAGCAGAGCTTTTGGGTCTGGCTCTTGGGGGATTTTTGCTGATTTTCTGGCTGCCTTTTTTAGGACCCATCTCATCATTTGTCCTTACATTTGTCTTGATTGCTGTTACCGGTTTTATAAATTTCATTGCCTGGCGCTCTGGACTGGTTTTGCCTCTGGCTTCTCAGATGTTATTATTTCCTCTCCTTTATGCATTTAATGCAAGTTACGGGTTTTTGCTAGAGTCCCGTACAAAACGTCAGATAACCGGACTTTTTGGTCAATATGTCCCGCCACAGATTGTAAGCAAGATGAGTAAGGATCCGGAACGGTTTACTATGGAGGCTGAAAGTCGTGAAATGACAGTGCTGTTTGCTGACGTAATCGGTTTTACAAACATCTCTGAAAAACTTACTCCCAAAGAGCTTGCAACATTCATGAATAAATACCTGACAGCCATGACAGCTATCATCTATGAGCATGGTGGCACGGTAGACAAATATATAGGTGATGCCATTATGGCCTTCTGGGGAGCGCCACTTGAAGATCCTCAACATGCCAGACATGCCGTTGAGGCATCTATTGCCATGCGAAGCAGGATGGATGCCATGCAGGAAGAGATGAGAGCAGAGGGTTTTCCTGAAATTAGGATGGGTATAGGGATTAATAGCGGTCAGATGCGTGTTGGCAACATGGGATCCAGTTTTAGGGTGGCCTATACCGTCATGGGTGATTCTGTCAACCTGGCATCCAGACTTGAAAGTCTGACGAGACTTTATGGTATTCCGATAATTGCGGGAAAAGCAACCAGAGAACTTGTCTCTGGCTTTCTTTGGCGTGAATTGGATTTAGTGAAGGTAAAAGGTAAAAATGAACCGGTAGATATATTTGAACCGTGTGGTGAAGAATCCTTACTTGAACAGAATTATATTAATGATATTATGGGCTTTAACAATTTAGTTTTCTTGTATAGAAAACAGGAATGGCATGTTGCAGAATCGCTGTTAAAAGTTATGATTAACGATAAACCGGATATGAGGCTGTATCAGCTTTATATGAGCCGTGTACGACAGTACCTTAACGAACCTCCTTCTCCTGAATGGAACGGTGTCTGCACCTTTAACACAAAAAATGGAGATGTTTTAAATGCGTAAACCGATAATCTATTTATTCTTGTCTGTTTTGGTATTTGCTACAGAGCTTTATGCAGAAGAAGCCATAATACCTCATTTTGACATTAACAGGTATATCCTTGAAGGGAATACGGCGCTGACTTCCGAGAATATTGACAAAATACTTGGCCGTTTCACAGGCAAAAACAGGGATTTTGGCGACATTCAGCAGGCAATAGAAGTGCTTGAGGCATCATATAAAAAATTGGGTTACAATCTGGTCACAGTTCTTCTTCCTGAGCAGGAACTTGAAAAGGGAGAGATCCGAATAACGGTAATAGAACCCAGAATCAAAGAGGTTACTGTTGAGGGTAACAAACAGTACAGTCGAGATAATATTCTGAACAGTATCCCTAATCTTAGAATCGGAGAAATGCCGAACCTTAACATTCTCTCGGAGAACATGCGTGCTGCAAATGAAAATCCGGGCAAAAAGGCTGTTATTCAATTCCAGTCTCTAAATGTACCTCAAGAGCTTAAAGCCAGGATAAAAGTTACTGATCAAAGGCCATTAAAGTTGTTTGCCAGCGCAGATAATACAGGAACGATACAATCTGGTGAATATCGTCTTGGAATAGGTGTTCAACATTACAATCTGTTTGATCTTGATCATATTATGGCGCTTCAATATCAGACATCTGCAGATTATCCAAGCAGGGTAAGTATAGCCAGTGGTTCATATCGGATACCTTTTTATACTCTTGGGGATACTCTCGATGTTTATGCTGGTTATTCCAATGTAGATAACGGCACAAGCCAGATTTCTGGCACCGATATACAGGTTAGCGGTCAGGGGATTGTTGCAGGTGTCAGATATAACCTGAATCTCAGGCGTTTAGGCAATTATGAACACAAATTGCTGTTCGGGGCAGATTATCGTTTTTACGACAACAGTGCATTGCTTTCAGGTTCGGAGCTTGCTTCAGATGTTACTACCCACCCCTTTAGCCTGACATATATCTTAGGAGTTAAGAAACATTACATAAATATTGATGGATATCTCGGGGTTATCCACAACGAGCCCTGGGGACACAAGGGAAGCCAGAAAGACTTTGAAAACTCTAAAAATGGAGCCAACCCGAGGTACTGGATAATCCGTTATGGTACTAACATAATGGCAAAACCTGTAGGAGACTGGCTTGCGAGGTTTGTTGTAAATGCTCAATATAGCGATGACAGGTTAATCTCTGGTGAGCAGTTAGGGCTAGGTGGAGCAAGTTCTGTAAGAGGTTATCAGGAACGGGAAGAATCCTTCGATGCAGGGTTTTATGGAAGCGCAGAGCTATACACTCCTGATCTAGCTAAAATTCTGTCTATTTCCGGGGCGCAGATCCGTCTGGTTGCATTTTATGATGCCGGATATGGTTACAATAATCATATCCAGTATGGGGATAACAGGTATAATACACTTGAAAGTGCTGGTGCAGGTTTAAGAGTGCATTTAGATGAGTATTTCAGTTTTGCCATTGATGGCGCTGTTGCAATGAGTGATACCATTAATTACAAGAATTTGGTCTTTGATATTCATCCGACAAAAAATGGTGATAACCGGATACACTTTAAAGCTCAGATAACCTACTGATATTGGAATCTTTACAGTGTGCTAAAGAGGTCTTAGCCATGAAAAATACAAAAATAACCAACCATCGTCTTTTAACTGTCGGAATCCTTGCTGTTTGCACGTTTTTTTCAGCATCAACTTCCTTCACATTACCAGCCTCTCCTCATATATTAAATGGTCAGGTCTCTATTGGGCAGACCGGAACTACTATGACTGTCACCAACAGCCCTGCTTCCATAATAAATTGGGGCTCTTTTTCCATTGCGCATAACGAAATAACTCGATTTGTTCAGCAATCACCATCAAGCTCTGTATTGAACAGGGTGACTGGTGGAGATCCTTCACAAATCTATGGCGCTCTCCAATCAAATGGTAAGGTATTTCTTATAAATCAGAATGGCATACTAATAGGGCCAACAGCCAGGATTGATGTAAATGGTTTTATTGCTTCATCCCTTAATATTACGGATCAGGACTTTATATCGGGTAGAATGAAATTTACAGCCGGTTCAATGTCTGGCGCTGTTGAAAATCATGGGATTATAACTACTCCAACAGGCGGTAAAGTCTATCTGATAGGCACTGACATAAAAAATAGTGGCATTATAACAGCCCCTAACGGTGATATCATGCTTGCAGCAGGTAAAGAGTTATTACTTGTAGAAGAGATAAATCCTGAAATAGCATATTTTTTGAATGCCCCTGATAACCAAGCTATCAATCTTGGTAAGCTGGCTGCAGAATCAGGCAGAATAGGTATTTATGGAGGAATAGTGCGTCAATCAGGGGTTGTTACTGCAGACACGGCAACTCGTGATGATATTGGCCGGATCTTTCTTAAATCCAGCAAAGAGACCATTGTCGAGGCTGGAAGCCTTACAACTGCCAGCGGAATAAGAGGGGGCATGGTAACGGTTCAATCAACTGAAGGCACCACTTTGGTAAGTGGTAAAATTGAGGCCAAAGGTGATGAAGATGGTGGTGAAATAAGAATACTTGGAGAACAGGCAGCCCTACTGAATGGAGCATCTGTTGATGTCTCATCCATATCTGGTGGTGGAGGCACGGTTTTGTTTGGAGGTGATTATCAGGGGAAAAATCCTGAGATTCAGAACTCAAAAGCTATCTATCTTGATAAATACGCAAGCATTAAGGCTGATGCAATAGAAAAGGACAATGGTGGTAAGGTAATCCTCTGGTCTGATGAAATTACCCGCATATTTGGTGAAATAACTGCAACAGGCGGTTTATTTTCAGGTAATGGGGGATTTGTTGAGACCTCATCAAAAAAACACCTTGAAGTATACAGCGCTCCCAATACTGCCGCAATTAATGGTAAGGGTGGGCTTTGGCTGCTGGATCCAGATGAGGATATAACGATATGGGATTCCACAGGGTTGAATATTACATCTTCATCTCCCTTTCAACCCACTTATTACGGAGGTTCGTATCTTGATGTTACGGTTTTGAAAAATTATCTGGAAACTACTGGCGATGCAGTGGTGCAGACCAGTTATTCTGGAGGTGGCGGAACGGGGGTAATAAATCTGAATTCTCCCTTGAACCTTACTTTAGGAGCCTTTAGAACTCTTTCTCTGCTGGCTGGAAATGACATAAACATTACAACTGATATCTCTGTAAGTGGGGCTCCACTAAACCTTAATCTGTTTGCCGGTTATGCAACAGGTACAGGTTCGGTGAATTTAGGGATTGAATCACCATCAACCATTAATCTTAACGGTGGTTTTTTTAATTCAAACAGTTATACAGGCGTGACCCTGGGTGATCTGAGCGGGAGCTTTCCAGCCAATATTGTTGCTGGAAGAATAACTTTCAACAACCTCACATCCGGTAATATCAGCATACATCAAAACTCTACCATGCAGACAAGCTCTAATTATATTAATATTCAAAATAATGCTCCAGCAGGCTGGGTACAAAACGGTGGTACCATCAATGCGGGTAGCGGTAGTCTTGAGATATATTCATCAGGTGTAGAATTTGCTCTAGGTAGTTATACAAATGCTGAAACTATATTTTCTAAAGCATTTGGTTCTAATGGAACAAGATTCTTTGGAGGTTACATAGGGGATAGTTCTACTAAGGAGATACATTTTAATACGGATACTATTTCAATAGCTGCAGGCGGAGGAGCAATTTATACTTCTTCCGATTCTATTAATAATGAGGTTGGCTTTTCACCATTCACAGAGGGGAAAACTGTGGGAGTAGTTGCTGGTAGTGGTGATCTCCTTATTTCACAAACTGTACTTGACCTTATATCTTCTCCAACACTGGTAATAGGTTCAGAGCCTGGTGGTGGATATCTTGTAGGCAATATAAATGTATCAGGATTGTCATGGAGTGGTGGAGTTCGTCAGCGTGTTGCATTTCTTGCAAGCGGTGCGGTTACGGGAGATAATATAACCTCGCCGGTGCTTGGAGTAATATCTTCAGGCCAGGTTGATCTCACGGACAATAGCGTGGGTGCTGTTGCCATTCAATCTGCCGGAGGTGGAGTTGCTTTCAGAAATAACACAGGCTTCTCGGTCGTCTCTGTAACTGGTGGCAATGTTAATCCCAAGACTATAACCGGTGTTAGCAGCAATGGAGGCAATATAGGCCTGCGGTCCAATAATGGTGATATAAGTATTGAGTCACCGGTAAATGCCGGAGTAGGGTCGGTTAATATCAAAGCGGATACAGGTAGTATATATACGGGGTCTGCTGGTGCTATAAATGTTTTTGCCGGATCATTTTATGCTGATGCAGGGGGCAATATAGGGGGTCCTCAATATGCTTTTGTTACTCAAACTCCCTTGTGGGCTTATCTGCATTCAGGTGGTTCTATGTATCTTACAAACTATGGTGCCGTAACTACTGCTTTAACTCCAATAACCTCTGGAGGAGTTACTAGCCTTGCCGCAAAGAGTCCACTTACCATTGGATATGGCGGCTTGACTTCACTGGATAATGTCTATCTTACAGCAGCAATGAGTTCTAATGGATCATTGCCAGATAATCTGACTATTGATGGATCTGTTATCTCCCTGAATGGGGCAATCTATCTGAAAGCTGGTGGCAGGATACTTGGCAGTGGCACTTTGACAGCTCCAGGCGGGATTTTTAGGGAAGAGGGGAGTTTGCTAAATGAATTGCCTTCATCACTGATACCTGTACTTCCTGAACCTCCTCTTTTTCTGGATCCGGCAACTAAAACAGGTAGTGCCTTAACAGCAGCGTCAGAAGATAAAGAGGATGAAGAGAAAGAAGAGAAGAAAAAGGGAGAAGTGAAAGATGGAAAAGCAAAAGAGGAACGGACTTATAAAAAAGAGAACTCTTATTGCAACTAACCTCGTTAATCTTCTTATTTTATTGCTTTTTTCTGTGACATCGTTTGCCGCAGCTGCCGGAACGGTTACCCATGTTTCAGGTCCACTGGTGGTGAAGAAGGCTGATGGTAAGATTAAATCGCTTTCAATAGGTTCTTCAGTTGAGTCTGGTGATCTTGTCATTACAGAAAAAAGGACATATGCTTGTTTGAAATTTTCTGATGGGAGTCAGGTGACATTAAAACCAAATACCCAGTTTAAGGTGGAGAATTATGTATATGAACAGTCTAGTCCAAAGGAGGATGCAGGTTCTTTTAAATTGATAAAAGGGGGTTTACGCACGATAACCGGTCAGATAGGTAAACGTGGTAATGAACATAGCTATAGAATGAAGACCCCGACAGCAACGATAGGTATAAGAGGAACCATCTATGATTTGCATTTCTGCCAGGGAGTTGAGTGTGGGGCTTCAATACAACCAGGTCTTTATTTGGCTGTTACAGATGGTACTATTGTGGTTACCAATGATGCTGGTCTGCAGACAACCCTTGAGGTAAAGACCGGACAGTATGTCTACATAAAAGATGCAAGTTCGCCACCTGTTTTAATGCCGTCTAAACCGGATATACCCTTTAATCTGCCAAAGATATTTGAAAAACCCCCTAAAACCGGAGGCACAGACTGCCAGCTGCGTTAGAATCTGAGCCATTCAAACTGATTTAGATTAAGCCCGAACCTTGTTATACATTGTTCGGGCTGTCCTTTTTATGGGTAATCATGCTAAATCTTGAGTGAAATTCTATTCAAAGGAATATACAGATGAAGAATAAACGACAGTTTACTACTGCGCAATTACAAGGATGGGACAAGGAATTTGTATGGCATCCATTTACACAGATGCAGGATTGGCTTGCTGATGATCCGGTAGTAATTGTAAAAGGGGAGGGGTGCTGGCTGATTGATTCTGAAGGCAAGCGTTACCTGGACGGGGTTGCCTCAATGTGGACGAACGTTCATGGCCATTGCAATACTGAACTTAACAGGGCATTGGCGGAACAGGCATCAAAGATAGAACATTCAACTCTCCTGGGATTGGCCGGTGAACAGTCAATACTTCTGGCTAAACGGTTGGTTGAGATAGCGCCTGCCGGACTGAGAAAGGTTTTTTATTCAGATAACGGTTCTACTGCGGTTGAGGTTGGTCTTAAGATGGCCTACCAGTACCACTGCCACAAGGGAAGTCCGGAAAAGAGCTGTTTTATAAGGCTTCAGCATGCCTATCACGGAGATACCATAGGTTCTATGAGTGTGGGCGGTATTCCGATCTATCATTCCACTTTTGGTCCATTGCTGTTTAAAACCATTGAAGCACCGGCACCCTACTGTTATCGCTGTCTATTTGGCAGAATTGATAATTATGATTGTGGTATGCCTTGTCTTACGGAACTGGAAAAACTTATAAAAGAGAATCTCGGATCCCTGGCAGGTATGGTTATTGAACCTATGCTCCAAGGAGCCGGAGGGATGCTTGTACAGCCAAAAGGTTATCTGAAGGGTGTGAGTAAACTTTGTGAAATATATGGTATACTGTTGATTACCGATGAGGTGGCAACAGGTTTTGGAAGAACAGGGGTGATGTTTGCCTGTGAGCATGAAGAGGTGCGACCCGATATAATGGCTGTATCAAAAGGGCTGTGTGCCGGTTATCTGCCTTTGGCAGCCACACTGGCAACTGACGAGATATACCAGGCTTTTTTAGGTGATTATTCGGAACTTAGGACTTTTTTTCATGGCCATACATTTACGGGAAATCCTCTGGCCTGTGCGGTGGCACTGCGAAGTCTTGAACTGTTTAAAGAAAACAGGCTTCTTGAAGCTGTTAATGACAGGTCTTTACAGTTGAAAAACCATCTGAAACGATTGGCCAATCTGCCTGCTGTTGGGGATGTTCGTCAGTACGGTCTGGCTGCAGGTGTTGAGCTGGTAAAGGATAAGGAAACCCGAGAACCTTATCCCTGGGAAGAGAAAATCGGGATTAAGGTCTGTACTGAGGCGAGAAAGTTTGGACTCTTTTCAAGACCTTTAGGTAACACTGTGGTTATATTTCCACCATTGTCAATAACCGCTGATGAGCTTGATTTTATGATTGATGGAGTTGAGCGAGCCATAAAGATTGTTACAGAATAATTTGCAGAAATAAATCAGGCTGGGGTTTCATCTGTCTCTGATTTCTGCTCTGTCTGCTCTTTCTCAAGTTCAGCAGCTTCTGCTTTTAGTCTTTCCTCTTCATCATTTTGGATGGAGGCCTTTTCAAGTTCATCAGCCATTATTTCAAGACTGCTCATTGAGAGTCTTCTTAATCCACCCTGCAGAGAGTTTTCAATCAGGCTGACTGGTCCTGATTCCTCTTTTGAAAACAGTTCAACGGTGCTGCCAAGACAGATAGTTGTCCCTTCATGGATTTTGTCTTTTATATTAACCTTTGGATTTGAACCTGGTGCCCGTCTTCTGCGCAGTTCTAAGATCATTCTGTCAAACTGTTGCCTTTTTTCGGTTAATTGTTTTAACTCCTGCATATCCTTGGTTGTGCCAAGTTGTTCCTGTAGTTTTTCAACCTGATCGAGTAGTATGTCGAGTCTGTCAAGATCGTGGTAATCTACGCCAGAATGTACGGATGTTTTTATTGCGGATGGCGCTCCAAGCTTTTTAACCTCAATACCGGCAAGGGTTACGCAGTCACCTCCAGATAACATGCCGCTTACAAGAGCGCCACGGCAACGTATTTTGCAGTTTCGAAGTTCGACATCTGCAATCATATTTCCCCAGCATTCAACCGTGCTGTCATGTATGAAGTGAGCAGTGAGGTTGCCGCCGCAAAGTACGCTTCCAACCCCCTGTCCGTCCATGCCGCAGAACTCTACGTTGCCGTGAGATATCAGTTTGCAGTTACCAACGTTGCCGGTTATCTTCAATCCTTTACTGGCGCTAACCTGAAAACCGTCCAGCACATCACCTCTAACCTCAACAAATCCGTTAAAGCGAATATTTCCTACGCTGAAATCGACATCTCCATCTACTACATATTCTTCAACAACATGTATGGTATCAGCTTCATATTTAACCCTTCCATGTATCTCTGCGTATAGGATCTCACTGTTTTCTCCACCTACCCGAACATTTTGTCCAAGCTTCAACATTAACGGTTTGCCTGGCTCTGCAGGCACAGATTTACCCCGTACAGTTTTGCCTGGTATTCCGAGGGTCGGTTGTAGAATTCTCCCAATTTCCTGATCCGGTTCTACATTTATAAACTGTTGAACCGCCCTGAAATCAACCTTCTGAGTTTCAGAGTCATCTGTATGTTCGGAAGAGTTAACAGGAGGAGGCTCAAGAGAAATAAAACTGTATTCAAGAGAGCCATCTTTGCCTTTTTCCGGTACAATTCCGAAAGCTAAAATAGCATTGGTGCTCTTTCCGGGAGTTGCCTCGGAAAGAAAGATCGACAAATTCTCTTCGTCAATGCCGATAGTTATTCCATCTACAGCCAAGAAGCCTTTAAGGTCATCAGTAGAAGGAGGGGAGCCATCAGGTTTCAATTCAAGGTGAGCGCGACACTCCATTTCGTCTTCAGAAAGACTCAAGATTAACTGGCAACCGGTCTTGGCATGATAAAAGCGCTGACCGTCTGTTTTGCTTGACTCTGATTGATTTTGCTGTTCGCTCACAGTTTCTCCTGTCTATCTGTGCATATTAACATTAACAGCAAATTTATCCAGCATGAATTAATTGCGGCAAATTCAAATACTATGTAATAGTTGCAGCCTGAAGCAACCTGCTAAAGAACAACACGGGTGGATATGGCATGACTGAAAAGACACGTATTCTGATAATCGATGATGATGAACATGGTCGTCAGGTGATGGAATTGCTACTTGGCAAGACAGGTTTTGCAACGCTTTCTGCTGCCAACGGGGCTGATGGTATAAGGTTTGTTCGTGAGGCAAAGGCTGATCTGGTGCTGGTTGACCTTTTTTTGCCTGATAGAAACGGAATAGATATTCTTCGCGAGATAAGGCAGGTATCGCCAGAGCTTGAGGTCGTTGTAATTACGGGTCATGCCTCGGCTGAAACGGCTGTGCAGGCGATGAAAGAGGGGGCTTTTGACTACATAACCAAACCTGTTAATTTTGAAGAACTAAAGATTATTATCGCTAAAGCAATAGAAAAAAAGCGACTCTTGCTCGAGAACGTCTACCTTCGGAAGCAGTTGGAAGAGCGATTCCAGTTTAAGAGTATAATAGGTGTCTCTCCTGCCATGCAGAGGGTTTTTGAAAGGATGCAGAGAATTATCAAGACCGACTCAACTGTCCTGATACTTGGTGAATCAGGCACAGGTAAGGAACTTGTTGCAAAGGCTATTCACTACAATGGTAGTCGCAAGGGTCATGCCTTTGTAGCTGTTAACTGTGGCGCTATACCTGAGGCTCTGCTTGAGAGTGAACTTTTTGGACATACGCGCGGAGCCTTTACAGGAGCGGTCAGAGACAAGATAGGTAAATTTGAGGCGGCCAACCATGGTACTATCTTTCTTGATGAGATAGGTACAATGCCGATGCACCTCCAGTCCAAGCTGTTGAGAGTCTTGCAGGAACAGGAGGTTGAGCGGGTTGGCTCTACAAGGCCTGTAAAGTTGAATGTAAGAGTTATTTCCGCTACCAACACTGACCTTGAGGAGGAGGTTCGTAAAGGCTGCTTCCGTGAAGATCTTTACTACCGTTTGAATGTTATACCTCTACAGTTACCTCCAATGCGAGAGCGCAAAGAGGATCTTCTGCCTCTGTCAAGTTACTTTCTGGACAAATTTTGTCATCTTATGGGGAGGCCGTTAATGACATTAAGCAAGCCTGCTCTGGACGCACTTGAGCGCTACCGATGGCCAGGCAATGTCCGTGAGCTTGAAAATGTTGTGGAGCGGCTTGTTGCGCTTACCGAGCAGGATCATATTTTACCTGACGATCTGCCGGTTGAGATTACGGAGATTGAATGTAGCTCAAAAGGGTTATGTCTCGATCTTTCTCCGGATGGTATTGATCTGCCAGCTGCAATAGAGGAAATTGAACGCAAGCTTATCATAAAGGCTCTTGAAAACTGCGGTGGTGTAAAAGCGAGAGCGGCTAAAATGCTCGGGCTTAACCGTACGACATTGGTAGAAAAGATGAAGCGATTATCTGTTGCTTGATTGAACTGGCCTTCTTATTCTGAATGTGGCTCTAAATGTTGCTGCCTTGATTCCTTCAACTGTCCATATCTCTGTTATTCCTTTGATATTCCTGTCATCCCTGTCAGTTACCCTGGCCTCTGCTCTGACGGTTCCAGAGCGAACAGGGGCATGAAATTCCAGACCAAGTCGGATTGTCACAAAGTCGGTCTCTTCAGGTAAAAGGCTTTTAATGGCCATGGCCAGGGCTGTATCAGCCAGTGAGACAACGGCACCGCCGTGCATCAATCCTATCCCCTGACACAACGCTGCCTTAAAAGGCATGGTAAGCAGAGCCTTTCCATTTTCTGCTTCTTCAATCTTCATTCCCAGAAACTCTTCGAATGGTGCAACAGCTATCCATTCAGGCAGCTTAAAGGGGATCAGATTGTTACTGGTTACCGGTTGGTTATAGATAGATTCAAACAATAGAGGCTCCTGATTCACAATCTTGATTACATCTGTATTGGTGGTGGTGGCGCCATAATCTCTTGCTGCTGGGGTGGCATCATGTTCTGCTGCTGAGGATCCATGCCCTGTTGCGGTGGTATCATCTGTTGTTGCTGCTGCATCATTTGCTGCTGTTGCTCCATCCCCTGTTGCGGTGGCATCATCTGTTGTTGTTGAGGCATCATTTGCTGCTGTTGCGGCATCATCTGTTGCTGATTTGCAGTCCCATCTTGAGGCAATAATTGTTGTTGCATTATACCTGTATGTGGAACAGGGGGTAGTTGCCCAGTTTGTGTCTGCTGATTTTGAGGAAGCTGGATCTGTCCCTGGCTCTGTCCCCAGGCCGGGGCGGCAGAACTCCCCTGCATTCCGGGTATTGTCTGCTTGGGAAGGCTAAAACGTCCCTGAACCAGTTCGCTTTTAATGCGGTATTCGTCTTCCAGTTGTAATGAATAAATTATAGTGTCAGTTCCCATTGATTGTTGCACAGGTGCGCTTATGACAGCTTCTCCATGGTATCCTTCAGGTATTCTACGATTGTCATTTTCAAGCTTCATGCTTTTCTGCTCTTGGCCAGCCATAAGAATGGCTTTTGTAACAAGATTTTCAGACTGCCACTGAACGGTAACTATTAATGCTCCGTCTGAATATTGGGCTGTGTGACTCGTAATCACAGGTTTTGTGGAAGCTATTGAAAAGCCGAATGAAAGAAGTACAAAGATGATGCTGGTAAATATTAGAGATAGTCTGCTCTGTGCCGTTTTCATAATGCCTCCGAACAGTAGATAAATATTTTATTACAGAAAAAGTGTACTAATATAGTGTCGCTTCGTCAACTTCTTCAACTATTCAAATTTCTCTTACAACCATTTAATTTACGGGAATATGTTATGCGTAAACTGTTCTGGCGTGTTTCTCTACTGACCCTTACTGCAATTATAATTTATCTGTCACTTGTGCCGGTGCTCCCATCTGAAGGGATAGGATGGGATAAGTCTAATCATGCCGCTGCAATGGGAGTTGTGACAATACTGGCATTTCTTTCAATAAACTACGATGCTTACAAGGCTCTTTTGTACCCCTGTTTATATTCTGCTGCTTTAGGATTGCTTATTGAATTCCTGCAGGGAACCTGCACAACAACACGCTCTGCCGAGTGGCAAGATGTTATTGCCGATTTTATTGGAATCGCAGCAGCTGTACTGTTGTTACTCCTTAAAAAGCAGATTAAATTTTCAAAAATAAGGGTGACTTAGTGCTATTTCCATATTCCTGCCAATTTTTTGCCACAACTGTTACATGTTCCCTCATGCATGTTGATCCTTGCTATTTTGTATCCGTTCCTTTCTATTGCCAGGACACCGCAGAACGGGCAGATAGTGCTCTCTCTGCCACCCGAGACGTTTCCTTCATAAAGGTAACGTAAGCCGTACCTCTCTCCAGCTTCAACTGCAAGTTTCAATGAATCTGTTGGAGTAGTGGGGTGATTCTGCATCTTGTGGCAAGGGAAAAAACGGGAAATATGCCACGGGGTATCTGGGCCAAGTTCTTCCGCTATGAAGCGTGCTATACCGTTTAACTGTTCAGCGTCGTCATTTTCTCCAGGAATTACCAGTGTTGTAATCTCAATCCAGATGCCCAAACGTTTATATTCCCTTATACTTTCAAGCACCTTATTCAATCTGGCTCCGCATACCCTCTGATAGAAATCTTCGTTAAATCCTTTAAGGTCAATATTTGCTGCATTAAGTACAGGTGCTATCATCTGCAAAGGCTCTGGAGCTATATATCCGTTTGTGACGAAGATATTATATATTCCTGCTTCTGCGGCAATTTTTGATGTTTCAAGCGCATATTCAAACCAGACTGTCGGTTCTGTATAGGTGTAGGCTATGGAGTGACAGCCAGATTCCAAGGTTCGGCGCACCAGCTCATGAGGAGGGATTTTTCTGCCTGGGAAGCTTCCTGTTCCGTTATCATCATATTGTGCAATATCTGCATTCTGGCAATGCAGGCAATGGAAGTTACAGCCTGCAGATGCCACTGAATAACTCATAGAGCCTGGTAGCAGATGATAGATCGGTTTTTTCTCGATCGGATCTATATGTTCTGCGATAATCAGACCTGATGTTAGTGAATATAGGGTGCCTTCCCTGTTTTCACGAACCCTGCAGATTCCCCTGCCTCCGTTGGCAATAGTGCAGTGATGCTGGCAAAGGTTGCATCTTACAGTGTTATTCTCCAGAACTTCAAAGCAGAGAGCCATTTCCATAAAAAAATCTCCTACTACTTGCGTGAATTCTTATTAATGATATATCTATATCAAAAGTTTTCCTGAATGCAAAAAAACATCATTTCATTTGATGGAGCGAAAAATGCGCAGACGAAGCAGCCTGCAGATATCACTGGTTCTTATAGGGGGAATGCTTGTTTTAGGTGGTTGCGGAAAAAAAGATGACCGCCACGTATATAAAAACAAGCAGGACTGTCTGGATGACTGGGGCAATGATCCCAAAAATTGTGAAGAGATGAAACATGGGGATCGTAACTACAGTCATGGTTATTTTTATGGCCCAAGATTTTCAATGGGGCGAACCTTTCCTGGCCAGGGTAGTCGCTCAATACGTACTGTATCGGTTTCCAGGGGGGGGTTTGGCAGTCTTTCTTCATTCCACTCCTCATTCGGGGGTTAATCCATGCAGCGGATCTCCCGATCACCTCGTCTTGACTGGCAAAAAACTGTTGAGTCCCAAGGGATGCTCTATCATACCATTGAGGGCGAAACTTACTGGGATGAGACAGCATGTTACCGCTTTGACAGCTTAGAGATTGATCTGCTGGAAAATGCGACTAATGAACTTCAGGAGCGCTGTATTGAAGCAGCTCAGCACGTTATAGATAAAGATCTTTTCGATAAACTAGAGATTCCCGCACATGCTGTGCCTCTTATTGTAGATTCATGGGAGAAGGATGAACCTTCCCTTTATGGACGGTTTGACTTTGCATATGACGGTCACAATCCGCCAAAGCTGCTTGAGTATAACGCAGATACTCCAACATCGCTTTTGGAAGCCAGCGTAATTCAGTGGTTTTGGTTGAAGGATCTTTATCCGGATGCAGATCAGTTCAATTCCATTCATGAACGTCTGATTGATGCCTGGAAGGGGATTGGTATCTCATCCTTGCTTCATTTTGCTTGTGTTGCTGATGCGCCGGAAGATTTCGGCAATCTTGAATATCTTCGTGATACAGCTATTCAGGCCGGTATATCAACTTCGCAACTTTTTATGCATGATATAGGTTTTGAGGAGCTGTCAGGTCGCTTTGTTGATCTGAATGACAGGCATATCGATGCGATGTTTAAGCTGTATCCCTGGGAGTGGCTGGTAAATGAATATTTTGGACGTAAGCTGGCAACTGCCAGGATAAGGCTTATCGAGCCGGCATGGAAGATGTTGCTATCAAACAAGGGGTTGCTGGCTGTCCTCTGGGATATGTTTGAAGGGCATGAGAATCTGCTGCAGGCCAGTCTGGAACCTGGCACTTTCAGGGATAATTATGTAATAAAACCGTTGCTTTCCCGTGAGGGAGAAAATGTAGCCGTGCATAGAAATGGTCAGATACATGAAGTTGAGGGGAGTTATGGTGGCAAAGGGCAGGTCTGGCAAGAGTTGGCAAAGATTCCTGAATTTGACGGTAATTATCCGGTAATAGGTTCATGGATAATTGCAGGAGAATCTGCCGGTATCGGGATACGTGAGGATAGACAATTAGTTACAACCAATGCCAGCCGGTTTTTGCCACATTTTTTTGAATAATTTTTTCATTATCAAATAAAGCTGGAGGTAGATAATGGGTTCACTACAGTTGGAATCATTTCAAGGGCTGTTTGATTTTGGCAAGTATTTTCTTGCTGCGATTGGGTACCTGCTGATCTTCTGTTTTATCTATGACCGGGTGACTCCCTACAACGAGTTGAAACTTGTCCGTGAGGGTAAGCTTGCCCCTGCTATCAGTTTTGGTGGTGCTTTTATAGGTTTTGTGCTGCCATTGAACAGTGCTATTACCCATAGTGTAGGTTTTTTTGATATGCTTTTATGGGCCTTGGTTGCGATGGTAGTGCAGATTCTTGTTTTTTCTGTTGTCAGAATGATCTTTAAAGATCTTGTCAGGCAGATTGAGGAAGACCAGGTTGCTGCTGCCACTCTTCTTGCCTTCTTTTCTGTCGCAATTGGTCTTATCAATGCCGCCAGTATGACTTATTAGACAAGATGTATGATGAACGCGCTATAGAAGCGTTGACAGGGTTAACCCTGCAACAGAGAAATCTGCTCAGTGAGCTTTATGGTCGGTTTGATGAAGAGCTGAGGATTGAAGTTCATCGGAGGCAGAGAGAACTGTTTAAGGAATGGCTGACTTTGGGTAGAGTGCCGAATGGCCGTGCAGGGGATGCCGGATATGCTGTTTTTATAAACGTGCTTAAGCAGCTCTGGATAGAGCATTTTTCAGAGATTGAACTGACAGTAAGGGAGCATAAGCCTTACAAGAAGCAGCTTCGCAACTCGGTTGAAAAAAACTATCTTTATGAGCTGGTTCGTCTGAGAGAAGAGGAAAAGCTTTCCTGGCGACAGCTATCAGATTATTTCAAGAAACATTTTAAAAAAACCGTATCTCATACCTACCTTAAACGGATCTACGAGGAGTGCCAGGCAGAAAAATAGCGGCATTTGCCTTATTCATGTTTGATTCCCTCGCAATTTGTCATTTTCGAAGTGATTCTGAACAGGAATCCAGTTTGTAAGCTGCAAAAATTGTGGTTCCCCCGATAAAAACATTCTGGTATTACAGCGAGAATTTGCGACTGCATCATGTTTGTATAGAGCCTGTTGATATCTGGAGGTAAGGGTTGTTTGGTCTATTTCAATCCATCTTTGGTAGTAAGAGTTTTGGTAACTATCCGGAGTCACTCATAAAGGCGGCTATTGAGCATGCGGTTGATGGAACTGATCCCTGGATTCGTGCTGTATCCGGTTATAAGAAGAAGTTGCGTCCAGCCGTTATCAATGCCATTGATTATATCGTGTCGCTAGTTGACGCTATCCCTCCTCCGCTACTGATGGAGTCAGGGATCTTTACCAGTGATTCAATACTGCGTAATTTCTTTATATCCAGTATGGACATGCAAAAAGTTATAACCTCTGACGTCAATTTGATAAATTTTCAGCGTAACCAGACGGATGATTTATCCAGTATCTATACCTTTATGGTAATGCAGAAACAGGAGAAGGCTTTTCTTGGGGCTGAACTGTCGGGGGATATTATACTGCACGATATTCCGCAGGTCGTTGTTAGTTTTGAATCCCACAACTTTATTGACCCATCAGCCATGGAAGATGAAACACGCAATAAGCTTAAAAGAAGGATATTTGACCATTTCCTGGCCTTGGCTCTCAAACGAATTTCCATTGTTAAGACTGAACGGACAAAACTGGAACAGTACAGGGAGCTTCTTCAGTCCAAGCTGAACCTCTTTCTCTCCGGTGGACTGGGATTTAACAAGAGTACAATTGAAAATGAGCTTGATATCAGCAGTATAGAAAATTCAATCATTCAGATTAATAGCCAGTTGCTTGAGCTTGGCAGTGATGACAAGGTTCTTGAGGTATATCTTGGTATAGTTGCTGATCTGTTGAGCCATCCAGAGGAACATGTCTGGGTTTCCAGAGAAACGTTGCTTCTTGACCGGATGGGTATAAAAAGGTCTGTTTCAGGGAGCGATACAACGGAAATCTCTTTTGATACAGTGTCTGATGATGAAGGCTACAATCTGGTTTTTGTCTTGCTAGAAATTCCCCATTCTTTTCTTAATGACAGTAAAAAAGAACAAAAATAACTAAATATTTACAAAAACTTAACAAAAAGGATGAATGTTCGATGAAAAACCCTGGTATTCAGGATGAAAACGCTTTTGAGAGAATAATGAGTATTATGCGTAAGCTGCGGGCACCCGGGGGCTGTCCCTGGGATGCCGAACAGACACATGAGAGCCTCAAACGTCACCTGATAGAAGAAGCATATGAAGTAATAGAAGCGATTGATACAGGTTCTGACAAGCTGCTTAAAGAGGAATTGGGGGATCTGCTACTTCAACCTGTATTCCATGCTGTAATTGCTGAAGAACGTGACGCTTTTGACATGAATGATGTTCTTGAAGCTCTTGCTGATAAACTTGTTAGGCGCCACCCACACGTTTTTGGAGATCAGGTGATTACATCCAGTGCTGCTCAGGTAGCAAACTGGGAGTTGATCAAAAAAGAAGAAAAAGGGGATGAGCGTCGTTCCGCGCTTTCAGGTATCCCACCTCACTTGCCTGCATTGCTCAAGGCTCAAAAGATAACAGAGAAGGCATCGAGAGTCGGTTTTGACTGGGAAGATGTAGAACAGGTTATGGCAAAGGTTATGGAAGAACTTAACGAGTTCAAAGAAGCAATGGCAAATGAGAGTCAAGAGAGAATGGAAGCGGAACTTGGCGATCTCCTGTTTGCTATTGTAAACCTTGGCCGTTTTCTGTCCATTGATACCGAAGAGGCGTTGCGCAAGACAATATCCAGATTTCAGGCAAGATTCAGCCATGTTGAGGAGAGGCTGCATGCTTCAGGCCGTCATTTAAAGGACGTACGATTAAGCGAAATGGAAGAGTTTTGGCTTGAGGCAAAGATAATGGAAAATGCTGGCGAGCTGCGTTCATAGAAGCAATATCAACAGTTTGGATTCTTATCAACACAAGCTGTTGATAAACTGTGGATAATGGTGTTGATGAAACATGAAAGTAACATTCTTACAAGAGATTTTACCTAAATGCCTATTTTTTAATCATATAGTTCTCGTTGTAAATTCAATAAGTTACAGCTGTAAAGCGATACTTCTTTAATTTTTCAGCGTTTTTTGCTGTCAAGGATTAATAATTATTTTTTGAAAAAATTAACTGTTAATTAGATTACTCTTGTAACTATTTGGAATGCTGAAGCTTGAGTAAGCTAAGAATCTGCAACATTGCTTTAAGTAGCTGAAATAATTTATTTATTTCGTAGGATGGGTGTAGGATGGGTGGTGTGTGGATGAAATTAGGGATAAAAATCACTGCAGAAGTGTGTGGAGCTTGAGGCCAAGATTGCTGCGTTGAGAAATGCAGCGGTAAAGGAAAAGCAGATGGCACGGCGGGTGGAGTTGAATTTGGAGATAAAGGGACTTGAAAAGCTGTTTAAAGGTGTTTTCAAAAGTTTATGAACCTCGAAACAGCCGGACTTCACAAAAACCATTAATCCCGTTTTGGTATTGACCGTGGTATGACATATATTTATACTTGTTTTAGAAAGGAGTATGACTATGCAAGCAATCAAAACCGCCATATCAATGGATAAAAATCTTTTTGTTCAAGTAGAAAATATTGCTCGTTCTATGAATGTTTCGCGCAGCAAGTTTTTTTCAATTGCTGTTGAGGACTTTATTGCACACAACAAAAACAGGGAGATGCTTGCTCAGATAAATGCCGCATACTCCGATGAACCAGATGCTACAGAGCAACTGCTACGAAGCAAATCACGCCGTCAACACCGAAAAACAGTGGAGGGGGAATGGTGATCAGCCAAGGTGATATTTACTGGATAGAGCTTGATGAGCCGGAGGGATCTGAGCCAGGTTATAGACACCCACACGTTGTTGTACAGAACAATCTATTTAACCGCAGTAATATCAAAACTCTCCTTGTTTGTCCGCTCACATCTAATCTCAAACGTGCCAGCGCACCGGGCAATCTTCTGCTGGACAAAAAAGAAACTAATCTGCCCAAGCAGAGCGTTGTTAATGTTTCTCAACTGTTTACGGTAGACAAGTCGCAATTGGGCGAATATGTCACTACTCTTTCACCCAAGCGGGTTTCTGAAATACTCTCCGGTATCAAGTTGGTTTTAGATCCGTGCGAACCTGATTAACCTTGTTAAACGTAACAATTCAAAGATTCAGGAGCTTTAACCAATGCAAAAACTAACCGGCCAATCCGCCGACATCGTGTCTGAAAACATAGATCAACTCAAAACCCTTTTCCCTGAAGCCGTTGCCGAGGGGAAGATTGATTTTGAGACCTTGAAGCAACTGCTTGGTGATGCTGTTGAAGAGCGGGAAGAAAAGTACGGCCTTAACTGGCATGGCAAGCGTCGTGCCCGGCAGTTAGCACTTACTCCTTCAACCGGCACATTGCGCCCCTGCCCGGAAGAAAGCGTTGATTGGGATACCACGCAGAACTTGATGATTGAGGGAGACAATCTGGAGGTACTGAAGCTGCTGCAGAAGAGTTACGCCGGAAAGGTGAAGCTGATCTACATTGATCCACCGTACAACACCGGTAAAGATTTTGTGTACCCGGATAATTTCCAGGACAACATCAAAAACTATCTGGAACTGACCGGCCAGGTGGAAGGTGGCGCAAAGATCAGCAGTAATACCGAAGCTAGCGGACGGTTTCATACGGATTGGTTGAATATGATGTATCCGAGGCTGAAGCTGGCAAGGAATTTATTGCGGAATGATGGGGTGATTTTCATCTCAATTGATGATGCTGAAGTTAGCAATCTAAGAAAAGTCTGTGATGACCTATTTGGAGAAGAAAATTTCGTTGATACCATTATATGGGAGAAGCGATATAGCCCACAAAATGCAGTGCAGTGGTTTTCTGAAGCCCATGATTTTATTTTAGTTTATGCACTAAATAAGGAAGTGTGGAAACCAAACCTCCTAGAACGCTCCGACGAAATGAATGCAAGATATAGGAATATTGATGATGACCCCCGAGGGGATTGGAAACCTGAGAATGCTACTGCTCAAGCCGGTCATGGGACAGCCTCACAGTTTTACGAGTTGATTTCTCCTTCTGGGCAAAAATTTCAACCTCCTAATGGGCGTTGTTGGGTATACACAAAATCAAGAATGGAAGAAATGATTGCAGATAATAGAGTTTGGTTTGGAAATACCGGAAATAGCACTCCAGCAATTAAACGCTTTTTGACCGAGGTAAAGCAAGGCGTAGCCTGCCAAACTATCTGGAAATACGATGAGGTTGGACATAATCAAGAAGGAAAAAAAGAAATTAAGGAACTATTCCCAGATTCAATGCCTTTTGATACGCCTAAACCTACACGTTTAATTGAGAGGATTTTACAGATTGCAACTACAAACTCCACTGATGATATCGTGCTTGATTTTTTTGCTGGCAGTGGAACTACGGCCCACTCTGTTTATTTAGTAAATAAATCTGATAATGGGAAAAGACGATTTATTTTGGTTCAAATTCCAGAGGTTACAGAGGATAAAAAATACCCAAACATTGCCGAAGTAACCAAAGAACGTCTCCGCCGCGCAGGAAAGGCAATCGCACGCAAAGCCGCGAAAAGCGCGAAGGAACACCAGAATCAAAAAGATCTTTTCGCGTCCTTCGCGTCTTCACGTGAGTCCCCCTTGGATTTAGGTTTCCGCGTCTTCAAACTCGACACCTCAAACATCCGTGCATGGCAGCCCAACCGGGATGACCTGGAGCAAACCTTGCTGGATCATACAGAGCACATTGTTGCTGGCCGCAGTGAGCAGGATATTCTCTATGAACTGCTGCTGAAGCTGGGGCTTGATCTGACGGTTCCCATAGAAACCAGACTTATCTCTCGCGAAGCCGCGAAAAACGCGAAAGAGACAAAAGAAGGTGAAGAAACAACTAACGATAGTTTAAAAGTGAATCCCTTCGCGAACTTCGCGTCTTCGCGTGATTCCCTTGCCGTACATAGCATCGGTGCCGGTGCCTTGCTGGTCTGCCTGGCAGAAGCTATTAATCGTGATGCGGTTGAGCCACTGGCACAGGGGATAATTGGCTGGCATGCCGAGCTGAAGCCTGCCGTTGATACCCGCCTGGTGTTCCGAGACAGCGCCTTTGCCGACGATGTGACCAAGACCAACCTTACCGCCATTCTTCAGCAGCATGGTCTGGATGATGTGAGGAGTCTGTAGTTATGGGAAAACGTCCGCAGATTACGCCGATGAGTGCATTAATCAATGTATCCGGTGATGGCTTGATGGATAGGGTTGTTTCCATCCTTGAACAGGCGCGAACCAATGTTGTGCGGGCAGTCAACAGCAACATGGTGGTTGCCTATTGGCTGATAGGCCGTGAAATTGTGCAGGAGTTGCAGCAGGGCGAAGAGCGGGCCGAGTATGGCCAACGGGTGCTGGAAGAATTGTCAGGGCAATTGACGCAGCTCTACGGTCGTGGTTACTCTGTCACCTATCTGAAATACTTCAGGTCGTTCTACCAGGCATATATAGACCGTTTGCCGGAGATTCGTCACAGTGACTGTGACGAATTGAAAATTACAGATAATTCCTCTGTCTTGACGAATTTAGAGACTGTTTTGGAGCCCAAAAACAGACCCAAAGGCTTTTCACCATCCCTCAGTTGGTCGCACTACCGAATACTCAGCAAAGTAGATAATACAGCTGAACGCTTATTCTATGAGGTTGAAGCTGAAAAATCCAGCTGGTCCCTGCCAGTTTTGGAACGCCATATTCATTCCTTCTTGTTTGCCCGGTTACTAAAAAGCCAGAATAAGGACGGCGTTATTAAACTGACCAGTGATGGACAGGAAATTAACCAGCCGATAGATGTAATCAAGCATCCATACGTTTTGGACTTCCTTAATTTACCTGATCCTAAAGAGTTGCATGAATCAGAACTTGAAGCGGCTATTATTGAAAATCTGCAACCCTTTTTGTTGGAGCTGGGCAAGGGGTTTGCGTTCGTGGCCAGACAACACCGCGTAGCCTCAGAATTTCAACACTTTTATATTGATCTGGTCTTTTATAATTACCTGCTGAAATGTTTTGTTTTGATTGACCTGAAGATGGGTCGGCTGACTCATCAGGACGTAGGACAGATGGATATGTATGTAAGAATGTTTGATGACCTGCGCCGTGCTGAAGGAGATAACCCTACTGTTGGGCTAATCCTGTGCGCCGAAAAGGACGAAATTGTTGCTCGCTACTCTGTGCTGAATGAAAGTAAACAATTGTTCGCATCAAAATATATGCTTTATCTGCCATCTGAGGAAGAGCTGCAAAGAGAGCTGGCACGTGAACGAAAGCTTATTGAAGCCAGTCTTGAGAGTAAAATATTATGAACTCACGCGAAGCCGCGAACAACGCGAAGGAACTGAATATTGAAGAGCTATCCGCAATTGTTGTGGATGCGGCATATCACATCCATAAAGAACTTGGGCCGGGGCTGTTGGAGTCGGTCTATGAAATCGTACTGTTAAAATCGCTGGAAAAGCTGGGACTTATTGTTGAACGGCAAAAGACGGTTTCCTTTGAATATGACGGCATGTATTTCGATGAAGGATTGCGGGTAGACCTTCTTGTTAATGGGATTTTGGTTCTTGAGCTTAAATCAGTAGAAAACATCGCTCCGGTTCACCACAAACAGCTTCTTACCTACCTTCGCTTGCTTCACCAACCTCTCGGACTATTGATAAATTTCGGTGCTGCCACTTTCAAGGATGGCATAAAACGCATCGTCAACAACCATACCTCCTTCGCGTCTTCGCGCCTTCGCGTGAATCAGGAATCAAATTCATGAAACTCCACTTTGAACATAACCTTGACTACCAGCATGCCGCCATTGAAGCGGTGGCTGATCTGTTTCGTGGTCAGGAGATCTGCCGTACCGAGTTTACCGTTACCAGCAGTATTGGCGAACAGCACCTGCTGGCCTTTGCCCAGAACGATCTGGGTATTGGCAACCGGTTGCAGCTTCTGGATGATGAACTGCTGGCTAACCTGCAGGATATTCAGCTACGCAATGGCCTGCGTCCATCAGATTCACTTTCATCTGGTGATTTTACGGTGGAGATGGAGACCGGCACCGGCAAGACCTACGTCTATCTGCGGACGATCTTTGAGCTGAACAAGCGGTACGGCTTCACCAAGTTTGTAATCGTCGTGCCGTCTGTGGCGATAAAGGAAGGTACCAACAAGACCCTGGAAATAACCAGAGACCACTTTGAGGGGCTGTATCCCGGTGCCAAGGGTTATGAATTCTTCCAGTATGATTCATCCAAGCTGGGGCAGGTGCGCAACTTTGCCACCAGCCCAAATATTCAGATAATGGTTGCAACGGTTGGCGCAATCAACAAGAAGGATGTGAATAATCTCTACAAAGATAGCGAAAAGACCGGCGGTGAGAAGCCGATTGACCTGATCCGATCCACATCCCCCATCATTATTGTTGATGAACCGCAATCTGTAGACGGTGGCCTGGAAGGTCGGGGCAAGGAAGCTCTGGGGGCCATGAATCCACTCTGTACCTTGCGCTACTCTGCAACCCATGCAGACAAACACCATATGCTCTACCGTCTGGATGCTGTGGATGCATATGAACAGAAACTGGTGAAGCAGATTGAGGTTGCTTCGGCCAGCGTTGATGGTGGTAACAACAAGGCTTTCGTGCGTCTGCTATCAGTTGCCAACAAGCGGGGCAGCATTACTGCCAGGGTGGAGCTGGATGTTCAGCGTGCTGGCAAGGTAAATCGGGCAGAGGTTGTTGTGCAGGATGGCGATGACCTGGAGCTGATAACCAACCGGGCTATCTATGCCGATTGCCGCATTGGCGAGATCCGCTGTGCCAAAGGCCAGGAGCTTGTTGAAGTGCGGGTTCCGGGTGGTGAAGAGTGGCTGAAGCCGGGGCAGGCCATTGGTGATGTTGATGAGGATGCCCTGAAACGGCAGATGATCCGACGCACCATTAAAGAACATCTGGATAAGGAGATGCGCTTTACCTCTCGCGGGGTCAAGGTGCTTTCACTGTTCTTTATCGACAGCGTGGAGCATTACCGCAAATACGATGCAGATAATAACCCGATAAAGGGTAAATACGCCCTGATGTTTGAGGAAGAATACCGCCGCTGCATCAAAGACCCTCAGTATCAGACCCTTTTCATGGATGTTGATCTGACAACGGAGCCGTCAGAAGTGCATAACGGCTATTTCTCCATCGACAAAAAAGGGGGCTGGACAGAAACCGCCGAGAATAACCAGGGCAGCCGTGATAACGCAGAACGGGCCTACAACCTGATCATGAAAGAGAAGGAAAAGTTGCTTGGCTTTGAGACTAAGCTAAAGTTTATCTTTTCACACTCTGCGCTTCGTGAAGGCTGGGACAATCCCAATGTCTTCCAGATATGCACCTTGCGTGAGATTGGAACAGAACGGGAACGCCGCCAGACTATCGGGCGTGGACTGCGGCTGTGCGTCAACCAGCAGGGAGAGCGGTTGCGTGGGTTTGATCTGAACACCCTGACCGTTATCGCCACTGAAAGCTATGAGCAGTTTGCCGACAGCCTACAGAAAGAGATTGAAGCGGATACCGGCATACGCTTTGGTATTGTTGAAAAGCATCAGTTTGCGGCAATTCCGGTAAAGGATGCATCAGGCAAGCTGATCCCGCTGGGGGTAGAGCAGTCAGAGGCGATCTGGAGCCACCTGAAGGAATCAGGGTTTGTTGATGCCAAGGGCAAGGTGCAGGACAGCCTGAAAAAGGCCCTTAAGGATGGCAGCCTGACTCTTCCAGAACCGTTTGAAGCCCAACTGACTCAGGTAAAGGAGCTGCTGCGCAAACTGGCCGGACGGCTGGAGATCAAGAATGCCGATGACCGGCAAACCATTAAGACTCGCCAGGCAGTGTTGAACAGTGACGAGTTTAAGGCTTTATGGAACAGGATCAAGCACAAGACCACCTACCGAGTGCAGTTTGATAATGATGATCTGATCATCAAATGCGCCAAGGCAATCAGTGACAGCCCTCCAATCAGCAAGACCCGCCTGACCTGGCACAAAGCAGAACTTGCCATAGGTAAATCCGGCATTGATGCTAAAGAGACAACCGTTTCCGCACCGATAACCATTGATGAAAACGATATAGAATTGCCGGATCTGCTGACTGACCTGCAAGACAAAACCCAACTGACCCGCCGCAGCTTGGTGCAGATTCTTACTGACAGCAGACGCCTGAACGACTTCAAGCGTAATCCCCAGCAGTTTATTGAAATGACCTCAGACCTGATCAACCGCACCAAGCGGATGGTTCTGGTGGATGGTATCCGCTACCAACGCCTGGGGGATGAGCAGTATTACGCCCAGGAGCTGTTTGAACAGGAAGAGTTAAGCGGCTACCTGAAGAATATGCTTTCAGCACCACGGTCAGTATACGAGCATGTTGTCTGTGATTCTGATACGGAAAAAAACTTCACTGAACAGCTTGAGAAGAACGAAGCGGTGAAGGTCTACGCCAAACTGCCCGGCTGGTTCAAGGTGCCAACCCCCTTGGGTAGTTACAACCCCGACTGGGCTGTACTGATTGAAAAAGACGGTGCTGAGCGGCTGTACTTTGTGGTTGAAACCAAGAGCAGTCTGTTTACCGATGACCTGCGTGATAAGGAAAGCGCCAAGATTAAGTGTGGTGAGGCTCACTTTGCTGCATTGGCTGTTGGCGAGAATCCGGCGAGGTATATCAAGGCAAGGTGTCTGGATGATCTGATGGTGGGGTGTTGATGAACTTTCTCCACACTGCCGACATCCACCTCGGCAAAACATACCGCACATCTACCGGTGAAGACGAGCGTTACGAAGACTTCTTCCGTATGCTTGGCACTATTGTGTCTGCTGCCATTACCGAGCAGGTGGATTTCGTCCTTATAGCTGGCGACCTGTTAGCCAATGAATACCGATAAAACCAGGCTTCAGATTGAAAAACCGACTATCTTATCTGGTGCAAACCGAGATAAGCGTTTAGGTAGTCCGTCTGTTGTATGTTTTCATTTCAAGGTATGCAGAAAAATGTTGAGTCTCAGTCATCTCTGTTGTATAAACACTATTCCTTTTTAAAAGGAACTTAATGGGGTTGTAGCTCAGTTGGTTAGAGTGCCGGCCTGTCACGCCGGAGGTCGCGGGTTCGAGCCCCGTCAACCCCGCCATTTAAAAACTAAAAACCGTAAAACCTGTTCATGGGTTTTACGGTTTTTTTGTTCAGCAGAAATCATTTCATGGATAGAGCTACCTCTCCCATATCTCCTTTTTGTCCTTACCAAGATAAGCGCGTTTTACCTCTGAATTTTCAAGTAATTCATCCGCCTTGCCTTCAAGTATAACCTTGCCGGTTTCAAGCACATAACCCCGGTCAGCCAGTTTTAGCGCAGCCTTAGCGTTTTGCTCTACCAGAAGGATTGTGACACCACGCTCATCACGTAATCTTTGAAGTACCCTGAAGATCTCTTGTACGACCAAAGGCGCAAGACCCATTGACGGTTCATCCAGAAGCAGTAGTTTAGGCCTGGCCATCATGGCGCGCCCGATTGCCAGCATCTGCTGTTCTCCACCGGACATGGTGCCTGCCGCCTGTTTGCGACGTTCTTCCAGACGTGGAAAGAGCTGGAAGATCTCCTCCTTGTCTTTATCTATCTCAAGCCTGGGGGCTCTGGCTTTGTAACGAAGGTATGCGCCCAGTTCAAGGTTCTCATCAACGGTCATCGGCTTAAAGACCTGTCTGCCTTCAGGCACCTGAGAAATACCAAGTTTCACAATCCGATCCGGGGAGAGGTTCTTTATTGTTTCTTTCAAAAAGAGGAGATCACCGGCAGAGGGGGGTGTAATTCCTGAAATACTGTTGAGGACGGTTGTCTTGCCCGCTCCGTTTGCCCCTATGAGGGTTACAATCTCCCCCTCGGCAAGGTGAAGCGAGACGTTTTTCAGGGCATGAACCTTGCCGTAATAGGTATTTATATTTTTTAAACGGAGCATTATTCGTCATCTCCAAGATATGCCGCTATAACTTCAGGATTTTCCTGAATCTCTCTTGGTGTCCCTTCAGTCAGTTTTTCTCCAAGATTGAGAACCACTATCCTGTCACAGATATCCATGACAAGCTCCATATCATGCTCAACCAAAACTACAGTGACTCCAAGATCCCGTATCTTCCTGATTAGCTCTGCAAGACCCAGAGTCTCTTTTGAATTAAGCCCGGCTGCAGGTTCATCCATCAGGATCAGGCGTGGTTTACAGGCCATGGCGCGTGCAATTTCGAGCATTCTTCCTCGGCCAAAAGGGAGGTTGCCTGCCTCTATTTTTGCCAGTTCTTCAATTCCAACAAACCTAAGCCATTCAAGCGCCTCTTCAGATATGGTTCGTTCTTCCCTGATAGCCCAGGGCATCTTGAATGAACAGGCAAAAAGTCCGGATCTGCTTCTGCTGTGAAGTCCGACCATCACATTTTCAAGGACGGTCATATTTCCAAAAAGCTCAATGTTCTGAAAGGTGCGAACCATACCGAGAGCAGCCAGTCGCTCTGCCGGTAGGCCGCTTATATCCTTGCCTTCAAATATTACCTTTCCGTTCGTCTGTTTGTATATGCCGGTGACAATATTGAAGAGGGTAGTTTTGCCAGCTCCGTTAGGTCCAATGACTCCTGTAATATCTCCCTCTGAAATACTGAATGAGACATCCTTTAATGCTGTTACTCCTCCAAAGATCTGGGTGATACCGTTAAGTTCAAGCATTGGCATTCCCCTTGTCCTTACCGGAACCTCTGATCTTACGAAAAAGTTGAGGTATCCCCCGTACCAGTCCGCCAGGCATAAAGATGGTCATTACCATTAAAAGGCCACCGTAGAATACGATGTCGTAATCATTCATAAAACGGAGGAATTCTGGCAGAGTTGTCAATAACAGGGCTCCCAGAAATGAACCGTATATGCTGCCCAGTCCACCAATAACAACCATGGTCAGCAGTTCGATAGAGATGTTGAAGCCGAAAGATGGCGGGGCGATAAATGTCATTACATGGGCATAAAGTGAACCTGCAATAGAGCAGATCATTGCAGAAAGTGCAAATACCTGAACCTTCAGAAGGCGTGCATTAACACCCATTACCCTTGCTGCGGTCTCGGCATCGTGAATGGCGCGGAAGGCTCTGCCTATACGGGAGTTGGCAAGATTTACTGAAAGCAGGACACAGCCGAGAACAAAAATCCAGATCAGGTAGTAGTTTTTAAAATCGGTGTCAAATATCAGTGAACCAATCTGTAGGTTAGGAATGCCTGAAAAACCGGATGGACCGCCAGTAACATCAACCCATTCGTTAAAGAGTATATAGACGATAATACCAAGTCCCAGAGTTGCCATTGCAAGGTAGTGACCTTTAAGCTTTAGAATTGGAAAGCCGATTACAAATGCGACTGAAGCGACAACCGAGGCTGTTACCAGCATTGCCAGCCAGGGATTCCAGCTGTAGGTGGCGGTAAGTATGCCGGATGAATATGCGCCTAACCCGAAAAAAGCTGCATGGCCTAGCGATATCTGACCTGCGTAGCCTAACAGCAGATTGAGGGCGATTGCAAGCAGGGTATGGATACCAACGAAAACCAGCACGTTCATAAGGTAATTTCCAGATAAAAAGACTGGAGTGATCAGGATGCAGGCTGCAAAAAACAGGTATTTGATAAGTTCTTTTTTCACCTGCTATACCCGTTCACTTTCCGGTTTTCCGAAAAGTCCCTGTGGACGTATGAAAAGGATAAGGAGCAGAATTATGAAGGCTATGGCATCCTTGTAACCTGATGATATAAGGCCTGCTCCAAGAGATTCAAGTATGCCCAGGATTAGGCCGCCTATAACGGTTGGAATACCACTTGACATCCCACCTATTATTGCCGCGCAAAAACCTTTCAAGCCGAGCATTATGCCGACATCGTACGAGGTCATTGTAAGTGGGGCAACAATTATGCCAGCCAGAGAACCCATTGCGGAGCTTATCATAAAAGAGAGTAGCACCATTTTGCGGACGTCAACACCTACAAGGCCTGCCGCGCGTGGATTGTACGAACAGGCACGCATCGCCTTGCCGCTTATGGTATGGTTAAAGAACCATTTGTTCAGTGATATCAGAATAATAGTAATTACAATTATCCAGATGTGCTGGGGTAGAACGGTTGCCCCTCCCAGCATTATTGGCTCATCTCCAGAAAAGGATGGGATGGCATGAGTATCTTTATCCCATATCAGCATGGCCAGACCACGGATAAGGATTGAGCCGCCGATGGTGATAATAACCAGTGATATAGGTGTGGCCTTGCGAAGCGGACGAATAGCCAGGCGTTCAAACAGCAGACCGGTAATGGTAGCCAGGAGGACTGCCAGAGGAATCGCTGCCCAAAGAGGCAGTTCCAAGGTTTCAAGGAGGAACAAGGTAAGCATTCCTCCAAGCATCACAAACTCACCCTGGGCAAAATTGATTATGCCGGTGGAGTTGTATATGATTGAAAACCCTATGCCGATAAGGGCATATATTGCGCCGGTAGAAAGTCCTGATAACAGGTATTGCAGTAACTGTTCACTTAATTCCATCGTTTATTCTTACCAACCCTTTACAGACAGAAAGACAGGCTGATTGCCTGCCTTCTGGAAAAATAGCATCTCTCTTTCTCCCAGACAGCCAAGCCGCTTGGGAGAAAGAGAGAAATATGGAACTATTTTGCCAACGCCCAGTCTTTATTCTTGATCTCGACCATTACAAAGGCATCCTTGTTAAGACCTGCATGGTCAGCAGCAGAAAAACTGAATGTGCCGCCGATGCCGTGGAAATCTTTTATACCTTCCAGTGCATTCCTGATACCTTCACTGCTTGCCCCGCCTTTTTCAATAGCAGCCTTTACGAGCATTACTGCGTCCCATGCATGACCGCCAAAATGATCTCCTTCAACCTTGTAATGTTTCTGGTAGTCCTTTACATATCCAATAAGAGCGGCCTTCTGGGGGTCATTCTTTGGAAGGACATCAGAAACAATCACCTTGCCGGAAGGAAGTTTTACACCTTCCGCAGCATCACTGGCCAGGGCAATGAATTTTTTGGATGAAACACCATGGCTCATATACAGGGGGATCTTGAGGCCAAGCTGTTTTGCGTTCTTTGCAATGACCGCCGGTCCAGGATTGGTTCCCCATATAATCAAGGCCTGAGCCTGGGAAGCACGGATTTTTGTCAACTGTGAAGTCATATCAGTGTCTTTGGGGCCGTAGGTGTCATCCAGAACTATCTGCATGCGATATTTGGCGGCCAGAGCCTTCAACTGCTCACGGCCAGAAGCGCCAAAACCATCAGATACAGTCAATAGAGCAACCTTGTTATGTTTGTGCTTCTGAAGATATTCATAGATCTTCGAGACTGCAAGGCCATCATTTTGAGCTGTCTTGAATACATAACGTTTGACCGGTTCTGTTATCTTGCTGCCTGCCGCACAGGATATCATCGGAATTTTTGATTTCTCAACAACAGGGATTACCGCCATGCTCTCGCCAGTGGTGCTAGGGCCGATAATGGCAACCACCTTGTCGTCCTTTATAAGTTTTGTAGCCATCTGAACAGCCTTGGTGGCGTCACCTGCTGTATCGTAGACAACCAGTTCCAGTTTCTGTCCTTTAATGCCGCCCGTCTTGTTTATGTTGTCTACCACCATTTTTGCGGTATTTCTCTCAGGCTCGCCGAGGAAGGCAGGTGGGCCGGTAACAGAAAATAGAGCCCCTATCTTTATCGTTCCGGCGGCAAAGGATACAGAGGTTATCATTAGTAGCAGAATGCTTGTGATTGTGATTCTTGCAAATCTGGAAATCATGGTTTGCTATCCTCCTTTATTTAAGCAGAGCCCAATCGCCCTTGGTGATTTTTACCATCTCAAAAGCCGACAGATCTAGACCATTATGATCTGCTGGGGACATGTTGAAGATACCGGAAACACTTACCAGCTTTTTGGCCTGTTCCAGTCCGTCACGGATCTGGAAAGCGGTAGCGCCTTTAGTTTTTATGGCATTGGTTACAAGCAGAAAGGCATCATATGCATAACCTCCAAAGGTTGATGCCTCAACGCCATAAGCTTTTTTATATGCAATATTGTAATCCTTAAGCAGTTTTTGTTGCGGGTCGTTCTTTGGAAGCACATCATAGACTGCAAGTTTTCCTGCTGGTAGCATAACACCTTCAGCTGCGGCAGGGCTTGCCAGCTCAATGTACTTCTTGGAGGCTACCCCGTGGCTCATGTAGAGAGGTGTCTTGATGCCGAGTTGTTTGACATTCTTGGTTATTATGGCAGGTCCAGGATTTGTACCCCAGCAGATGATAGCGTCTGCCTTGCTGGAGCGGATTTTGGTCAGTTGCGGGGTCATGTCTGTATCTTTAGGGCTGTAGGTCTCATCAGCCACAATTCTGAAGCCTTTCTTGGCTGCAGTGGTTTTCAACTGTTCACGACCCGAAGCGCCAAAACCATCTGTAACTGTGAGGATTGCAAGGTTTTTCTGCTTCATCCTGCCTGCGTACTGAAGAATTTTCTCAACCGCTACATGGTCATTTGCAGGGGTCTTGAAGGTGAACTTGCGAGCTGCTGCCGGCTCGGTAATCTTGATACCTGCGGCACAGGAGATGAGAGGGATCTTCTCTTTTTCGGTAAGAGCCAGAACCGCCATTGATTCACCGGTGGTACTTGGACCGATAATAGCAACAACCTTGTCGTTTTTAATAAGTTTTGTCGCAAGCTGAACAGCCTTGGTTGCATCTCCGGTTGTATCGTAGATTACAGCCTCAAGCTTCTGGCCATTTATTCCTCCCTTGGCATTAAGATCAGCTACCAGCATCTCAAGGGTCTTTTTTTCAGGCTCCCCCAGGAACGATGCCGGACCGGTAACACTGAACAGCCCGCCAATCTTTATCGTGCCTGCGGCAAAAGCCATTGTTGCACTGCAGATCAACAGCGCCACCATACTGCAAACTATCATCAGCTTTTTCATACATGCCCCCTTCAGTTTTTTATAATGAGTACAACCTCTCACCTGCGAGAATGGTAAAGTTATTGGAGGATAATGCGGCGATTGCCTTGTCTGTTTCATCAAAGCGGAATATGATCACTGCGTTGCCGCCACAACGTTCAACAAAGGCATACATATATTCGACATTAATTCCATCCTTATCAAGCGCCTGCAAGATGGTGGAAAGTCCGCCAGGCTGATCAGGTACCTCAACCGCCACCACTTCAGTCTTGGATACGGTGAACCCTTTCTCTTTAAGGACTGCCTTTGCTTTTTCAACATCGTTTACAATAAGGCGAAGTATGCCGAAATCAGAGGTGTCAGCCAATGAAAGAGCCCGGATGTTGATTCCAGTTTCGCCAAGTATCCTTGTGATCTCGGCCAGACGACCTGATTTGTTCTCTATGAAGATGGATATCTGTTCAACTTTCATCTCTTCTCCTCCTACAGTTTGCGATTGTCCTTGACTCGTACAGCCTTGCCTTCGCTTCGCTGAATGGTTTTGGGTTCTACCAGTTTAACCGTACAGGTTACACCTAGCATATCCTTTATCTCTTTCTCAATTCGGTGTGAGAGAGACTGCAGAATCTTTATCTCATCAGAGAATATCCGCTCATCAACCTCTACCTCAACAAGAAGGGTGTCAAGGTTGTCCTTGCGATCAACTATCAGGAGGTAGTGAGGTTCAACCCCTTCAATCCTTACCAGGATGGATTCAATCTGCGAGGGGAATACATTTACACCACGGATTATCAGCATGTCATCAGAACGACCGCTCATCCTGGCTATCCTGGCGTGGGTGCGACCGCAGGAGCAGGGGGCGTAGCTGATACTGGTAATATCACGGGTGCGGTAACGGATAAGGGGGATCCCCTGTTTGGTAATGGTTGTTATGACCAGTTCCCCCTTATCTCCTTCTGCTACCGGTTCGCCAGTCTCGGGATTGATGATTTCAGGTATGAAATGATCCTCCCAGATATGCAGTCCGTGCTTCTCGTTGATGCACTCAATTGCGACACCAGGTCCCATTATCTCTGAAAGCCCATATATATCAATGGCGTCAAGGCCAAGGTTGGCTTCAATCTCACTCCGCATCGCCTCGGACCAGGGCTCGGCGCCAAAAATCCCGACCCTTAGTCTGGATGATTTTATGTCAACACCTTCTGTAGAAGCTTCTTCAGCCAGATAGAGAGAGTATGATGGAGTACAGGTGAGGACAGTAGAGCCAAAATCCTGCATGATCATGATCTGGCGTTTGGTATTTCCTCCGGAGATAGGAATTACCGAGGCTCCAAGTTTTTCTGCCCCGTAATGGGCTCCAAGGCCGCCGGTAAACAGGCCATAACCGTAAGCGTTATGTATGATATCCCCTTTATGAACACCTGCTGTTACAAAAGAACGAGCCATAAGTTCGGACCAGTTATCAATATCCTTTTGGGTGTAGCCAACAACCGTAGGTTTGCCTGTTGTACCTGATGAAGCATGAATCCTTACAATTTCTTCCATTGGGGCGGCAAAAAGGCTGTACGGGTAAGAATCACGCATGTTCTGTTTTGTGGTAAAGGGGAGGCGTTTAAGGTCAGCCAATGTCTTTATATCTTCCGGCCTGATCCCTACAGCATCAAAGCACTGCCTGTAAAACGGCACATTGGCATATACCCTTGCAACGGTATTTTGGAGACGTTTAAGCTGGAGAGCCTCAAGAGCCGCGCGGGGCAGGGTTTCAAATTCTTCGTTGAAATAGCTGGTCATGGCATCAACTCCACAAAACTAAATAAAATTTACAGGCTGCGCCCCATGCTGAAGGCGTTAAGGTTAATCTCCAGCGCCTTATTAGGCACCATCTTTTCAATAGCCTTCTGCCAGACCCCATCAGCTATCTGTAGGCGTCTGGATACGGCGCCAAGCATAACGGTATTGGCTGCCCTTGTGTCGCCGGCTTTCCGAGCCATTCCCTGGCCATCTACCAAAAGAAAGTCAGGATAGGCAGTTTTAATCTTTTCAGAAAGGTTTTCAGGATAGGTGGTCTGTCCCAGCAGAACAGATGGAGGGGGGATCCTGAAGTCATTTGCTATTACTGTAGCCCCTTTTTTCATAAGCGGAAGATAACGATAGGTCTCAAGCAGTTCAAAGCCGAACAGTATATCCCCATGACCTTCAGGTACTACGGGTGAAAATACCTTGTTGCCAAAACGGACATGGGAAACAACCGAGCCACCTCGTTGTGACATTCCGTGTATCTCGCTCTTTTTTACATCAAAACCTGCAAGCATGAATGCCTCTGACAGGATCTCCGATGCAAGAAGGATCCCTTGGCCGCCAACCCCTACAAGGAGGATATTAGTAACCGGATTGCTCATTATTTTCTCCCCCCGATAGCATTGAATTTACATAACTGCTGGCAAATGGTGCAGCCGGTGCAGAGTAGAGGGTCAATAAACGCCTTTCCCCTGTCTCCGTTCTGGTTTGGTTTCCACTCAATGGCAGGACAGCCGATCCTTAGGCAGGCCTTACAGCCGGTACATTTGCCCTGATCAACCTCAAGAACCGTAGATTTTCGGAAGCGATCGGCTCCCTTGATAAGACAGCATGGGCGATTTGTTATTATGACTGATGGTTCGGGGCGATTCATTTCTTCAATAATCGCCTGCCTGGTTTCTTCGAGGTTGTATGGATCGATAGTACGGACGTTTCTGATTCCAAGCACCCTGCATAGCTCTGGAATATTGACTTCAGAGGCTTCTTCACCGGAAAGGGTGTAGCCGGAAGCCGGATTCTCCTGACGACCGGTCATGGCAGTAATACGGTTATCCAGGATTATGACAGTTGCGGGAGCCTTGTTCCATGCCATCTCCATAAGAGAGTTTATCCCTGTATGGAGGAATGTGGAATCGCCTATTACAGCCACAACCCGTTTTTGCTCTTCCTCTGGTAACGCTCTTACTATGCCTGAGCCCATGCTGATTGAAGCGCCCATGCAGACGCAGGTATCCATGGCGTTAAGAGGTGGCATGAATCCGAGGGTGTAGCATCCGATATCACCTGTTACAAAGGCGTTGGCGCGGTTAAGCTCGTAAAATACTCCGCGATGGGGGCAACCCGGACACATATTTGGCGGGCGAGGTGGAACCAGCTCAATATTTTGCAGTGATGATTCCTCGACAGATTCAGCAATTCCAGCCTTTGCAAAGGCATCACGGATCCGTCCTGGAGAAAGTTCACCACAGAGAGGTATAAAATCCTTGCCGTGACATGAAATTCCTAGCGCCTTTACCTGAAGTTCAAGGAACGGATCAAGCTCTTCAACCACAAACAGCTGCTTTACCTTGTCGCTGAACTCTCTGATCAGGTTTGCGGGAAGAGGCCAGACCATTCCCAATTTCAGCACACTTGCATCAGGCAGGGCTTCACAGACATATTGATATGTTACTCCGGCACAGATGATGCCGATTTCATCAGAGTGTAACTCCATCCTGTTAATGTTTGAGGTATCGCCAAATTCTGAAAGCTTTATGCTCCGTTCTTCAACAAGCGGGTGCCTTACGCGGGCGTTGCCAGGCAACATGACCAGCTTGGGAGCGTCCTTTACAAGTTTTGGTGCTGGCAGGTCAGTTTTACGCTCGCCAAGTTCAACAATAGACTTTCCGTGAGAAATCCTGGTGCAACTACGCAACATCACCGGTGTGTCAAACTTTTCTGAAAGATCAAAGGCCAGCCTTGTAAACTCCTTGCATTCGGCGGAATCTGCCGGTTCGAGCATAGGAACCTTTGAAAATGCAGCGTAGTTACGGCTATCCTGCTCATTCTGTGAAGAGTGCATCTCAGGGTCATCTGCAGCCACCAGTACAAGTCCGCCTCTTACGCCAGTATAAGAGGCTGTAAAGAGGGGGTCAGCCGCAACATTAACACCTACATGTTTCATACATACCAGTGCGCGGGCTCCTCCAAAGGATGCACCTATTGCAACCTCCAGAGCCACCTTTTCATTTGGAGCCCATGAGGAATTTATCTCTTTGTAATTAGTTACATTTTCTAGGATTTCAGTAGAAGGGGTGCCAGGATAGGCGCTTGCCACCAGGCAACCTGCCTCAAAGGCGCCTCTGGCTATTGCCTCATTTCCGGAAAGAATTTCTTTCATATCGTAGTTGTCTCGCTTCGGTGCAATAAATAATAAATAAAGACGTTTTTTATACACGCTTAGAAGGCCTATTGTCAATTCGTTTACTCTTGTTTAATATCGTCAAATAGCCGAATCTTCTGGCTTTGTAGAAACTGCAATAGTGTGATATGTAATAAGCCAGTTGCCGTCGTCCATACCTTTAAATTCTATTCAAATCCAGACTGATGTCGCAGAGGAGCTTCCCAACTGCCATGCCTCCGCTTCTTGAACTGAAAGATCTGACTCTTAACGGGCTTGTAGAACATTTAAACCTTGAGCTTGAATCGGGTATGTTTGCACAGATTTGTGCAGCCGGAGAGCATGATAGAGATTTGATGGTAAAGCTTATTACCGGAGAACTTCATCCTCAGTCAGGCAGTCTGATCTTTGGAGAGCAAAGTCTACAGGAACTTAACAGAGAACAGCTTTTAAAGCTGAGGTGTGAAATTGCGGTAATAGAAGCCAGGCCGGTATTGATCTCAAATCTGAAGGTGTGGGAGAATATAACTCTGCCTCTTATCTATCATGGAGGTTCTGTTTCGGCAGAAACAGCAACGATGGCAACTGGAATGCTTGAAAAATTGGGCTATAGGGGAAACATCTGGGCGTTGCCAGGCCACCTGAAGCCTGCTGAAAAGATTATGACTGCTTTTGTCAGGGCGGTTGTATCATCGCCACGGCTTATTATTTATGCCTGTCTTGACGAACTTGCGCCCAACTATAGAGAAGCTATGCTTAATCAGATTTTTGAACTTCATAACAAAAGCGATGCACCTGTGGCTCTATTAATAACAGCGACTGAACTTCAGCAAGGCTTGCTAAAACCTGATATCATCTGCAATCTTAAAAATAATCCGCCAACTATTAAGAGGCTTACATGATTACGCAACAGGATCCCAGATTCAGAAATCTTGAAAGAAAGATAGGCCTCTTCACACTGGTCGCCCTCTTTGGAGTTTTACTGATAGTCCTGTTGGTGGGGATACAAAAAGATTTCTTCAGTGCAAAATACAAACTTGCCTTTACTGTTGACAGAGGTACCGGTTTTACCAAGGGGATGCCTGTAAAACTCTCCGGCTTCAGGGTGGGTCGGATTACAGATATGACCCTTAATGAACAGGCCATGGTTGATATCACTATTGAAGTTGCCAGGAAATACTCAAAATGGATACGTACGGATTCAACCATCAAGCTGGTTAAGGAGGGACTGGTTGGTGACAACATAGTCGAAATTTCTGTCGGTTCACTTGATAAAGAGGAGCTAAAAGCCGGAGATTCTGTCACATATCTAAAGACCAAGGGGCTTGATGAGCTGGCAGATGAGATAGCCGAAAAGGTCAAACCTGTTCTGATAGAGGTAAGGGATATTATCGGATATATAAACGATCCAAACGGTGATCTCAAAAAGACCATTCATAATCTTGAACTGCTGACCCGCAATCTTGAATCAACGCGCAGTAAAGCGGATAACCTGCTGGTAAGCAGCACAAGAAATATTGAAACAATAGGACAACAGACCACAAATCTACTGGAGCTGACAAGCAGGAAGATTGACAGTCTTGATGTTGCCAAACTAAACACAACCCTTGAAAAGATGCCGCCACTTTTAGACAAGACCGATGCAGCTATGGCCAACGTAATAGCCCTGTCTGCTGAAACCAGAAAATTTGCCGAGCAGTCGTTTCCCCTTATCCCAGGAGTTCTTTCAAGGACAGAAGAGCTGCTCTTCAGTACAGATAGGCTTGTAAACAGTCTAAATAACTCGTGGTTGCTTGGTGGAGGTTCAGACAGAGCTGATCAGCGTAGTTTAAAGGCAGGTGACAGCCATGATTAGACCAAATCTGATGATGCTTTTTATGGTTGCTTCCATTGCCCTTTTTCCGGGATGTACAGGAAGCAGGAAGCTTCCTCAGGCCGTTCAGCAAGACAGGGTTGTTGATCTGAATGAAAGGGCTCTGGACAGTTTTGAAAAGGGAATGGATCTGGATGCCGCAAAACTCCTTCAGGATGCATTAAGATTGGCATCATCCATAGATGACAGGGGTGGGCGTACAATAACGCTTTTGAACCAGAGCAGGATAGCCCGCCATAAAGGGGAAAAGACAGAGGCTGCCAGACTGGTTGAGCTGGCGCTTCTCAATTCTTCAGGAACTGCTCTCTATGCAGATGTTGCACAGGAAAAGTCAATTCAGCAAATTGAATCCGGACAGTTGGATGAGGCATTTAAATGGGCCAAAATATCAAATGACTCTGAATCTGGTGAACTCTCAGGCAGACGTCTGAATCTTCTGGCCAGGATTCTGTTCCTTAAAGGGGATTTCAATGAGGCGGTACGGATGGCTGAAATGGCTCTCTCTGCCAATAAGAGCAAGGATATCTATCTTGAACAGGCCAACTCCCTAAGGATTCTTGGTTTGATAAAGGGTAGGGAAGGGCAGTTTGATAAGGGGTTGGAGATGCTTAGAGAGGCGCTTAAGATTGACAGGCAACAGGCTGCATCTCTGAAAATTGCTGCTGACCTGGAGGCGCTTGCAGAGGTTTCAGGACTAAAAAATGATTTGGCCGCGCAAAAAGATTACCTTAATCGAGCTTTAACAGTTAAAGAGGCTCAAAAGCGTAAAACAATGAATAAGTAGCTAAGTTTAGTTTGTAAATTCAGAGACAACCAGTCCTTCAAGCAGACCGTAATCGCTTACCTTCATCCTTGTAAAACCGAAGCGCTTTAAAGTAAGAAGTGTAATCAGGCTGCCTGCAATGATCAGATCTTCACGTCCTTTTTCCAATCCTGCAATGCCAAGGCGCTGTTCTTTTGAGAGTGGCAGCAGGAGTTCATATATTCTCTGAATCTCACTTTTTTGAAGCGAATGGTTGTTGACCCTGCGATAGTCATATTCAGGCATCTGAAGTGAGATGGCTGCAAGAGTGGTGGCTGTTCCGGCAGTTCCTACCAACAAGGTGTCAGGTGAAACAGAGATAGCTGAGTTGCGGAGCTGCAGTTCAAGGTTGTCCAGTTCACGTTCGATCTTTTCTTCCATTGCGGAAGGTTCAATCTTGCCTTCAGTCAACCTGACTACTCCCAGTGGAAGGCTCTGAACAAAAAGGGGGCGGTCGTCTCGGGCAAATGTATACTCGGTACTCCCACCCCCTACATCAAACATCAGCAACTGTTCCGGCTGGCTGTCAAGCCCGGCCAGTACACCGGCCAAAGTCAGGCTTCCTTCTGTAACGCCGTCGATTATACCAAGCCGGATGCCGGTTTCGTCTGTCATCCTTGCAACAAACTCGGAACCGTTTGCTGCATCCCTGATGGCGCTTGTACCAACTGCCCTGATTGTATCCACCGCATTTTGTCTGATGGAGTCAGCAAAGTCATGAAGACAAGCAGTTGCCCTCTGAATAGCATCGTCAGCCAGGCCAGTGGCACGGTTGAAACCACCACCCAGACGAACTATAGTCCGTTTGAGAGCTATCTGTTCAAAATGACCATCATCGAAAAGGTCTGCAATTAAGAGACGGGCGGTATTTGTGCCAAAGTCAATGGCTGCGATACGACGGGGCACGAGTTATTCGCCGTCCAGAATACGCTCCTTCAACTCTTTTCCAACCTTGAAAAAAGGAAGCTTTTTAGGCTTAACTGCAATCGGATCGCCGGTTTTTGGGTTGCGACCGGTATATGCGCCGTATTCCTTAACCATAAAACTGCCCAATCCACGGATCTCGATTCTCTCGCCGTCAATCATGGCCTCACTCATGGAGTTAAAGATCATGTTCACAATATCTTCAGCTCGCTTGTGAGAGATATCACGCTGGACAGCAAATGTTTCAATCAGCTCAGATTTGTTCATGGTACGCTCCTTGTTTATGTAGAGATCCAACATAAAGATTCAGTAAGACTTGGAAAGCAGGGCAACGGTTTCAATATGGGCAGTCTGTGGAAACATATCCAACGGGGTGGCCTCAATCATTCTGTAATTGCCTGATTTGCACAATATCATAATGTCCCGAGCCATTGTCGCCGGGTCACATGATACATACACTATTTTTTTGGCACCAAGCTCTCCAACTGACCGAACCGCCTCAACAGCTCCGGTTCTTGGAGGATCCAGCAGGATGGTATCAAACCGAGCCTTTTGAGTAACTAACTGCCTGACTTCGCTTACCACATCATTGCATTTGAAAGTACTATTGTTTACATGATGTTGACGGGCATTGTCAACTGCCGATGCAATGGATGGGGCGAACTCTTCAACAGCCAGCAGTTCCTGAACCTTTTCAGACATAGGCAGGGAAAGGTTGCCGTTGCCACAATACAGATCCAGCAGGCGATGAGAGGCTTCCGGTCTTGCGTAGCTACAGACCAGGGTTGCCATTACGCTGTTCTGTTCCCTGTTTATCTGTGAAAACCCCCCTATCCTGTAACCGAGGTTCATTGATCTGGCAGAATCAGCGCAGAGTGGAACTGAAAATTTCAGTTCTCCATCTCCAAAAACGGGCAGAATGGACTCTTTTCTAGATGTCTGCAGGAAAAGTCCGGCAAGTGGAAGCCTTCCCTTTTCTTTTTGAAGCTGCCTTATTATCCCTTTGCGATCTGAACCAATGTAATGAACTATGGCAACTACGCCTGAAATCCCTTCTTCTATCGTTAGTTGAGGGATACGGTCTCTGTCCGGCAGATTCTGCAGTATCTGACGTAACTGTTGCATAGCTCTGTTTATGGCCGGTCTGACCACAGGACAACCATCTGGCAGATCAATCACGTAATGGGAGCCACGCCTGAAAAAACCGATTGCAAGCCCTGACTCTGTGCTGTGCAGTTTGAACTGGGCTCTTGCTCTATAGCTGTACTGATTAGCGGATGGAGCTGTTTTTGGCACATTTGGGGCACTGATTCCGCCCATTCTCTGGAGGGTTGCAGTCAATAATTCCTGCTTGATATTGCACTGTGTAGAGTATTCTATATGCTGCCAATTGCATCCGCCGCATATCCCGAAGGCCGGACAGAGAGGATTGACACGAAGGTTGGAGGATTCATGCAGCTCAACCAGCTCTGCCTCGCAGTAAGAACGACTTTCCTTTGAAATACGAACCTTTAGCCTGTCGCCGGTTACTGAAAAAGGAACAAAGCATACCTTCCCGTCAATCCTACCTACGCCATTTCCTCCTATGGCCATCCGTTCTATATATATATCTGAAAGATTCATGTCAGACGCGGAATGCCGTGAGTCTGCTTTTTGAAGTGTTGCCGATATTCAGCCTGTACGAAGCTGGGGGCAAAAAGTTCATTTTTGAGAAATGGCAGAATAGTCTGCTCAAAACGGTCAAGCAGTTTTTTTTTGAATACTCCAGGTCATCCTGATGCACCGCCATCTGTTCAATACGTCTGGCAAATGACACCTCACCTCCCAGAATGCGACGGGCATCTGCAGCAGTTGCAGAATCGTTGAAAAAAGAGTCCTCTACAGGAACATTACAAAAAACCTCAATTGCTACCTGCCAATAGCCGCCGTAATAATGTTTTGAAACATCGGTAACGGTTGCCGAAAGGCCTCTTTGAAGTGTGTAGATGTATAGCTGTTTGCCTTCAGACATATCGTCCCTCTTCAAGTGCCTTCACCAGGTCTGCCACCTTACGTGCAACCAACTCCTCAATCCTGGCTCCTTTTTCTGCTGTAGCCTTTGATGGATCTCCCCATACCCCGCCAGGCCAATAACGGCGCTTATCCCGAACCAGAATACCGGTGGGGAAGGTTGGATATTCCTCTGGGGATGTGCCTTGAACCAGGTGAGGGTGGCTATGCATTATCCGTGATGTTTCAATCTCACCGGCGTGGGCATCCTCTGGGGTCTCTACAATCCCCCTGCCTTCATCCCTGGCAAGTTCATATTCAGTAACCACAGCTATTCTGAGTTCCGGCAGTTCATCCAGCAACTCTTCACCGGCATCCTGCAGAGCCATACGATGGGCGCCTCCGGCATGGCCGGTAAGAACCACTAGATTTCGCATCCCCTGACGATAGAAGGAACGGACAAGGTCTTTCAGGAGACCTCGCAGTGTGGTGGTGGAGATGGAAATTGTGCCAGGATGGAGGTTGGTTGATCGGCAGTTACCGTAATGGATTGGGGGGGCTACAAAAAGCGGAATAAGTTCCGAAGCCCTTTTGCCTACCTGATAAGCCTGGATGGTATCGGTTGATAGTGGCAGATGCAGGCCATGCTCTTCAAGGGAGCCGAAAGGTATAAATACGGATCGGTACCCTGCTTTGATTGCATTCTCCACCTGGGGCATTGTCATTTTTTCAAGCAGCATCAGGCAACTCCAAGGAGATGGTGCATCTGAGGAATTACTCTTACCTCGGATAGCCAGGATGCGGCTACTGCCTGAAATTGCATAAGGAGTTCAGGTTTTATAGCCAGTTTTCCATCTTTTGCTGTGACAGGTTGGATGATAAAAGGGATTTCATCATCAATCTCGGATACAAGTTTACAGGCAGTAAGCAGATCTACTTTTGTTGTCTTATCACTTACAACAACCTTGACTGAAAGATTACGCTCGATTGCAATCTCCATAAAACGTCTGTGTTTGTCCCATAAGACCGGTGTTGAAGCGGAGCTTGGGAGTTTGATATCCATAGCTATGAAATCCAGATGCTCAATCAGCATTGGCAATAATTCTGGTAATGTTCCGTTGGTTTCAAGATGTAGAGGCAGCAGCAGATTAAGCTCCGGCAGCCACTGCCTAAGCAGGTTGGCATGCAGCATCGGTTCACCGCCAGTAATGCTTATTGAATGGTGGGCGTCCGGCAACAGTTTGCACCAGTTGTGTACTGTTTCAATAACGGTGTTAAGGGATACCGGCTGAGGAATTTCCATAAATTGACCGCTGCCGGGGATGGTCTCTATTTTACAGGAGGGTGGAGGGTTAAAAGTGGTATCGCAATATTCACATGAGAGATTGCAGCCTGGATAACGGATGAATATCTGGCGATAACCTGAGAGAACTCCCTCTCCCTGTATGGATGAAAAGATCTCTATAAGCTCTGAGGTACTATTCATAGTATTCTGCGCAGGCGTTGTCTGATTCCCACACTCCGACACGCTCAACCCTTATATTTTCGTTATTCAGACGTTTTGACAGTTTTTGAAAAAGATAACGTGAAATGTTCTCTGAAGAAGGTGAGAGATCTTTAAAATATTCATGCTGATTAATGTATTTATGATCCAGTTCATCCAGCAAGCCGTTTGTCTCTTTCTTGAGCACCTTGAAGTCTATTGCAAGTCCTGCCTTGTCCAGTTCGGAGGCGGTTACCGTAACCTCAACCTTCCAGTTGTGGCCATGCAGATTTTCACAATCTCCCTGGTAATTTATCAGGTTATGTGCTGCGGCGAAGCCGGTTTTAATTGTTAAGCGGTACATTCAGATCCTTTCAGCATGAACTGTCATGCCATAATTTTTGTTTCGTCGTCAGAAAAACTTTTTACCCTGTTACGTCCAGACTCCTTTGCCTCATACATAGCAGAATCTGCAGCCCTTATAAGGTTAGTGCGGTCATCGGCATCGTCAGGAAAGGTGGCTGTTCCGAAACTTGCGGTGATTGGAATCCGTTCATGACTGTCAGTCATAAAAACGTGGTTACGCAGTCGATCAAGCAGGTTGTTCGCAACCGCCAGTGCTCCTATTTTCGGGGTGTTGGGCAGTATCACCACATATTCATCTCCGCCGTACCTTGCCCCCCTGTCGGAAGATCGGATATGGCGACGAACAAGATGTCCAACCTCTGAAATCATCCGGCTTCCTACAAGATGGCCGTAACGATCATTTACACCCTTGAAATGATCAAGATCAAAGAACAGAAGCGATACATTGCTCTTGTATCGGCGACTTCTGTCCAGTTCATATTCGAGCAGTTCATGCAGATGCCTGGCATTGTAAAGACCTGTCAGATCATCGGTGACTACGAGCTCACTGACCCTTTTGTAGTTTCTGGCATTGTCTATGGCTATTGCCGCAAAATCTGCCACAGCTCCAAGCAGTGGCAGATCGTCATTATCAAAACTCCGTTCTCCATCTGTGTTGATTAGCTCTATTACGCCAAGAACCCGATCCCTGATTTTCAGAGGTACACAGAGTATTGAGCTAACTGGATAGTCAACCCTTTTGGCAACATGCGCTGCAAATCTGGGATCTTTACTGACGTCATCGATGAGTAGTGGCTGGCCGTTTTCTGCAACCCAGCCGGCGATACCCTCACCCTTTTTAAGACGAATCCCTTTAAGCTCCTGGGCAACAGGTGAAACTGCAATCTCAAAACATAGCTCGCCGCTTTCATCGTCTATAAGGAGCAACGACCATGTTTTTGGTTGAAGCAGCAGTTCTACCTGAGACATGATTGCCTGTAGAACTTCGTGCAGTTCCAGGGAAGAAATGAGAGTCTTTCCAATTTCCAGAAGGGATGCCAGTTCAGCATTTCTTCTGGCAAGCAGTTCAACAACCTGAACTGTCTTGTCTGTCTGTTTCATTGTCATTTCTGGTGCCTCAAACAGAGAGTCTTATCCTGCAAGCCAGGAAAGATCTCCTGCCCCTTCCCGAAGAAGTTCGATCTGATCACCAACAAGGCTGATAACGGAGCTGACCTCTGTAGCAAGCAGACCGCCATCAACAACAATGTCAATGTTTTTGCCAAATTGACGAAGGATTTCAAGTGGATCGCCAACCGGATCATCCCCTGAGAGGTTAGCACTGGTTGTAACTATTGGAATGCCAAGACTCTGGACTATAGCCATACATACAGGGTTGTCAGGAATTCTGATGCCAACGGTTTTCTGTCTAGTAGTCAGAAGATCCGGAACCTCACGGCTGGCTTCAAGAACAAATGTGTATGGACCGGGCAGATAACGCTTCATTATTTTAAATGCCTGATTTGTTAGTCTTGTGTAACGTGAAACCTCTGAGAGATCTGCACAGATGAAGGAAAATGGTTTCCGCTTGTCCCGCTGTTTTACTTGATAAATCCTTTCCAGTCCTTTCTTGCTGAATATGGAGCATCCTATTCCATATGTAGTGTCGGTTGGATAGGCAACGATCCCTCCTCTTTTGAGAATATCTACTACTTGCTCAACCCTTTTGGGTTGAGGATATGCGGGATTTATCTCCAACAGCATGCCGTTTATATCTCCGGGTTCAAAAGTTCCAGTTCTTTCAGAACGAATATTCCGTTTTTCTGGATCATCCGGCCATCGAACCAGATCTCCCCATCATCTTTCATTATACGAACCATGTCCCAATGTATCGCTGAACTGTTTCCGTTATCCGCCTCATCGTAAGCCTGTCCAGGGGTAAAATGGATAGACCCTGATATTTTTTCATCAAAAAGTATGTTACGCATTGGTGTGCGGATATTGGGATTTACACCTATTGCAAACTCTCCAATGTATCTGGCTCCTTCATCCGTATCCAGAATGTCGTTCAAAGCCTTTGTCATCTCGCCCGCTGTAGCCTTTATTATCCTGCCATCCTTGAACTCAAGGCGAATGTTGTTAAACTCCTTGCCTTGATAGATCGTCGGGCAGTTGTAGGTTATGAAGCCTTGAACGGAATCACGCACCGGAGCTGTGAATACCTCTCCGTCCGGAATATTGAAACGTCCATCACATTTTATGCCCTGAATTCCTCGTATGCTGAATTGAAGATCCGTATCAGCTCCTTTAAGGCGAACCTTATCTGTCTGATCCATCAGTTTTTTAAGTTTTTCCATCTTCTTTGATTCAACGGACCAGTCGATATTACATGCTCCAAAAAGGTAGTCCTCGTACTCCTCAAGTGACATTCTGGCCTCTTGAGCTGCACCCTGGGTTGGATAACGGGTTACGACCCATTTTGTATGCTTTACCCGCTGGTCAACAAGAGGGCGGGTGAGCTTTTGATATGCGGAGATTGACTTCTGATTGCTGGTGGCATTTACCATTGAGTTTTCACCGGCTGATATCCCGATGTAGGCGGTCAGAGTCTTGTAAAAGTCAAGTTTGTGTTCTGGAAATATCTCCAACTGTCTTTTGGATGCCATGTTGTAGAACTGGCGATCTATCTCCGGCACGGAAAAGCTGTATTCAACGTAGTCGGCTCCCCGTTTCAGGCAGAGAGCATATAGCTCCTTTACCAATGGAGCTGCCTCAAAACCGGCTGCGGAAATCAATACCCTGTCCCCTTTTTTAATTCTCGTGGAATAATCAACGAGTACCCTGGCCATTTCAGCCACACGTGGATCACGCATAAATTTGATTCTCCTTTTCAGATCATCTCGTATTTCAGGTTTTTTTTCTTTGTATCCTTGACGCCTTGCGTTAAACATCGGAGCAGTATCTGTTAATTATTGTACAGGAGGATTTTTTACATGAAACATCGTGAGATTGAAACCAAAATTCTGAATCCGCTTATCGGCAGCAGCATACCATTGCCCCAATACGCGACGGAAGGCGCCGCAGCGCTTGATATCAGAGCCTGTCTGGATAATGAAGTTAAGGTTCTTCCGGGAGAAACCGTTACTGTTCCAAGTGGAATAGCTATTGGCATACATGACCCTGGCCTGGTTGCTGTTCTTGCACCACGCTCCGGCTTGGGGATTAAGCATGGACTGGTTCTTGCCAATACAATCGGGGTTATAGATAGTGATTATCAGGGTGAGATAAAGATCGGCATACGCAATCAGGGGAGCGAACCATACAGCATCCAGCCTGGTGAACGGATCTGCCAGATGCTCTTTGTACCCGTGATTCAGGTGGCTCTCAGGGTTGTTGATGAATTCAGCGAAGAGAGCCTACGTGGTGCCGGAGGTTTTGGACATACTGGCAAGTTGTGAATTTATCCGTTTAACCCAAGACCTTCCTGATCTCTTCGGCAAGGGTTTCAATCCTGAAAGGTTTTGACACATAACCGTCGCATCCGGCTTTAAGAAGTTTTTCCTGATCACCCATCATTGCATGAGCTGTAACTGCAATAATAGGTGTATGCACATTTTCTTCCCGCTGTCTGATTAGCTTTACCACCTCGTCTCCATTTATTTCAGGCATCAGAATATCCATAAGAATAAGATCAAATCTGTTGTTTTCCCACGCCTCAAGTGCCTTTTTGCCATCTTTGGCTATCGTCACCTGATAGCCAAGTCTTTTAAGGAGCTTCTCGGCATAGAGGCTGTTTTGAGAGTTGTCTTCGGCAACCAGCACTGATAACAAATTCGTCTTTTCTGGCGGAACCGGTTGCTCTGCGGAGGTGTCCGTTTCATCGCCATCAGGCCGTGAAGGAATTGTGCATGGCAATATCAGGTGGAAGGTACTCCCTTTACCTACCTCACTTTCAACCGTTATGCTGCCACCCATAAGTTCGGCAAGTTTCCGGCTTAATGCCAGACCCAAGCCTGCGCCGCCATATTTACGGGTAAATGTCTCATCTGCCTGGGTAAAGATATTGAATATATAAGCGAAAAGTTCCGGTTCAATCCCTA
>DCVL01000033.1 GCA_002328035.1 Geobacter sp. UBA2189
GAGCGCCCGTCCTATGCGGACGGGCGAGGATTGAAACTCGTTTACGGCCATAAGATCGGCAACAGTAGATTGAGCGCCCGTCCCATGCGGACGGGCGAGGAACGAAACTACTTTGCGCTCAAGTTTGTATCCCATGGTTTGTTTTCCGGGGCTTAACCGCACCGGCCTCATTGAAGGCACGCCTAATCGGAATTATAGATTTAACGTAGTAACAATTATTGACTCTCATATTTTTTGTTGGTACATTTAATCTATGCTCATCGAATTTGACTCGACCAAACGCCAGAGAACACTTGAAGAACGCAGAATTGACTTCTGCGATGCTCCAAAAGTCTTCAAAGGCATGCACTTTACCGCACCAGACGACAGAATGGACTACGGCGAGCCGCGTTTCTTCACTGTTGGCTTGTTGCAAGAGCGGGTTGTGGTGGTGGTTTGGACAACAAGAAGAGATGCGCGCAGAATTATTTCCATGAGGTACGCAAATGAGCGCGAAATCAGCCGCTACAAAAAACACCTGGGTTGACCCTGACGATGCACCGGAATTGACGGATGCCTGGTTTGAAAAGGCAGACCTTCATAAAGGCTCTAAACTTGTCAGGCGCGGTCGGCCAGTGGGTAGCACAAAAGCATCAACCACACTACGCTTTGACGTCGACATTCTGGAGGCATTCAGGGCTACCGGCAAAGGCTGGCAGACCCGCATGAATAATGCTCTCCGTGACTGGCTCAAGAACCACTCGCCATCAACTAATCCCTAACGACCCAATCGACTCGGACTGACTTACTGTGCGCTAATTACGCTACTGCCCCCGCCAGTACGCCATGATTCATGTTAAACCTCTTAAAGCCACATTAGAGCATAAACGGCTCATCCGAGCGCCCGTCCCATGCGGACGAGCGAGGATAGAGGATAAAAATTGACACCATGCCTCCATTCTGCTACACAATACGCTGATTTTTCAGTCATTAAGGGCATATCACACCACCCACCGACAGGGAGCTGGCAATGATTATTCAATGCGAACAATGCCGGACCAAATTCAAACTTGATGATGAGCGGATTTCAGATCGCGGTGTAAGGGTTCGTTGCGCCAAATGCCGTAACGTCTTTACAGTGCATAAACCTGCTAAAGCCAAGGATGAGCTTCTCTCGGAAGATCTTTTAAAACCTTCAGAAACCTCCTTTGCCCCAACCACCGGAATTCCTGTCGAATCTCTGGAGATCGATTCATCTACACCTGAGGCAAGACCTGACTCCCCGTTTGAGTTCACCGCACAACCTGAAACAACCGGCTCTGATCTCTCTTTCGATCTTGGCCAGACGGATGCTTCAACTGGACTCAATCTCGATTTTGGTGATTCTACACTTACAGCAGAACCGGCTACACCAACACCTGTTACCTTCGATTTTGGTGAAAAGACACTGGTTATCCCACCTAAACAGCAACCAGAACCAGCTACAGAGATCGATTTTGACTTTGGTGCGCCAGTACCAACCGAACAGCCACCTGAACAGGAAGGAGCGCTGTTTGACTTTGGCAACGCCAGTTCTCCAGTAGCAATCGACACCGCTTTGGGTGCAAATTTTGATCTTGGAATTCAAGAGGCTGCAACTCCTTCTCCTGCTGACGCTGATTTTGATCTGGGTGGTTTTGATTTTGGTGATTCTGTACAGGCTGCCGATACTCCGGTTGTTAAGAAGGCCGGAGCAGCAGAATTTGATTTCAAATTCGATGATGCAAACAAGCAGGCAGATAGCACAGCATCCGACAACTTCGACCTGTCAGGCATTGATTTCAGCCAGCAAGAAACTTCCAAGCCTAAAAAATCTGCGGAAGTTGAATCCTTCAGCCTTGAAGCACTGGATCTGACATCAGAGAGCCCCGCTGTACCTGTAAATATTCAAACAGCTTCCACATCTGATATTTTTGCTCCGGTAGATGAGTCTCTCCTTGAAAAACAGGAAGTTACAGCTACCGATATTACCTTTGAGGCTCCAAAAGCTACAGAAGAGGCTCCACCGCTGGCAATCTCGTCCCGCCGCCGTCAGAGCACGGCATCTTCTGTTATTATTGTAGTGGTTGCAGTGATAGTCCTGGTGATTCTTGGCTACATAGCCTACAACTTCATCGGCGGTGCTTCAAAATCACCTGCGATGCTTGATAAGGGAGGCGTTCCCGCTGAGGAAGGGAAGATAACTGTTCAGAATGTCAAAGCCTATTTCATTCCAAAGGCAGCTGCAGGAGAGCTTCTTGTAATAACAGGGGATGCCGTTAACGGCTTTACAAAACCACGCGCAGCTATACAGGTTAAAGGTGTTGTCTTTGGAGCCAATAACCAGGCGGTTGTCACAAAAACCGTTTATGCGGGCAATCAACTGACAAAAGAGCAGCTTATGCAGATGCCTGCTGACAAGATTGAGGCTTCCATGAACAACCAGTTTGGAGATTCTTTGACCAATCTGGAACTGCAGCCGGGAAAAACAATACAATTCACAATAGTAATTATTAACCCTCCGCCAGAAAGCAAGGAGTTCGCTGTTGAGCCGTTTGGCTCAACAGTAGCAGCCTCAAAATGATTCTTCAGTAAAATGAAATTTTTTATAACAAAAGAGGGCTGTCCTGAATTGGTGGACAGCCCTTTTCTTGTAATCAGTGGGAAAATGTTACAACTGCTCTATTATCAGACGATCTCTACCAGCTTTATCTCAAAAGTAAGATCCCTGCCTGCCAGGGGATGATTCGCATCAATGGTAACTGTACTCTCTGTAACTTCGGTTATCAGAACAGGAACAGAGTTGCCATCTTCCATAAGCACCTCAAGCTGCTCTCCCTCAACAGGATCTATTTCTCCTCCCAAATCCTTGCGATCCACAACTGCCACCATCTGTTCCTGACGTGGCCCATATCCCTCATCGAATGGAATTGTAACGGTTACGCTCTCACCTACAGAAAGTCCGATTACCGCATTTTCAAAACCGGGTATTACATTACCAGCTCCAATTACGAATTCAAGAGGCTCTGAGGCGCAATAGCTTTCAGTCCCGCAACCGCCTGAACTGCTACAGTCACAACCGCAACATTCCGGTTCCCCGATCTCAGATGAATCAAAAACTGAACCATCCTGAAGACTCCCTGTATAATGAACCCTGACGGTATCTCCCTGTTTGGCGTGTGACATGTTAATATCCTTTCAACCCTTTTATTAATACTCCAGCGGCATCGCCTTAACCTGCTTTGCGGTAAAGACCGGTCCATCCTTACAGACGTAGACATTACCCACATTGCAGCGGCCACACTTGCCCAGACCGCACTTCATTCGGTTTTCCAGGGTGGTATATATGGCTTCATCACTAAATCCCAGCTTTTCGAGCACCGGCAGTGTAAACTTAATCATAACGGGAGGGCCACAAAGAAGAGCTATGCAGTTGTCCGATGATGGCGCAAGCTCATCAAGGACAGTCGGCACAAACCCCACCTTGCCGTCCCACTCGGGGCTGTTACCGCCAGGGTCAACGGTCTTGACCAGCTGTACATCACTGCGTTCTTCCCACTCCTTCAATTCACGCTTGTAGACCAGATCCGCTTCTGTTCTTGCGCCATAAACTATCGTAATATCCCCGAACTTGTCCCGCATATCAAGACAGTTCCAGATAAGTGTCCTTAAAGGGGGAAGAGCTATACCTCCGGTTATAAATATAAGATTCTTTCCATAGAACTGCTCTATCGGGAAAGAGTTGCCGTAGGGACCACGGATTCCCATGGTATCACCCACTTCAAGCTGACGCAGGGATTCCGTCACTCGGCCAACTGCCCTAAAGCAACACTCAATGTACCCCTTGCGGGTTGGTGACGAGGCGATACAGAAGGTAGACTCACCGGCTCCAAAGGCCGAATACTCTGCAAACTGCCCAGCCCTGAAGCTGAAATTATCCCTAACCTGCTCATCCTGAAACACCAGCCGCAGGGTGCGGACATCCGGAGTTTCGTCAATGACCTCTTCAACTGTAGCCAGGTAAGGCAGGTATATATTCTTGTTTGAATCACACATAAAAGTCCTGTCAGCCTATTTTTTCTCTATCTCTTCCAGAATTCCGGCAATATCTATTCCAACCGGGCATACCCTTATACAACGCCCACAGCCGGTGCAGAGGTTCTGACCAAACTTGTCGTCATAATACTTGAACTTGTGCATTATACGGTTACGGTATCTTTTGGGCTGCAGGTCTCGCGGGTTATGACCGGAGGCATGGTTCGTGAACTTGGAGAAGCCGCAGGCATCCCAGAACTTACGTCGTTTTCCGCTCTTTTCGGTTCCTTCGTCAATGATATCAAAACAGTGGCAGGCAGGACAGACAAAGGCACAGGCTCCGCAGCCGACACAACGGGTTGCAATACTATCCCAGGCTGGGTCTTCAAAGTGATCATCCAGCCAGCCCTTGATCTTCTTCAGGTCAAATGGTGTTGCCTCTGGTTGGGCCAAAGGAAGCGTCTTTGAGCCGTCAGGTTCAGTAAACCGATCTTTCCAGCTTTCAAGGAATAGAGCCCCCTTGTCAGTATGGCTCTCCACCAGAAAACCACCATTTACAAGATGACTGAACATAAGATCCGACCCTTTGGAGTCACCTGGAGACAGACCGACTGCGGTACAGAAACAGGCATCATCGGCAGATGTACAGGCCAGCCCTATAATGATTGTTCTGGATCGGCGTTCAAGATAGAACTGGTCTTTGTAGTCCCAGGAGAAGACAGAATCCAGCACCGGCATCGCCGCAGCATCACAGGGACGAACGCCAATAAGCACCGTCTCTGGAAAACGGGAAGGTTCAATATCTTCAAGGTCGATCTGTTGACCATTTTTACGGTATTCAAGCAGATCTTCACAGATAGGGAAAAATGCTTCCTTGGCAGAACGGCGAGGCTGTTCGTTAAAGACCAGATCGGATGCCGATGACAGCGGTTCGTAGAGCACCATAGCGCCTGACTGACGGGGGCCTACAACCCGCTGCCCTTTCAGGAGCAGGCTGTCAATCAGTAACCGCAGGTTGGCTTCAGTTATCTGTTTCTGCATAGTATTTGTCTTTCCCTGTAGCGCTAACGGATAAACGATTCGTCATCATGCTCGTCATAACTGTTTAGAGGCCCTTTTTCTCTTACCTCAAAACCGGCTTCACTGTTAAACAGCTCTTTCATCTCCATTGCCATCTTTCGGTTCAGCAGGTTAAGAGGTATATCCATCGGGCATACCCTCTCACATTCGGCACAGCCAACACAGCGACCGGCAAGATGGATTGCCCTTACAAGATGCCAGGAGAAATTCCCCGAAGGTCTGGGGCTCTGCTCAACCATCTGTGGACGGTTACGATCGCAGACACATTGCTCACAGTAGCAGAATGCACAAACCTGACGGCAGGCGTAACATTTGATGCACTTGCTGAACTGTTCCTTCCAGAATTCCCACCTCTCAGAGGGGGTCATTGCCTCAAGCTTAGCAATCTTGTCGCTGTAAGTTGCCTCCATCTGGGGCATTGCCGCCAGTTCAACCGGAGGGACAAAATCGGCTCCCACCGGCATCCGATCGGTACACTCACGGCACTTGGCGGCTATTGTTTTTGTGTTCAGTTCGGTTGCAGGGTTAATAAGAGAGCCTAATACGCCGTTGCATGGAACCCCTATCAGATAGATATCTTCCCGCTTCAGTTGCGATTCTCCCAAGAGACCAACAACAGCCTTCAGATCGCAACCTTTAACGACAATCCCGATCTTTCCTGTCTTTGGAACATCCTTTTTGGACTTGGTCAGGTAAACCACAAGGTTGTTAAGGCATCCCTCCGAGAAGAACAGTTTTTCTGAATCATCGGGGTTGGTAATCAGTATCGGCTGGGTTGAACCTTTACGACGGACATGGGTGTAGCCAATAACAGCTGAAACTGTTCCATCGGATAAAATCCGTTTTGCCTCGGTACGGATAGATTCAGTAATCCTGGTATAACCGGATATATCAATGGGCTGTGTCATAATTTACATTGCCTCATATATTTCCTGCAGATCCGGACTGTTCAGACCGCCAGACCACTGCTCTTCCAGAGCAAGATCCTTAAATTCAACCATCGGTCCCATAGTACGCACCCGCTCGGTCAGGTCGGTGACGACATCAACCCATTTGCCTCCTTCAGCTGCAGATACCCATGAGAACTGGATTCTGTTCAGGTCAACGCCGATAAACTCCAGCAGTTTGCGGAAGGCAGCAAACCGGCGTCTTGCATGATAGTTGCCTGAGATATAATGGCAGTCACCTGGATGGCAGCCAGATATAAGGATGCCATCAGCCCCCTGTTGAAACGCCTTGATTATAAAGACAGGATCAATCCGGCCTGTGCACGGGAACTTGAGTACACGCACATTCGCCGGATATTGCATCCGGCTGGTTCCTGCAAGGTCTGCCCCCGCATATGTGCACCAGGTACATACAAAGGCGATTATTTTTGGTTCAAAGTCATGTTTGGGTTTTTCTGTGTGCATTAAAGCGCCTCTATCATCGCTACTATCTGCTCATCTGTGTAACCATCAAGCTCAACCGATTTGGATGGACAGGTCGCTTGGCAGGTTCCACAACCGGCACATACACCCGGATTGACATATGCTACCATCTTGATAAGGTTACCCTGGCGATCGCGAATCTCTTTCTCTTCAACGGCTCCGTAAGCGCATACCTTCCTGCAGGCAAAGCAGCCTACACAGTTGTTCTCTTTTACCCTTGCAACGATAGGTTCGCGTTCAAGCTTGTCCTTGGAAAAAAGTGTCATAACCTTGGCAGCGGCAGCAGAGGCCTGGGAGACGGTATCAGGTATATCCTTTGGGCCTTGACAGGCTCCGGCAAGGTAGATACCGGCTGTAGCACACTCTACCGGTTTAAGTTTGGCGTGAGCCTCTGAGTAGAAATGATACTTGTCGTAAGAAATTCCAAGCTTTTGTGCCAGTGCGTCAGCTCCTTTACGGGGCTGTACTGCTGTTGCCAGGACTACCAGATCTGCTTCTATCTCTACCTGAACACCGACAGAGATATCACTTCCCATGACAACTATCTTGTCACCCTTCTGGTACAGACGGGAGACCATGCCGCGTATGTAGACAGCCTCTTCTTCTTCTATCGCTCGACGCCAGAATTCGTCATAGCTCTTGCCAGGTACACGGGCATCCATGAAGAATACGTAGGCCTGACCGTCATGAACCTTGTGGTGATAGAGCATTGTATGCTTGGCTGTGTACATGCAGCAGATCTTGGAGCAGTAGGAGATCCCTTTTTCCCTCGACCTGCTGCCAACACACTGGATAAAGACTACCTGTTTGGGTTCTTTGCCATCAGATGGCCTCAGAATCTTGCCGCCAGTCGGGCCGGAGGCCGAGGCAAGGCGCTCAAAGGTCAGTCCGTCTATCACATCAGGGATCTTGCCGTGACCAAATTCTCCATATCCCTTGATGGGTGAGCCTTTAGGTTTCTCGGTAATGTCGTACAGCTCAAATCCGGTTGCAACAACGATGGCGCCAACCGGTTCGACAATCAGGGTGTCCTGCTGGTTGAAGTCGATGGCGCCTGGACCACAGACTTTCTGGCAGACACCGCACTTGCCTGTTTTAAACATGGTGCAGTTTTCACGGTCAATGACTGGTACGTTGGGGACAGCCTGTGGAAATGGTACGTAGATGGCGGTACGAGTGCCAAGGTTTCTGTCAAATATGTTGGGTATCTTTTTCTGGGGGCATTTTGTCATGCATATACCGCAACCGGTGCATTTGTTCTCGTCAACTGACCTGGCTTTCTTCCTTATGGTTACCTGGAAGTTGCCTATGTAGCCGTCTACCTGTTCAATCTCGCTGTAGGTGTGCATGATGATGTTGGGATGATTTGCAAGATCTACCATCTTTGGTGTCATAATGCACTGGGAGCAGTCGAGGGTGGGAAAGGTTTCGGAGAGTTGGGCCATATGGCCGCCTATGGAGGGCTCACGCTCTACCAGTACTACCTGGTGTCCGGCATCGGCAATGTCCAGGGCTGCCTGGATTCCAGCAATACCACCACCTATGACTAGTGCCCGCTTGGTGACCGGCACGGTTATTGTGGGAAGTACCCTGTTTTTCTTTACACGCTCAACCAGCATTCCGACAATCTCAATTGCCTTTTGGGTCGCCTCTTCACGGTCTTCATGCACCCAGGAACAGTGCTCACGGATGTTGGCCATTTCGCAGAGGAAGGGGTTCAGGCCAACCTGTTCTACGGCCTTGCGGAAGGTGCGCTCATGCATACGGGGAGAGCAGGCGGCAACTACAACATGGGTAAGACGATGTTCTGATACGGCCTTTTTGATTAGGCTCTGACCAGGGTCAGAACACATGTATTTGTAGTCTGTTGCAAAGGCTACGCCCGGGAATTGAGAGGCTGTTGATGCCACCAGTTCTACATCAACCGTGCGGGAGATGTTCTCGCCGCAATGACAGATAAAAACTCCAATACGGGACATCTAGGGACTCTCCGCAGGTATAAGTTCGAGTTTACGTAACGTCTTTACCAGCTTATCCGGCTGCACAGGCTTAACCAGATGGGCTGAGGACTGAGCGGCCATATACGCCTGAATTACATCCTGTGGCGTACTGAGAGAGGAAAGAACCACAATGGAAACTCCCTTATCAATGGTTATCCCCTGTTTCTCTTCATGTAGCCTGATAGCCTTGGCCGCTTCGAGACCATCCATCTCAGGCATTATTATATCAAGCAGGATCAGCTGATAAGGTTGCTCTGATTCCAGAGCAGAGAGAAACATCTCAAATCCTTCACGTCCATCGGCAGCCAGATCACAGCTGGCATATCGTTCCATTTGTAAAGCCAGCATTTCGCGGCTTAATTCATCATCTTCCATAATCAGACAGCGGATCATGTATTCACCATTAGATAAGTTTTTTTTGTTTCAGCAACTTCTGTGGACTAACGATCAGGGCATCCAGGCCAAGCTTCTCAAAGGATATACCAAGGGCAAGCCCAACCAGCTGCGTCAGATAAAATATTGGAAGCCCGTAATCAGTAGAATATATCCCCTCTATCTCTTTCTGGCGTATATCCAGATTCCCGTGGCAAAGAGGGCAGGCTACAACAATACAGTCAGCTCCGGCCGCTTTGGCAGAATCAAGCACAGCATTAGAGAGTTGCTGAACAACAGGTGGACGGGAAAGGGTAAAATTAGCTCCACAGCACTCGAGCCGGTGAGTCCAGGGAACTGTTTCAGCCCCTATAACCTTCATAATTGATTCCATTATGGTAGGAGCTTCAGGACAGTCAAGGTTAGGGACATCAGCGGGACGCGTAAGCAGACAGCCGTAGTAACAGGCGACTGTCAGGTCGGATAGAGGCTTCTTTACAAATGAGGCAAGCTTTTCCAGGCCAAAATCGCGGGCAAGTATTTCCAGTAGATGCTTCACTTTTCTATCGAGGGAAACCGGTGCATCTATCGCCTTTTCAACCAGCTTGCGCTTATCTTCACTCTTCTCCATTATGTGCTGTGCAAATTTCAATCTGGAAAAACAGGAGGCACAGGCCACAGCCATATCTCTGTTCCCCTCCATCTGTTCGGCAAGCTCAAGATTTTTGGCCGAGAGAGAAAGAGAAAGCAGCTCATCAACATTATGAGCCGGCGTTGCACCGCAGCAGATCCAGTCAGGTATCTCCTCAAGAGCAATGCCCAGTGCAGAGCAGACCTCTCGTGTTGAAATATCATATTCAGAGGCAGATGCATGAAGAGAACAGCCAGGATAGTACGAATAACTCAATGCCGTCACAGAGCTTCCCCTTTGCGCCGCATCTCTTCAATACGACTAAATATTTTTTCTACTTCTGCAATATTTCTGTTCTTCTGATGAAACACCTTCAATTTACCTTTTGAGAGAAGCTTCGGACCAAGCATCATATCTTTCAGGAACTGACCTGACTTTACGTTAAATACCGCTGCAAGACGCATCTCATACTGTCTTCCATATGTGCGTATATTCTGAAGGAACAGCTTGTTAGCCAACTGGACATAACTCTCTTTTGAAGGGCCATCCTGATCCCATGAAAGCTTGCGTAACGCATCCATTATGGAGGCAAGATCAACCTGATTAGGACAGCGGGTGGTACAAGTCTCACAGGATACACAGTACCATATTGACCGCCCTGCCAGAATTCGCTGCCATTGACCTAGCTGTAGCAACCTTACAATCCGGTTGGGTGGATGTTCCATAAAGGTAGCCATCGGACAACCAGCAGAACATTTCCCGCACTGAAAACAGCGGCGTACCGAAGTTCCAGAGAGCTTTTCTACCTTTCGAACCATATCAACATCCATGGTCTGTTGCGAGATAAGCATTTTTTTCTTCTTCATATATCCACCATTTTACTAAAACTAAAATCAGATGCCGTATTAGAATGAATGTTAGATTGTTATTCTTTATACAACCTAGATTCAAACTTTAGCTACGTTAAAATTTTTTATATGAAATGAACCCAGAAAATCAAGTTATTTCTCTTTGAAAAGCAAAAAACCTGTAGGTAGCCCCACAGGTTTTTTGCTACTTCATTCAAATATTCTTAAATACTAGCGATTTGCTGGATTTTTAGGATCGCCTTTGTAGCCAAGAGCTTTCCAGTCCATACGTCCCTTTTCACTGTGGCAGTCATTACACTTGAGCGCATTGCCCTTGGGAGCAACCATATGGTTGATCGGCCAGACCATCGATGTCTCAATCCAACCAAACTTGCCACTGTAAGGTTGACCGGCTGCCTTCATTCCAACTTCTATTGCCTTGTTCCAGTCAAACTTGGTCCAGTAACCGTCAGGTCCGAAGGTATTGACGGCAGCAATGGTATTGTAACCGGCATCGTACGGCTGTTTACCCTTCATAACCTTAAAAGGGAAGATCTTGGCATTCGGGTCTTTACGATTGCCATTGGCTGCAGACAGCTTAACCACTTTTTTAGGATCTATCTTATCGCCAAATATCACTCGGCTAACAGTTCCGTTGTACCAGTAGTAGGTCGGTACAACGTCTTTTCCCCACTTGAAATCACCTTTAATCTTTGCATACAGCTCATTACCTGCCGCATCTTTAGGAATAGGCTTGATATCCTTGCCAGCGGTAGACCAGTCCCACCATGTCTTGGTAGCCTTGTCCTTTGCAAAATTTGGTATGTGGCAGGTCTGGCAGGCAATCTTCTGGGCATGCTTGTTCAGGAACTTGTTCTTGTGAACATCCATGCTGTGGCAATCGGTACAGCCCATGGTTTTCTTACCGCTGCCTACTGAAACTGATGCTGCCTCACCCTTAATGGAGTGATCTTTGCCACCCTGGTGACAAGCCTGGCAGGTCATCTTGGCTTTCCCGCCCATATGGATATCAATCTCAGGAGATGGGTTGGTCAGGCTGCCATCCAAATCTCCATGTTTTACACGATCGCCACCCCCACCATAAAAGTGACATGAACCACATGCTTTACGGGTTGGCTTTCCAACTGACTGGGCAACTTTAACTAAATCAACTGGTGCCCATTTCTTTCCACCAAAACTCTTGTCTTCACCAGGATATACGGGATGACCCGCGCCGGCAGGAAACTTCTTATAGGTGCCTGTAGTTTCATGACAGACCAGACAGTCTACGTTTTCAGCCTTTGTAAAATCGAACTTATCATCCTTCCAGCCGTAGCCCGTATGACAGCTGGTACAGCGTGGCCAGTTGGAGGGAACCGCAACACAGAAATTGTTAATGGCGGTCTTTTTACCAAACTGCATTGTTTTGCCATTAACTACCTGCTTTTTCTCCCAAGTCCAGTGCACTGAATTCATATAAGCCTTGGTCTCGGCTTCGTGACACTCCATGCACTTCTTGGTTACCTCAGGACCACTTTTGAAAGGGCCATTACCGACATAGTCGGCATGATTCCCTGCGCTTGCAGCTGTCGCCAGGCCGAGCCCAAGCAACAATGCCGAACTTACAAAGACACTATGTAGCTTCATTCGCATTCTTCCTCCTTTTGTTATTACCTCAAACTGAGGCTATAAATATATGAATATCCATATAAATAGTTGATTGCATTAATAAATTTTCATCTCACGACTTCTTATACCGTCTTTTTTTTACAAGTCAAGAAAAAGAGTGTGCGTTTTTTGCACCAGTTAGAAGGATTCATTTTTTTGATCTTGCAGAACAGAGTTTATATTGGCCAAAACAGAACTACAGCGGGTAGAACATCTTATAATTATTAATTATTATTCTGAAGACTTTTGGATTTCATAAAGAGCCTGAAACTATTGTTGGCTACAGTTTAATCGACAGTTGTTCAGGTATTAAAAGCTGTTGACATGTCCGGCACTATTCAGTTAGGACTCGCTCAACCGCCTATTAAAACTAAATTTAAGGAGTTTTTTAATGAACAAACCACTGGTTGGGATCTTGATGGGAAGTGACAGCGACCTTCCGGTGATGGAGAAGGCCGCTGAACTGCTTACTCTATTTGGCGTACCATTCGAAATGGATATCTGTTCTGCACACCGGCTACCGGAAAAGACGGCAAAATATGCCCAGACAGCCAGGGAGCGCGGCATCGAGGTACTCATCTGTGCAGCAGGGATGGCCGCTCATCTGGCAGGTGTGGTTGCCTCTCACACAACCCTGCCGGTAATAGGAGTGCCAGTAAGATCAGGTGCGTTAAAGGGTCTGGATGCCCTTTACGCAACCGTGCAGATGCCGCCCGGCATCCCGGTGGCAACGGTTTCTATAGATGGCTCAAAAAATTCTGCCTATCTGGCACTCTCCATCCTTTCAATAAAGCATCCTGAACTTGCTGAAAGATTGGAACAGTTCAGAAAATCGACCCGCGATGAACTTGAGGCAAAATCCTTGGCGCTCCAAGAACGTTTACACAAGAACTGAGTGAGGTAAAAATGGAAGAGATTCAAAGATTCATTCATGGCTTTAGAAACTTTCAGGAAGCGTATTTCACTGAAGATCACGAGTTGTACAAGAGCCTTAAAGATGGACAACGCCCAAAAGTACTTTTGATAGGCTGTAGCGATTCAAGGGTTGATCCTTCAATGATGGTTCGATCCGAGCCTGGCGATCTTTTTATCATTCGTAACGTAGCAAACCTGGTTCCACCTTGCGAACACGATCATTCCTATCACGGCGTTAGTGCCGCTCTGGAATATGCGGTCTGCCACCTGGAGGTTGAGCATATAATTGTTTTGGGACACTCAAGATGCGGAGGCATACGTTCATTAATGGAGGGGGTTTCAGCACTGAAGAGCAACGAATATATCTCAAAGTGGGTCAATATTGCAGACCGGGCAAAACAGCAGGTTCTGAAAACATTTAAGGATGCCTCTCCAGAGCGTCAGTCAAAGGCGTGTGAGCATGCTTCAATCCTTGTATCTCTAGAAAACCTGCTTACATTCTCCTGGGTTAGAGAGAGGGTCGATTCTTCAATTTTGCATTTGCATGGCTGGTATTTTGACATTGAATCAGGCAACCTGTACAGCTACCATCCTCAAAGTGGAGAGTTTGAATTGCTGGTTTGAAAATCTATGGTAAAATCATTGTCGGAACCTATCAAAAGGAGGTATGCAATGAAACCCAACATCATCGTAGCATCCTTTTTATTTCTGCTTGCCGCATCTGTTTCAAACGCAGATGTACTAAAGGATGCATCCGACAAACTGCCGTCTTTAACAGAACGGCTTACAAAACTGAGTTCCGGCAAGGTTGCCGGATATGCGAAGAATGAACTTAACGCAGCACAAACTACCATGGGGGCTATCAAGGCCGCCATTTCCGCAAAAAACGGAGTACTTGCACTTCAGAAGACAGAGATTGCCGAACTTCAGATGACAATTGCAGAAGCGAAGGCTGCAGAGTTGGAAAGTTCTGAACAATTGGTATTACGTCGAGCCGAACTTAATAAACTTGATGCCCAGTTTGATCAGCTCTTGCAGGCAGGGGGTAAATGACATGTTATCATACAGGGTACATCTTATAGCCATTGCAATTCTTATAGCCTTTTCATCCATTTCCTTCGCAGACGACAAGCCGGATCTATCAGAACAGATTACAAAGACCAAGCTGGCTGTTGAAGATCTTGCAACAAAGGTGGGGAACTATCCGAAAGCGCTTTCAGAGATAGAAAAGGCCAGAGCTTTGATTAAAAAGACCGATCAGGCTTACGAAAATGGAAAACAGTGGCTTGGCTTGAGAGGCCTTAAACCTGAAGCAGAGCAAGAGATACAACACTATCTTCAGATGATAGATATGTTATCAGGGATGGCAAATACCCGCATGTCTGAGGGTAAAAACCTTGATGAAGCTGTAGTAATTGACAAGCAGATCCTACTGGTAAAGACAAGGGTCAAACTGCTTAAAGAGCGTAAACTTGAGACCGAAAAATTACAACTGGCTCTTCAGAAGTGTGAATCAGCAGCAAAGGAACTTACAACAATTAACTCTGAACAGACCAAGCTAACCGGCCAGATTGATCAACTTTCCGCAGACAGAAAAAAACTTGAGGATCAGCTTCAAGCACTTAAATCAGAAAATACCGCTTTGGCTTCCCAGCTTGAACAGATGAAAAAAGCCACCTCTACATCACCTCCATCGGCAACACCGGCAAAATAATGTCAACCACAGCAAGGCATGCTTTTCAACCATGGTTATTAGACCAGACTAAGGAGGTAGTAAAATGAAAAAGCACAAAACTGTAGCACTCTCATTGTTGGTACTGCTTATGACGGCATCTGCCGGTTTTGCAGAGAGGGAACAGATTAGACCAGGGATGAGAGCAGCAGGCTCTTTTAAATTACCTCAGATTGTACAGACACCATCCAGCGTGAGAGAGCTGACCATGCAATCAAAGATTGCCGGAATACAGCCCACTGAATCTCAAGCAGTTGGGAAAGCAGCGAAATTTCTGCTGACTCAGCAGTTTGCTCCTGCTCTTAATCTTAGCGCAACAATCAATCCAAAGGTAACGATACTAGGCAGGGCAGGAAACCGGATTCAGGCCGAAGCTATATACGTTTTTCTTAACAGGAATACCTATTCTGCCACACTGTCAAAAATAATCTATGATATAGAAGGCGACGATGTCTTTCTGAAACAGAAAATTGACAATTATTCGCCTGCCATTACCACATTACAAACACCTTCAAAAGTAAATCCCGCATCTGTAAAGATAAAATCGGATATATTGAAAAATCTTAAGCTGACACTTCCACAGGCTTACGGACCAAGAGCCTTGGCTAATACACCATGCGATAACATTCCAACCGCCGTTTCCTTTACAAATCAAATACACGGTATATTTAACCAGGCGTTTGGCTCATCAGGTAAATTGATCGGCAATCAGAGCAACAAGCCTGCACTGATGGATATACTTAAAAATGGTACAAACATGGTGGCATGGAACAACATCGGACACGGAAATCCAAACCTTATTGTGCAATGGAACGGAGATGTAATTTCCTCGAACGATTTTAACACGGCCATACCGTTTCAGGGGATCTATAACTCGGTAATACTCCTCAATTCCTGTGACACATGTGCATCCCCCTACAATCTGAAAAATGGCATTATGAAACATAATCCACGCACCTACATAGCTGGAAGCAGGGGGCTCCCTATCGGCTCTTCAGAGGAAGTAGACAAATATTTCTGGGATTACACTCTGCTTCAAAATCAGACTATGGCATGGTCTCTTAATGAGGCACAGAAAAAGAAAAATCTGCTGGGGTACTTCTGCCTTGCCGGATACTATGGCAAGTTTGCCGAAGTTGAGGCCGCAAAGTTTACTGAAGATTGTATAAACTTCAACCCGAATACAGTTTCTGCAGCACCAGTACAAGGACGCTGGAAAGTTTTAAATAGCGGTTCCTGGATGATGGATTTTGGAAATAATAAGGCCGCAGCAGAAAAGGCCGTCCAGATCATAAAACAATACAATCTGAACAAGCAGTGCTTTGTTGGCAGACCTAACGCACCATTTCAATACTACACAGTAAACGGCAACGCCCCGCAAGGCACCATAGCCGGTGAAGACTGCATATCTTTCAATCCTGCCGGAATCACCGCCGTAAAAATACAGGGGAGCTGGAAGGTGGTTCATGGCAACATCTGGATGATGGATTTTGGCCAAAAGGAAGCTGAAGCCAAAATTGCTGTCGAGATTATAAAACATTATGGCTTCAACAAGCAGTGCTTTGTTGGCAGACCTAATCCTGGGATGCAGTATTACCGCAAGTGATTTTAGTATAATGGGAAAAGGGCTTTATATGGGTCTGAGACAACTTATTGGTATTTTTTCACTTATGATATTTTTATCAGATATACCTGTTGATGTTGCCTGTATGGAGCCCTTACCTGTCTACATTTTGGAGCGGGACACTCTCCAAACCCGCAATTTTACTCCTGTTATCAACCACCAGACCATGCTGGTAAACCTGGGTGAGAGACCTTTAACTCTGGATCTCAAATCCGCTTTCCCCAACAAGTTTTATAAAAAGGGGGATGGCTATCCTGCATTCCTCGATGATTCGCTTATTGCCGATCCTGTATTCAGTCCTTTTGAGATAGCACCTAAAAAGGTGTCTTATCTCCCACGACCAGATATTATAGTAGATCCCCAAAACACCTCATTTATTTGGAGTAAAGTTGAGCTGCCAGATAGTGAGGCTGTAGTGGCACAGTACGATAATTATTACGGTGAGCAAAACTGCTTCTGGCGAGAGAGTGGTTTTGATTTCGAGGGGATACAGGTAAAAACCGATTATGCCGTTCAAACCGACAAGAACGGCAGGATCACTATCTCGCTCAGCTTCCTGATCAGTAACAACAGCAACTATGATGTACAAGACTTTAACCTCGGGGTATTTGTGCCTGTACGCCAGTTGCTTAAGGACAGCGAAGTCAGCATCCTTGAAACTGAAAAGATTTGCACATCTGCCAATGTAGAAGCGTCAAGAATTACCAAATCAGATGGATTCGGAGAAGCAGCAGATGGAATAGCGGCAGCGATAAGTGTCAAAGAGTTTACTACTGAGATGCAGAAGAAGTTTTCTCTATCTATCTCAGGGATACCTTCAAAAAAAACCGCCATTTCATGGCCAATTCTCACAGTAACAGGCAGAAGTATCCGCCCTGGCATCTGGCCATCAACAGTAATTAAAACTGACACCCTTATAAATCAGGGAAGCTTTTCCTACCTGTCATACAACCTGGTAATCAAAGATCGTCAATACTTCAAGATTTCGCCTCAAAACTCAACTGTCGAAAATGCAAAATAGTTAGTTTAGATGACTTTCAATTTCCCGTTTTGCAACACTTTAAATCTATGCCCTCTCCAGGTGACAGAATTTCCGGTAAACGCCAGAAGCCAGCTGGAAAAGGCCAGGAGATCTCTAAAGGGGAGCAGCCACAACCAAGCAGGGAGGAGTTTATCTTCAATGCATTTCCTGCTGAAAAACGTAGCCACTGAAAACCTGATTAGATATAAAAAAGCTACAGATGTCAGCGCTGCAGGAATACTGCCTGCTGCCAGAGTAGCCAGTATTCCAAGCCCTGGCAGGGTTATGCCTGAAGCCAGATAACCGATGGGACGGCTTACACGCATGGTGCGCGCCCAGCGCAACTGCCTGGAAAGGATATTTGAAAGAGTCTCCGGCTTTAAAACACTTTCAACAAACTGATCATCAAGCAGAAGCTTCCATCCTGCATGGTAGATCTTATTACCCAGCTGGTAATCATCCGCTAGAAAATCTACCAACGCATCCAATCCGCCGATATCCTCCAGAGCCTGTCGTCGGAATGTCATTGCTGCTCCAAGTGCAAATGAAAGCCCTTCCAGCTTTAAGGCCGTAACCACATTTGGAACCATCTCTGTAGTAAATGCAAGTGCCTCAAATGCGGTTGATATCCCATAAACCTTTGAAGTTCTATATGGGGATGTCACAAGGCCTACAGTAGAATCGGAGAAGTGACTGACAACTGAGTTAAGGAAGCTGTTTTCTACACGGATATCACTATCACAGATGATTATTATGTCGTTTTTCACAAGGGGAAAGGCATTGATAAGGTTGGATATCTTGTAGTTTAAGCCATGTATTTTTTCGTTGATACTTATACTGATATCATGGTCGGGGAAATTTTTTATCAAGCGCCTTATAACTGACAGAGCCGGATCATCGGGATCGCTCAATGAGAAAAGCAGCTGTACCGGAGCATCGTAGTTCTGGAGGCAAAATGAGGCAAAATTCTCGTAGCTCCCCTCATCCATACCCTTTACCGGCTTCATAACAGTAACAGGCAGGGCTTTCTTAAGATTACCCTCTCTCTTCACCTTTTTATCTATAAAGAAGCTCCATCCGCACCAGAGGGTAATCAGAGAATAAGCTGCGGCAGGAAGGACTGCCAAAAAAGGAAGTAGATTACGGAGCATCAGTAGAGGACTCAGACTTCTGGATTACAAGACAGAACGGAGCTGTGGCTCTCACGTTTACTTGTCCCATCTGCCAGACATGATATGTTTTGGAAGCAAGATCTGCTGCCCATTCCTTAACTTTTACAGCCTCCTCATCCCCCCCCTGATGCCCAGGATAACAGGTAACAATGAGAAGCCCGGAAGGTGCAAGAAGCAGAAGTGATGATTCAAGGGCTTTAATGGTAGTTGATGAACTGGTTGTAATCTCACGGGAAGCCCCAGGTAGCCATCCAAGATTGAACACTATTGCATCTATCTGGCTGTCGAGAAGCTCCAGAATCCTCTCATGTCCATCATTTATAAGCGTCACACGATCCTGTAACCCCTGTTCAGATAGTCGCTGGAAGGTTCTTTCAATAGCCTCTTTCTGGATATCAAAGGCATACAGATGTCCTGTCTCTCCAGCCAACCTGGCCAAAAGCAGAGTATCCTTGCCATTGCCACAGGTGGCATCCACCAATTGGCTGCCTGTCCTGACAAAGTTCTTCAGCAAGAGATGGCTTAATGCAACGGGACCTCGCAACTGTCTCACTGATGCAAGAGAATCAGACATAGTTTTTTCTGCTGCCTTTATCAAAAAGTAATTCGACTATTCCTGGTCAGGAAGCACCTTTGCACCGCCACCGATCCTTGAAGCGATCTCTGAAGCGGCCTCCTTCTCCAGATGGCGTCCTATTCTAACCCTGTACCACGTTCCCTTATCATTCAGGTTGGTCTCTACAATCGACGCACTGTAACCTTTTGCTGCAAGGTTTTTCCTGGTATTTTCCGCGTCTTTGGCAGAGTTGAAGGCTGCGATCTGTACCAGATACCCATAATTCGCCATTTTCTGATCAGGAGGCTTTGGCACTACAGGAGGTTGAGGTTTTGCAGGCTGCGAAGTAGTGGTTGGAACAGTTTTGGCTTTTTCATTTATGCCACTTCCAAGAACGGTCTGTTTCTGGCCTTTAGGCAGATTTTCGAAGAAGGATAGAGGCACCTGATTTGTCGGTGATGCTTGTTGTGGTTGTTGAGCAGGGACTTGGGCTGTTTGAATTGTCTGGCTCTGGGAAGGGAGCTGTTGTTGCTGCATCTGAGAGGGTTGCTGTAGCTGTTCAGGTTGTTTTTTTACCTCTTTGGGCGAAGACTCAAGACTTTGCTGCTCCATCGCAGCGCGGAACGCCCTTTTAGTTGCTTTCTGCGAAAGATACCAGCCAGAAGCGAACCCTGCTATAAATCCTATAGCTACAAGGATAATAAGGCCAATCAGATTTCTGCGGATGCTACTTGAAGATGTTCTTTGGCCATGAAGCCCAGATGGTGGTGTTCCGTAAGATTGACGAGGCTCATTGTAATCAATCCGCATGTCTTCTCCTACATCCGTTCCGGAGCTGATACTCCCAAGAGGGCAAGGGCATTCCTTAACACCTGCTTTATCTGTTGTAACAAATATAATCTGGCCTCACTCAGCTCTGCATTATCGGTAACAACCTTTGTCTTGTTGTAGTAACTGTGAAACTGACCTGCCAGCTCTGTAAGGTAATAGACTATCTTATGCGGTTCAAACTCTCTTGCAGCCTCATCAACAGTTTCTGGTAAACGATCCAGCCATTTTATCAGACGAAGTTCTTCTGGAGTTTCCAACAATCGGAGTTGTTCAGAGCTAATTGATTTATCTGATATGGAAAGTCCCTTTTCGTGCGCGTTTTCAAAGACACTGCAGATTCTGGCATGAGCGTATTGAATGTAATAAACCGGATTATCAAGTGACTGTTGCTTGGCAAGATCAATATCAAAGACAAGCTGTGAATCAGGCTTTCTCATTACAAAGAAAAAACGGGTCGCATCACGTCCAACTTCATCAATAAGATCTCTGAGGGTAACGTAGCTTCCGGCACGTTTGGATATCTTCACCTCTTCTCCGCCGCGCATGACAGTAACCATCTGGTGAAGAACATATTCAGGCCAACCTTTTGGGATACCCTCATCAAGAGCCTGTAAGCCCGCCCTAACCCTGGTCACAGTGCTATGATGATCCGCCCCCTGTTCATTTACCACCCTGACAAATCCTCTCTGCCATTTATCAAGATGATAAGCGACATCCGGCACAAAATAAGTGTAACTGCCATCCGTCTTACGCATTACCCGATCTTTGTCATCACCAAAATCTGTAGTGCGGAGCCAGAGTGCTCCTTCGTGCTGGTATGTATGACGCTTTGCGATGATTGCAGCTACCGTCGCATCAACCTTGCCATCACTGTAAAGACTGGATTCAAGAAAGTAGTTGTCAAATTTTACATCGAAAGCCTTAAGATCCTGATCCTGTTCACGACGCAACCAAGCAACGGCAAAACGTCGTATCGCCTCAATATCATTTGGGTCACCCACTGCAGTTACCTGGTGGTCATCACTATGGACAGTCTCCTTTGCCAGATAGGCAGCAGACACCTCCTTAATGTATTCCCCCTGGTAACCATCAGCCGGCCAACGGGGATCATCTGGCTCAATATTCATGCAGCGAGACTGCACCGACAAGGCCAGATTGTTTATCTGGGCACCTGCATCATTATAATAAAACTCCCGGGTAACATCCCACCCAGTTGCGGTAAGGAGTCTGCATATAACATCGCCGATGGCAGCACCTCGGCCATGCCCTATATGCAGAGGCCCAGTAGGATTGGCGCTTACAAACTCTACCTGCGCCTTTCGCCCATTGCCGGTTGCACAATTGCCAAATGCTGATCCGGCGGCGTCTATAATTTTAAGGCAACCTTGCCATGCAGATGGGGCTATAAAAAAATTGATAAAACCAGGCCCAGCTACCTCTGCATGTTGCAGCAGAGCTTCGGAATCTTCAAGGTGTGATAGCAACAGGTCAGCTATCTGACGAGGAGACTTCCTTTCCGGCCTGGCAAGCTGCATGGCTATATTGCATGCAAAGTCACCGTGCAATTCATTTGCAGGCAGGTCAATAAGAACCAGCGGAAAGCTCTCTGAACGAAGAACGCCGGCTGTGCGAGCCGACAAAAGAGCTTTTTCAACCAGTGATGCAAGTTTCTGACGGATCATTTTATAGAAGTTTCCTTGCCAGATTTGTTAGGGTGGGTAGTTTGGACGTCATCCAGATCCTTTATTGTTATATCCCTTGAAAAATCGGGACAGCGCGCGCCTCCATCAGAGACGCTAAAGCGTTTTGCACAGGTTTCACGCCAGGCACAGACAGCACAACTTTGTCGTGGCATTTTTATGCCTCACTTTTCCTTTGAAGGTGAAAATTGATAAATAACCTCATTAGGACGCACCAATCCCAACTCCTTGCGGGCAATTCTTTCTATCTGGTGCTTGTCAGTTCTCAAAGCCTCTATGGAGAGCCTGAGGTTTTGATTTTCTTCCCGCAATTCCGAAACTTTCTGTTCAATTCTCTGTTTTTCCTGCTTCATTCCATAAATACGCAAAAGCCCTTTTTCGCCAAAAACCGTAAAAAACAGGATAAACAGTAGACATCCTGCCGGAATCAGCCAGGTACGGCCTGTAATCCGTATGTTTGTCATATTACCCCCTGCCTAACTGCTTGGCAAAGTATTCTGCTGTATTCTTCAAACCATTATTAAGGTCTATCTTTGCCTGCCAGCCCAGTTTCTCTTGCGCTACGGAGATATCCGGCCTTCTCTGTTTGGGATCATCCTGTGGAAGCGGCTTAAATACTATCTTTGATTTTGAGCCGGTTATTGCAATTATTTTTTCTGCAAATTCAAGGATCGTGTTCTCCACAGGGTTGCCAAGATTGACAGGCCCTGTGAATCCTTGATTATTTTCCATCATCCTTATAATTCCATCTACCAGATCACTTACGTAACAGAATGAACGGGTCTGTTTTCCTTCACCAAACACGGTGATATCCTCGTTCTTGAGAGCCTGAAGCATAAAGTTGGATACCACTCGCCCATCGTTCTCGGCCATCCTTGGACCATATGTATTGAATATCCTTACAATCCGTATATCCACCTTGTTTTGGCGGTGATAGTCCATCATAAGGGTCTCAGCCACCCTTTTCCCTTCATCATAGCAGCTACGGATACCTATCGGGTTTACATTTCCCCAGTAATCTTCCCTTTGAGGATGCATCTGAGGGTCACCATAGATCTCTGATGTTGAGGCCTGAAGGATACGCGCTTTGACCCGTTTTGCCATTCCTAGCATATTAATCATACCCATGACGCTGGTCTTTACTGTTTTTACAGGGTTGTACTGGTAGTGGATGGGTGAGGCCGGGCATGCGAGGTTGTATATACGGTCAACCTCAAGGAGGATAGGCTCTACTATATCATGGCGGATTAACTCGAAATGGTGACTGTCCAGCAGATGGATAATATTGTTCTTGCTGCCGGTAAAGAAGTTGTCCAAGCAGAGGAGATCATGTCCTTCATTTAACAGTCGTTCGCAGAGATGGCTTCCCAGGAAGCCTGCCCCTCCGGTGACGAGTATACGCATCAGTTTACCCCTCCTTGTATACCGTTACCGGCTCTGCCAAGAGGAATATACCGAAATCCGGACTCCTTCATTCTGGTTGGTTTGTAAAGGTTACGTCCATCAACTACCAAAGGCTGTTTAAGTGCTGATTTTATTCTCTCAAAGTCAGGGTTACGGTATTCATGCCAGTCGGTTATGACGGTCAAGGCATCGGCGTTGTCCAATATCTCGTACTGGTTGCTGCTGTATTGAATACGGTCGCCAAAATGTTTTCTAGCTTCCTGAAGTGCCTCAGGGTCATGGGCTCTTACTGTGGCTCCGGCTGACAGAAGTCGTTCAATGATTGTTAAGGATGGGGCTTCTCTCATGTCGTCTGTACGTGGTTTGAAGGATAGTCCCCAACAGGCAATGGTCTTTCCGGTTAGAGGCTTTTCTTGATCAGGGGTTCCAAGAGATTCTATCAACTTATTAGCCAGCACTTCTTTTTGAAGTTCGTTTACCTCTTCAACCGCTTTGAGGAGAAGAAATTCGTAGTTACACTCTTCTGCTGTCCTTATAAGGGCTTTTACATCTTTGGGGAAGCAGGAACCACCATAACCTGGTCCAGGAAAAAGAAAATCGTAACCAATACGGGTGTCAGAACCTATTCCTTCACGCACTGCGGCAACATCGGCTCCCATTCGCTCACATAAGCCTGCAATCTGGTTCATAAAGGATATTCTGGTTGCCAACATTGCGTTTGCTGCATATTTGGTCATCTCTGCGCTGCGTATGTCCATGATAATCATCCGGCTCTGCTTCCGCATGAACGGGTCGTAAAGTTCTTTCATTATTTCGGCGGTACGGACGTTGTCCGTACCGATGACTACTCGGTCAGGTTTCATAAAATCGTCTATGGCAGCCCCCTCTTTGAGGAATTCAGGGTTGGATACAACATCAAATTCCAAACTGGAGCTGCGGTTATCCAGTTCCTGCTGAACAGCGGCACGAACCTTGTCAGCTGTCCCAACAGGTACGGTTGATTTATCTATAATGATTTTGAATCCGTTCATATTTTTACCGATAGTACGCCCTACTGCAAGGACGTACTGCAGGTCGGCTGAACCGTCTTCACCTGGCGGAGTGCCTACTGCTATGAACTGTATCAGAGATTTTTCAACGGACTCAACAAGGTCTGTTGTGAAGGAAAGACGACCCTCGGCCTGATTACGGAGGATTAGTTCTTTGAGACCTGGTTCATATATCGGTATGATGCCGTTCTTCAGGCCTTCGATCTTCTTCTCGTCAACATCAACAGCTATAACCGTGTTGCCGCTCTCTGCAAAACATGCAGCAGCAACAAGTCCAACATAACCGGCACCAAATATTGATATCTTCATCCATGAACCTCCCCAACCAATTATCTTCTATGAAATTGTGTATTCAGCCTCTGTCGCGAAGCATTAAGGTCTTGGCGTAAAGCTCTCGCCTTGGTTGCCCTGTTGAAGCCGCAACCAGAGCTGCAACCTCTTTTATACTATATCCTTTGGCCAAGGCAGCCAACAGCTGTTCTTCTACAGTCAGAACGTCAGTAATTACAGACACTTTATCCGCTGGTGAAATCAAAATAACAGCTTCTCCCCGCTCACGGCCATCCAAAATCTTATCACGCACCTCCAAAGGTCTGCCAACAACAAATTCCTCATGCAGTTTAGTAAGCTCTCTTGCAACTACAACCTGTCGTTCTCCCATAATGGCAGATATATCTTCCAGCGTATCAGCCAAGCGGTGAGGAGCTTCATAAAGAACTAATGTACGTTCCTCATTTGCAAGTGATGCGAGAAAAACGCGTCTTTTACCTTCCTTATTCGGCGGAAAGCCGGAAAATATGAAGGAATCAGTAGGAAGTCCTGCTGAGGAAAGCGCGGCAATTACTGCTGAGACTCCTGGTACAGGCACTACCTTGATACCTTCAGAGAGTGCATCTCTGACTAATTGATATCCTGGATCAGAAATGCAAGGGGTACCGGCATCTGTGATCAACGCGACTAGCTTTCCATCTCTGAGAGCTGAAAGTATTATTTCTCCCTTAAGAGACTGATTGTGATCATAGTAGGATGTTAGTGGGGTGGTAATGCCAAAATGAGAGATTAACTTTCGGGAATGCCTTGTATCTTCAGCGGCAATAAGATCCACCTCTTTTAGTATGCGCACCGCTCGGAACGTCATATCTTCAAGATTACCAATCGGGGTAGCTACAATGTATAGGACTCCGTTCAAGCAACACTCCAAACTTAGTCCGGCTTCATGTTACCGGAGATTAAACAAGAACGGGGGAAGCGGAATAATCTCCACTCCCCCCTCTATCTGACTTAAAGCTGTAATTTTAAAATTACTTACGGGCAGCCTTTGATGCAGTCTGCATACGTACAAGAGCACGTTGCAATGCAGCCTCGTAAATCTTGAATTTTTTATCTTCAGGATCAAGCTTTTTAAGGGCATCCTCAGCACGCCCAAGAGCTGCTTTAGCCCGCTCAAGGTCTATATCGTCAGCTCTTTCAGCTGTTTCAACGAGGACAATAATCTTGTCATCCTGAACCTCAAAATAGCCCCAGTTGAGAGCCATACATACCGCTACTCCATCTTTTTTATAGCAGAGTTCGCCAATATTAAGGGATGTGAGAAAGGGAGCATGGCCTGGAAGTACGCCAAATTCACCCAATTTACCGGTAGCGGTTACCTCATCTACCATCTCATCAAGCACCTTGCTGTAAGGTGTGACTATTTCAAGCTTCATCTTTTCAGCCATTGTTGTTGTTCCTTGTAGGGGCAAACCGCGTCCGCCCTGATTTGGGCGCATTCAATGCGCCCCTACACGATAATATTTAAACAGCTGCCAACTTGGCGGCTTTTTCAATCGCTTCTTCGATGGAACCAACCATATAGAAGGCCTGTTCAGGAAGGCTGTCGTGCTTGCCTTCGACGATCTCCTTGAAGCCTTTGATAGTATCCTTAAGCTCAACATATTTTCCAGGTGAACCGGTAAAGGCCTCCGCAACGTGGAAAGGTTGGGAGAGGAAACGCTGAATCTTTCTAGCGCGGGCAACCACAAGCTTATCCTCTTCAGAAAGTTCATCCATACCCAGGATCGCAATGATATCCTGCAAATCCTTGTACTTTTGAAGAACATACTGAACCGAGCGGGCAACAGCATAATGTTCTTCGCCAATTACCTGTGGATCAAGTATCCGTGAAGTGGAGTCAAGCGGGTCAACCGCAGGATAGATTCCAAGTTCTGCAATCTGACGCGAAAGGACGGTAGTTGCATCCAGGTGAGCAAAAGCTGTTGCAGGAGCAGGGTCAGTCAAGTCGTCGGCAGGAACATAAATAGCCTGAACCGATGTGATGGAACCCTTTTTGGTAGAGGTAATCCGCTCTTGGAGCTCACCCATCTCTGTAGCCAGTGTCGGCTGATAACCAACGGCTGAAGGGATACGGCCGAGGAGTGCGGAAACCTCTGAACCGGCCTGAGTGAAACGGAAGATGTTATCAATAAAGAGGAGAACGTCCTGATTCTCTTCATCACGGAAATACTCTGCAACTGAAAGAGCGGTCAGAGCAACACGGGCACGTGCGCCTGGAGGCTCATTCATCTGTCCATACACAAGAGCTGCCTTATCCAGAACCCCGGACTCCTTCATCTCCATCCAGAGATCATTACCTTCGCGGGTACGCTCACCAACTCCGGCAAAAACTGAATAACCACCATGCTGCTTGGCTATGTTGTTGATAAGTTCCATGATAAGAACAGTTTTACCGACACCGGCACCACCAAACAGACCGATCTTACCACCACGTGCATATGGAGCAAGTAGGTCAACGACCTTTATCCCTGTGGTAAAGGCCTCAACCTTTGTTGACTGATCTTCAAATTTAGGCGCTTCACGGTGGATAGCATACTCTTTTTCATTTCCAATCGGACCCATTTCATCAACAGGTTCACCTATAACATTCATGATCCGGCCAAGTGTCTTTTTGCCAACAGGCGCACAGATCTGCTTGCCGGTATCTGTTACCGTTTGGCCACGCTTAAGGCCATCTGTTGAATCCATGGCAATTGTACGAACGGAGTTTTCACCAAGATGCTGGGCGACCTCAAGCACAAGATTATTCTCACGGTCATCGATGGCAGGGTTGGTAACCCTTAGAGCGTGGTAGATCTCCGGCAACTTACCGGGCTCAAATTCGACGTCAACAACTGCGCCGATAACCTGTGAAATTTTACCGATATTCTGACTCATGGAACCATGTCCTCCTGCGGCCTTGCTGGGCCTCTATATAGTGATTCGTTTATTGATTATCCCTTGATTGATTCAGCGCCGGATATAATCTCCATAAGCTCTGTAGTGATGGCCGCCTGGCGTGCACGGTTATACTGGAGCGTGAGCTTGCCTATCATCTCCGAGGCGTTCTTTGAAGCGCTGTCCATGGCTGTCATTCTTGCGCCATGCTCCCCAGCGACAGATTCAAGCATCGCCTTAAATATCTGAACCTCAATATTTTTAGGCAAAATTTGTGTAAGGAGATCTTCAACTGATGGTTCATAGATGTACTCAATACCCACTTCATCTACAGCACCTTTTGCCTCAGGCACTATTGGAAGCAACTGCTGAAAGGTTATATCCTGGGTCATTACGGTGCGGAAAGAGTTGTATAACATTACAACCTGGTCGTATTCCTCAGACAGATAACCCTCGATAACATCCTGAGCCACCATTGCAGCAGCCTGGTAATTCGGCTTTGAGATAATATTGGAGATATTCTTGTGAATGGTATGGCGGTTTTTCAGGAACTCATAACCTTTGCGGCCTATGGTCATAAGAGAAATCTGTTCAAACTCCGCCGCATTTTCTTTGATATACCGCTCCCCTGCCTTGCAGAGGTTAGAGTTAAAACCACCACACAACCCTCTGTCGGATGTCACCACAAGTAGCAGCAGCTTTTTTGCTTCCCTCTTCTCAAGTAAAGGATGCTGTTCACCCTGAAGATTACCGGCCAGAGACTGAAGCACCTCTCCCATTTTTTGGGCGTAAGGCCTGGCAGCTACGACATTCTCCTGCGCCCTGCGAAGCTTGGCTGCAGAAACCATCTTCATGGCCTTGGTAATCTGGCGGGTATTTTTTACGGATACAATCCGTTTTTTAATGCTTTTAAGGCTCGCCATGTCTCAAACCGTCCTTGCTTAAGCGGTAAATTCCTTCTTGAACTGATTAAGGGCGCTAACCAGCTTGGCCTTCAGGTCATCATCAATGGCCTTCTTGTCACGGAGCTCGGTAAGAATTTCAGCCTGTCTATTATCGAAGAAAGAATACATTTCTGTTTCATAACGCTTCAATGCTGAAACAGGGTAGTCATCTACAAATCCGTTGTTTGCGGCAAATATAACCAGAACCTGTTTTTCGTTCGGAATAGGACGGTACTGAGGCTGCTTGAGAATTTCAACCAGGCGTTCTCCACGGGCAAGCTGCATCTGGGTTGCCTTGTCAAGATCCGAACCAAACTGCGCAAAGGCTGCCATTTCGCGGTATTGTGCAAGATTAAGTCGCAGAGTACCGGCAACTTGCTTCATTGACTTTGTCTGTGCAGAACCACCAACCCTTGAAACGGAAAGACCGACGTTGATTGCAGGACGAACACCTGAGAAGAACAGGTCTGATTCAAGGTAGATCTGACCATCGGTGATAGAGATAACGTTAGTCGGGATGTAGGCTGAAACGTCACCGGCCTGCGTTTCAATAATAGGAAGCGCCGTAAGAGAACCTGCTCCGCATTCATCTGAAAGCTTGCAAGCACGTTCAAGGAGACGGCTATGCAGGTAAAAAACGTCACCTGGATATGCTTCGCGTCCTGGGGGACGACGAAGCAGGAGGGAAAGTTGGCGATAAGCAACAGCTTGCTTGGAAAGGTCGTCATAGATAATCAGGGCATGTTTCTTATTGTCTCGGAAGTATTCACCCATTGTGACACCGGTATACGGTGCTATGAACTGAAGCGGAGCAGATTCTGATGCCGTTGCCGCAACAACGATCGTATAATCCATAGCTCCATGGTCTGTAAGCTTAGAAACAACCTGGGCAACCGTAGAACGTTTCTGGCCAATTGCAACATAGATACATACGACGTCGCCACCCTTCTGGTTGATGATGGTATCAATCGCAACAGCCGTCTTGCCTGTCTGACGGTCACCAATGATAAGCTCGCGCTGACCACGACCGATTGGAACCATGGAATCAATTGCTTTAAGGCCAGTTGCCATCGGCTGATGAACCGACTTACGACTGACGATACCAGGAGCCTTGATTTCAACCTTGCTGTATGTGCTGGTATTAATAGGCCCCTTGCCATCAATTGGCTGACCGATAGCATTAACAACGCGGCCAACAAGTGCCTCACCAACAGGAACCTCAGTAATCCTTCCGGTACGCTTAACGGTGTCACCTTCTTTTATCTCGGCAAATTCACCAAGAATAGCGGCACCAACGTTATCTTCCTCAAGGTTGAGCACCATACCGGATACGCCACCAGGAAACTCAAGCAGCTCTCCTGCCATAGCACCGGCCAAGCCATGGATACGGGCAATACCGTCCCCTATAGAGATTATAGTGCCGGTTTCCGACACCTCAACCTCCTTGCCATACTCTTTGATCTGTTTCTTGATGATCTCGCTGATTTCTTCGGCTCTGAGTTCCATAGAAGCGTCTACCCCTTCTGTAGTATATCGTTAATACGTGCTAGTTGAGTTTTTACACTGCTGTCATATTCAATATCACCAATATGGGTAACTACACCGCCAATCAGTGATTTGTCTACTTTAACCTCAAGCATAACCTTGTTACCAGTCTTTTGCTCCAGTGCATTCTTTATGGATGCTATCTGTGAATCATCCAGAGCGAATGCTGTCGTAACAAGCGGACGAATGACACCGGACTGTTCATCTGCCAGTTTTCCATAAATCTCAACAATCTGAGCCAAAAAGGCGATACGGCTCTTGTCTACAAGCAGAAAAAGAAAATTAGCCGTCAGCTCAGAACAGGACAGCCTGGCAACCAGCTCTTTCATGATCTCTTTTTTCTGATCCGCAGTTATAGCCGGGCTTCCAAAGACAGCTCGAAGATCGGCATTACCCACAAAAATTTCATTAACAACCTTTAGCTCTTGACTAAAGCTGCCAATAAGGTCGTTTTCCGATCCAAGCTGGACCAGTGCCTTGGCATATCTTCTGGCAATGGCGTTATTGATCACAGTTGTCCCACCTTCCCGAGGTAATCTTCAACAAAACGGTCATGGTCAGCCTTCTGCACAGCTCCGGACAACTTGCCTGTTGCAAGACCAACAGCAAGGCGGGCAGCCTCAGCACGAAGTTCGGTACGCGCCTTTAGTATCTCCTGCTCAGCAGCCTGAGCCGCCTGTATTGCCACTTTTTCTGCTGCAGACTGTGCCTCAGCTATGATTCGCTTCTGCTCGGCTTCAGCTTCTTTGATCATTGCTGCGCGAAGTTCATCAACCTCTTGATTTGCTTTAGCAAGTTTCTCTACATATTCATTTAGCTTTACCTCGGCAGATTCACGAGCAGTCCGGGCATCACTTAGATTTTTTTCAATAGCTGCCTGACGATCTGCCAGCGCGGCTTTCATATTGGCTTTCTTAATCCCCCAAATCAGGATCCCAGCAAGCAGAAAAAAGTTTAGTACACGCCATCCGAGATCAACCCACTGCGCCTTGGTAACACCATGTTCGCCATGCCCACCTTCTCCACCGGAGGCATAACAAAAAGCGGAGGCTAACAGGACAATCGCAAGTGCACTAAGAATGTTCTTCAGATTACGCTCATTGAGGATATGCATATTACAGGCTCCTCCCCAATATTTTTTCACATATATCGTCAGAAAGCAGTCCAGCCTGTTTCTGCAAAACAGCCCTGGTATCAACAGACTCCTTGGCAATTCGCTCACGAATCGAAGCAATTGAATATGCCGCATCACGCCGAGCCTTATCCAGAACACCTGCCTCCTGAGCCTGAGCCTCTTTAAGAAGCTCGGCACGCTTGGCTGACGCTTCAGATTTTGCATCGCGAAGACGGGCTTCATACTCGGAGACTTTGTCGTTAACCTGGTTATCAACAGACAAGGCTCTTTCACGGGCAGATTCAATTTCCTGACGGCGCTCGGCCAATATTGCTCTGATTGGCTTGTAAAGCGCAAAATTGAGCACCAGCAGCAGAATCCCGAAGTTAATTATCTGAATAAAGAATGCAAGGTCGAGAGTAATCACAGCTTACCCCTTAATCCGTGAAATTAATTGTATACTGTATACCACAAAAACAGCCTGACTCAGCCAGTCAGGCGTTAAACGTTGGTTAGCTATCATGGTTGAATGCGAACTGTCAATCAAAAACAACAAGGGAGTTCAGTTCTTTGTCAGGATTGCAACAGATCTATTATTCTGGTCAATTCGTCAGTTGAATTAAAGTGCAGTTCCAGCAACCCCTTACCAGAGCTGTTTCTTCGGATAGATATCTTTGTCTGAAACTGTTTTTGCAGCTGTTCTTCGAGGGCTGTCAAAAGCAGATCAGGCTGCCTGGCCGGTTTTGTCAACTTGCGACCACCAAGTTTAATACGGTTTACAAGTTCTTCCGCAGCCCTTACGCTAAGAACCCGATGAAGAATCTCCTGTCGAGCCTTCCGGATCATCTCTTCACTCTCGAGCCCCAGGAGAGCACGGGCATGTCCCATCGAAAGCCGCTCTTCAACCACATCCTTTTGAATGTCTTCAGGAAGCCTCAGAAGCCTAAGGGCATTTGTCACCGTTGTACGGTTTTTCCCAACCCTCTTGGCCACTTCTTCCTGAGAGATGCCAAAATGCTCAACCAATGATCTGTATGCCTGTGCCTCTTCTATAACATTCAGATCCTCACGCTGGATATTTTCAATAAGAGCCAGCTCCATAGCAGAATCTTCTGTCGCTTCACGGATTACGACCGGCAATTCTCGTAGACCGGCCTTTTGCGATGCGCGCCATCTGCGCTCTCCGGCTATAATTTCATAATAACCGTCTTTTCTTGTAACTACCAGGGGCTGGATAATCCCTTTTTCACGGATAGAGGCTGCCAACTCCTCCAGCTTTTCAATGGCGAACTGTTTTCGTGGCTGATTGCGATTGGGGCGTATCTGTTCAATCGGGCAGAGAAAATAGTTTTTGTCCTCTGCAGTTGAAACTACCGGCAGCAGAGCGGCCATACCTTTTCCCAGCCCACTCTTCTTAAACATCAGCAGCCTCCCGCTGGATAATCTCGCGAGCCAACTGCAGATATGCCGCAGCACCTCGCGAAGTAATGTCGTAGTAAATAATTGGCTTGCCATGGCTTGGAGCTTCAGAGAGTCGTACGTTCCGCGGAATTACTGTCTCAAACGATTCTTTGGAGAAATGAAGGCGGATTTCATCCTCAACATCCTTTGACAAGTTGTTGCGCGCATCTGCCATAGTCAAAAGTATCCCTTCAACCCTCAGGCGAGGATTCAGCCCCTTTTGAACAAGTCTTATGGTATTAAGTATCTGGGAAAGCCCCTCCATTGCATAAAATTCACACTGCAACGGTATCAAAACAGAATCTGCCGCAGTCATCGCGTTTACAGTCAGAAGGTTAAGCGAGGGTGGACAGTCAATAAGAATATACTGATAGCGATCAGCAAGCAGCTCAAGAGCCTGCTTAAGCTTTAGCTCCCTTCCAATAGCGGCAGCAAGTTCAAGTTCTGCGCCGGCAAGATCCGTAGTTGATGGCAGTATATGAAGGTATGGATGGCCTGTATCTACAATAAGAGCTGAAGGATCAGCCTCGTTAATCAGAAGGTCGTAGATGGAGTTCTGGAGCATGGCTTTATCCAAGCCAACACCACTGGTAGCGTTTCCCTGAGGATCAATATCAATAAGCAAGGTTGAGCGCTCCGCAGCCCCAAGCGCAGCGGCCAGATTTATGGCTGTTGTGGTCTTACCCACACCACCCTTTTGATTTGCAATACAGATAATTTTTGACATAACCTATTGTTCGTTCTGGGGAAATCTGGCAAGCAAGCTCAACTGGAATAAGTTTGGATAAGTAGCACAAACCATTTATTACTGCAAAGAACTTTTTAAAAAACCTCAGAAGGTTCCCAACAGCCTCCGCATTGATTTATAAAGTTGCTATCAGGTAAGGCTTTAAACGTAAGCGTTTCTACACCATCATAACCTTGAAGCTCCAGCTCAGCGCAATGCAGCATCAATCTACAAGCGGGCTCTCCATTATAGGTTAAATCTCCTACAATAGGGAGGCCTAAAGCAGAAAGGTGCACCCGTATCTGGTGAGTTCTACCAGTTAGTGGCCTTGCCTCAACAAGCGCCTTACCATCGGCAATTCCAAGAAGCCGGAAGTCCGTTCTCGCCGTTCGACCACCATTAACAATCCCCCATCGTGAACGTCCAATTTTTCCTATGGCGTCATTCGCAATCCATTTGTCAGAGACTGGTGTTCCCGTAACAAGAGCCAGATAGCGTTTATGAATCCGCCCCTGTTTGAATAATTCCGACAACCAGGCTGCAGCTTTCCGATGCTTGGGAAAAAGCAACAGTCCAGACGTCCCCCTGTCAAGACGGTGAACAACCCTAACCGGTTCATTAATCCCCTCTGAAGAAAACTGTTCAGCCGCCCAGTATTCCATGGTTCCTTTAAGCTGATAAGGGGTACGTTGGCTCGCTACACCTGAAGGCTTGTTGACTGCAATCAGATTGGCATCCTGATAGATTATCGCGTCATTTTCCAAAACCAGTTCCCTGAATTCGCCAGGCTGCATAATGCCAACAGTCAGCAGGTCACCTACCTTCAAGTTCTTTGAGGCAACCCTGACCATTGCCTGATTAACCGCACAGCCTCCCCTGTCAATAATCCGCCTGGACTCTCCCCTGCTTATTCCAGCCAATAAAGCAAGAGATTCATCAAGTCGCTTGCCGAACATTTCCTTTGTTATCCTTAATTCGCGTATCATCATCAACCTTTGTCATTAATACTTTAAATCTGCATTCAAATTAATCTTTTAAAGCAATCATAAACAGGGTTAATTGCTGATTGTTTTTGACAATCCGGAGCGCCTGTCGTAACGTATACAACAATTCAAATGGATATATTTCCTTGTAATCAGGAGGTTATAAATGCTACGTCTTCCCAAAGGCACCCCCCTTTATGAAAATCTTGACGCTTCACAACTCCAACTTGACAACATAGTCACTAAGTTAGCCAACGGATGTTTTACAGGCTATGCCAGCCTTACCTTTTCTGATTCTACAGGCATACTTGTCTTTGAATCGGGCAAGCTTGTAAGCGCAATTTTTGATGAAAGGCAGGGACAGGCCACCAACGGTTTTGATGCCTTATCCTCGCTTGCTGAAGAAATGTTAAAAAACAGATCTGGAGTTTTGAGTATATATAGGCTCTCCAGTGACCTGACAGCATGCATATACGCCCTTTTGCAGGGAGAAGTCCGCTTCAAGGCACAGGAATTGGCGCTCATCGATATCAAGGGTCTGCTTGAGAAGGTAAAAAACGAAGAAATGAACTGTTGTCTCAGGATATATACAACAGAACGTTCTTCAATGATATTCTACAAAGAGGGTAACCCACTGGGATTTTTCCACGATGGTTCCCAGGAAATTGAAGCATCGCCTGGCGATTCACAGCAACTGACGCAGGATCCTTCAGCCAAACTTGACCTGTATAACACCGTTGATGCCGATGAACTGATGACCCATGATCTGCTTCAAATGGTCAATATAGAAAACATCTGGAAGACCGCTCTAAGCCGTCAGCAGAATCAGAGGGCATCTGCCTGAATCTGAACGAGTTGAGCACTATTTTATATCAAAACCGAGCAGCTCATCTTCACTGAAATCAAAATTTTCTTCATTTCCATCTGTTGGTGAGATTTTAAGAAGCTTTGCAACATCCCTGAAGGCAGGGTTGACTGCTTCAATCTCTTCCAGAAGCTGATGCGCTTTTTCTAACTTTCCCTGTAAGCTATAGGTCAATGCCAGCTCATATTTAAGCTCACAGGCATTTTCTGCAGACAGGTCAGGTGATTCAGAGAGCGCAGTGAGAGCAGCTTCAGCAAGATTAAGCTGCCCCTTTTCCCTAAGACATGCTCCCTGAAGAATCATACAGGCAAGGCGCCGTTCAGGGTCTTCTGCCGCCTGCCGAAACGAGTTTATCGCTTCATCATATATACCCATCTCATAGAAGGCCAATCCGAGATCATAACTGGACTGTGCATCAGCATTATCAACCCCGGACGCAAAACGCACCTTTCCTGTCTCTGTCTGAATTGTTCCAAAGATGTCATTTACTGTATCAAACCATTTGTTGTCGAAAACAGGTGTATTCTCAGCAGGCTCTTCATCCAGCTCAATCTCGATTTCATACAGATTATTTGAAGTATCTTCAAAGTCATGAATGTCAAATTCTCTGCCACCCCCAAGTTCCCTAGAGCTGGTCAACTCCTGTTTCTGAACTTGCCCATCAAGAAGTTCAGGTTCAAAATCATCAACAAACTCAAAAACCCCCCTCTCTGATTCAGGCTCCGGTACAGAAACAGAAGAAGTTGAAACACAGGCGATAGATCCAATCTTTGCTGCAAATTCAGCGGCAAGTTCGTTTTTGCCTGCAGCTTCAGCCAGGCGGGCGCAACCCTTCATTATCCTGACATTAAATGGGACAAGTTCATTTAGCTTTATGTAAGATTCCAGCAGAATTGAAGCGGCATTCTTTTGAATGAATAGCTGCTCGCATTCATCAAGCGCAGTCAGTGCTCCCTCAGTGTCCTGTTCTTCAATGAGGCTGTTTATAAGATTTTCCCTGGGGAAAAGTTCCTCAGGGAAAAACTTTATAAAGTGCTGGCATGATGCCTTAAGCAGTGAGTTGTTACCTGTTGAGCGAAACGCCATTACAAGGAGATGCCACGCATCATACCGGAGAGGATTATTTTTGATTACTGCCTTCAGCAATACAGCAACGAAGTTTGCAGTGTCAGAATTTAGTTTTTTTCTAAGAACCGAACAGAGAAAATCCGGCTCGTCCGGAAACAGTTGTGTCATCCTTTCAGCAAGCCTGGCAAGAGAACCCTCATCACGGCGATCCAGCAACAACTGCCCAAGTGAATTAAAGGCCTCGAGAGCACCTTCCTTTTCCCCATTCTGCAACAACACCTCGGCATATTTAAGCCTAATATTGGGATTACAGGAATCTATCCTCTGCATGGCCTCAAGCGTATTCAAAGCCTCTTTATTATCCTGCATCTTCTCATAATATTCGTAAGCTCTTTTATACTCGGCAAGGGCATTGGCAGAAAGTCCATGCTTCTCATTTAATGAAGCAAGGGTAAGGGCTATCCCTATATCTTCAGGAAAAAGCCGCTCAATCTGCTTATATACAGCTATGGCCTTAAGATAGAAACCGTTTGAGGCGAGATTTCTCCCAATGGTCTCAAACTCCTTGCGGGCTTCATCATTGCGATGGCTTTTAGCGAGCAGCTCGGCAAGTCTCTGGCGGATTCTCTGATCGCCAGGGTCTACAGTAAGCGCCTCCCGATAACAGGATAATGCCTTCTCTGCCTGCCCCTTTTGCAAAAATTTCTGAGCATCCGCCATCAAAGTATCTTTTTTACTCACAGGAAAGACCTCGTCTCATCTAACATCCAACATGGACAGATAAAGAATCATGGTGTAAAGATAATGTAACGACTTAACGGTGTCAAGCCGTATCTTGTTAGTTTTACTTGTAGTTACAGGTAGTTTTACGACTATTTTGCTCATCTTTGACAACCTCGTTTAAATCCGACAGCTATTAAACGAATAGAAATTATCAGTGACAACACCAAACCCTGAAGTGAGAGATTGCCATGCTTATTCTGCCACGCTCTAACCTTTTGTATGAAAATCTGTCTGTTGAGAAGATCAGCTTGCCTGACGCAATTCAAAAAATGGGGACTGGCGGCTTTACCGGCTATATGGGTTACCGTTCCGGCAACTCAGAGGCCTATCTTCTCTTTATCAAAGGCACGCTTGTCAGCGCCCTTGTACTTGAAGGCATTCACCGGAAATCGGGGTTCAACGCCATTGTAAGACTCTTTCATCACGCAATTAATGAAGGAGGCTTTATAGATGTCTATAGAATGACTCCTGATATAGCGGTCTGCACAAACGCCCTATTGCACGGCTCTCATATAATAAAGCCTCAACTGGTTAAAAACACTGACTTGAAAGGTACAATGGCAAATCTGTCTTCATTGCCTCTAACCGGCACCCTGCTTTTCTCGGCGCCTGAAAGGAGTGCCATGATATTTTACAAGGCTGGCCTGCCAATCGGTTTTTACAACAATACCGCCCTTGAAATAGAAACATCTCCGGTCGAATCACAGAAGGTTGCCTCTCTGCCGGATGCTATGATAGAGGTCGTCTCTACACCACCCCTTGATGAGCTCTTGCATCACAACCTGCTTGAAACCCTGAATATAGCCCACCTCTGGGAGGCCGAAAAAACAAGGCTTTCCACCAGAGAAAAGGAGCATGGGAAGCCAAAGGAATCTGAACAGGCTTCTTCCGCTGAAATACCACCAACAAAAGCTGAAATCTCTGATGAACGCCATCTTCTTCTGGATGAAATAGTGGAAGATATCAAAGAAGTTGCCAAAGCCTATCTGGGGCGGCCTGGTGCAGACCTCGTGGTCACTCTTCTCAACAAAGCAGGAGGAAAGGCAGTGCTTCTTAACACTGATAAGACAGCAACGTTTCTGAATCTGCTTACTTCCGAATCCTCTGCTATTGATCCGGAAGCGCGCATTGATGAAATGGTTGACCTGATCCGCTCCGAGATTGCTGGACGCCTTGCCCTCTGACCAGACACCACCTAAAATGTCAAAATTGCTTGATAGAATCGCCATAATTCTTGTTGAACCACAATCGCCTGGCAATATAGGAATGGCCTGCAGAGCAATGAAAAACATGGGGCTATCCAGGCTCCGTATTGTATCTGGATGCGAACACCTTCATCCTGATTCCTTCAGGCTTGCCGTATCTGCAAAAGATCTGCTTGAACAGGCAGAGACTTTTTCTTCTCTACCCGGAGCCCTGGCTGATATCAACCTCTCGATTGCAACGACACGTCGCCATGGTAAATATCGGCAGGAGCTGTTAACCCCTCCGCAGGCAGCTGCCGCTTTGATTGAATCCTCTCAAAAATCGGCGTTGGTATTTGGAAGGGAAGATCATGGACTTTCCACCGAGGAACTATCGTTTTGTACTCTTCAGGCCACAATCGCTTCCAACGATGAGTACGGCTCCTTGAACCTTGCGCAGGCTATCCTCATTTTCTGTTATGAACTGTTCGGGGCAACCTCTCCGGAATTGGTTAAACCAAAACAGATTCCGGCGACATCCGGGGAGATTGAGCCTGTATTTGCACAGATGAAAAAGACCTTGCAGCGGATAGGCTATCTTAACCCCCAGAATCCGGAACATGTAATGCGGTCCTTGAGACGAATACTGTTTCGTGCGAATATGGACAGCCGTGAAGTGGCAATAATCAGAGGGATATTTTCACAGATAGACTGGGCTACAGGCGACTTCAAAGATCGGAAAGGGACAACATGAATCCCACATATCTGGGGCTTGTCGCCGGACTTCTTACAAGCATAGCCTCTCTTCCACAGGTAATAAAAACATGGAGGAGCAGGCACGCAAGGGATCTCTCCATCTGGCAACCATTACTTTTATCGCTGGGGGTTGCATTATGGCTGATCTACGGTATCCTGATAAGTGATATGCCTTTGATTCTGGCAAACATAACACCACTTGTATGCAACTTGATGTTAACAGTTATGAAGATCCGCTTTACCAATAACGATCCGATATCTTACGAGGAGGAACAGAGATGAAAAGGACTCTATTTGCTGTTTTTGGTCTATTTTTGATCTCACTGATAACTGGCTGCGGCTACAACAGCATGCAGGCAAATGAAGAGGCTGTAATAGCGGCCTGGGGCAATGTGGAGTCTACATATCAACGTCGCAACGACCTGATTCCCAATCTTGTGGAGGTTGTAAAAGGGTATGCAAAACATGAGTCAGATACCCTTAAAGCGGTAACAGATGCTAGAGCCAGGGTAGGTTCCATGCAGCTTAACAAAGATCTCATCAACGATCCTGCTGCGATTAACAAATTCCAGCAGAATCAGGGAGAGCTTTCCTCAGCCCTTTCCCGCTTGATGGTGGTTGCTGAGAATTATCCGGATCTAAAGGCTAACCAGAACTTTCTTGATCTGCAGAAGCAGCTAGAAGGTACAGAGAACAGGATTAACGTTGCACGTGAACGCTACAACAAGGCTGTTCAGGTTTTTAATACCAGTATTCGAACCTTCCCGAACAGCTTGACCAACTCAATACTCTTGCACCTGAAGCGTAAAGAGCCGTTTAAGGCAGAAGAAGGGGCAAAGGTTGCTCCAAAGGTAAAATTCTAACAGATTTTATTCGGGGATACAGAATATGCGCTTTTTATACTTAAAGCTTTTAATCACTCTGCTTTTATCTTTATTAGTTGTGCAGAGCGCTTTTACGCTTGAAGCTCCACCTCTAAAGGGACGTGTAAACGACTACGCCTCCATGCTATCTCCTGCCGCTGCCAGATCTATTGAAGCCAAACTGGCAGCATTTGAACAGGAGACAAGCAATCAGGTGGTTCTGCTGACCATAAACTCACTTGAGGGGGATACGATTGAAGCTTTTGCAATAAGGGTAGGCGAAGCCTGGAAAATAGGACAGAAAGACAAGGGTAACGGGGTTTTGCTTATTCTTGCCAAAAAAGAACGCAAGATAAGGATTGAGGTAGGTACCGGACTACAGGGTGCCTTGCCTGACATAACTGCCGGACAGATAATCAGAAATGTAATTGCTCCAAGCCTTCGCGCCGGTGATTCCGACAAAGGGATAAGTTCGGGTATCAGTGCGATTATTGACGCAACCAAGGGTGAGTTCAAGGCTCCGGCAGTTGCCGGCAAAGCTGCAAAGAACAAAAAAAGCAATAAATACGGAACCTTTATAGCCTTGCTTGTCGTTGGAACCATCATAACAGCGATGGCCGCCTCATCATCACGCACAGCAGGCATTATGGCAGGGGGAGTGAGCCTGCCAGCTGCAGCCGGCATCGGCCTGGGAGCCGTACTATGGAAACTTGGTATTCTGGCAATTCTAGGCGGGGCAGCAGGATTTGTATTATATCTGCTTATGAAACTCTTTAATGCAAGCGGAAGAGGCGGTGGAGGTTCAGGATGGGGAGGGCCAACCATCTTCTATGGAGGTGGCGGTGGAGGTTCTTCTTCTGGCGGAGATAGTTTTAGCGGCGGAGGCGGTGATTTTGACGGAGGGGGATCCTCTGACGACTGGTAGCCTTAGCTGTTTGCAGTATAACCATTTATTTGGTAGTCTAACCTGAATGGTAGCAGACTCTGCTTTTTTATTAGGGGGATCTCTTTGCAACCCATCCTGCTGGCGATATTTTTTTTGAGTATGTTCTGCACAACGCTTTCTTCCGCTGCCTCTTCAAAGCCGGCTGATGGAGAAAGATTGCTGCTGATCCATGCTACCGGAAACCCTCTCAAAAAAGAATCTGCAACCCAATCAGCAGTTTACGAAAGCATGATAGAATTCCTCACGGATCGCGGTTATCGGATTGTTGACAAAACATCCGCAGAACAGGCTTCAATCCAGGTATCCGCAACTCACGATATAGATCCTCTGCTCAACAAGGCTGCTGCCGTCGGCCTCAACTTCCTTGCCGAATACACAATCCATTTCAGAACATCCACAATCGTCAAAGATCCGGACAAAGGGAACGGTGCCCTGGTACGGGTAAGCGCAAAGATTGTAGATAACACAGGTGCAAGGATCATTACCGCCAAAATAGCCGAAGCCTCATCAACCGGCCACAACACCGAAGACGCAATTGAAAAGGCAGCAAGAGCTGCCGGTAGGAAACTAACCCAACTCTTGTCAAAAGGCCTTGAAAACTATATAGCCCAGACAGGGATCGAGGGCAGAACTGTAACCATGGTTTTTGAAGGTAAAAACGAAACCCTTGCATCTCTAACCAGCCTGTTCGAAAAGAGCCCGACTGTAGCGGCAGTGAGAGAAATTGAAACCGGCGGCAACAAAGCAACCTTTGAGGTAATCTGCAAGGTTCGTCGGGATCAACTTGAAAGAGATCTCTTTAGGCTTGCTTCCAAACAAGGGCTTTCTCTGCAAAAGATAAGGTCTGAAGGTAATCGTAGTACATGGAAAATACGATAGGAGGAAGTGACTATGAAACGAATTGTTTTATTTCTAATCAGCCTGATCCTTGCAAGCACAACCGTGGCCTTTGCCGCATCGGTTACAGCATCAGGTGAAGGCCCAAGCAAGGAAGCAGCCCTGGCCACAGCAATGCGTCGCGCTGTTGAGCAGGGCGTAGGGACTTTCGTCAAATCAAGCACTACAGTAGTTGATTCGGCATTGGTTGATGACAAGATTCTCTCGCACAGCAAGGGATACGTAACAAGCTACAAGATCTTGAAACAAGACAAGAACAGTGACGGATTTGTAATAACCATCACTGCAACTGTAGACAACAAATTGCTTAAAGGGGATATCGATGCCCTTACCATCCTGCGTAAAGGGGATGTAGTTGGCAATCCCAGAATCCTGGTGGCCTTCAGCAACAAATCAAAGGACAGGATATTCAAGGACAAGGAGTTTACGGAAGAGATCTACAACGGCATAGTTGAGTCCCTTACCGACAAACAGTTCCGCGTTGTTGACAAGGCCGCAGCAGAACGTTTTTCAATGCAGCAGGCTGAAACACATGAAATCGATGTTGATCTCAACAAGGCAGCTGCTTACGGCTTAAAGTTTCATGCGGAATACACCCTGTTCTACAGCGTAAGCGGTGTTGTTCGTGACGGTGTTATCGGAAAGAGCGTTCTTCTTAACGTAAAAACACAGCTTATTGACAATACACGCTCACAGATTATCACCAGCAAAAAAGTGGAACAGGCAGGCATGGGTCAGACCGTAGAGCAGGCTCTTGAAAAGGCTGCCCGCGAAGGCGGGAAAAAGATCGTCAATCCTATGATTGATATACTCCAGAAAAACTGGATGGATATGCAGCAGAATGGCGCAATGTATACCATCGTGATTGATGGTGTTGATGACCCTGAAGAGATCGCCAGATTCACTGAGATGTTTGAAAAGTTCCCGCTCGCAACAGGCGCCAAGGAAGTTGAATCCGGAGGAGGCAAGACCACCTTTGAGGCTACTTACAAAGGCAAACGCGATCAACTTGACAGGGATGTAATCAGAACCGCCAAGGAACTTGGCTGGGCCATGAAGAAAATCCGCGCCGAAGGGGCTCGTAGCACCTGGAAAAAGCAATAGGAGGAATGTATGACCAAAATTCTCTCTTTCACATTGATGTTTCTTTTTTCTTTTGCCGGACTATCAATGGCGGAACAGTTTTCAGCAACTGGCCGTGGCAGCTCTGAACAGGCTGCAATTATGAGCGGTCTTAACAATGCCGTTAATCTGGCTGTAAAACAGATCCTTGATGATGAAACCATTTCAAAAAACAGCCAGAAGATCAATTCTGCCCTTAAGGGTAAGACCAAAAAACTGGCTCGCCTGATTCAAAAGAGCGATCCTGAATTTACCGGCGCCGGTTATGAGCTGCAGGTAACTGCAGAGGTCAACCTTAAAACCCTTGAAAACGAGATTGACGCACTTGGACTTATGCAGGACACCATGGGCAATCCACGCATCATGGTACTCTATAATCCAAACCTGCCGCAGGGGGCTACCCTCGGCAATACCAGGGCCGACCTGGAGGCATTTTTCGACAACTCTTACGGTGCAATCGTTGACACCCTTGCAGAAAAGGGATTTGACGTAATAGACAAAAGTTCAGCTCAGAAGTTCTCCATCCAGGTAGCAGAAACCCATGAGATGGATATTGACACCAACAAGGCCGCATTGTACGGCCTCAAGTACAACGCCGATCTGGTGCTTTACTATCAGACCGTTGGCATCGGACGTTATGGCTACTGGAACTATACCGGAGGCGCGGCGAAGATATTCCTTAGAGCCCAGCTGATTAATCCCACTACATCAAGGGTCGTTGCAAGCAAGGATGTAGAGTCTGCCTCTTACGCAGGCACCATACAGGAAGCCCTCTACCGCGCGGCAAAAGATGTAGGCCACAAGATTTCAGCGGTAATGATCGAATCGATAAAGAAGAGCTGGAAACGTGAAAAGGCCGGAGCAGGCACCTTTATAGTGGTTCTGGACGGCATCTCAGAGCTGGATGATATAATCAGCTTCAAGAACAGTCTTAAGACCATTCCTGGAATGGAAAACATCCGTGAGCGTGAATCAGGCGGAGGCAAGACAACCATTGAAATAAAATCAGGCAGTACAGCCGATGCCGTCAAGAGCGCTGTAAACAATGTTGCAAAGCAACTTGGCTGGTCCCTTAAACTGGTTCGCTCAGAAGGTTCTCGCAGCACCTGGAAACGTCAATAACAACCTGTTTTAAAAGGAGAGATTAATGAAACGGTTACTCTTGATTCTTATCACACTGGGTCTGGTGATGCTGCCTCTGCTGGCTGCCGCCGAAGTCCGCACCTATACCGAAATAGTCACCGTAAATGTGGATGACGATGAATACACCGCCCGCAAGAAGGCAGAGCAGCGTGGCCGCGAGCAGGCTCTTGAACACTACCTGCGCGATGTTTACCCTGACAGGGCAGCAACACTGAACCTTACAGGAGACGAAAAGTATATCCAGGATCTCGAAATACTTGAGAGCAGCGTAAGCGGTATGTTCAGCAAAGAGTTGAAGGCCAAGATAAAGATCACCATAAATGAAGAAGCTGTGCGGGCATATCTCAAGCGTCAGGGGGCTGTAACTGGCAAAAATGAAGAGCGCAGAATTATAGTAATGATAATACCTGGCAAGATGGATACAGGTGATGCGCCGATGATACTGGACAACGTAAGGGCTGAGGTAAGAAAGAGCCTTACAGCAGCAGAATACACGGTTATTGACTCTGATGACGAAGCGGTGCATTCGACGCTTACCGAAGAAGCTGATTACAACAAGATGGTGAAACATATCAACAAGATTGCAGATGATCTGGCCGATAAAGGTGAGTGGCTGGTTCTTGGCAAGGTTGATGTAAGTGTGGCACCAAGCGGAAGCGCATATATTTACCGTGCAATGATGACAGGAAAAACCGTTAGTCTCGCAAGTCGTGATCTGATGTGGGAAGGAAACCCGGACGGCGTTGCAAGGGCTTCAAAGGATGAGGCAAAGGCAGCGATACGTCTGGCGGCAATTGCCGGAGGCAAGGCATTTGCAAAAGAGGTTGTTAATGCCCTTAACACCAAGACACTTACCCAGGAACGCCGAGGCGCCCGTTTTGAGGTTGTAATGCCTACAGCCGGCAACTACCGTCTTGAGCGCAAGCTTCTAAAACTGCTGGGTGAAGATATTAAGGGACTCAAGAATGTCAGCCAGAAGAACCGTGGCAAGGGAAATATGGTTGTTGACCTCTATTATGCAGGGAAGGTCAGCGATCTGGTTGACTTACTGATGGATAATTTTGAGAAGGATGCACAACTGAAACGGTGGAACCCTGAAATACAAGGCAATAAAGTGGTGTTTAAGTGATGACTTGCTTAACTCTGCAATGGAGGGATTGATACATGTTATTTCAGAAGTGCGTTAAATATTTTAAACATCTTATTCCAGCCTGTCTGCTGGCATTGGCAGCAGGAACCATGTCAGGTTGTGCAACAGGGATGTCTTCTCTTGAGTGCGGTGTTGAATTAATGAACCCTACCGTAATGGCATCCCTGGATTCCTTTGAGTCTGCCGCCATATCGATCAAGCTCTCCAACAGGGTTCTACTCCGTTCCCCCATATCCGAACAGGACACCTGGCCCAACGACCTGTACGGTGTCCCTTCAGGCACCGCACTTTTCAAGATGGGATTATCCCTTTTTGCATCCTCTCAGGGTATTACTCTGGCAACAGAGATCGATCCTTCAACAGGATGGCCCCGCCCTACAAGCGCACTTTATATATTTCTTAAGGAGAGGGAGCAGCTGCTCAACCGTCATGTAAGCAGGGATGATTTTCTATTCTTCAAATCTCAGCCCCCCGATATATATTTTCGTGAGCTCGGCTACCGCAAAAAACCGGAAACCGTCAATGAGTATGTTTATCGAAATCCTCTTATGGCCTACGGTGTGGTCACAAACAACAAACAGGAGATGCTGAAGCTTCAGGAAGATATTGATCTGACCGCAAAGGGCTATGCCAGATGCGATGCCTTCCTCCGAAACGCAAAGGGAAATGAGGCCGAATCGGTAAAACAGGCCGCCTGCCAGGATCCGGCTCTGAAAGATGAGGCGATAACTGCGGCGCTTAAAGAGAAGACCGAGGATATGGCTCTGATGGAGAAAAACTACGGCAGGCTGGCTAACAAGGTTTATTCCGCATCTGTAGCCGGAGCAGATTTTACCATGGCTGCCACAGTAAAGATAGGCTGTGCAGTAGTAAACGTTGCACGCGCAATCCCTAATATTGACAAGGAGTTTCAAAAGGTGCGCGGTTTCTACAATGCAGCAATGCTGTTTCCACGGATCAAGATGGTACTGAATTCACTTGGTATTTACAAAAACAACCTTGGTCTGCAATACACCGTCTACAAAACCATGTATCAGCAGATAAAGGGTAAATATCAGATTAAGGAACAAGACCCCAATCAGGAAAAACAGGTAAAAGAGGCGGTCAGACGGATAGAACTGGCAGAGACTATTATTAGAGAACTTGAGCCAAAGCTTTCGCTGGCATTTGCTGGAGAGCATGTTGAATTCAGTAAGCAGGAAGCAATAAAGATTGAAAAGGTTGCAGCAATGTTCACTGCCAGTGGAGAGGACACCCTTCTGGCATCCTTTGATAATCTCCAACAGTAGAATATAAAGCCCAAGGAGTACAGATTATGAATCGCCATCTCCGTTATGCCGGTTTTTGCCTCGTTACACTAATCTCGTTTGGCTGTGCAACAGCGCCTGAGACGGTTTATGTTACAGAGGCTCAACAGGTGACCACCCAGGCTCTGGAGCCTGTAAACCTCGATTCCATTGCACTCAGGCAGGATCTTAAATCAAGGTTTTCCCGTCAACTCTCTCCAGATATGACAGATGAGCTTATGAATGATATTCAGGCTCAGCTGGCAAATACCAAACGTTTCACAAAGGTTCTGATGAACGCCTCCGACCAGGAGACCTACATAATTGAACCCCGCATTGAAAATCTGAACTCTTTTGAATCTCCGTTAAACATGGATCCGACCCGCAAGCAGGTAACCTTCAAGGCTCGTGTAAGGCTGGATGTGAAGTTTATGAACACCAAAGGTCAGATAGAGCTGGTAAAATCCTATAGCGATGACCGTAAGCTGGATACAAAGATACCAAGAAAAGAAAATATGGCCTTCGAGAAGAAGCAGGAGTTCTTCAAACGTGCTGTAACGGTGGGCTTCAGGGCTGCGGCAGATCGGCTGGGAACCGGATTTAATCCGAGTTATGAGATGGGAAGCATAAGCAGGATAAACGGCAGGATCGCATATATTCAGATCAACACGTCAAAGATTCGCAAGGTGCCAAAGAAACAACAGGCCATAGAGGTGGTTGATGATGACAACAGGGTGCTTGCCAGCCTTGGCGAACTTCAGATTGAAGATGGATCTGTTTCAGGCCGCTACTTTGAAAAGGGTGGCTCTTCTCTAAAGGAAGGGATGAAAGTAAGGGCAAGAGTCAATGCCATGCTGCTTGATTAATGCAAAGCCCTAATCAGGATTTACGATGATAAATTTTTTGATCAACTGGCTGATTTCTGCTGTTGCTATTATGATTGCATCATACCTGCTTCCAGGTATCAGGATTTCAGGATTTGTTGCTGCACTTATTGCCGCAGTAGTTTTTGGATTTATTAATGCGTTTATCAAACCGGTATTATCACTTTTGACTCTGCCGCTTACTATTGTGACACTGGGGCTGTTCAGCCTGATAATAAACGCTCTTCTTGTAATGCTTGTAAGCAAACTGGTAAGCGGCTTTCAGGTGGCTGGCTTCTGGTGGGCGCTGGCGTTCAGTCTTATGCTGGCGCTGGTAAATTTTGGCCTCGGCATATTCAGGCCATGAATACGGAGATAAACGAAGCAGATATCAGGGTGGAATTTTACCGCGCTTCAGGTCCAGGGGGACAGCACCGAAACACAACGGATTCTGCTGTAAGGCTCAGGCATCTGCCCACAGGGATTGTCGTGCATGCATCAGAGAGCCGTTCTCAGCTAAAAAACCGTGAACTGGCCATGCAAAGATTAATACTGGCGCTTGAAAAACGTAATCGTATTGTTAAAAAGAGATTGCCCACCAAGATCCCAAACGGACAAAAACTACAGAGGGTTGCTAAGAAAAGAATGGCGGCACTGCGCCGAAAGATGCGCAGGCCGAACGAAGACTAAACCAGGAAATACGGTTTAAACTTTCGCAAAGCAGATACGGGAAGCGTCCCTAGTTTTCCCCCGTACAGATGGCTGGTTTGGCTTGTTGCAATATGGGTTAATGGGTATTGCCCCGAGATGGTGCCTGTGATAAAATGAATTCAGGAGGAGCGATACATGTTACTACAAACAGATGCCAGGCGACGCATTACACTTCCCCCCATAGTTGGCATTAAACCTGGGGATGCCATTGATCTTGAAGTTCTCGATGATGGCAGAATTATGCTGATTCCTGTAGAGCCAATACCCAAACACCAATTGTGGGCCTGGACGGCTGAGGCAAAGCAGTCTGTAAGCAGCTCTCTGGCAGATTTGCGGCCTTCTGTTGAAGTGACAACCGCTAAACAGGCTGAAGCAATTGCCAAAAGGTGGGTCGATGAAAATTGAGATCCGGCCCGCCTTTGATGAGGCGGTTATGGCTGCTGAGTTGCCTGTCCGTAAGGCTGCGGCTAAGGCGTTACAACTTCTGCAATCTCTGGATCTGCCTCAACTGCGGAGCCATCCAGGCCTGAATTTTGAGAAATTGCACGGCATGGTAGAGCCGGTAACAGAACAGCAACTTTACTCTATCCGTATTACCGGCAGTGCCAGGGCGATAACCTGCCTGCTTACAAGCTCAACCATAGTCCTTGTAAGCCTGCATACGCAACATGACAAAGCATACAGAAGGTGATGGTTACAGGCGGTTGCTGATTCCAAACCGGTCTACCCTGTGCAGAATCGTAAGCAGAGACTGCGGCAGCAGTTACCCCCCTCCGCCTTGGCTGCTGTACTATGTCATCGTTTGGAAACAAAAGCCGTGGCCGGGAAACTGTAACCCCGTCACGGTTTTTGATTTTGGAATCTACTGCAGGCAGGGGTAGTAAATAGGGGGATGTCCCTTATTTTTCCACATTCAATCCGTACCATACTTACCCCTTCACCTACCTGCAAACTCTGCTCACAACTGAAAATTGAAAGGCAAAACGGCTCTTTATCCTCTCCCCAAACTTTGCGGGGAGTAAAGATATTTCTGGAACCCCTCGAACACCACGCCAATATCTTTACCCAGATCAGCCACGGCATCTGCTATGGAGTTGTGATATTTCAGCTTCAGTAGCGGAGTCAGTTTCGCTTGATCCAATTCCTCTACCCCTACCGCCACGTAATGCGCCAGTACGAAGTCAAGGAAGGTCTGTTGCTTGGTATTGAAGTGCTGTGTGATGATGGTTCTGGCCTTCCCCGCCCGTTCTTCTCTGGTGAGGGGTGGCAGGGCATAGGCAACATGGGCCAGTACGTCGAACAGATCACTTTTCTCCGCGTCGATGATCTTCTGCATTTCTGCAAGCTGGTCGTAACCCAGCCCCTTTTCTGCCAGCCCTTCCAGAAGTTTCGCCCGTGTTGACGGCAGGCTCCAGATGGTACGCAGTTCTTCTTCATCCTTGAAAAACTCTGGCAGTTTGCCGAACAGCATCTCCATGAACTGCTGCGCCGACATAGGGGTGCCGTCTGGGTGCCAGAAGGTTGTCATGGTCATGTGCTGTATGGTGCGCTCCTTGCCATCAGCCAGCTTGATCTTTGCCTTCTTCTTGCAGACGCAGGGACTCTGGCCGCATTTGAAGCAGGGCGGTGGCGGCTCTTTAATGCAGACGCAGGGACGTTCTCCGCAAACAGGGCATGGTTGCGGAGGTTCTTTTACGCATACGCAAGGGTGATAGTTGCATTTCGGGCAAACTTCCGGTTCCAGCGGTTCACCATCCCATTCAGGATCACTGAAATGGTGGTGCGCCTTCACGAAGTCATAAATGGTGAAGTAGTCCTTGCCGTCATAGAGTCTGGTGCCACGCCCGATGATCTGCTTGAACTCGATCATAGAGTTTATGGAGCGCATCAGTACAATGTTGCGGATATTACGGGCATCAACGCCGGTGGAAAGTTTCTGTGAGGTGGTCAGGATGGTGGGGATGGTCTTTTCATTGTCCTGAAAGTCCCGCAGGTGTTGTTCGCCAAGGTTACCGTCATTAGCAGTCACCCTCTGGCAATAGTTTGGTTCGGTACTGGTCTTGATCTGGTTGATAAGGTCACGTACCGCAAGGGCATGATCCTGTGTGGCACAGAACACGAGCGTTTTTTCCCGCTGGTCGATCATGGACATGAAGAGTTCAACACGCTTCTTCTCCCGCTCCTTGATCTCGATGATCTTGTTAAAGTCGGGTTCCTCGTACCGCTTGCCGAATTCTACTTCACCCTCCATGACCCTATCATCAGAGGTGTAGACATACTCATCCAGCGTGGTGGAAATCTGCTTCACTCGGAACGGCGTAAGATACCCGTCATTGATACCATCCTTCAGAGAGTAGATGTAGACCGGCTCCCCGAAATAGGCGTAGGTATCAACATTATCTGTGCGTTTGGGGGTGGCAGTCAGGCCAAGCTGCACGGCAGGGGCGAAGTAGTCCATGATGCCGCGCCAGTTGCTTTCATCGTTAGCACCGCCACGGTGACATTCATCAATAATGATGCAGTCGAAGAAGTCAGGCGGGTATTCACCGAAATAGGGGGTGTCACCGGCTCCGCTCATGAAGGTCTGGAAGATGGTGAAGAACAGGCTGCCGTTCTTCGGCACCTTGCCCTTCTTCTTGATTTCATCTGGTGCAATGCGTACCAGTGCATCTTCGGGGAAGGCGGAGAAGGCGTTGTATGCCTGATCTGCCAGTATGTTGCGGTCGGCAAGGAACAGGATGCGGGGGCGGCGGGTTGGTTCGCTCTCCTTCTTCCAGTCGGTCAGATTCCAGCGACTATGAAACAGTTTCCAAGCTATCTGGAAGGCGATGAAGGTCTTGCCGGTTCCGGTTGCCAGTGTCAGAAGGATACGCTGCTGATGGTCGGTAATTGCCTCCAACACACGTTCAATAGCTATGTCCTGATAGTAACGCCCTTGGAAGTAACCGCCCCGATCTTCAAACGGTACAGCGGCGAAGCGGTCACGCCACGTGTTCTGGGTGGCAAAGGTGAGGTTCCAGAGTTCATCCGGTGTGGGGTAAAGCGGCAACTCCCCTTCAACGCCGGTTTCCATATCAATGCCGTAGATACCCTGCCCATTGGTGGAGTAGGTGAAACGGATGGCCAGCTTACCGGCGTAGTCCTTGGCCTGTGCTACTCCCTCGGTCAAAGGCTTGTCATATGCCTTCGCTTCCACTACTGCCAGCTTGGTGTTGCGGTATTCCAGAATATAGTCAGCGGTCAGAGCCTTGCCCCGCTTGCCGTGGCCTTCAATACGGCCAAGGGTAATAGGGTACTCCCGCCGAATACGACTACCTTCAACCACACCCCAGCCAGCGGCTTTCAGGGCGGGGTCAATATGTTCGGCTCTGGTTTCGGCTTCGTTCATGGGTACCCCACGATTTGCGTTAAAACAATATTTATCTTTATTTTTATCCAGTTACAACACATATCCCTGCTGATTCGGTTTTGCTTTAAAGCACTTTTGATCTATATGGCGATTTGCGCCTAAATAAAAACAAACAACAAATACTGGCAGTTATGTTTTTGCACCCTTGTCTGTATGGCTTGCGTCAAAACAAAAGTCAGGGTTATTTCTTTGGTATTTTTACTTTTGGCAATTTTGGCAAGATCTGCGTGGCTCGTTCAAAATCGTCATCAACCGGTCGGGCGTCTGCGGTAGCCAGTGTCTTGAACTTGCTGTACTCCATCTCAGCCTTTGCTTGCGCCATTTCGTGAGAGATTCGCCCGGCATGGGTCAGTATATCGCGGTCGTTTAGGGTCAGAAAACCATCCAGCTTCTTCACCCAGTCTGCCATATACATAGGAACTCGACGCATGGCCTGTCCTTCAGCAAACACAAGGTATTGTTCCACAAGATTGTTGAGCGCCGCCAGCTCCTGCTCGGAAAGGTAGTTCTTGGCAATCGTCACGTCCTGCTTGCGAACCACTGTGCCGCGCCAGTTGGTCAGCCCCAGATTTGGTTTGGTGGCATCCACCCGGTTATGAACAATTTCTGCGGCGGTCTGTCCAGTAATAGCCCAATGCACCTTGTTTTGCACCGTCTTGAAGAAGGTGATGCTGATATCCTGAGTGGGGTCATAGTCAATGCTGGTGGCGTAGATGTCGGTGATTTTTTGATAGAACCGCCGCTCAGAGGTACGGATATCCTGAATCCGGCGCGTTAACTCTTCAAAATAGTCAAAGGGCTGGTCTGGATTTTTCAGGCGCTCATCATCAAGGACGAAACCTTTAACGATGTATTCACGCAACTGTTGAGTAGCCCAGATGCGGAACTGTGTGCCACGGAGCGATTTCACCCGATAGCCCACGGAGATAATAACATCGAGGTTGTAATATTTGGTTGCGTAGTTTTTGCCGTCGGCGGCAGTTGTCAAGGATTCCTTGACAACTGAATCCTCCCTTAATTCTCCTTCGGAAAAAGTGTTTCGGATATGCAGGCTGATGTTCTGCTTGGTTGTTTGAAACAGCTCCGCCATTTGCTGCTGGGTAAGCCAGACCGTTTCCCCCTCAAAGCGCACATCGATTTTCAGCTTGCCGTCTTCGGTCTGGTATACCAAAAACTGGCTACTGGTTTTTATCTGTGCCTTATCGGTCATAATTCCCCCCTGAAAGCCTGATCCAGCAGGGATTTTTTCAGCGCATCCAGTGCGGCCAGTTTCTGCTGGTAGATGGATTCGAGGCGCTGGATTTCTTCCCGTAAGCAGTCAAGCTTTGTAGCTATGGCCTGCTGGTCTTGCAACGGCGGAAAAGGGAAACGCTGATTTTCAAACGTGCCAAGGTTGATATTGTCTTGTGCGCTTCCTTTTCCCTGTGCCTGTAATTCAGACTTGAAACTTTGGAGCAGGTATTCCAGAAACTTGTTACTGGTAATATCATCGTTGGCTACTACACCAATAACGCTATCAGGGAAGCACGCATCAAAACCAAGAATTCCTGTCTCTGCGATATTTGCGGCAATGGTGATACACAGAGTACCCTTTGGCCATAGCTTGCTTTGAGCAAGTCCAGCTTCACTATACGTCTGACTGTATTCTGTTATTAGATGTTCAGAATTGCGTACATCCCCTGTTTGAATGAAGGGGTATTTACCTCCGAAAAGTTGGGGGGCATTTCTTGGCCGGTGTTTTGACTTGCCACGTCCAAAATCTTTCGACACTTCAGCTAAAGTTCTCTCCACCCACCCCTCACCCCGCCGAGTAAAGACCTCATGCAGGTGGCTCTCAAACAGCGCACGGGCACTTTGCAGATTCTTCTCGGCGTTGGCCTTGGCGGTGGCGATACCTTCAAATGCTTCATCAAGGATACCGACGATGCGTTGCTGTTCGGGGAGAGGAGGGAAAGATATGATTTGTGCTCTTACTTCAGCATCAGTAACGGCTGGATAGCTTGCCCCCTTTTGCAACGCCTCCATTTGATTCATAAACGCTTCTGTGAACAAGAAGTAAAAGAGAAAACGGTGGTCAAGCTCCATTTTGGGCTTCATTACAAAATACCCTGTACTACATACCTGTCCATCTAGTTTTTCAGTAACTATTGCAATACGCTGAAGCGTGGGTCTGATAGTGGCGAAGAGCACATCATTTGTATTAACAAGTCGCCTTGCCCTGCTGGGCGTATCCTTACCCAACAACTTCTGTGTCTCTTCAATTTCAAAGGTTTTGTTAGATACACTCGAAACGTCAATGTAGCAGAACTCTTCATCGGGAGATTGCAGTGGATTGACAGTTTCCATCTTCTGCAACAACTCCCCAAGCGGCTTTGAATCCCACCCCGCCTTCATCCCTCCACCACGCTTTTCTCCGCGCCCTCCGCGTCTCCGCGTGAGTCCGCCTTTCGCTCATAAAAAACCATCCCGACCCTATCTATGTGCCCTTTCAGTCCCTCATGCCGCAACGTCTCATAATGTGTCACATCAAACAGATAGGGAGTGGGCAGGCTATCAAGGGCTTCAAACAGTTCGGCGGCGCAATCAACCGGGCTGCTAAAGGCCAGATCAATATCGGAGCCACGCTGATAATCCCCCTTGGCCCGCGAACCATAGACCTTTACCCAGGCAATTTGGGGAAACTGCCGGACGCATTCAGTAATAAGTTCCAGTGTATGCTTGTTCAGACCAAACATCAGGCTGACTTTTCCCGCAGGAATTGATGGAGCTGTTCAAGAGCCGGCAGATAGTGCTGACAAATCTGGTTTACCGTTTCATGGGCTCGGGCCTCATCGTACACATGCGCCATGACATTGCGATTTTCCAGCATGTCAATCCACAACTGCCCGTCAACAATAATGTCGTTGGCAAAGGCTTGTTTGATGACTTCTCGTGGCAGCTTGACATCAATGCCGTTGTAGCGGAGGTAGTCCATCATAGTTTTCCAGGCCAGCTCAAAGGTCATCTCAAATGCTTTGACCAGCGCCATCTGAATCAGTTCGTTGTCCGACAGTTCAGAATGAGCTGTAACCGCCTTATTCAACTGGCTATATGAGCGACAATAATTGTCGAAGCGTTGTTTCCAGCGAATATCTTCGGACATTGGTTATGCTCCTTTCCCGTTTGAAAGCAGTTCCCTGATTCTCGCAAGAATCTCCGCGCTCTCCGCGTCTCCGCGTGAAATTTCTTCCATGATTTCCTGTGGGCTCCGATGTACAACCACCTCGCCACCATCAGGATTCTTTACCGACAGGTCATAGGTAGCGGTATCAATACCGTTGATATCAACGCTCCAGCTTTTGGGGGAATCTGCCTTGGTCTGTTGCAGTGCAATAAACTCGGCCATGTCAGCATCGTTCAGCGGGTTGGTCTTACCCATGTTGCGGCCAGGATCAAGTGAGTAGTACCACACTTTACGGGTGGGTGCTCCCTTCTCGAAGAACAGCACCACCGTCTTGACTCCTGCGCCTTGGAACGTACCCCCAGGACAATCAAGTACCGTATGCAGGTTACAGCTTTCAAGCAGCAGTTTCCGCAGACTCATTGAGGCGTTATCTGTATTGGAGAGAAAGGTATTCTTGATAACCACGCCAGCACGACCACCGGCACGGAGCATCTTGATGAAATGTTGGAGGAAGAGGAAAGCAGTTTCGCCGGTACGGATAGGGAAGTTCTGCTGTACCTCCTTACGCTCCTTACCGCCAAACGGGGGATTAGCCAGTATGATGTCAAAGCGGTCTTTCTCCTGAACGTCTGCAAGGTTTTCAGCAAGGGTATTGGTATGGATGATGTTGGGTGCTTCTATGCCGTGCAGGATCATGTTCATAATGGCGATTACATACGCCAGTGACTTCTTCTCCTTGCCGTAGAAGGTACGCTCCATCAGAATCTTCATGTCGTCAGTGGTAAGGTTGGGTTGTGCTTTCAGGTAGTCAAACGCCTCGCACAAGAAGCCAGCGGAACCAACAGCACCGTCATAGATACGTTTGCCGATCTCCGGTTTCACCACCTGCACAATGGCACGGATCAACGGACGGGGGGTGTAGTACTCGCCACCATTCCGACCGGCATTACCCATGTTCTTAATCTTGGCTTCGTAGAGGTAGGAGAGTTCGTGCTTCTCGGCCTGAGAACGGAAACGGAGTTCATCCACATGGTCAATGATCTCCCGCAGGTTGTAACCACTGTGGATCTTGTTCTTGATCTCCCCGAATATCTCACCGATCTTGTATTCGATGGTGTTGGGGCCGCTGGCCTTCTGTTTGAATCCATGCAGGTAGGGAAACAGCTTACGATCAACAAAGTCCCGCAGGTCGTCACCGGTCAGAGCCTTGTTGTGATCCAGCTTGCCGTCAGCAGTTTTCGGAGCCGCCCAGACATCCCACCGGTACGGTTCATCGAGGATGAAGGAATAACTCTTCCCCTCAAGCTCCGCCTCCATCGCCTTGTCCTGCTCCAGACCATCAAGGTACTTCAGGAACAGCAGCCATGAGGTCTGCTCTGCATAATCCAGCTCACTACCGCAACCGGCCTCTTTCCAGAGAACGTCATCTATATTCTTGAAGGCTTGTTCAAACATGAGTGTCCTTAAAGGATGGAATGAAATAGGAATTTTACGTCCAGTCAGTGGTAATTGCAATCTTTGATGAGACGAAAATGGACAAACAACCAGCGAACAGGAAATAATCTGTCATACAGATAGGTGATGTTTGAGGACTGAGTATCAAGCATGAACGGCAGGTGTTACCCGTGGTATATTTGACCCGTAACATCCCGTGTATTTTTATTGAAAATATACCCCATTGAGGTACAATACAGATGAAGCAGGACTTGATAACTGTTGTTGAGACCGCCTCTTTCGTAACCGATGCAAAGGCGTGTATGAGTGATTCCGAGAGATTGGTAGCCGTGGTAAAAGCAGCGGTGTAAGGATCATCTACTATTTTCACAATGAGCGGGTTCCTGTGTTTTTGCTGGCGGTGTTTGCCAAAAACGAGCAAGCCAAACTGACTCGAACGGAAGTGATCATGCTTGGTAATGCTGCGAAGATGTTAGCCCGTAAGTACGGAGACTGAGAAATGGCACGTATCGCTTTTGAAAAGATTATGGCTGGGCTGGATGATGCGCTCGCATACGCTGAGGGGGATTCAAGCCGTGGTGTTAACCATCAGGTACAAGTTGCAGACATCAGCATTACCCACCTGAGAGAAAAACTTGGCTTGTCTCAGGATCGGTTTGCAGCCCTGTTCGGCTTGAGCACTCGCACGGTACGCAACTGGGAGCAAGGGGTACGCCATCCTGAAGGTCCGGCAAGAATTCTGCTGCAGGTAATTGACCGTGAGCCTGAAGCAGTAATGAGAGCACTGCACCGGCTAAGCTGAGACAATAGATAAGCTGAAAGCCTCATACGTAACGGTATGGGGCTTTTTGATTCATCCAATGGTGGGTTGGACAGAGATGAAGCCAGAACCGATCATAGAAATAGACGGCAAAGAAACGGATGCCCCTTTTCATGACTTTGTAATGGCGGGGGTGGTGGAGAGCCACTCCTATAGACTCACTGCTCTAATTTCATCATATTAGATAAAAACTAGGGCGCTACTTTGCACTTGGTTGCACAAATGTTGGGGTTACCCCAACTACATAAGAAATGCAGCAGCCGTAGTCTGCTCCTCCCCTTTAAGTCGGCTTACTATCAAATGCCTCTCTTCTGCAGTTATCAGGGAAGAGAGGTGTTCACGCGCATCTTCGGGACTGCCTGCAATTGCCGTCGCCATCTGTAGCAGTATTTTAAAAGGCAGACCTGATCTGTAGCCATCAACCAGCTTGCCGATCTCTGCGTGACGCTGGTCATCATTCCATGATTTGTAAAGGTCTCCGCCAATATTCTCAATCATTTGAAAATCCCTTCATCTCGATTTTATTAAATATTTTTTATTTCATTATCCTGGCAAGCATCCGGTCTACCTCTTCAATTACCATAGATGGTATTTGATCTGTTTCCACTATCCTGTTAACGAGATCGGCCTGAATGAAAGATGGTAAAAGTTTCAGTATCTGACTTGAATGTTCTGAAGACAGACGGGAAAGTGCAACAGCAATAGTCTGGGGATGCTCGTTTAGGAGCTCTTTTGCAATGTAACGGTAATCCACGTTTTCCTCAATGTTATCGCAGAGCGAATAGCCCCCGTCAGAACGGGTAGCCCAAACCGACATAGACAGCCGGCCCTTCCTTGCCGAACCCTACATCCACACGGCCAACTATATTAGGACGTACAGTAGCCCTGAAACCTATTCCAGGGTTAAATTCAAAGTTTGCAGCATTAAGTTTTTCAAAATTTTCCATCACAGCGCCAAGATCAACAAATGGGGCAAGTTCCCAGTCAGCGGTAACATTAAAAAGTTCCCAGCGAAACAGCCTTATCCGCTCTTCAAGATTTACAAGAAGAAAGCTGTTATCAATAAAGCGATTCCTGCCATATCCCCTAAGGGTATTCTCTCCACCCAGAATACTCTGCTCAAGAAAAGGTACTTTTCTATTGTCACTGTCTCCAAGCGTTTGATTATACATCGTTCTGAACACCGAAATAAAACGCTTTCCCTCATCATGTGGTATAAAACCTTTCAATTCAACCTCATAGTGACGGTAGTCCTCAGCTCCACCCAACGCCTTTATTGTAGGTTCGAACGTGATCCTGGCGTAACCGCCAAACGTCGGAAGGGTCTTACTGTCAAAGGTGCTATAGATGAGGGATATTCGGGGTGCATTTGTTGTAAATCCGTCTACTCCGGGGACATCAGCAGGATTGAACAGATCGGTTATAAAAGGAACCGTATTCACAGCTCCCCTGCCAATACCAACAGAACGAAAGCGATGGCCTATCTCCAGATAGTATTTCCTTCCAAGAAACCATGTTGCAGAGATATTGTATGTAATCTCGCGATTTGTATAATTTGTCTCAAGTTCTGAAGGCGTATGGGCATGGAAACCATAGAAACGGGAAGAGCCATCTGCAAACCAGCCCAGAAAACCCTTAAGCTCCAGTCTGCCATCCATAAAGCTGGTATCTCGAACTCGCGTTTCGTAATCAAAGTTCTTCTTCTGCGATTGAGAAAGGTTGAATTCAATATTTCGGTCAGGATTGGGGTTTAATGCTCCATATACTGTTCCGGTAAAACCGAAGTTCTCGTTGTAATTAAGCTGCGGAGCCAGCAGTGAGTACACCTCATCCTTCTGATTGTGAATCAGAAAAGCAGACAGGGCGCCGGCAGTTATCCCTTCGTTCGGCGAGGTAGCAATCACCGGCAATGGCACAGTCACTACCTTTACCTTGTCTCCACAGGAGTCGTCAGTCAGTATAGGCAGATTGTCCCTTGGGACAATGGTGGTGCAGCCCGAAAAAAACACGGGGAATAACAGACACAAGCCTGTAATAATGCTGTATTTTAATACCATTCTTAACATACTTTTGTTCTACACTGTCTCTGGTAAATCTGTCAACGTTTCAGGTTTACATGCTGTTCCGTTTACTGATACTCTTTTGCCAATTCCATCTTCAGAATCGAGTAACTTCAGATGAAGTTAAATGCAAAACTGATACTTATAATGCTCTCTCTACTTGTTCTGGCGGTTATTACACTTTTCAGCCTTAACCAGTTTTCTCAAACCGCACTTGTTCAGGAGATTCAGGATAGTTCACAGGAGATATCAAAGGCTGTACAGCTAAGTATCGCCGACCTCACTTCAGAGGCTGAAAACTCAAGACTCACGGAATTTTACAACAGCGCCCGCCAAAAAGGTATCAACGAGATTAACATCATTAACAGTGAAGGTGAAATCATTGATTCCACAAACCCTGAAAAGATTGGAAAGCAGAAGGATCTGAAGAAGCTGGAAAAAGGGGTCAGATCCGCCCCTCGCAAATCCAGTGGAGCCACCATACTCTCACAGCGACCTTACGATGTAGTTGTGCCGGTAATTGTTGGAGATGAACATCTGGGATACGTCCAGGTAAACATGCTTCTCGATAATATACAGAACATACAGCATTCAAACTTTATCAAACGCTTGGCGGCGACGGCAATGGTATTTACCGTTGGTATTGCATTTACTATCTTTCTGGCCAGACGCTACACAGCACCTATACATCGTTTGGCTGAGGATTTCAAAAAGGTCTCGGCTGGAGATCTTTCCGTAACCATCCCTGTAGAGAGCAATGATGAGATAGGCGAACTTGCAGAGGGATTTAACGAGATGGTTGAAAAGCTGAGAGAAAGGGATCTTCTTGAAAAAAGGCTTTATGAGGCCGAACATCTCTCACGGGTGGGACAGCTTGCCGCCGGTATAGCCCATGAGATTCGCAATCCTCTAAATTACATAAGTCTTGCCATTGACCACCTTAGAAGTGAAGTCGTTGCCCAATGCCCTACACGAGCTGCCGAGATGACTGAACTAACAGAAAAAATCAGGGAAGAGGTAAGGCGGGCAAACTACATGGTAATAAACTTCATGAACTATGGCCGTCCTCTAAAGATCAGAAAGAGTCTGGTGAACTATAATGAACTGCTTGAGCGAACACTCTCTGTTCTCAAGGAAAAACTGAAGGAACAGGGAGCAGATATAGAACTTGACATCAGCCCTGAACTTCCACCTCTGCTACTTGATCCTGAACTGATGAGAAACTGCATAACCAACTTCATAACCAACGCAGCGCAGGCGATGCCAGGCGGAGGCAAGATAACCCTGGGCGCTTCACTCGACAGTTCAAGACCAGGAACTGTTCGTCTCACATTTGCGGATCAGGGGATAGGTATTGCCGAAGATGATTTGGACAAGATTTTCCAACCATACTTCACCACAAAGGACGTAGGCATCGGGTTGGGACTCGCAATAACTGAACGTATAATAAAAGAACATGGCGGCGAAATCATTGCTGAAAGCCGCCCTGGGCACGGGACTCTCTTTACCGTATATCTACGGATGGAAGAGACAAAGGGGTAAGCGACCTTATCCTTATTTATTCTTCTTCTTCCTCTGGTGGGGGTCAAGCTCCTTCTTACGCAGACGTATTGAAACAGGAGTAACCTCAACCAGTTCATCATCATCAATAAATTCAAGAGCCTGTTCCAGAGTCATACTCCGAGGTGGAGTCAACTTAATAGCATCATCACTGCCGGAGGCTCTGACGTTTGTCAGCTTCTTCCCTTTATTGGGGTTAACTTCAAGGTCATTATCACGGGCATGCTCTCCTATGATCATCCCTCCGTAAACCTCAACACCAGCCCCTATGAACAGTGTACCGCGCGGCTGCAACGCATCCAGTGAATATGCTGTAGTTTCGCCATGCTCCATAGCTATGAGTACGCCGTTCTTCCGTCCCGGGATATCACCGCGGTAAGGGGCGTATTCATGGAAGGTGTGAGTCATAACAGCAGTACCACGGGTATCTGTCAGAACCTCTCCCCTCAGACCGATAAGACCACGTGCAGGGATTACAAACTCAAGCCTGACCGTCTCACCCATCGGATGCATTGCAATCATCTCTCCCTTACGCGGCCCCATTTTCTCAATAATAACACCCTGATACTCTGATGCGACATCTACAACCAGATACTCCATAGGTTCCAGCTTTATACCGTCCTTCTCGCGAACAATAACCTCAGGCTTGGAAACCGCCAGCTCAAAACCCTCACGACGCATATTCTCAATCAGAATGGAGAGATGCAGTTCTCCCCTGCCAGAGATCTTGAAGGTGTCTGGAGAATCAGTATCCTCAACACGCAGAGAAACATTGGTTCTAAGCTCTTTGGTCAAACGCTCACGGATATTTCTTGAAGTAACCCACTTACCCTCTCGTCCAGCAAATGGAGAGGTGTTTACTATAAAGTTCATTGAAAGGGTCGGCTCATCAATAGAGACATATGGCACGGCCACCGGCTCTTCTGCAGAAGCCAGGGTTTCCCCTATGCTTATCTCATCAAAGCCTGCAACAGTTACAATATCTCCGGTACCTGCCTCCTGGATTTCAACCTGTTTCAGCCCCTCATAACCGAGCAGCTTTGTAATTCTGCCACGGGTGACGCTGCCATTCTGCTTTACCATCGCTACGGTTTCACCGGCCTTCACCTTGCCGTTGAAGATTCGGCCTGTGGCAATCCTGCCGATATAATCATTATAATCAATATTGGCTATCAGCATCTGAAACGGGGCATTGGCATCCCCTTTGGGTGGACGCACATTGGATTCAACCACCGCAAAGAGCGGCTCCATGCTGTTTGACTCTACGTTAACATCAAGTTTCGCAAATCCAAGCTTGGCACTGGTGTAGACAACCGGAAAATCCAGCTGTTCGTCAGAGGCATTAAGCTCGCAGAACAGATCAAAGACCATGTCAAGAACCTCGTCCGGCCTTGAACCAGGGCGGTCTATCTTGTTTATGACAACTATCGGCTTAAGTCCAAGATCAAGTGATTTTTTCAGGACGAATCGGGTCTGAGGCATAGGGCCATCAAGCGCATCCACAAGCAGCAGAACCGAATCCACCATCTTAAGCACACGCTCTACCTCACCACCAAAGTCAGCATGTCCGGGTGTATCCACAATGTTAATCTTATAGCGTCCATGATGAATTGAGAGGTTTTTGGCCAATATGGTTATACCACGCTCTTTTTCAAGATCGTTGCTATCCATGACACGTTCTGTGATAACCTCATGTTCTCTGAACACCCCTGAATGTTTTAGCATGGCATCAACAAGTGTTGTCTTGCCGTGGTCAACGTGAGCAATTATAGCTATGTTTCTTATGCTTTCCTGCATTATCTGAACTCCTCGCAAAATAAAAGACGGGCCGTTTGGCCCGTCGGATCAGTGGCACTATGGCAGATTTTTAACCTAAGGGCAAGCTGTTATCCGTTATCGAATTTAACGCAACTTCTGCCTGCCTGTTTAGCTGCATAAATTGGTTGTCAGCCCTGGCAACCTCTCTAAAATTGAGATTGCAGCCAAATGAGGCTTTTTATATCATGTTGGCCTAATGGCCAATAAGCTGCCATACTACTTAATAAAACAGGATAAAGCAATAATGCCGCTTTTCAATCTGACAACATCATACAGTCCCAGCGGAGATCAGCCCCAGGCCATAAGTGAACTTGTGGATGGGATAGAGCGAGGCGAAAAACATCAGGTGTTGCTGGGTGTAACCGGTTCCGGCAAGACATTTACCATGGCAAACGTCATAGCTCGTACCGGTCGCCCCTCTCTCGTTCTGGCGCCAAACAAGACCCTTGCCGCCCAGCTCTACGGAGAGTTTAAAGATCTTTTTCCCGAAAACGCGGTTGAATACTTCGTTTCCTACTATGACTATTATCAGCCGGAGGCCTACCTTCCGAACAGTGATACATTTATAGAAAAGGACTCGGCAATAAACGACGAGATTGACAAGCTGCGTCACTCCGCCACCCGCTCGCTTCTTACCCGCTCAGATGTTATCATTGTTGCATCCGTATCCTGTATTTACGGGATAGGCTCGCCGGAGGCCTATCAGGCAATGCATATTTTCTTCCATCAGGGAGATGACTACGGCAGGGACAATCTGCTTAGGAAGCTTGTCGAGATCCAGTATGAGCGAAATGACACCGATTTTCACCGTGGCACTTTTCGTGTCAGGGGAGATGTTGTTGAAATCTTCCCCGCATATGACAGTGACAGGGCCTTACGGATAGAGTTTTTTGGAGATGAGGTTGAAGCTATCTCACAGATCGATCCGCTTCGAGGAATTGTCCTCCAAAAACTGTCCAAAGCCGCAATATTTCCGGCTTCTCACTATGTCTCAACCAAAGAGAACCTGGAAAGGGCAATAGAGCAGATCCGTCTGGATCTGGAAGAGCGGATCCGCTATTTCAAATCAGATGGAAGAGTTCTGGAGGCTCAGAGGATTGAGCAGAGGACATACTATGACATCGAGATGATGGAGGAGATGGGATTCTGCCAAGGGATAGAGAACTATTCCCGCTATCTTGACGGACGCAAGGCAGGTGAAGCCCCTTTTACCCTGATCGATTACTTCCCTGATAATTTTTTGCTGTTTATCGACGAATCACACATAACCAACTCTCAGGTGGGTGGGATGTACCGCGGAGACAGAAGTCGTAAGGAGACCCTGGTTGAGTACGGCTTCCGCCTCCCTGCCGCTCTTGATAACAGACCGCTGAATTTTCAGGAATTTGAGTCACGGATCAATCAGGTTGTACATCTCTCTGCCACCCCTGCCGATTATGAACTGCAACAGACGGGAGGTATTTTTGTTGAACAAGTAATACGCCCGACCGGCCTTGTTGATCCTCCGATAGAGGTAAGGCCGGCAACGGCTGGAATTTCCTTAGGCCAGGTAGACGATCTGCTGCATGAGGTTCGCCTGACAGTTGCCAGAGGGGAACGTGTCCTTGTCACCACCCTTACAAAACGGATGGCGGAAGAGCTGACAAACTACTATCAGGAACTCGGGGTCAGGGTACGCTATCTGCACTCCGATATTGATACGATAGAGCGGATGCAGATACTCCGTTCGCTTCGGCTGGGTGAGTTTGATCTGCTGGTAGGGATAAACCTGCTAAGGGAAGGGCTTGATCTGCCAGAGGTTTCACTGGTTGCGATCCTTGATGCTGACAAGGAAGGTTTTCTGCGCTCTACCCGCTCACTTATTCAGACCTGTGGCAGGGCAGCCCGCAATGTATCAGGCAGGGTTCTGATGTATGCCGATACGATAACCCGCTCTATGCAGGCCTGCATAGAAGAGACTGAACGGCGCAGAAGAAAACAGCTGTCCTACAATAAAGAAAACGGGATTACCCCTGAAACCGTAAAAAAGGGGATGAGAACCATACTCGAATCAATCGCCGAGAAAGATTATGTAACACCACCAATTGTATCTGATGTTCAGGAAAGATACGGCATAGAACTTAAGGAGATTCCAAGACTTATCAAGAGGACACGCAAAGAGATGCTTGCAGCCGCAAAAGAACTCGATTTTGAAAGGGCAGCTGAACTGCGGGACAAAATAAAACTGCTTGAGGATGCAGAGCTGAAAATGGGATGAGTATTGCCAAAAGGCTGGAAACTGAAATCAGGTTCGCTCCAAAAAAACGGGGTGTCTACCATCTGGCAGACACCCCGTTTTTTATTCAGCACTTGTTGCTCTCAGTTACTTTTCAGGTATGCTTGAAGCTGCCTCTTTGCTCTTGGCTTCTTCTGAAGCGTTTTTGATCATCCCGTAAAGGCTTATAAGAGCAGGCACAAGCTGGGCTACAACTACCAGGGCAAGAAATCCTGCAAATGCAAGTACCAGTATACCGCTGTTAAAGGTCAGGCTTGTATCTACATGGTTTGCTGCTGCACCGGAAGCTATGGCGGTCGTAAGGCTGGCAAGCAACATGGTTACGGTGGCTGCTATCGTTGATGTAGTTTTCATGGTAGTTCTCCTTTACAAGGTTATTTTAGTTGGATTCTGGTTTCTTTGATTAACAAACTCTGATTTCAAAATTTCAGGGTTCCTTTTTCTTCTATTTTATTTTCTAAGAGCTTTTGCTTCATCTTCTGATTTACTAAGTAGCAACTAGGATGCCAAAGCCCAAACAAATCCTTAAACAAGCTTAACTAGCTTATTTAATTAGATTTATTTTGACACAAAGGATACAAACAAAAATTAATCTGTATTAAATTTATATGCAGGCTTTTATATCCAAGCAGAGGCAATGCTTGTTAAATAGCTGATATTATAAGATGTATATCCAGCATATTCAGTAATGGCATGTATCAAAGCTTTATACAGCACCCCGCCTAAAGCCAGAATCACGCAGAATATTTACACACAATCCGTTTTTTTGACTTAGGTCATGTTTTTTTTAAGAGGACTGATTTACTCTCCTTTTAAACATAAACCTTAAACGCATCATAAAGATGCAATAAACCAAAGGAGGAATTGATTATGAGCATGTTTTGTTTTCAGTGCCAGGAAACAGCCAAAGGAACCGGGTGCACAGTAGCCGGAGTATGCGGGAAGAAGGAGAATACAGCTAACTTGCAGGATCTGCTAGTTTTTGCCCTGAAAGGTCTGGCTCTTACAGCCGTTGAGGCCAAACAGCAGGGTAAGCTGGATAACTCAACAGGGCTTTTTATCTGCCAGGCACTGTTTGCAACCATTACCAACGCAAACTTTGATGACAGCAGGATAACAGCACTTGTAAAAGAGGCATTATCCAGGCGTGATTCCCTTAAACTGGCGACCGGATTTGTCAGTGAAGAGGATTCAGTCCGTTGGAACGGGGGCGAGGATCAGTTTGCAGCCAAAGCAAGAGAAGTGGGGGTTCTCTCACAACCGAACGAAGATGTTCGTTCATTAAGGGAACTGCTCATCTATGGCCTTAAAGGAATGGCTGCCTACGCCGATCATGCTGCGATGCTCGGTTTTGAGAAAACGGAAATATATGACTACATGATATCCGCGCTTGCCTCCACCACCAGGGAACTCTCCGTAGGTGAGATGGTGGCAGAGGTTCTTAAGTGCGGCGAGGTAGCTGTAACCGCAATGGCTCTGCTGGACGAGGCCAATACAACCACCTACGGTAATCCCGAAATCACAAAGGTTAACATCGGTGTTAAAAGCAATCCTGGTATCCTGATCTCCGGACATGACCTGAAGGACATGGAAGAACTTCTCGAGCAGACCGCAGGCACTGGCGTTGACGTCTACACCCATAGCGAGATGCTGCCCGCCAATTATTACCCCGCATTCAAGAAATACCCGCATTTTGTCGGTAACTACGGAAATGCCTGGTGGCAGCAGGACAAGGAGTTCGCATCCTTTAACGGCCCGATCCTGATGACCACCAACTGCATCACACCGGTAAAGGATACTTATAAGGACAGGATCTACACAACAGGTATGGCTGGATGGCCCGGAGCGGTTCATATTCCTGAACGTACAAAGGGAGGTAAAAAAGACTTTTCACAGATCATTGAGAAGGCGAAGAGCTGCCAGCCACCTGTAGAGATTGAAAAGGGGGAGATTATAGGCGGATTTGCCCACCATCAGGTTATGGCTCTGGCAGACAAGGTTGTCGAGGCGGTCAAATCTGGCGCTGTAAAGAGGTTTGTAGTGATGGCAGGATGTGATGGACGCCATACAAGCCGCAATTATTACACCCAGGTTGCGGAAAATCTTCCGAAAGACACGATTATACTCACCGCAGGCTGCGCCAAGTACAGATACAACAAGCTTAATCTGGGGGATATTGGCGGGATACCCAGGGTACTGGATGCCGGACAGTGCAACGACTCGTACTCGCTTGCATATATCGCCCTGCAACTGAAGCAGGTGTTTGGTCTGGATGATATCAACGACCTGCCAATCTCTTACGATATCGCATGGTACGAGCAGAAGGCCGTCGTTGTCCTACTTGCCCTGCTGTATCTGGGGGTAAAGCATATCCGCCTCGGACCGACACTGCCGGCCTTCCTATCACCAAACGTTGCCAAGGTACTGGTTGAAAATTTTGATATCAAGCCAATAGGCACAGTTGCAGATGATGTGGCAGCAATAATGGCAGGCAAGTAGAACCGAAACCTCAGGCAAACAGCGGATGGGTTAACCCCTTTCCGCTGTTTTTCTTTTCGCTCAACCTTGCATCTTTACTCAGCAAAGAAACAACCGAACATGGCAAGATCTGAAGCCCTGGTGAATTCTATATCTCACCCGCAATCTCTTTATCAAGGTTCCATAATTTCAAAAACTTAAAGAGGAGGATTCCGGTTCGATCCGTAGTCCAAAAGAGTGACAAATTCATCGGCAGCCAACGGCTTGCTCATCAGATATCCCTGGTACATATCACACTCCAGCTCTCTCAGCGTATCAAGCTGCTCCTGGCGTTCCACCCCTTCTGCAAGCACCTTGAATCCCATACAGCGAGCCATGTAGATGATTGTGCTCACCAGTTGCAAGTCCTTTGCCCCATGAGGGATATCATCAACAAATGATTTATCTATCTTCAGAAGATGCATGGGAAAATACTTCAGGTAGGCCAAAGACGAATAACCAGTGCCAAAATCGTCCAGAGCAAGACGAACTCCCAGCTTGCGCAGATTCAGCAAGAGGCTGATCGTCTCTTCCCCCTGCTGCATCAGAGCCGATTCTGTAACTTCAAGTTCCAGGTATTCCGGAGTAAATCCGGTCTCTACAAGAATATCGGTCACAAGCTGTAGAAGATTCACCTGATGAAACTGATGTGGTGACAGATTTACTGCCAGGACGATCGGAGGCAGACCTGCGTCAAGCCAGACCCTGCCCTGCCGACAGGCCTCGCGCAGGATCCACTCACCAAGTGGGACGATACAGCCGATCTCTTCAGCAAGCGGGATAAAACGGGACGGAGAGATCATACCAAGCTCCCGACTCTGCCAACGCAAGAGTGCCTCGGCTCCAACGATCCTGCCACTTGCCAGCTCAACCTGCGGCTGATACACGACATGCAGCTCATTACGTTCAATGGCTCGTCGCAAAAGGTTGCCTATCTCTAATCGCTCAAGAGCCTGGGCGGTAAACTCTTCACTGAAGAAGGCAAATCCTAACCGCCCGCGATTATTTGCCCTGAAAAGCGCCGCATCAGCCCTTTGCAGCAGTTCCATCGGCTTTTTAGCATGGTCTGGATATATGGCGATGCCGATACTGACGCCGGTACGCAGTTCTATTCCGCCAGCAAGCTGAAACGGTTCTTGAATCAATTGAAGGAGGTCTTGCGCAATGAGAGCCACAGCGGCAGGTTCTTCAATCCCTTCCAACAGGATGATAAATTCATCTCCCCCCAGGCGAGCCAGCAGGTCGCTTCCCCGCACCCGCGTCTTCAGGCGCTGGGCAACCAGCCGCAACAGATCATCGCCGGTCAGATACCCAAAACTGTCATTGACATCCTTAAAGTGATCCAAATCCAGACAGAGCAGGGCAAGTTTATGCTTTTCTCGCTCTGCACGGGCAATGGCCTGTGTCAGTTGCAAACATAACATCTGGCGATTGGGCAGGTCTGTCAGCGGATCATGAAGGGATAAATAATCAAGCTTCTGTTCTGAATTTTTTATCCTGCTGATATCACTGAATACCGCTATATAATTGCTGATCTTGCCCTGTCTCTCTTTTACAGCATTGATGGAAAGCAGAGCGGGATAGAGTTCGCCGTTCTTGCGACGGTTCCAGATCTCTCCCCGCCAGGAGCCAGTTTCCTGTAGAGCCTGCCACAAAGCCTGATAAAAATCCCGTTCGTGACGATCAGACTTGAGCAGTCGTGGCGTCTGCCCAGATACCTCTTCAGGACTGTATCCGGTCACTTCGCTAAAAGCGCGGTTCACCAGCAGAATCCGTTCAAACGGATCGGTTACGATAATCCCCTCACTGCTGTTTTCAAAGACACTGGCAGCAAGGTTCAGTTCGTGCTGAATCTGCCGTTGATGCCTTTCCTGCTCCTCTATATCAAGGGCGTAAACCAGATCCCCAACCAATTCATCCATCAGGCCTCTTTCCCTGTCGTCAAAGAGATCCTCAGTTTTGGCATAGACGGCCAAGACGGCCGTTAGAGCCTGCTCCGGACAGATGTTATATATCCACTGAGCGTGAAACGGCTTGATCCTGTAAAGATTAAGGCAAGGGGGGCATAGCAACTGTTCGGCATTTTCATCATTTATCCCCCCCACAACCTGTAGTCCGGCAGTGCCATCAAGCTGTTGGGTAAGACTGTCACCGCTGCACAACTCTACCAGCTGGTCACGGGAAATCCCTGCGGCGGCAGCAGGGAAATATCCCCCTGAACCATCTTGGATGCCGACCCAGGCCATGACAAAGTTTTCATCGCTCACCAGGGTATCACAGGTAAACTGAAACAGTTCCATTGCTGAAGGTTTATGCACTATCTTCTGGTTGATTGCTGAGAGGATACGGTACAGGCGAGCCATACGCCGTGTCTCCTGCTCAAGCCTGCCAAGCTCATCAAGTTGCCACTGATTGGTTGCCTCACGCTTATCGAGTTCCGCCAGCATGCTGTTAAAGCTTTCAGACAAACGCTGCAATTCAGGGGATCCCAGGATTTGCAGATAGCGTTCATCACCTGCGAGACGAGGTAACTGCTCAAGATGACAGCTAAAGGCAGACAACGGGGCGGTCAGACTTCGCGCCAACCGCCAGGAAATAATTCCCCCCAGAGTCCCCAGCAACAGTGTCAGCACAGTCAGAAACCGGACGGCAGTACGCATCGGCGCATGTGCCTCAGCTTCAGGGAAGGTTGCAACCAGAATCCAGGAAGCCTGGGTCAGTGGGCGAAAACTTGCTATCTGCCTGATGCCCTGTAAGTTTGTAATCACCCCTGAGCCGCTCCGGCCGCTGACCGCATGATCAAACAGACTGTTTATTCCAAAAGCCTGATCCTTTGCAAGGAGCGTGCTGGCGTCTGAAGCCACCAGCATGGTTCGGTCACGGCCAAAAAGATACAGGGCTCCGTTCTTTCCGATATCTTTTCTGGCAAGCGCACCGAGAAAATTCTGACGTTGCAAGCTGATCCCACCAGAGAGAAAACCTAACGTATGATCTGTAGCATCCTTTATGGGCACCAGGAACTGCACAACGGTATGGTGTGACGGTTTGGTGGAGCGGAACGGCTGGCTGACTATCGGTCTGTTTACCCTGACCGCATCTTTAAAGAAGGGATATCCTGCAAAATTCCAGATGGTTCTGTCCGGGTTTTTGGGGGTCTCGGCCACAAGGCGTCCTGTGCGGGTAAACAGAGCCAGTCCGTTATCAAAGATATGCTGGCTGCCGATCCGGTTGTTCAGGTACTGTTCAGCTTCAGCCTGGTTGAAAAGTGCCTGGCTCGGCATGACAGCTGCCACCCCGTCAAGGGCTCGCAATGCTGATGAAATCTGGTCATCAACCCCCTGGGCAAGCCCTTCCAGCAGCATCTGCTGCTGACGGCCAAAGGCATCGGTGTACTGTCGCGCCACAACAGAGAGGGAGCCGGCCAGTATTCCCAGTGCGATCATAAGCCCGCTAACGGTCATAACCAGTGCCAGCCTGTTTTGCAGAGTCAATCTGTCCCAAAAACGGTTCATGGCGTTCCTTTTAGCCATGGCTCGGCTCTCTGTGACGCCCATTTCTCAACGGTTTGCTGTAATGTCCCAACTATAATCGGCTTAATCAGGTAATCATTTATTCCCGCTTTCAGACAGGCCTCTCGTGCATCAGGACAGATATTTGCCGTAATGGCAATGATCGGGATATTCCTGTTTTTTACAGGTGATGAAGTACTACGGATAATGGTAGTCGCCTCAAGTCCCCCCAGCTCTGGCATCTGGCAATCCAGCAGAATCAGATTGTACTCCTTTTGCTGTAGCGCTTCGAGCGCCTCTTGTCCGTTCGTCACTGAATCAACTGCATAGCCGAGCTTTCGCAGCAGCGATTCGGTGACGCTCCTGTTGATCGCATCATCCTCAGCAACCAAGATCTGTGCCTTAGTCAATCCTGGCTTAATGACAGAGAGGCAGGTATCTGAAGCAGGAGAAAGGCTGTACAGCCCTTGATCAAAAATGGACTTTTTCAGGCACATGGTAAATCTGATAGTGGTTCCGATCCCTTCCTGACTCTGCAATCCGATCGTGCCACCCATCAATTCCACCAACTGCCTGGCTATGGTCAACCCCAGGCCGGTGCCGCCAAACTGTCGTGTGGTCGAGGCGCTGGCCTGGGTAAACGGTTGAAACAGACGTTCTTGCCGGTCTGTGGGTACGCCAATACCTGTATCCGCGACCGCACAGCTTAGGATGACTCTGTCAGGATCTTCTGATTCGGCGTTGCACCTCACAGAGACAGAGCCTTTAGGGGTAAATTTGATGGAGTTGCTCAGCAGGTTGAACAGAATCTGCCTAATCCGAACAGGGTCGCCTTCAAGAAAGGTAGGGGTGCCGGAGTCAATCGTGGCATACAGCTCAATCCCTTTTGCCTCAGCCATCACTGCCAGCAGATCTCTAATCTCATCCAGGAGAGGTTTAAGGTTAAACGGAATTGACTCCAGCTCCAGCTTATTGGCTTCAATCTTCGAAAAATCAAGGATGTTGTTGATTAACGTGAGCAAGGTATAACTGCTGCTGGAAATCAATTCAGCATATTCACGCTGATTGGGGGTCAGCTCCGTGTCCAGCAGCAGTCCGGCCAAACCGATTACACCATTCATCGGGGTGCGGATCTCATGGCTCATGGTGGCAAGAAACATACTTTTAGCATGGTTGGCCTCTTCAGCATCAGCTCGAGCCTGTTTCAGATCAGCCACCATCTGCTGCATCATGGCAAAGATCCGCCTGGCCTCATCATGATAAACTTCAGGATGCTCATTCTGCGGAGCATCAGAGGCTATTGCAGTGGCCAACTGCAAGGTTTGCTGAAAGGGGCGGTTGATCTTTTGTGCAGTGTAGAAAGAAAAAAGCAAAAGCAGCAGTCCCAGAGTAATGCTGAGAACGATCGCTGTACGTTGGCCTACGGCTATGCCGGCATATACATCATCCAGATAGATGCCGCTGCCAACCACCCAGCCCCAGGGCTGGAAGAGTTGTACGAATGACACCTTGGGAATTGCTTCTGTGGTACCCAACCGTGTCCACTGATATTCGAGAAAACCTTTGCCGTGCGCATTCACTATCTGGTTCATCTCGACAAACAGGAGATTGCCAGCTGGATCCTTATACAGGGATAGATCCTGACTTTCAAGCCAGGGGCGGGTTGGGTGCATAATCATCTTGAGCTGCATGTCATGAACCCAGATGTAATGTTTTGTGTCTGTTCGAAAACCGCGCAGCTCCTGAAGAACCATTTTCTGCGCGTCGGCAAGCCTAATTTGCCCCCGTTGCACCTGCCCCGCCCGTTGTTGAAGCAATGAATGCGCAGCAGACACCAACTGTCGGCAGTCTTCTTTCCGCTCGTCCAGCATGGTCTGACGGTAGAGCGGAATCAAGTAAAAATTGATGAAGAGGGCGAATGCAAGGACACAGATCAGCGCAATACCGAATATTTTGGTAAATACACTGAGGCTGAATTTTTGTAAAAAATTGGAGCTGTCCATATAATGAAAGTCTTCCTTTTCCTAAAGCTCCTTTCAACAGTTAAAACATAATATATTAATAATATTATAGTTTTATCTTTAGTCGTTTCAGGAATTACATACAACAATTTTAATAATGTTTGGCTCAGATCAGCATGAACACAAAAAGTGCCATTATCTTAACTTGTTACTGCAATAAAGGGATAGACAGGATAATTTGGCAAATCAGAACTACCCGACTTGCTTTGCAGCTATCCAGTTCAGTGAAGTTTTAAGTTGGCCGACATGGTATTTCACAGCCTAAATCTTCTGACTATTTCCTGAAGGTCATTGGCCATGACGGACAGCAGAGATGCTGAGGTAGCCGATTCTTGAGCGCCGCTTGATGTTTTTTCAATGACAACAGTAATCCTCTGCATATTGTTGCTTATATCATTGATAGTTGCTGTCTGTTCTTCTGCTGCAGTGGCAACCTGACTTATCTGCAAAGAAACCTGATTTACATCTTTCTGAATGCTCTGTAGGGCTTCTCCAGAGCAGGCTGCCTTGGCCGTACCCTGCTCAACATCTTTTACTCCCTCTTCCATCATACTTACCGCTGAGCGGGTTTCAGACTGGATTGTGCGAATCATCTCACCTATCTCCTTCGTAGCTCTGGTGGTACGCTCTGCCAAAGCACGAACCTCATCGGCAACAACCGCAAAACCTCGTCCCTGTTCGCCGGCTCTAGCCGCCTCTATGGCAGCGTTTAGTGCAAGGAGATTGGTCTGATCGGCGATATCCTCAATAGTGCCAATAATGGTGCCTATCTGATCTGAACGTTCTCCCAAGTTTGCAACTGTCACTGCAGTTTGATGTACCCGTGCGGCGATCTGTTCCATAGAGTGAACTGTCTGTTCCACCACCTGCGCCCCCTCACTTGCACTTGAAGCAGCATCCTGCGCTCCTGTTGCCGCTCTTTGGCAACTGTTTGCAATATCGCTGGCCGTTGCAGATATCTCTTCGTCGGCAGTTGCAACTGTTTGAGCTTGCGCAACAACCTCCTCCGAGCCTTTAGCCATCTCTTCAGCGGTTACTTGTAATCGGGTAGCCGCTGATGCAACTGCCGAAGAGGTAGAGGCAACTTGCTGGATAGTGTTTCTAAGGTTATCAGTCATGGTTTGAAACGCACCGGTCAATATGCCGATTTCATCATTACTCTTCACCTCTACTTTTACAGCCAGATCTCCTTCTGCTACCCTCCTGGCGTTTGAGACCAGATTAGCGACAGGGACAGTTATGGAGCGAGAGATAAGAACCCCAAATATAAACGCCAACAGTGCCCCAAAAATAGCCAGGGCAGTCATTGTCCATCCAGAGCTATTGGCAAGGGTTCTATTGGCATCAGCCAGAATCCCTCCATGCTTGATCTTCAATTCAACCAGTTTGGCAATACTGCTCTGCAGCTTGACACCTGCGCCACCTGCGCCTCCATTGATATAATTAAAATATTCATCGGCTCTATTCTCTTTGGCCATTACAAAGAGGTGCTCAACAACCACACCATAGTTATTTCTGGCTTTTTTAAACTCATCAAAAAACTGCTTGCCATCCTCTGAAAAAATAGTTTTTTCATAAAGCTCCGCCTCTTTATCTATCGAATGCAAGAGTTCTCTGACCTGGCTGGAAAGCTTTAGAAATTCATCAGGATTTCCATTAATACGGGTAAAATCACCACGCAAAACAGTTCTGATCCTCTGAAAATCAGTAGATATTTTAACTAATTGCCCTAATGGATGGGTGATCCTTTGATACATCTTGGCATCTGCCATCTCTAAACGATGTATCTGAAGATAGCCAAAAAGACCAATAACTAAGGCCACTACAGCAACCAAAAGAAATCCGCCAATAAGTTTAGCACCAAGCTTCATATCGCGCCCCCTTTTATAAAATAATAAGCGCCAACCTTAGTCCCGTTATCTGTATATTTTCAGGTGCGGCATGCCGGTGTTACTGAAATTTCAGGCGATGGCATGCCGGTGTGATAACCTTGAACCATATCTATTCCCAGTTCATGTACTGCCTTCAGCAGTTCCTCGTTTTCTATATACTCGGCAATGGTTTTTATGCCGAACTCCTTTGCCAGCACAGCCAGGGTCTTGACAAAGGCCATATCCTTTGGATCATTAAGCATATTACAGACAAACATCCCTTCTATCTTGACAAAATCTATTGGCAATCTCCGAATGTACTGAAATGAAGAGAAGCCTGACCCGAAGTCATCAATGGCAAATTTAAAGCCCTCCAGCTTAAGATCCTGAACAAACTGCTCAAGCAGGGTCATGTTCTTGACGGTCTCACGCTCGGTTATCTCAAATACCACCTTGTCATGGGCAATCCGGTAGCGATTGGCCAGCTTGATCACTGATGGCACATATTCCTTAAGAATTAGTGATTTCGGAGACATATTGATGAATAGATACCCTTGATAGTTGATCATCTGAGCCATGCTGAAGACCTTTTCCATCAGAATACTGTCAAGGCGACTAACGATACTCAGCTTCTCAGCGATCTCAATAAACTCCGAGGCTGCTATTACCTGGTCGCCCACAACCACACGGCATAGCACCTCATTGCAAAGCACCTGGGTTCCATCACTGGTTAGAATAGGCTGGAAATATGGAACCACCTGCTTTTCATCCAGCACCTTTAATAAAAGCTGGGACATCTCGTTGCTCTGCTGAAATACTTCAACCACATCATTGTCGTTAGGGATAACAATGCAGTTTTTACCCATTGATTTTGCCTTGTAGGTCATATTGTCGGCAAAGATAAACAGGTCTTTCGCTGTTACCGCATGCTCAGGAGAAACTGCATAGCCTATAGATGCAGTACCACGGATCTTGCTTCCATCCGTTGTCACAAGGATCATGTCCTGCATCGCTTCCCTTATCCGGTCAGCTACCATATAAACCTGTTCCTGATCTGCATCGGGCAGGATTATCGCAAATTCGTCTCCACCATACCTGGCCAACACATCCCCCAAGCGGAGACAGTTGTGAATGGTGTCTGCAATCATTCTGAGATAATTATCGCCAACCAGATGACCGTAACTGTCATTTATATGCTTGAAGTTATCAAGATCTACTACCAGCACTCCGAACGTCTGACCATGTCGTTCAGCCCGTCCTATCTCATACCCAAGCAGCTCCCAGAAAACCCTCTGATTGAACAGATTGGTAAGAGGATCTCTGGTCGCATAGTATTCAAGATCCTTTGTGTATTTGTAGATTGCCTTTATGGATCCTATTACGTTTAACAGGGTAGTCAGTATACTGTTGATAACAAGTGAACGAACCGGATCAGCAATTATTCTTGATTGCACACCGATTCCAACCACACCGCCAATCTGCGGTGAATCCAGGTACAGCGACTTTGTTTCCATAGCTATCTCTTCTTCCTGCAACTGTAGTTTTGCTGCATATGGATCCGCGATATTATGGACTATTGATATACCGGGCTCAGAGCTACAGTGAAGTTTTTCAGTTCTGGCCTGTTCGAGGATTATTCCCTCCATTATGGTACGAGTATTATCCGTTGGCGGGACTGACCAGAACACCTCAATGTCGTAACTTTCGTCCTCAACCTGAAAGATGCAAAACAACGCATATGCTGGCATCACCTTATTTACTTCATTCAGCAGATAAGTGACCCTTTCTTTCCAGTCACGGATCGCCTCCGAGGTTATGATAAAACGCTCCAATACCCTTATCTCAAACTCCAGCATCTCCCTTCCCACAGCAACATCTCTGATTCGGATAACCAGTGCGCCTATTTCTGCATAAATTGCCTCAAGTTCTCCAAATTTTAGAGTTTCTCCTTCCGTCTCCAGTTCCTCTCCAAGTTTGGTCAGATCAGAGACAGAGGTTACAGAGTGCACCTTCCGGTTCAGGCGTGCTATGGCATCCCCCAGGTGATGGTTGACAAATCGTGACACCAAAAGAGCCATAAAAAAAGGAATCGGCAGCAGCATAAAAAAGGCGGCCAGTACCCGATTGAACAGCTCTTCTCGGTTCCGGCCTATATCCTCCCTGATAACCAGCACCCCCATAAGCTGTCCCTGTTTGGCATCAGCATGGCATTTCAGGCATCTGGCCTGTGCCTTCAGCGGGAAGGCATGGTCAAAGAGCTGCATGGTCATCAGATGGGTCGACTTCCCGCTTTTGGCCGAGTCTATCACGGTCTGGGATCTGACCTTTTCAGGGATCTTCCCGTCCAGCGTTTCCCTGAGACAGATGGTCAGACGAGGGAAGAGACGACGATATTCATTCAGCTTTTTTTCTATGTTGCAGATTTCGCTCCCTTGCTCCATCAGCAGCGCCATGCTTGCCTGGATCTGTTCCGCCACGGCCAGAGACTCCCGCATGGTAGTCTCTTTTGCCGCTTGAAGAAAAAACCATGAGACAACGCCAATCACCAGCATAAAGGTAACCGCAGAGACAATTATGATTGCGGTAAAGATGAACCGCTTGAGGGTTATTGATGTAAAAGCAACAAACTGTTTCAATAAAAACATAAACTCACACTCTTAGCCTCTAATCAAGATTCAGCCACTTATTGATGGTTTTCTCCAGAAGTTCGAAATTAACCGGCTTCGTCAGGTAATCATTCATACCGGCATTCAGGCAGGCTTCACCTGATTCTTCATAACTGTTTGCCGTAAGAGCTATGATAGGTATTTCTCGGTTTCTTGCAGGAGAATCTTCCAGATTACGAATAATCTTGGTTGCTTCGAGTCCGCCCATAACCGGCATCTGATAATCCATAAAAACCAGATCATAGTCGTTTTTACTAACAGCAATCAGAGCCTCCCTGCCATCCTTTACCGAATCAACCTGATGCCCCATATTAATAATCATATTTTTGACAACCAGCCTGTTGAGCAATAGATCTTCCGCTAAAAGTATATATGCCTGTTGAGGGGTATTCCTTTGTATAGTAGACACTCTAAAGCCTTTCTGAGCCTGATATATCTCGAGTATTTATTTTCTATTACAATCCTTGTTGAGTAGAGATTTGCCCGTTAAAAGCAGCGCTGGCTCTTGGCTATCCAGGCTGATTTGTTTACATATAGATAAATTTATATATAATGGGGAGAGGATGAAACAGAGTAAGCAGATTCCGGATGTTTTACTAAAAATAATCAGGCTTTGTTCGAGGAGAAAGGCAATAATTTTCATTTAGAGTTGCCTTTAAAAAAGCAAAATCTAAAAAGCAGTTTTAGTCACTCTGCGTATCCTTACGTAAAAGTAAGCCATAAATCAACAATATTTTTAACAATACATAAATAAATGAACAATAAAATCATAACTAATTGTTATATCAGCATAATAATAAAATAATTGTATTTTATTATCTTGTAAACCAGAGCTATTTGGCGGATCCTTTTTGAAAAATCAGCCTCCACAGAATTAATTCGTCGGCAGACTTTTTAAAACCTAACTTTGGTATACTTGTCTCGTAAGGCTGACATAACAAAAGTGCTGGAGGGCACCATGAGTACACAGATTAATGGAAGCTACAGTATTCTGCCAATAAACAAATTGTGCAAAGAATTGCAGGTAACCCCAAGAACCCTCCGTTATTGGGAAGAGGAGGGATTAATAATCTCCGTTGAAAGACCGGATCGCTCAATCCGTGGTTATACGGCTGAAATGGCCGAAAGAATCAGATTTATAATAAAGCTCAAGAAACTTGGACTTAGCATTAAAGAGATACAACATCTTGGAAATATTTACGATGAGGCCAGAAGGACTGAGGCATTACTTCCTGATCTAATGGATCTGCTTGTTCAACATATCAAGACAATTGATGAGAAAATTGCGCAATTATCGGAATTGCGTAATGAGATCATTAAATACCTTAGCCCAATAAGTACAAAATCTAATGCTGGCTCGGTTTAATCAGACACGCCTGAATAACGACCAAAACAAATTTAATCAGAAGCTGCAGAGAGAACTGAAGGCACAAGCAAGCGCCTTCAGTTTGTTGAATGGATAAACCCCTATAAAATACCCTGAATTGGCCTCAGGATTTGGAGCAGTGATGGCAAAGTTTATTTTTTTGAGTTGTGATTAATTAGGACTTCGGTTTTATCGCAAAATTTCGCCATACAAACTACGCTTTTCGGGCTCAACAATCAATTCTGTTCCCATCATCAGTAACCTATCCCTGCCGCCTTGATACTCTTGAGATCCGTAGCATGGCAGGGTGTTACTCCGTACACCATGCCGCAATCAGGGCATCGGTCTTCAACTGTTTTCATTTCAAAGATGCTGCCGCAGCCTTCACATGATATTTTTGCCTCAATCGGCATCGGCATTCCGCTTAAATCCATCATCCTTAACTTGTCAACCACCTGTCCGCCGCCTCCAAAACTTCCGTCACAACCTTGATGCATATCCGTATCTCCTTTTCTGTTTTCAGATTTCTTCAAGTGTCTCACCCAAACGTATCCTGTTTCTTAACGACATCAATCTGTTGTCCAGCTTCTCAAGCCTGGCCAAGTTCTTCCTCTCCGCCTCGCTTGATTCTGTAATCTGTGCAATACCTCCGTTTTTATAACCAGCCGCTTATCACCCATAAGAGCCAGTATACCGCCCATGAAGTCGTGCAGGCTCTGGTTTAACTGCTCCTGACTGATCCCCAGGTCAAACAGCTTATCCTGATCAAGCAGTTCAAGATATTCCTGCATGGTTTACTCACTAAGATGCAGCTACAGGCCATCTGACTTCAGGATTAAGAGATGGGAAGAGACCGTTATTACTCATAATCTCGCCCACCTCTTTCCCATACAGGAAATCAGCAACAGGTTGCAGGCTACCGATTTTGTCTGCCCTTACAAGCATGAATAATCGTGGAGTTCAGGCCGGAAGACTACGAAATCAGGGAGGATTAGACTAATTCAGAGAAGAAATGTATGCCTCTATCCCTTCCATGATACCATCTGCGGCGAGGTCATCGAAGTCGGGATCTTTCAGGTGAGCTTCTTCTACACTGTTACTGATAAAGGCAACTTCAGTCAGTATACTGGGCATTGTGGCGCCAACAAGAACATAAAACGGCCCCTGTTTTACGCCCAGGCTTTTGGTCTCAAGGAATTTTCCTTTTAAACTCTTATGCAGATGCTTTTGCACCTCTTCCGCCAGATGAGCGGAATCGTTTAACTTGTAGTTGGCCATAAGGTCAAACAGAATAGCCTGCAGGGTGCTGACCTTTTCGAGGGTTGTGCCGTTTTCCTTGGCAGCCAGCTGTGCAACCTTTTCAGTCTTCGCCAGATTAAGATAGTAGGTTTCTATCCCGTTTGCATTGCGATTGGGGGCTGCATTGGCATGGATCGAGACAAACAGATCCCCATTAACCTTGTTGGCAATAGCCGTTCTCTCTTCAAGTGGTATAAAGACATCTGTAGAGCGGGTCATAACGACATCAAGACCAAGCTCATTCTTGAGCTTCTCCCTTAGCTTGAGAGATATGGATAGAACGACATCTTTTTCCATCAGACCTGATTGGCCAACAGCTCCAGAATCATGCCCTCCATGACCTGGATCAAGCACAATCCTGCGAATCTTGGATATTGTCGGCTGCTTCTTCGGCTGCCTTGGTGTTGTGGCCGCTTTTGGGCTCTCCTGGGCAGGCTTTGCTGGTCGGGTAGCAGAAATGCCATCAAGAACATTGCTTGTAAGGCTGCTTTCAAGACGGGTAATCTCGGTTCTTCTGTCACCTCGCACATCAATAATCAGGCGCGCCGGCTCAGAAAGCGGAAATACCTTGTAATCACGAATATTCTGGGTATCAAGCACCACACGAACCACTCCAGGTTTATACAGAGCAGCCCTGACCCCTTTTAGCAGACCATCTCCTATTGTGATATCACGTATTGTGCTGCCAAGCCTTGCATTATGAATATCAATAAAGACCCTGCCAGGCTTGTCCGGCAGGTTTGCCCCCTTCAAGAGATCATGGCTTTCCCAGGTAACATCACGTTCAAGGGAGATTGCCACTCTTGTATAATCAGGATTGGACCAATGTTTTAGCCCCAGAACCTGAGCAGGTTGCAGTTGCAAGATAGGTTTTGCATCCTTTGAAGGATGTTTTTTGTTAGGTTTCGCGTAAATATCTGAGGATACGGAGATTACCAGCAACAGGGTGGCCAGAAGCAAAAATATGATGGATTTGAGTCGTTTCATTGCGCCTTGTTTTCAATTCATAATCAGGAATCCATTTAATGACGGCTGTCATAGCAGAAATATCAAGGTTTTTCAACTATTCCTGAGCCCTGACCTGTTTGATTCCACTTTTGCTTCTGGCTTCATAATGTGATATGGATGCACCCTTCAATTTATATTCACTGAAAGGGATTCTTACGATATGGGAGTTTATTCAAATAGTGTCAGCATCAGTCAATTTCACGTTGTTGGGGAATTGCCAAAGGAAGAACTGTTTACCTGGTTTTCCAACGCCTTGCAGGGAAGAGGATTCAGGAGCATTGAACAGTCCGCTGAAGAAACAGCTGAAGGATGGGTTCGCACTGACAGCCCCGATGAGGCATCATTTGACACTACAGATTCCTGCTGGCGTGACCGTTATCTTTTTTTCAGCTATCGCAGGGATCAGAGGAGAATACCTTCAGCCCTCTTCAAATTTCACCTCAACAAGGCGGAAGATGAGTACCTCGCAAAACGGCCGGAGATGAAGCGCCCGCCAAAACGTGAGAAGGAAGAGATGACTGAACGGATCAGGCTCTCGCTTCTGGCAAGGTCGCTCCCTTCCCCTTCAACGGTTGACCTTGTCTGGAACCTTGACAGTTCGCTGCTTACACTGTTTTCCTCTTCTTCCAAAGCTATGGAACGGTTCGAAGAACTTTTTGCCAAAAGCTTTGAAAACATCCGCACTCAGCTTATCTATCCGTACAGTCGGGCAATGTCGCTTCTTGATGAATCAGACAGTGAAAAACTTGCAGAACTCAATCAGGCATCTTCAGAAGCTGCTCTGGAGTTAATATCCGGCAACCACTGGATAGGAGAGGAGTTTCTGCTTTGGCTGCTTCATGGAGGGATTGATGGCGAGGCTTTTCGTATATCAACACCTGGCCATCTTGAAACAGGCACCCCTTTTTCAGCCTGGGTGGATGACAGGATCCAGTTACAGGGAGGGGGAGAGGCAGGTCCTCAAAAGGTTGCCGTGTCCGGTTCCCAGGATCATTACCTTGAGGCTCGTTCCGCACTACGCACCGGAAAAACAATATCCAGCGCGGTAGTACATATTGAAAAGGATGATCTGCAGTGGCGTTTTTCGCTTAACGGAGAACTGTTTACCTTCAGTTCATTCAGATGCCCCCCTGTAAAGATCGAACGGGAGGGGGTTGAACAGATCTCTGAGCGTGAGTCCGCATTTTACGAGCGTATCTATCTACTTGAATCAGGGTTGCAGATGTTTGACAGCCTCCTGTTTTCCTTTCTGAAACAGCGGCTTGGCAATGATTGGCAGGATCGGCTCAGGGCTATCAGCAAATGGCTTGAGGAATAATAATTGTCATTAATTACAGCAGGTTTAGAAAAACTGAAGACCGGCGATCTGCTGGCTGGAGTTCCGGACGCCTCCAGTGCAGAGTTGCTGGAGACTATTGTCAGCCTTGACGGAATCCGTCTGGAGAGGATTGTTTCCAAAGGTCAGGCAACCCCTACAGGTGAATGGTATGACCAGCCCTGGCACGAATTTGTGTTTCTTGCAGCCGGTGAGGCATTACTGCAGATTGAAGGAGAACCCGAAGCACACCGTCTCTGCCAGGGTCAATGGATTATGCTTCCTGCCCATTGCCGCCACAGGGTTGAATGTACCTTGCCAAAACAGGATACCATCTGGCTGGCAGTGAACTGGCCGGTATATTCAGCTGACAGACAGAAGGTTTAAGTAGATGGAAGAAAACTGCAGCATACAAAAACCTTCTCCAGAAAAGGTGTTATTCTTTCTGATTCTTACAACCTTGTTCTGGGGGGGCAGCTTCCTGTTCACAAAGATAGGGGTAAGAGAGATCCCTCCCCCGTTCTTTGTTCTGTTCCGTTTTTCTCTGGCAAGCATACTTATGTTATTACTCTGCCTGCCACGCCTTAAGAAGCTGAATCGCACCATACTAAAGAAAGGTACTATTGTCGGCCTGGCACTAGGAATAACCAACCTTACCTTTGTTGTTGGCATTAAGGGAACCAGCATCTCGCGGGCAGGTGTAATCAACAACCTTTTTGTACTGTTTATTCCGGTGATAGCCAGAATGCTATGGAAGGAGAAGATAGGTAAACTCAACATGGCTGGCATACTGCTGGCAAGCCTCGGAATAGCCCTTCTTGCCTCCGGAGGCGGAGAGGGTTTTAACCGTGGCGATATGGTTTCAACACTTTGTGCCTTTTTTATCGCGATACATATAATTACCGTTTCAAAGGTACTTAAAGATGACGATGTATGGCTGGTATCTCTGGTGCAATTCTGCATGGTCACAATAATGTCAGCATTTGCTACCATGATTGTGCCAACTCCCGATTTTGTACTGGACTCAACCTCTGTTATTACTATTGTCTACTGCGCTATCCTCCCAACCGTGGTCTGTTTTACCATACAGAACTACTATCAGCGTTATGTTACACCTACCCAGGCAGGTCTTATCTATACCCTCGACCCTGTATGGAGCCTTCTGGCCGGTTTCCTCATCCTGGAGGAAAGGCTTTCTCCAATAGAGTGGTACGGTTGCGGGCTTATCTTCCTGGCTGTTGTTGTCCCTCTTGCCATCCGTTTTGTCATTGAACGCCGACTTGTTTCGAACTACCTGGGTCGAAAGGTTTTTTGAAGCCTCCTTGCCAACACTCCAAAGAGTGATATATTCAGACCTGACGTTACTCCAGCCTAAACCACAAGGGGTAAAATATGCAGAATTTTACCGATGAACAACTGCTTGATGAGCTGAAATTCAGACTGGAACAGAGCCGACACTCCATGCAGGAACTATCGGTAGTAAACCGCAAACTTGTTGATATGAACAAAAAACTGGGAGAGTCAGAAACATTAAAAAGCAACTTCCTCTCAAATATCCGCAATGAAATAAACAACCCATTAAACGCCATCATCGGCTTGGCTCTTCAACTGGCTGATATTGTAAAAAAACCGGAAGTAAGCAAGCTTGTAAACATGATACAGTCAGAGGCTTTCAACCTTGATTTCCAGTTGCGGAATATCTTTATCGCTGCAGAGCTGGAGGCAGGAGACGCCTTGCCAAACATAGAGCATGTTGAAGTGGCGTCCGTGCTTACAGGAGCGCTTGAAAACTTCACTGTGCATGCAACAGACATACAAGTATCTTTAAAATCAGAACTCACCGGCGCTGATTCCGAAGGAAGGATCTTCTTCCCCACCGACGCAGAGAAGTTGCAGGTTATAATTGCAAACCTTCTGGCCAATGCCATTGAATACAGCAAGCCTGGCACAGAAGTTACCGTGCTGGTTGAAAAGTCTGAAGAAAAGCTCATTCTGAAGGTTGAGGATCATGGCATAGGGATTGAAGAGGCTGATCTAAAAAGGATCTTTGACCGATTTGTCCAGCTTGATACAGGCCCTTCCCGCGCCCATTTGGGGCATGGACTTGGTCTTAGCGTGGTAAAGTCCCTGCTGGATCTCCTCCAGGGGGAAATTCAGGTAACCAGCAGACTTGGCATTGGCTCAACCTTTACGGTTATCATCCCTGCTTCCGACTACTCTTCCGACAATATGACATTTGCGGAAGGGGGTAATCTCTTTCTTTTTGATAAGATGGAAGAGAAGTGACATGAAGGAGGCCGCTGGTTCTTCAGACGGCTGCAAGCATTTTCTCTTTCCAGGGATGACCTTTGTACATCCCGAGGAATGTGAAATTACAACCGTTCTTGGCTCATGCGTAGCTGTTTGTCTCTGGGATCAACGGCATGGTGGAGGTGGAATGAATCATTTTATGCTTCCACTGTGGAACGGTGAGGGTCTACCTACCCCTAAGTATGGTAATATCGCAATGGAGCGACTTCTGGAGCATATACTGAGGTTGGGAGTACGCAGGGAGAATCTTGTGGCAAAGGTCTTTGGCGGAGCAAACCTTCTAAATACAGGCAGTTCGGCCTACCCAATAGGGACAAGAAACATAGAGCTGGCTCTTAACCAGCTTGAGGATTGGAAGATCCCTGTCGTCGCCTCAGATCTGGCAGGAAGGGTAGGTCGTAAGGTTATTATGAACACCCTTACCGGAATTGTGCTTCTTGGACGAGGGAAAAGGCAACAACCGTAACCCACTGATATATCTTGTTTGACATTTGGATTAGCTTTTCTTAGTATCTTTTACTACTTCAGAGGGAGCCTGATAAACGATATGCAGAAGATACCTATAAGTCTGGCAGATGCAGATATGGTTCTGGCAAGGGACATCTTTAAAAATGACAGTCCCTCAGGCATGCCTATCTGCGGTAAAAGCACGGTATTATCCACATCTTTAATAAACCGCCTGCAGCAGATGGGGGTTCAATCCCTCTATGTTGAAGGACATCCGGTACAGATGGAAGGGGATCGGGGACTAAGCGAACAACTGCTTGATCTTGAAAAACGGTTCTCCAAAACCAGCGGAAACAGATACAACAATATCCTGTTTGAGATCTATCGCAACCAGATTACTGTGGCAATGGGAGAAGACGGTGGACGACCGGAGGAATGAACTCAAGAAGATCATAATGGATACCAAGACCCTGCCCACACTACCTGGTGTCATAAACAAGCTTAACACCCTGTCAAACGATGACAAATCATCCGTTCAGGAGATGGCTAGGATTGTCTCTGCCGATCAGGTGCTCTCCGCGCGTATCCTGCGACTCGCCAATTCCCCATCATATGGATTCTACAGGGTTTCCACCATCTCAAACGCAATGATCCTGCTTGGGGTTAATGTCGTCAAATCCCTTGCCCTTTCATCATCCATATTTGAGATTATGGAGAAAAACAGCGTAGGTCTTTGGGAGCACTCACTGGGCACCGCTACCGCTGCCGGTATCATTGCGAGGAAACTTGCTATTCCAGAGGTCGAGGAGATCACCACTGCAGGACTTCTGCATGATATTGGCAAGGTAATTATAGGGCTTAAATGTGTTGAACAGATGCCGGAAATCCGCAGAATGATAAAAATGGATGAGCTTTACGTCATCGATGCAGAGAAAACGGTGCTGGACACCGACCATGCCGAGGTTGGAGGATGGCTTTCGAAGAGCTGGTTCCTGCCTGAAAAACTGTCCGAGCCGATAGCCTGCCATCATAATGTGATCGCATCTGAGGATCACAGGGTAAAAACATCCGTGGTTCATCTGGCGGATGTTTTGATAAAGGCAAGCGGTTTTGGCGACAGCGGCGACAGCTATGTCCCCCCTGTTCAGCAGATAGCATGGGAAACCCTTAAACTGGATGAAAGCCTGCTCAAGGAAATAATTGTCGAGCTGGAAGATAAGCTGGTGGAGGTCAAAAACTTTAGCCTTGAACTGCAGGTAGCCTGATGTCGCAATCCAGAATTGCCCTTATATCCACCCAGATTCCGTTATCCTCAATGCTGCAGTTGCGTCTTCAGAGCAAGGGTTATCAGGTAATGGTCGTTGACAAAACAACTGCTGCTCTGGGTGCATTCTATTCCGATCCCCCCGACCTGATTATTGTAGACTTTTCCTCCCCCTGTATAGGCTGCCATGACATGCTCTTTATGGTGCGTAGTGATAGTTTTTTCAGTCCTATTCCGATTATTGGAATATTTCCGGCCAGTGATGAGCAGGAATCCTGGGAAGATTTCCCGCTGGACGATTTTGTCACCATCCCTTTCAACTTTACTGAGCTATCAAGCCGGATTACACTTTCACTTTCCAGGATCAAGAGGATCTTCGACAACAACCCGCTCACAAGGCTCCCTGGCAACACCTCAATCCACAGAGCCATTGAAGAATCAATGGGACTCCCTTTAGCCGTCTGTTACGTCGATATAAACCACTTTAAACCTTATAATGACGTGTTTGGCTTTTCTCACGGAGATGAAGTAATCAGGATGCTGGCGCGTATCATCTCAAATACCGTAAGGGAATCCGGAGGTGGGTTCAGCGGCCATGTCGGCGGAGATGACTTTGTATTTATCGTACCACGAGAGAGAGCCGAGCAGGTCTGCACAACCATAATCAATCACTTTGATCAGATAGTACAAACGCTCTTTGATGAAGAGACCAAGCAGCTCGGTTATTACAATGCATTGAATCGTAGGGGAGAAAAAGAACAGATGCCTATTCTGGCAATATCAATTGCTGTTGTTCCGATGGACTCGCCGACAATAACGCACGCGGCAAGAGTAGCGGAGGTTGCAGCCGATCTCAAAAAACTTGCAAAAGGCAATAATGGGAGCAGCTTCGTGGTGGACAGAAGGACAAAAGCGGCAGAGTAACATTCAGGCTGACAGGGGCTTGACTCCTTTTTTCTTGACAACAGGTTAAAAATTAAATAGAAGCTTAGTTCTTTTGAGCTTATCCTTATGTCTGTTTTTGGCTGCGTAGCTCAGCTGGCTAGAGCAAGCGACTCATATTCGCTAGGTCCGGGGTTCAAGTCCCTGCGCAGCCACCATCAGAGAGTCTGGAACAGTCCAGACAAGACCAAAAGCCCTTGAGTTTTCAAGGGCTTTTTCTTTTATGTTGTCCACACTAATCTATATTGGTATGCTTGAATCTACGTTTTTTGGGGATATATTTTCAGCAAAGTATCCCCAAAGCAAATTGGGTATCCCCAAAACAGAGGAAAGCGCCATGCCTAAAAGGATTGTACCCCTCTCCGATATTCAAGTCTCCAAGACCAAACCCAAAGACAAAGACTACAATCTGTTTGACGGCGGCGGTCTCTATCTACTCGTTACAACAACAGGCGGAAAACTCTGGCGGATGAAATACCGCTTTGAAGGCAAAGAACGCCGGATTGCTTTTGGTTCTTATCCTGAACTTTCCTTGGCAGATGCAAGAAGACGGAAAGAGGAAGCGCGAAAGCTCGTTGCAAACGATACTGATCCGGCAAATGCAAAGAAGGCACAAAAGCAGGCCGGTGAAGACAGGGCCGCCAACAGTTTTGAAGTAATAGCAAGGGAATGGTTCGGAGCCTTTCAGGACCAATGGACTCCAGGCCATGCTACTAAACTCTTAAGACGAATGGAACGGGAGCTGTTTCCCTATATCGGGTCAATGCCGATTGAAGAGATTAAGGCCCCGGATGTGCTGAAGCTATTGAAGCGGATTGAATCACGGGGAATACTGGAAACAGCCCACCGGGTAAAGACGATCATCAGCCAAGTGCTACGCTATGCCATTGCACACGGCAGACGGGCTGATCGTGACTGCACAGCAGACTTAAGAGGAGCATTACCCCCAGCAAGAGCAAAGCACTTCGGGGCACTGACAGACCCGAAAGAAGTTGCCCCCCTGTTAAGAGCCATAGATAGTTTTCAGGGAAGCTTTGTAGTCAAATGTGCCTTACAGCTTTCCCCTATGCTGTTCTGCCGCCCAGGAGAGCTGCGGGGCATGGAGTGGGCAGAGCTTGACCTTGATGCTGCTGAATGGAACATCCCCGTTGAAAGAATGAAGTTGAAGAACCAGACCAAGCAAGACCGCAAGGGGCAGTTTCACCTTGTCCCCCTATCCTCTCAAAGCGTTCAGATTCTTAAAGAGCTTCATCCCCTGACTGGTCACAGCAAATATGTTTTCCCCTGCCACCGCACGCCATTGCGACCAATGAGTGAAAATGCAATTACTGCAGCCTTACGCCGCCTTGGGTACACTGGAAGCGAAATGACCGGCCACGGTTTCAGGGCAACCGCCCGAACCATACTTGATGAAGTGCTGGGGTTCCGACCTGACATCATTGAACATCAACTGGCCCACGCCGTAAGGGATGCAAACGGCAGGGCCTACAATCGAACCTCGTTTCTTAAGGATAGGAGACAGATGATGCAGCAATGGGCTGACTACCTGGACGGTCTTAAGATAGGGGCAAAGGTGATACCAATTAAACGGACAGAGTCAGTTATTTAAGGAGACTGCTGAAGTGCCTGCATAGCGCATGCAAGAAGCCCCTCTGTATCCAACGTTTCATAAACATACCAAGCTAACCACTCGTCCATAACCATAAGAGCATCATCACTCAAGCGGTATTCTGTTATGTCATATGTATTATAATGACTACCTATTGGCTGAATATGATCAAATCGCAATATGGATTCATTTACACCAGGGAGCGGAAGTTTATCCCAGAAAAATTGAGGATATTCGCACTGCCTAACTCTTGCAACAAAGTCATCTGTATAGCCGGATCTAGCCCCAGTTCCCTCATCCTTTCCATAATAGGGAGCAACGATCACAGTGGGGGCTGTTTGATATTTTGGTTTTCCTTGAATCAATTTTTTATCAACTTCTATACTGTTGTCGGCAATAACCAAGAGAGGTCTTCGCTTCGCTCTAAGCACGAGAAACTCTTCATTTGGATAAACAGGGAGTGCTGCCACAGGCAATGAAGTGTTGGAACGCTTATCCCCATAACGAAAAGGCCCTATCTCAAACAGGCCCTCGGTATGAACGGTTGCTTCTGTTCTGCCAGCGGGCAAAAGTCTGTTAGGGATTTGATCAACATGAACTGCATAGGCTTGTATGAGACGCCCCCTTGAAATTGTTTTAGAGGAGTCTTGCAACCACCACCCATCTTGATCAACAAGATTTTGTATGCTTTCCTCAGTGAATTTCAGGGTCAAACCTCGACTTAGATTTCCAAATTTCTGCTGAAAAAGTTACAGCCCCTTTCATGCAAGGAATCTGATTACCGGCCAAGCTATCTAACCATTCAGCCCCTTGAACATAAGTTTCATCATACCTGGGCTGACGGAAGAAATGTTTTTGAACTTGATTCGATTTCTTCAGGGCTAGTTTTTCCTGAATCAATGACCGTGTCTCTTTTAGTTGCTGTTCTCTACGTTTTTGCACTTTTACACTCATTGGTTCTTTCGGTGATTCTTTTGGAGGGGGTGGAGGGACAACAGTTGTTGAAAAATTAAGAAGTTCCTCTGGGGCTGCATTCAACATTGGTTTAGTAAGGTAGACGTAATGCAACAAACTTGATGTATCAGGGCCAAATTTACGAACTGCATCCTTAACCGCACTTAATACGGTAATGCTTAGATCGCTTTCAAATCTATCCTGTTCAGAGGTTCTTGATTTCCACCGAATACCTTCTTTGCCTTCCTCGCCATATCCAAATGTTCTTTTTTCTGCCCCCATAGTTTTGCAAGCTGGCTCTATTCTGTTGAGAACTTCAACAGACCAAGGGCCAAAATGATAAAACTGCCAGACGGCTCCTGTGTAAGTCTCTCCATTGTGGCGTTCAGCCCAAGCCAAGTCTGCTAGATAAACATATTTTAGCAAATGTATAGAACCGAGCTCTCTGCAGCGGTAATCATCGTCGCCCGCAGCAATAGCAAGTGCATATTGGATTATTTTATCAACCTTTGCTGAGTCCATGGCTACATACCGCTATCGCTATCAAGGAAGGCGAATATAAAAACCTCTTTCTACTTTATATACATTATAGGAAAAGAATTGTTTTATTACCACAGGAGATTGCCGCCTCAAACTTCTTTTCGTCCGTTTTAATAAAAAGTGTAGCTATCAATAGACCATGATCTATTGATAGCATAAACGTGATAGGTTACGCTTATGTAAAATCAGCAACTTACAAGAAGCAAAACCGGTGAAAAAATTAAAACCTTGACAGTCTTTAACTCTATTGATAGGTTTATCGCATAGTCTTAAACTTGATGATAGCAACAGACAGGGAGGAACCACCATGGCAAACATCGGCTATGCACGGGTAAGCACAGAAGGCCAGGAACTGATCGCACAGCTTGAGCAACTAAACGGGGCAGGTGTTGACAAGATATTCAAAGAAAAAGCATCAGGCGTAAAGCAGAACCGCCCACAGTTGGCAGCAATGCTTGAACATCTCCGCGAAGGTGATACCGTAATCATCTGCAAGCTGGACAGGATCGCCCGCAGCACCAAGCACCTGCTGGAGATCGTGGAAGCACTGGAAGCCAGAAAGGTTTCCTTCAAGGTCTTGAACATCAACCTGGACACCTCCACCCCTACCGGTAAGCTGATGCTTTCCATGCTGGCAGCTATCGGACAGTTTGAACGTGAAATGATGCTGGAGCGGCAGCGGGAAGGGATCAGGATAGCCAAAGACGAAGGGCGCTACAAAGGACGCAAGGCAACAGCACGGGCACTGTCTGACCAAGTGCTTGAACTGCTGACCCAGGGTAAGACCAAACAGGCGGTAGCTGATGAACTGAAGATAGGTATCGCCAGCGTCTACCGGATAGCCAAGGCAGCAAAACACTGATTTAATTACCAATCCCAATTCACTTGATTTGGTACTGTATTATGGTACTATAGCCACATGAAGCGTAAACACACCAAGACGATTGAACTGATATTCAAACGCCCGGTATCCGGCAACATCAAATGGAAAGAGATTGAAGCCCTGTTCCTGTTCCTTGGTGCTGAGATTACCGAGCGAGAAGGTTCACGAATAGAGGTCTTTCTGTTTGGTGTAGTGCGAATCTTTCACCGTCCGCACCCTTCGCCGGACACCGACAAGGGAGCGGTCAGTTCAATCAGAAAGTGGCTTGAAGAAAACGGGGTAGCACCATGAACACCATGACCATAAACAACCACCATGCCGTTATTGCCTATGATGAAGAGATCGATATGTTCAGAGGGGAATTTGTCGGGCTTAATGGCGGAGCTGATTTCTACGCCGCTGATATAGCCACCCTGAAAAAAGAAGGTGAAACCTCATTACAGCTCTTTCTGCAATCCTGCAAAGAGCGGGGGATTGATCCTTACAAGCATTATTCAGGCAAGTTCAACCTGCGCATTCCGCCCGATCTGCATGCAAAGCTGGCAGCCCAGGCAACCGCCCACGGCAAGAGCATAAACGGATGGGTTGTAGATATTCTGCAAGGCAAGGCTCCTGAATACGCCTGATCCTGAATAACCAGGTGCCGGAGGATTTCGGTCTGCCATCTTCTACTATGGAAAGACATTTTTCCGCTTTTTAAAAGTCAGGGCTGTTCGTAACGGGCAACTCAACTATAAAACTGCTGCCTCTGCCAAGTTCAGATTCAACCCTGATTATACCTCCCATCTGTTCGGCAAGACGGCGACAGATAGCAAGCCCAAGCCCGCTCCCCCCATATTCTCGTGTAGTCGAACTGTCTGCCTGCACAAATGGCTTGAATATGATCTCATGCTGCTCTCTGGAGATCCCTATCCCAGTATCCCTGATCTCAACCCTCAACAGCTCTTTGTTCCCCTCCTCGCTTACTATCTCGGCCTTTACGGTAATCGTCCCTTCTTTGGTGAATTTTACTGCATTTCCTATCAGATTAAGGAGTATCTGTCTGAAACGAAGTGCATCCCCCCTAAGTTGTCGGGGTAAATTTTCCGAGAGTTCGGTAACAAGGTTCAGTGATTTACTTCGTGCATTTCCGGACTGCAGGGCAACCGCACCCATTATTGTTGCGTCAACTGTAAACAGCTCACTTTCAATCTCAAAACGCCCGGCCTCTATTCGGGAGAGGTCAAGGATATCGTTAATCAGAGCAAGCAGCGTATCGGAAGAGAGTTCAATATTTTCGAGATACTCCTGCTGTTCCTGTGTCAGACTGGTATACCGCATAAGCTGAACCATCCCCATAAGACCGTTCAGCGGGGTTCTTATCTCATGGCTCATGTTTGCCAGAAACTCGCTCTTTGCTCGATTGGCCGCCTCAGCTTTTTGATTGGCCTCGATAAGCTCTTTTTCATGCTGTTTCCTTTCGGTTATATCACGGGCAAGGACAACGAAACTTGATTGTTGATGATGCTCCGTTTTCTTTTTTGCGACTGAAAGCTCAAACCAGCGCCCCCCTTCAGGAAGATCCAAACTATACTGATAACCAAAGGAATAACCGGATTTCTCAGCCTCATGCAGCGCCCTGAAGCATATTTCAACAACTTTGGGTGGGAGCAGATCCTGCATTTTTCTACCGTCAAGAACTTCCGGCTTAATTGCCAGAGCCTCGTTGTGGGTTGCAAAATATCTGTGATAACGACCATCCAGCCCTACCTCGAAAAGCAGATCAGGTATCGCCTCAACAAGGCTTGCAAGACTGTTTCTCTCCTCCGCCAGCTCCTTTTCACTCTCTATATGGCGCTCCATCTGTATAAACATCAGAGAAACCAGGAGAGTTGCAAACGGATAGATAAGAAGCACAGGCAGGGTAATATTTGATAGTGTTTTCCACACAATCTGAGAAGGCAGAATGAACATGCAGACAAGCATCCAGAGATGCACAAGCAGACCAAAAAGATAAAGGCTCGAGGCGCTTGAAAAAGCTGGGCGACGCAATCTTAGAAAACGCCATAAAACTCCGATAGCTGCGCTTCCGACGATAACGGCAACACCTGTTGGCGCCCCGACCCCACCCAGGTAGATCCTGTAGGCCAACGCTATCAGAGCCGATATCAGAGCTGTCAGCAAACCTCCAAAAAGACCGGCCACAGCAATGATAATGGAACGGCCATCAAATATCAGACCCGGCTGAAGCGTCATAGGGGTCATCATACCTATCAGGGCAACAGCTCCAAAAAGGAGGCCTGAAAAAAGGGACAAACCGTATTTATTCTCTCCTATGCGACGTATCAGAAGACCATGAACCAGGGTAAGGGCAACGAGCAGAGCCACATTATGCAAAAGCGAGATGTAGATCATTTTGAGAGAACCTGTTCCAGCTTGTCCGAAAGCTCCTTAAGTTTGAACGGCTTTGCAAGATAGCCATCAAAACCCTCAGCCAGCAAACGTTCCTTGTCCCCTGCCATTGCATATGCGGTCAGGGCAATAACCGGCGTCCGTGTTCCCGTCTCCTTTTCCCGCTGCCTGATAAACTTGAGCGCCACCCTGCCATCCATAACCGGCATCTGGATATCCATCAGGATCAGTTCTATTCCCCCCCTCATCCACCAGGCAACAGCCTGTTTACCATCTACAGCGGTGATCACCTTTACGCCAAGCTTACGCAAAAGTCCTGTGGCAGCTTTCATGTTTGTATCGTTGTCTTCAGCGAGCAGAACAGTAATCCCTTCTGTTTTAGGTTTCTTCGAAAGGCTGCCGTCTTCAAGGAACTGTTCAGTTCCTGAAGGTTCACCGCCATACCTCTCAAAAGGCAGTTCCATCACAAAGCAGCTACCTTCTCCCTTTTTGCTCTCAAGCAGGATACTGCCCCCCATCATTTCTGATAACTTTCGGCAGATGGCAAGCCCCAGACCTGTTCCCCCAAAATTTCTGGTATTTGACATGTCAACCTGAACAAACGGGGCAAATATCCGTTCCTGATCCTCTTTTGAAATCCCTATTCCTGTATCGATGATCGAGAGCCTTAATCTGGGCTCACCTAAAAAACCTATTGTAACTTCCCCACTGATAGCTATCCTGCCTTTTCCCGTAAACTTGACCGCGTTACTCAGCAGATTGTCAAATATCTGCCTGAGTCTTGGTGAATCTCCAACCACCTTCTGATTCAGGCTGTCAGACAAGGAAAGCTCCAGTGAAAGTCCTTTTTCACTGATTGAGGCGGCATATTTTTCAATAACGGCGTTTATACTTTCAAGAAGAAGAAAAGAAGATGCTTTAACCCTAAAGCCTGAAGCCTCTAGGCTCGCAAGGTCGATCAGGTCATTCACAAGCGCAAGTTCATTGTCCGCAGCCTGCTTTAGAATCTTAAGGTACTCCTTCTGCTCTTCAGAGAGTTCCGTAATCTCCAGAAGCTGTACCCCACCCATAACGCCGTTAAGAGGTGTACGAAGCTCATGGCTTACCGTTGCAAGCAGCTCTGTCTTGGCACGACTTACGGCCTCTGCCATATCCCTCGCAGTAGTCAGCAGCTCTTCAATCTGTTTGCGTTCAGTAATATCCTGCATGGTTCCGCCTATATACTGCCCTTCTTCAGAATCAAGCCTCCCGATACATCTGAAATCCACCCAGAACTCTCTCCCTGAAGTGGAGATCATCCTGCAGTTAAGCTTGAATGGCGCGCCATTTTTATATGCATCACCAAGCGCCTGCAATGCTAGCGCCTGAAACTCGGGGGCAAAATATCCAATGCAACCCAGATGGCTCAAAGGTCTGCCCTTTGGATGCTCAAACATCCTGTAAAGCTCGTCCGTCCAGATAAGCGTATCTGTCTCAGGATTCGATTTCCAGCCTCCGAGATGCGCTATCGCCTGGCTTTCATTCAAAATGAGCATGGTTTCGGTCAGTTGTTCCTCTATCATCTTTCTTCCGGTTATATCCCTGCCTACCCCCAGCACCCCCAAAAGCTGATTCTTTGAATCATATATCGGAGTTCTGATGGTTTCCAGAAGCTCCTTATGCATATCACAGGCAAAGGTTAGCCTCTCCTCGTTTATGACCGAACCTCCTTTTTCAATCGCCCTTCTGTCATTTTTACGAAACAGATCGGCCAGCTCTGTCGGCACAAAATCATAGTCGGTCTTTCCTATAATCTCCGCCTCCCTCTTCCCTAAGAGGCTCTCAAATCTGAGGTTGCAGTAGATAAAAACGCCATCAGGGTCTTTAAACCAGACTAGATCAGGTATGGCATTGATCAAAGTGCGGAGGTAATTTTCTTTGCGATTTGTTTCAGTTTTGGCTAAGAGAAGGCGGCGATTGGAGAGTATAAGCTGTACAGAGAGCAAAATGCTGGCGGCTGCGGTGGAAAGAACTGCAATAATCCAGCCTTTGTAGCTTTTCCATACATCGCTGATCTTAAACCGGATCGGGGCATCAAATGGAGGGAGGCGCAGTTCCCTCAGCAGGGACTCTACCGGCTGATAATCGGCTGGTATAGTAAACCCGTGGATATTGCACGCTTTTGCGGTTTTGCTGTTGCTTTCGATGCCCAGCAGGGCTCTGGCCACCATGCGACTTACATCTTCAGGCAGGTGAGGCATGGCAACAAACGGCCATTCAGGGTAGAGGGGCGTTGAAACAAGAAACGGGTAACAACCATTTTTCTGCTTATTCAAGACCTTCAGATCCGAAAGCTTAAGCTTACCTTCCGATGCAAGCTCTTCAATCATGCCACTGCGAACAAAACCGGCGTCCGCTTTGCCTGAAAGCACCGCCTCAACCACCAGATCCTGAGGCATGCCGGTAATCTTCAGTTGGGCATCTTCCGAGAGGTCAATGCCTATCTTGTGCAGCTCGAAAGCCTGTATAAGGTAGGAGGCATAAACACCTTTTGTGCCTACGCAGGCGATTGTCCGGCCTTCCAGCTCTTCAAGGCTGTTGATTGATGAGTCATTTGATCTGGTAAAGACAACTCCGCCAAAGGAGGAAAGGGGAATCCCGCGCTCTTTAAGGACAAGGGTGGCAAGGGCGCCTGTTAGATTGTTTTTTGTTCGAAGGTCTATAAAGTGGGCTGGGTTGGTAAGAAGCAGATCCACCTTTTTGGACTGAATCGCCTCCTGAATCTCATTATGATTAAGCGGAAGAAGTCTGACTTTATAGCCTTCTACCGCCTTTTCAAGATAGTCGGCGAGAGGCTGCCAGCGGGCAACGGTATCCGGTTTCGGACGTAGCGCAAGCACACCCAGGACAAGCGTTTTTTCTATCTCTGAGGAAACAGCGGCAGCCGTTGTCAGGGAAAGAGTAACAAGAGCAAACAGGATAGTTATGATCTGCTTCATGGAAAACCTCATAAATCAAGGTTGCCTCTGCTTTGTTACCCAGCAGTCCGTCTTTCCCCAAGCGGTCAAAGTCCTGAAGGCAAAATGTAAATTTGTGAACTCATGGATCTCAGATAAGGTCATTGGGGGATGAGAACGATAATTTTGGTGCATTAATATCACCGTACAGTCAGGCTACCTAATCGTTATGCAGAGACATTGACCTTCCGCATACACGGTGTCATCATCGGCAAAAAGCCGCCCATGAACCATGATTTTACGCCCCTCTGCCGACACAACCCTGCTCTCAAGGGTTACAACCTTCTGCAAGGGAAGCAGATTTTTAAAGCTGACATTAAGATTGCCAACTACAACCTTATAGCCTTCAGCCCAGGCGGCCAGCCCCAGAGCCTCATCCATAACAGCCGCTATCGAACCGCCATGGGCGTTGCCAGGAGGGCCCTCTGTCTCAGGGCCAAACCAGATCCTGGCGTGCAGATGCTGGCCTGAGTCACGAAAGTAACGTATCCGAAAGCGCTCCCCCTCAGGCTGCCCCGATACAAACTTCAGGGAATCCCCGACAAGCGCCGGAGCATCGAAAAACTCCCAGTCCGGTTCCCCGCTTAAATCAACCTCATTCAGTCTGTTTTTTTCATCTTTCTGTAGCACAATCAATCTCCTTGAGAATAACCTTAACCTACTTTTAGCGCTGTTTCAGACTCAGGCAACAAGTCTGTCACGGTCATGATCCCTTGAATGTTTCAACAGACTTAAGAGGAACTTTGACAGGCAGTCCGAAAGTTCATTAAATCTGACCCCTATACCTGGCGCATTCCTCATTCCCCAGGAATGTTTCCAGCAGACCGTCGCCGAGATCTGACAGCCAGGTTCCCGAAAATAGACCGTCAGTTCATCCCCAATCGAAAACCTCTCCGGATTGAAATCAACGATGAAGGCTCCCCCCCATGAAATATCAAGAGTAAAGGCCAGAGTCTCCAGATCCTGAAAGCCTGTTGAAACAGAGATCCCTATTGCATGCCTGTGGTGAGAACGGAGCTTCCTGGCGGTAAAATTATAACAGGCTCTGTTAATGAAATCGTTAATGCTGTTTTCCTGCTTTGCAGCACCCGGCATGGTCATTGGAATGAGCATACACCCCATCAGCCTTACCCGTAATGTGGGGAAAAACCCGGTAAGCGAACAGGCGACTATCTTTTCTTCACCTTTTGCCTTAACGATTGATGGGAGGTCAACGAGGATTCCGCAGTAAAGTCCGGCAAGGGAAAGGGTTTCCGCCTCAAGGAAGGTGGAACATTGGACAGCCTCAACATCAAAGGCCATCAAGCTGTTTAATAGGGCAGCCCTGGTGTCATCATTTACCGATATAACGAGGATTGGGTGATCAAGCAGAGGCATCAAATCATCCTTGATTAGAAATATGCCCTTACAATAATGAAATATCCCTGAAACTTCAAACTAAATCAGGAACAGTCTGTTGCTGGAAACTGGAGCTTTTTGTCTGATTGATGTATGGTAGAGGCCATGCATATACACCTTGTAACCATTCACGCCATGCCTTCAGCTCAGGCCGTTCCTCTGGCAGCCGTCTTTCTGAAGGCATATCTGGAAGGAACTTCCAATTACAAACAGACTCTGGAAGTTACAACTTCGGAGTTCTTTTGCGGCACACCTACTGAACAGATCCTCTCATCCATACTGGCTTGCCAGCCTGAAATTGTCGGTCTGCCGGTTTATCTCTGGAACAGGATTGAATGCTGCGAAGTTGTCAGGAAACTTCGCGAGGAACAGCCCAATCTCTTAATCATTGCCGGTGGCCCCGAAGCTACGGCTGATCCATCCAGTTTGATGGCAGAGGCTCCGTTTGATCTTCTTGTAATCGGGGAGGGGGAGGTTACAGCGGCAGAGTTTGTAAAAAGGGTGGAAGAAGGGGTTCCGCTTAAGGGCCTGCCCGGCACAGCGCAACTGCTTAATGGCGAATTACAGATAATCCCACGCCAGCAGATAGAAGAGCTTGCCATATTACCCTCGCCATATCTTTCAGGGTTATTGGATAAACATATTGAAAACGGCATGGTATGGCAGCTTTCAAGGGGCTGCATGTTTGCCTGCGAATTCTGTTACGACGGCATGGGAGACCGCAAGGTACGCCGTTACCCGATGGAACGGCTTGAGGCTGAACTGGATTATCTGGTCGCTCATGGCGCATCACAGATCTTCGCCCTTGATTCAACATTTAACACTGATAGGAAAAGAGCCAAAACATTGTTGAAGCTGATAAGGGAAAAGGCTCCTGATGTACATTTTCATTTTGAGGTTCGCCACGAGTTGCTGGACAAAGAGCAGGCAGAACTTTTTGCCCAGCTTACATGCTCCTTGCAAATTGGCCTTCAAAGCGCCGATCCGGCTGTTGCCGGAGGAGTGGGCAGAAAATTCAACAGGGATGATTTTGTTCAGAAGGTAATGCTTCTGAATGACAGTGGCGCTACCTTTGGTTTTGACCTTATCTATGGGCTTCCTGACGATACCCTGTCAAAGTTTATGGAAGGGCTGAATTTTGCCCTCTCTCTATACCCTAATCATCTTGACATATTTCCACTCTCCGTACTTCCGGGCACAGTTGTCGCTCAAAAATCGGATAGGTTCGGAATGAAAAAGTTGTCTTCCCCTCCTTACACACTTATAGAATCTGCAACATTTCCGCTCAAAGATATGCAGGTGGCGCGCCGCCTTGCTGCGGCAAGCGATATTTTCTATAGCAGAGGCAAAGCGGTGGCCTGGTTCAACGCGGTTGCAAGGGGATTAAAGATCCAGCCTGTTGACCTTTTGGAACGGTTTGGCAACTGGCTCCTGATTCGCCTGAACAGGGAATTTGATGAGGCAGAGTTTGAAGACAGCAATATCTGGCAGTTTCAGAGAGATTTTCTCACTAATATATTTGAAGAGAGTAGGCAGAAAAGGCTGCTTGCAGCGGCTCTTGATTGCGTTGATTATCACTATGCCTACGGGATCGCACTGATGGCTGTCCCACCTGAGCCAATAGATGAAGAGGGACTCTTGAAGATGGATCTTCTATCCCTGCGCCTTAAGAGATCCAGTTCACTTACACTTATGCCGTTTAGCTATGAAATACTGGATCTGCTGGAGACAGGAGAGCCTGACTTGGTCTGGATCGCCAAACATCTGAAACAGTCCGGCTCCTGGGCTGCCATATACCCTGCTCACGGCGAGGTCTGCACAGAATCGCTTATCAAGCCGTACTACCGTCTGCTTGAACAGATGGATGGCAGAGATACAGCCGGCAAAGCAGCAGCCAAACTCCGAATCCCTCCTGCTGATGCACTGGAGTTTCTTCAGTTTGCAGTCTCAGAGGGGATGCTTACCCTTTAGACCAGATGCTGCTGATATTCCCTCCGATTACCAAGGCGTGCGAACCGCCTCCAGGTATCTGCCGATTGGCTGGCGCACTGAAGGAACATGGCGTTTCATGCAAACTGTGGGATGCCAACCTTGAAGGTCAGTTATGGTTACTTGATCAGCAGCCAGCAACCAATGACACCTGGACTAATAGATCCTGGAGGAATAAGGATAAAAATTTGCAGGCGCTAAGGACGTCTGGCACATACCTTAATTCAGGGAGATACAGCTCTGCAGTAAATGACCTGAACAGACTGGTGGCAGTTGCAGGGAAAAGACACAATGTTTCAATCTCATTGTTGGACTACAGAGACCCGTCTCTTTCTCCGGTTCGCAGCGCAGACCTGCTTGCCGCAGCGGCAAACCCTGAAGCAAATCCATTCTATGATTTTTTTATGGAACACGTGCCGGAACTCCTCAAAGGCATCAGCACCGTAGGAATATCCATAACCTTTCTGAATCAGGCGATTTGCAGTTTCAGCCTTATCGGGCTATTACGGAGAGATTACCCTGCCATCAAAATAGTGGCAGGCGGGGGGCTTGTTACATCGTGGATGGCCAGACCTGATTGGAACAACCCGTTTTCAGGCCTGATTGACGAACTGATAAGCGGTTCGGGAGAAGGTTATTTATTAAAAACGGTTCAACATTATGAAAGCCTTAAACCTTCATCACCCTGCTATGACCAGCTTCCTCTTGACAAATACCTGGCTCCCGGGCTGATCCTTCCATACAGCACAAGCTCTGGCTGTTGGTGGAACCGCTGTTCCTTTTGCCCGGAAAGGGCAGAAGGAAACAGATATCAGCCTCTCCCTATATCACAGGTTGCAAAAGAGCTTCCCCAACTGGTCAAAAAATATCAGCCTCAGCTTTTGCACCTGCTGGATAATGCTATTCCTCCTTCTCTGCTTGAATGGCTGATCAAAAATCCACCAGGAGTAAACTGGTACGGCTTTGTCCGCTTTGAAAAACGGCTGGCAGATCTGGATTTTTGCAGGGGATTGAGACGATCAGGCTGCATCATGCTTAAAATCGGGATTGAGTCTGGAGATCAGGCCGTTTTGAACAGACTGAACAAAGGCATTGATCTTGATATGGCGGCTCTCATACTGGAGAATCTGCAGAAGTCAGGGATTGCTGTCTACGCCTATCTACTATTTGGAACCCCTGCCGAGGATCCGGAAGCCGCCGGACGCACCCTGAATTTTGTACAAAAACATCATGCAGCGATAAGCTTTCTTAATCTGGCTATCTTTAATATGCCGGTCTTTGGGGAGGACGTTGAAGAACATGAAACAGAGCTGTTTTACGAGGGTGATCTCTCCCTTTATACAGGATTCCGGCATCCATCCGACTGGCACAGAGGCAAGGTACGCCGATTCCTGCGACAGGTATTCAGCAGCCCCCCCGAGATTGCAGAGATTCTGAGACGCAATCCACCGCAGTTCAGCTCCAATCACGCTGCATTCTTCACTGATTATTCATCCTGAAACCGGCAGTTCACGAAACACAGAGCAGCGGAGCAACAGAGAAATCAAGATGTTAGTAAAGCAGCTGGCAAAACCAAAGTGGTGAGTCTTTAAACAGGCTTTTCCATTACTTTTTCTGTAGTTTTACTCAGTTGCTCTGTCGCTCCGTGTTTCAAATGCTTTTTCTAGCTTCATCCGTTAATTCAAATGTAATCCGAAGTTCTACGGAAATATAGCCAACCCTTCCAGCCCCATCGTTTCAGGAAAGTCACAAATAAGGTTCATATTCTGAATCGCCTGGCCGGATGCACCCTTCACAAGATTATCTATGGCAGTAACCACCACAATCCGGTTTGTATGCTTGTCCAAAGTCACGCCGATATCGCAGAAGTTTGAGCCTCTCACAAAGGCGGTTGACGGGAACTGACCTTTTGGCAAGGCTCGGACAAAAGGTTCATCATTGTACGTATCGGCATACAGCTCTGCCAGTTCTTCAGCGGTTATATTACGAAGAGGCATTGCATAGAGGGTCGAGAGTATACCCCTATCCATCGGGAGAAGATGCGGGGTGAATGTAAGAGCTACAGACTGGCCTGCCAGTTCTGACAGCTCCTGTTCAATTTCAGGAGTATGGCGATGAACGCTTCCTACACCGTAAGCCTTGAACGATTCATTAACCTCACAGTAAAGCGAATCAACCTTTGCGCTTCTTCCAGCCCCGCTGGTTCCTGATTTTGAATCAGCAATGATCGTATTCAGATCGACAAGCCTTCTCTCAAGGAGGGGCTTCAGTCCAAGTATTACACTTGTTGGATAGCAGCCCGGGTTTGCGACAAGACGTGCAGTCCTGATCTTGTCTCGCCTTAGTTCAGGCAGACCGTAAATCGCCTCCGGCAAGAGTTCCGCATTTATATGCGGCTGATACCATTCCGCATATACATCTGCATCATGCAGCCTGTAGTCCGCAGAAAGATCCACCACCTTTTTCCCTGCGGCAAGAAAATCAGGCACAACAGCCATGGCAGCCTGATGTGGCAGCGCGGTAAATACCAGATCTGCCTTTGCATTTACAGCGGTTGAATCAAGCGGTTCAAGAAGCAGATCAGATCGGCCACGCAAGGTTGGAAATATATCAGAGATCCTCTTTCCGGCGCTCTGCTCGGATGTAACGCAGCTTATCCGCACCTCCGGATGGCGATCAAGCAGGCGGATCAGCTCAAGACCGGTGTAGCCGCTGGCTCCCACAATAGCAACATTCAACATCAGGTGACTCCCTTACTCTGAAATAGCAGAAACTTCTTCAACAGGCTCTACAATATAAAGTTCATAAAGAATTGCAAGCAGTAAAGGACCAAAGATTGCCCCAAGGACACCAAATGCTGCCAAACCGCCAAAAGCTCCGATCATGATGGGCAGAATAGGCAGGGTGACCCTGCTGCTCATAAAAAGAGGCTTAACAATATTATCCGACATCCCCACAGCGAAAAAACCCCATAATATCATAATGATCGCCTTTATAGCAGAGCCCTTTATGTACAGATAGATTGCAGCAGGCAGCCAGATAAGTGCTGTGCCAACCAAAGGTATCAGGCCGCCAATGGCAGTAAGAGCAGCCAGTAATAAAGGTGATGGAAGACCAAATATCAGGTAGGCTCCACCGGCAAGAACCCCCTGAACAATGCAGGTAAGTATAGTGCCGAATATAAATCCTGACAGGACGTTTTGAACAACCAGAGATAGCTTCTTCTGAAGATTTTCCTCGACAGGCAATACCCGTTTAAGCCATATAAACGCCTTTTTACCATCAAGATAGACAAAAAACAGGACAAACAGCATGAATACCAGATCGACAAGAAAGCCAAAAGAGTTAGTGAGGATCGAGGTCAAAAACTGCATCAGGCGTGAAAGCCCCTCTTTTGAATTCGCCATCAGACTCTCACTGATGTTGAAGTTGCTATCTCCAAGCAGTTCTTTTAGTCTCACAAGGTATGGGGAAAGACGTGGATCCGCCATCCACTGCTTAAACATCTGCTCTGCGCCGCCACTGTTAATTCTGTCACTTATCAAGCTGTAGAGATCCGCCACTTCCTGAGCAAGCACAGAGAGCAGGGTTATTACCGGTAATACAAAAAGGAGGGTAACCGCAAGGGTCATAACGGCTGCTGCACGCCCTTCCCGCTGATTCAAAAAAAACAGAAGTTTATTATAGGCCGGGAAGGTTATTATCCCTATGACAAGAGCCCACGCAATGGGCGAGAGGAAAGGCAGCAGGATCTTCCCCAGCAACCAGCAGCCAAAAAGTATAAAGGTATATAA